>JAGATC010000005.1 GCA_017621455.1 Alistipes sp. | reverse complement strand
CCCGTTGTAGCCATCTCTGACGAGGGTGCGTTGCCCACATTTTGGACAAACTTTTTATCCATTTCTAACGCAAATAGTGCAAATATATAAAAATCAATTAATTGCCCCGATTTTATCTACTAATTTTGACCAATAAGCCCAACTCTGTACGATTATCACCTTTTCCAACCTGTAAAATTTCTTATACCATGACAAAAAAGGTTGATTTAAGAGGCAGAAAGCTCTATTGTGGAGCTGACCGCCCAGTCCATGTTGTTTCGTACTTGCGAGTGCGATTCGGCAGGATTGAGATTGTCTGCGAGCATTGCCGTTCCAAGTGGGGCAGTAAGAACGCAGCGTAACGGTTAGGTATCTTCTCCTCTCGGTGCTTGTTTCAAAAATTACTTCTTCTTTCCACCTTTCGGTTTCGACACCAAACGCAATAACTCGTCAAACTTTGGCTTTGCTACCGCCAAAGGTCGAGCGTGAGGAATATTATCCTTGCGTGATGTTTTTGTAGTCGTTTTCTTTGCCATAATCTATGCTACGCTTTGCAAATATAACTCAAATCTTTCAAAATCGCCAAGGTTTCGTGTATTAAATCGGAAAGTAAACTCATCAACATAGCGTTGTAGGTGCTTTTTGCTGACTTGATAATAAGTTCCGAATATAGTACGCTTTAAGTGCGACCAAGCATTTTCAATACCATTGGTGCATACCATAACGCAAACACCATCGGCATCGACAGCCGTTGTACCATAGAATCCTATTCCGTGGTCAACGGACATCTGCTCATAACTCCTCATATCGCCATAGTCCCAACCATCAGTAAATACTCTACTTTCGGTTGTTACATACTCTGACAGAATTGGAGATAAGGTCTTGGCTCGTGTATCAGGAACAACCTTTGCAACGAGTTTACCGCCACGCTGGTACATTCCAAACACAGGGGCTTTATCCTTAAAACTACGACCTTGGCACTTTTCTACCTTTTTGTCCTTATGCCTATTCTTATTCTTACCACCGACAAAAGTTTCGTCTATCTCTACCTCTTCGCGCAACTGATGGTCGTTTTCGCAATCCATATACTCACGGATTTTGTGCAACATACCCCACGCTGTCTTTTGGGTAACACCTAAATCTCGTGCTAATTGGCAAGATGATACGCCCCTTTTATGGGAAAGGAACAAAAACATCGCATAGAACCAATATCTCAACGGCAATTTAGTATGGGCAAAGAGCGTTCCAGTTTTCACATCAAAGTATCTACCCGTATTAGCGCAGCGATATTTGCCATTCTTGCACTTATAGACTTTGGAAGTTTCATCATAAGGAGAAACAACCTTACCATTCCACCTAATCTGCTCGTAGTATTCAATACAACTTTGCTCGGTTGGAAATGTGCTTGCAAACGAAAGAAAACCATTAGTCTTGCCCATAACCACTATCGTTTTAATTCACTTACAAGATAGTAATTATTAACGAGATAACAAAATTTCAAAGAACTTTTTTTGTATTTGTTTTACAATTTTTTGTACATTAAAAAGGCAATAGCGGGAAAATCACTATATTTGTGTCGATTTTGGAATTTTCTCAATCGCTGTACGGGTAACTTCTTCCTTTTATGTAAGTAGAAAGTTATGAAAATAAGGTCTATAAACCCTTAAAAGCAGCGATTATGGTAAAGAAAATTAAAACCAAAATCATTGGGAATTATTTACACATTTGGATTTATAAATCTGGAAGTGTAACTCACAAAACGAAGCGTATTCGTTAGTGATTTTCCCGTGGGGTTGTTAGCGCAACCCCTTTTTCTACAGCCTCTCAAAGAACTTTTTTATACTTTTTTCTATATTAAAAAGGCAATAGCCCCGATTTTTTACTACCTTTGTAGAAATCTTTGTCATTTGCCACTCCGCAAAGGGTATTCAGGCGTTAGCCCAAAGCGGGTGAAGGGAGTAATCCCTATTGTTTAATTAAAAACTTTTGTATTATGGCAAAGATTAAAATCCGAGTCAAGACTACAACGCGAGTACATACACGAACTACTGTTCGCATTTCTCGCCGATAGTCAATCGGGGAGGGACTGCTCACCAGTCCCTTTTTCTATTACCTTGTGTAATCTGCTATATAAGTGCCTTTATAAATATTCATTTTTGTATATAAGTGAATGTTTCAACAAAAAAACCGAATATCAATGTTACTTGATACTCGGATTTTAATAGGAGCACGGTTTAGCTATACATACTCATCATTCATAAAGTATTGACTATCGAGGAAGTCCTCAAGTTCAGCCCTTAAATCACCCTTACTGCCCGTATATGGGATTGCTAAACATACATCATTCCCAAGTATCCATATCAATAGGTCGCATAATACATCATTGTCAGATGCTTGTTCATATAGGGCATAATCAGACCTGTTAACTAAAATTATATAATCCCAAATTTCCATTATATAATCAGCCACTGATATACCTATCATTTGCTTAGTGTCTAACATAATGTATATTGTATTTTTCATTGTAGCCAATTAATTATTGACTACAGCTGGAGTAAGCTTTCTTGTTGTTTTCCTACCTCAAATAATATTATAGTTTATACTTTTCAACCTCATCAAGAAATTGCTCTATGTTTTCTTTGGCATTCAGCTTCCCAACTATATTATGGCCAGTAAAATCAACAAGGTAATACTCCTCTACATCGTTATGTAGACATTTGGCTAAACCATAATGTAGACAAACTTCTTTAAGGATTTCAACTTCTCTTTCACCTGCAGTTGTAGTAATAATAGTTTTTTTCATACAATGTAAATATTAAAATTGTTATTGTATATGTTCCTCATTCATAAAATCATTTTTGTCAAAAGCTACTCTTCTAAGTACTTGGGATATATTTTTTGCGGACGTTTTGGTTTTTGGGGTAATTCTTTTGGTGTAGGTACCTTGATTTTAGAATACTTAGTCTTAAATGTTTCCAAGTCATTAACTTCATTAATTCTGCGGCTTTTTGATACTCCCTTCACAATCATTGAAAGAGCAATCACTGCACCTAATATAATAAGTGCTGTAGTTAGTGAGTACATTTCCCTCCAATACACACCCATTGCCAAAATAGCAGCCATACCAAATATCTGTGCAAAGGACGGCAATATTGACTCTCTCTTAATGCTCCTCACATAAGTTGCACGTTCGTCCATGATAGCACCCTCCATATTTTTTTCTATTTTTTTCAGTTCGTTTAAATACCTTTGCTCTGCTTCTAAATATTCTTTTTCGTCTTGTTCAATTTCTGCATCTACTGCTTGTTTCTCTCTGGCTGATACAATTTCAAATTCCTCACCATTCAATGTTACGTACGTTGACAAAACTATTTCGTAGTCATTTATATTAAATGCCTCTTTTAAAATGTACTGTACTATCTGCGCAGACGTTCTCGTATCATCGTCAAGTTGCAATGAACAAATCATATAGTCGCTACCCATATCCAAATAGTTGTGTTCTTGACGTATGGAAAAAAGCTTTACAAGATGAGAGTTCTCGAAAGAGGTGAATTCATCATTAGTAGACTTGTTATCCATTCCAAATTCGATTTGCAAAACCGTGGGGTAGCCACACTCAGGTGTATTAAGTGTGATTACACATCCATAATATTTACATTTAATGATGCATGTGGTTTTTGCATTATGTTTTTGACTTTGTTTTATATTGTTCTCTATTGCATGGACGAGTTTATAACTAACATAAGCACTTTTACCAAAGCCTAAGTCCGAAAGAGTTGTCTTGATATCATCTCCCTCATTGCATAAAGCTGTTGCCACCTTTGTTAGCATACTTCCGCAATACTCACAATTTTGGTTACTTGCGGTTACTGCGCCACAGTTGGGACATACAATAGTTTGCACTTGTTCCATAGTTTATTTATTTAATAATTTTATTAGTTACACATTCTTTGATACTACATTGCAAATGACAAGTGTCAAAACTTGTAAAGCAATTAGAATAACAGCTGCAATCACACATCCGTTATTCTGTAAGGAGTCGCCTGAAACAGCACCTAAGATTAGCTCGACCAATCCTAATAGAGAGAAGAGTGATGATAGCCCAATGATAAAGCCATCTTTCAAATTAACCTTACTTAAGGCATATAATAGCAACGTTGTAATTGCAATAACTATTGAGGTGAAACAGAGGTTAAACATTGGATATGCTGTGATTAGCAAACCGATGATTAGGTTAACCAAAAGGAGTGTTCCACCAGTAATGAGAGTTATGTTTTTCATAGTTCAATCATATTATAGGGTTGGAATTGGTGGAGGTGTCTGATTGTTTAACAATTGAGCAAGTTCAGGCACTTGTGACAATTTTACCCACTGGGGCATGCCAGTAGTCCAAACTAATGTATCACCACTGGCTACACCCTGCTGCAGTAGTGCTGCAATAGTCTGCGCACTCTGTCTTCCTAACTGCTGTCCATTCACAAAAATAAAGTATGAGGTCTGCTGTGGCATTGGTGGAGGGACCTGTGTCGGATTTGTATTAATTAACTGCGATGCCATATTGCCCACGGCACCACCTACTCCCATACCAACACCTAAACCGGCACCCATAGCTGCAAATTGGCCGCCTGCCCCCTCATTGGCAGCAGCTTTCTCTAATACATCAAAACTGCGGTTCATCTGATAGTAATCTCTACCAATGATGTTAAATCGCGCTGCTTCATCCTTGGCTGCCTTTAACTTGATAATGCTTGGGTCATTCTGTGGCACATTGATAGATATAATGCTAAAATCGCATAGTTTTACGCCATATTTCTCGAAAGATTGGTTTAGTTGCTGTTCACAATACTCAGACATCTCCACAAGCATTGTGTTCACATCGAGAATTGAAATCTTCTCTGCGGAAATCTTCTTAGATAGCAGTGCATTGAGTGATGACAATATCTTGCCCTTGAAGTAGGCATCAATCTGCTCTGCAGTGAAGCTCTGCATATTGCCAATTAGAGTCTCTAAGAATTTTCGTGCATTCGTTATTTGGAAACCGTACTGACCAAAAGCACGAACTGGGACAATAACACTGTATCGTGGGTCCTCAAGTTGAATTGGCTGAGGTGTGCCCCATTTCAAATCCAACTTAGTGATATGGTTTACAAACCATACCTCTGCCTTAAACGGAGAATCACTGCCAAATGGTAGGTTGATAATCTTATTTAGCAGGGGGATGTTTGCCGTTTTAAGTGTATGCGTTCCAGCTGAGAACTCATCATATATTGCACCACCCTTGACAAAGAGTGCTGTCTGTGCTGTATAGACAACCAACTGTGTGCCTATGCGTAAATCCTCTGATGGAAACTTTTGGCAGAAGCTATTGCCATCCATTTCACATTTTACTACATCTATAAGTGCCATTAAGCCTAAAACTTACTGCAACTCACTCTCCCAATATGCTGCGGTTAGTATTTATAAAAAAGAAAGTGTGGAGTTGATTTCGTCTATTATAATGGAGGTTGTGGAATGACCCGAACTAAAACAAACGATACAATGCCCCACACTTGGATAGTATGGGGTATGCACAGAAAGGTGCATAGTCACACATAACTATACAAGAAATGAGTGTCATTCGTTTCTCCTTTAGTTCTGAAAACTTCCACATTTCCATTATAGGATATCGAAAACACTTTCAATATGTCTGCTATTTATCCAAATAGCACTACAAAATTAAAAATAATTTCTGAAACGAACAACACTCCTGGGGGCATTGTTTTGGATATTTAGCTTAAATCTCTAAAAATCCAACATGTCGTATGTTTCAAGTAACTCATCCTGTCGGATGCCAAGGTATATCTTAGTAATGCTGACAGATGAGTGGATTCAATATTTAATTAGCGTGACCTCGTTTGATGTCAGAAGGGGTTAGGCTTGGCCTCGACATGAAATTATCCGTGAGCCCCTTTTAGCGTCAGGGTGGTGTAGCAGTGGCGCTGACATGAAAAACTGACGATGGGTAGTGTGAGGGTGCGTTTGATGTCAGAAGGGGTTAGGCTTGGCCTCGACATGAAATTAGGGTGATTAGCGTGAGGGGATTTCGTGTCAGAAGGCTGCAGATACAACGCTCAGCAAAAATCCCGACGATGGGCTGTACTTGGCGTACTGCTCATTGTCGGGAATTTTTGTTAGCGGCAGTAGGTGTCTGCCTTATCACACGAAATCGTTACTCCCACTCAATTGTTGCTGGTGGCTTCGACGAGATGTCGTAGACTACGCGGTTGACGCCACGTACCTTGTTGATAATCTCGTTCGACAGGCGTGCCAAGATCTCATAGGGGATATGCACCCAGTCGGCGGTCATGCCGTCGGTAGACTGCACGGCACGGAGTGCCACGCAACGCTCGTATGTGCGCTCGTCGCCCATAACGCCCACAGACTGCACGGGAAGCAAGATAGCTCCCGCCTGCCAGATCTTATCGTACCAGCCGGTCTCGCGCAAGATGTCGATATATATCTTATCTACGTTCTGCAAAATCTCCACCTTCTCGCGGGTAATCTCGCCAAGGATACGGATAGCGAGGCCAGGACCAGGGAAGGGGTGACGGCCAATAAGGCGCTCGGGCATGCCCATAGAGCGACCCACGCGGCGCACCTCGTCTTTGAACAATAGGCGCAGAGGCTCAACAACCTTCAAGCCCATCTTCTCGGGAAGACCACCCACATTGTGGTGCGACTTGATGACAACGGCTGTGCCGTTGACCTGTGCCGACTCAACAACATCGGGGTAGATGGTACCCTGACCGAGCCACTTAACCCCCTGCAACTGTTTAGCCTCTGCCTCGAAGACCTCGACGAAGTCGCGGCCGATAATCTTACGCTTGGTCTCGGGGTCGGTAACGCCCGCCAAGTCGCCAAGGAACTTTGCCGAAGCGTCTACGCCCTTGACATTGAGACCCATACCGCGGTACGACTCGATAACCTCGGCGAACTCATCCTTGCGCAAGAGTCCCGAGTCCACGAAGATACAGTAGAGGTTGGGACCGATGGCCTTATGTAGTAGGAGTGCGGCAACTGATGAGTCAACACCGCCCGAAAGGCCGAGGACTACTTTGTCGTCGCCAAGCTTCTCCTTAAGCTCCTTTACGGTGCTCTCGACAAAGCCCGCGGGAGTCCACGAGCCAGAGCAGCCGCAGATGCCCTTAACGAAGTTCTCAATCATCGTGAAGCCCTCCTCCGAGTGGTATACCTCGGGGTGGAACTGTATGCCCCAGGTCTGCTCACCAGCGATGCGGTATGCTGCTACGGGAACATCATCGGTAGAGGCTACGATAGAGTAACCCTCGGGGATGGTGGTGATGGTGTCGCCGTGCGACATCCACACCTGTGACGAGGGGCTCAACTTTGCCATGAGTGGATCCTCGGCGCACTTAACAATCATACGTGCGCGGCCATACTCACGGCTGGGCGATGCCTCCACCTTGCCACCGTAGAAGTGGGCGAGGTACTGGGCACCGTAACATACGCCAAGCAAGGGGAGCTTACCCTTTATGGCGTCGAGGTCGATGCGGGGAGCACCCTCATCGCGTACCGAGCGTGGTGAGCCCGATAGCACAACGCCCTTAATCGACTCATCGAGTGCGGGTACGTTGTTGAAGGGGTGGATCTCGCAATATACCTGCATCTCACGTATGCGTCGCGCGATGAGCTGCGTGTACTGCGACCCGAAGTCAATAATTAATATCTTCTCTGTCATATAGTTTAGTTAGTATTATTCGCCTCGAGAGTAGTTAGGAGTCTCGCTGGTGATGGTAATATCGTGAGGATGGTTCTCCGTAACGCCGCTCGATGTGATGCGGATGAAGCGAGCCTTCTGCAGGGTGTCAATATCCTTGGCACCGCAGTAGCCCATACCTGCGCGAATACCGCCAACAAGCTGATATACAGTCTCCGAAAGCTTGCCCTTGAAAGGCACACGACCTACGATGCCCTCGGGTACGAGCTTCATGATGTTACCCTCCGAGCCCTTCTGGAAGTAGCGGTCTGCTGAGCCAGCCTTCATAGCGTCGATAGAGCCCATACCACGGTATGCCTTGAACTTACGGCCGTTGTAGATGATGGTCTCACCGGGAGACTCCTCCGTACCTGCAAACATCGAACCTACCATCACGCAGTTACCACCAGCGGCCAGCGCCTTGACGATGTCGCCCGAGTAGCGAAGACCACCGTCGGCAATGATGGGAACACCTGCCTTCTTAGCCTCGGTAGAGGCGTCGTAGATAGCCGAGAGCTGGGGTACGCCCACACCTGCGATGATACGTGTGGTGCAGATAGAGCCTGGGCCGATACCCACCTTGATGCCGTCGGCACCATTCTCGATGAGGTACTTGGCAGCCTCGGCAGTAGCGATGTTACCAACGACAACGTCGAGCGTGGGGTATGTCTCCTTAATCTGGCGGAGTAGGCCTACTACGCCCTTGGTATGTCCGTGTGCTGAGTCGAGAACAACAGCATCGACCTCCTCGGCTACGAGTGCCGCTACGCGATCCATAGCGTCGGGCGTGATGCCGATGCCAGCAGCTACGCGAAGACGACCCTTTGCATCCTTGCAAGAGTTGGGGTTATCCTTGAGCTTGGTGATGTCGCGGTAGGTGATAAGGCCTACGAGCTTGCCGTTGTCGTCAACTACGGGGAGCTTCTCAATCTTGTTTGCCAAGAGCACCTCTGCGGCTGACTTTAGGTCGGTCTCGTGTGTCGTTACGATGTTCTCCTTGGTCATCACCTCGTCAATCTTACGCTCTATGTCGCTCTGGAAGCGTAGGTCGCGGTTGGTGACGATGCCGATGAGCATGCCAGCGTCGTCCACTACGGGGATGCCACCAATCTTATTCTCCTGCATCAGTGCCAAGGCGTCGCCCACGGTGTTATCCTTGCGGATAGTAACGGGGTCGTAGATCATGCCACTCTCGGCACGCTTCACGCGGCGCACATGTGCAGCCTGTGCAGCGATAGACATGTTCTTGTGGATGACACCAATACCACCCTCGCGTGCCAAAGCAATGGCGAGGTTTGCCTCGGTGACGGTATCCATGGCTGCAGAGACAATAGGAATGTTGAGCTTGATATTGCGAGAGAAACGACCCTCGGTCGATACTTCGCGAGGTAGAACCTCAGAATAGGCTGGTACGAGCAACACATCGTCGAATGTGAGACCTGTCGTCTGTACCCTTTCATCGATAAAAGACATAGCAATCAGGTTTTTTAGGACTGCCACACCATTTATATATAAAGAGTGCAACAGCTTTCTTGTTCATGTTGCGCACAAAATTAATGAAAAAATCTGAGAGACGCAATAGGGTAGCGTTATTTTTTTAACAATTTATTGACTAAGTATGTTTTAGCGAGTAAATGTGGAGTAATTTCGTAGTGGAACGAAGTGGTTAATTGGGTGCTGATATGAAAAAACGACAAATGGGAAATACTTTAATGTATCTCCCATTTGTTATATTGGCTGAGGTGACGAAGTAGTTTTTTTTTCCCCCCCCCTCACTTATTGCATCAAAACTATCCGAGGTATGAGCGTAGAATAGAGCTACGCTTCGATACTCTAAGCTTGCGAATAGCCTTCTCCTTAATCTGACGCACGCGCTCACGTGTGAGGTCGAACTTCTCGCCAATCTCCTCGAGGGTCATCTCCGAGCAGCCGATGCCGAAGAAGTAGCGGATGATGTCGCGCTCACGGTCGGTGAGAATCTCGAGTGCGCGGTCTACCTCCGTAGATAGCGACTCGTTGATAAGACCACGGTCGGCATTAGGTGAGTCGGTGTTTACCAGTACGTCGAGCAACGAGTTATCCTCGCCATCAGCAAAGGGCGCATCCACCGAGATATGGCGACCTGCAACACGCAATGTGTCGGTCACCTTCTCCTTGGGTAGCTCAAGCTCGTTGGCAAGCTCCTCGGCAGATGGGGTACGCTCGTGCTCCTGCTCGAAGCGTGCGAATGCCTTGTTAATCTTATTTAGTGAGCCCACCTGGTTTAGGGGTAGACGTACAATACGCGACTGCTCGGCCAATGCCTGGAGGATAGACTGACGAATCCACCACACGGCATACGAGATAAACTTGAAGCCTCGTGTCTCGTCGAACTTCTCGGCAGCCTTGATAAGGCCGAGGTTACCCTCGTTGATAAGGTCGGGTAGGCTAAGACCCTGGTTCTGATACTGCTTTGCCACAGATACCACGAAACGTAGGTTTGCCTTGGTAAGCTTCTCGAGAGCCTCTTTATCTCCCTTCTTGATTCTTTGGGCGAGTTCTACCTCCTCCTCTACGGAGATAAGTTCCTCCTTGCCGATCTCCTGCAGATACTTATCCAACGACGCACTCTCGCGGTTGGTGATCGACTTGGTAATCTTTAATTGACGCATAAAATTTTACTCTTCTTACAACTTCTATTCCAATTTACGCATACATATACGCACGAGGTATCATATTTGTTTCACTGAGGCGAAATTTTTTATTCTATTATGGCCCATATACGACATAAGGCTGCTCCGAAGAACAGCCTTATGGTTAGTGCTATAGCAGATTGATTACTCCTGCTTGATGTTAGGAAGCTCCAAGCCGTAGCCCTTCTTCTTGTCCTCAATCTTAAGCCAGAAGCCGAAGATGAGTGCCAATACACCGAAGCTTACGAAGAGTAGCATGGTGATAGTGTAGTTGTACTTAGGATTATCGGGATAGTTCTTCTCGACCTTCTCGGCCTCAAGCTCTGCAAGCTCCTTAACAGCCTCATCGTATACGAACTTCTCGTTAATACCCTTAAATGCCTTGCCATCGTTAAGCTTCTTAAGCTCAGCGCGTGCCTTGGCAACATTGAAGCCCTCGGGAAGAGTTGCAATAACTGCTATATCCTCAGTAGCCTCAGCAACCTCAGCAACCTCAGCAACCTCAGCAGCCTCAGCAGCCTCTACATTCTCAGCCACATTAGCAGTAGCCTCAGTATCCTCCGAAGTTGCATTATTCTCTGCCGTCTTAGCAGCCTCAAGCTCCTCATAGAGGGCGATGTCTGCCTCGAGCTTGTAGATGTCGTCCATGTAGGCAATCTTCTCGCCAAGAGTCTCAATGCTATTCTTATTCTGGAATGCGTCAGATACGCCAGGGTTGGTGCTGTTAAGTACTACGCCGATAAGCATAGGTACGAGGCACAAACCTACGTTCTGCACCCAGAAGATAAGCGAGTAGGCGCTACCCAAATAACGCTCGGGCATAAGCTTGGGTACTGATGGCCATAAAGCTGCAGGAACCAACGAGAACGATACACCAAGCACAACGATAGCGCTATAAGCTAAGATGAGGTTGGGGAACTTGGGCAATACGAGTGCAAAGATAAGGTGGCAAGCAATCATAAGCACGGCACCCAAGAGAAGCATCGTAGCACCCTTACCACGCTTGTCGAGGAAACGACCAAGGAATGGAGTGATGAGCGCAGCACCGATAGGGAACCAACGGAAGATGCTTGCAGCATCCTCGGGTGATAGGTTAAGGTTGCTCTCAAACATGTTTGTAGCATACTTCTGGAAGGGGAAGATTGCCGAGTAGTAGAGTACGCAGAGCATAGCTACCAACCAGAAAATCTTGCTCGAAAGGATGGTCTTAACATCACCAATCTTAAACTCCTCCTCGCTCGATACCTCCTCGACCTCGCCTGCTGCCTCAAGCTGCTTGTCTAACGTCTTGTCCATTACGACAAACACTAAGAAGCACAAAAGACCGATGATAAGGAATACTGAGCAGAGGAATACGGGCTTAGCTACAGCCGTAGGAATGAATGAGAACATGTCTGACGCGGCAATCGCAGGTGACATAGTAAAGATGGCAAACACACCAACACGTGCAATAGCCATCTCGAGACCCATAGCCATGGCCATCTCCTTGCCCTTGAACCACTTAGCGATAGCGCGCGATACGGTGATACCTGCCATCTCGCAGCCGCAACCAAAAATCATAAAGCCCAAGCATGCCAAGACTGCCGAGCCAGGAAGACCAAAGATGCCCCAGCCGGTGATTGTGGCGTCAAGCTCCGAGCCAACAAACCAGTCGCTAATAGCGTAGAACTTGATGGCAGCACCGATAACCATCAATGAAGCTGATAGGGTACCTGTGAAGCGAACACCCATCTTATCGAGGATGATACCTGCGATAATGAGGAAGCCAAAGACGTTGAGTAGATACTCCGATGAGCCATAGATGCCATATACATCGGGGCCCCAGCCACGCTGACCCTCGATAAGGCTCTGCAATGGTGACATCATATCCACAAACATGTAGGCGAAGAACATCATCAGCGAGATGAGGATCAACGCCGACCAGCGTGCAAACGCCGAGTCGTTAAGTTTACGTTGAATTGTTTGAGTCATAAAAATTAAAATTTAAGTTTGTTATTTGTTGAATTGTTTAGTTTCGTGATAGTTAGTGTTCTGCAATGTGGAACTGGCGGAGGATGTCGTAGGCCGAGGCTATGCCTAACTCACCGGCCTTGGAGAGGTCTAAGCACCCCTTGCGCGTATCCTTCATAAATATCTGTACCAGACCGCGGTTATAGTATGCCTCGCCGAGGTTGGGGTTTAGCTCAATGGCGCGCGTGTAGTCATCGTAGGCCTCGGGGAGCTTGCCCGAGATGGCCATAAGGTTGGCGCGGTTATAGTAGGCCTCGGCAAGCTCGGGGTAGAGCTTGATGGCCTTATTCATATCCTCGATGGCCTCGTCGTAGCTATAGGTGCGTGTGCCGCTGTTATGCAGTCGCTTGGCGGGGTCCGAGTCGATGCTGATGGTTTGATAGGAGTTATCTATCGACGAGATAAAGTCGATCATCTCAGCGCGTGTCGTTGCGCGGTTGATGTAGAGGAAGGGGTTCGATGGGTTGAGCTGTATCGCCTCCGTATAGCTATTTACCGCGTTGGTATACTGCTTGATAAGCGATTGGCTCACACCGCGCTCGAAGTGCATAATCCATGTGGGCTCCTCGGCGGCGTGTAGCTCGGTGGCATGGCGCTGGTCGATGGCAACGAGCGTGTCGGCGGGGATGTTGCTCTGGCGACAGTCGAAGCGTAGGCGTGGGTTGTCTATCTTCGTGCGGAAGTCCTTGATGCGCTGCGTGTCGAAGCGCTTAGCTCGGCGGTCGACAACGACGCTGTCGGCATCTAAGAGCGTAAAGCGGAACATCGGGATTAGCATTAGGTCGTCGTCGCTTGTCGAGATAGAGGCTATACGCTCGAAGTTACGCTCCATCAGACGGCTCTCGAACGATAGCAGCTGGTCGAAGCGCTGTGCCGTGTCGGCATATATCGAGTAGGTGGAGTCGTTGAGGCGCGTGCGGTACTCGGCAATCTTGCGGCGTGCCGTACGCTCGTCGCTCTCGGCACCACGCACATCGTGCTTAGCACGACGCAGCACGCTACGTCCGAGATAGGCATTAGCGAAGTCGGGATATAGCTCTATGGCACGCGTATAGTCGTCGATGGCGGCATCGAGATTACCTAAGCGTGTGTGTAGCTGTGCGCGGTTGAAGTATACGAGGACGTTGTTGGGCGAATAGTGCGCCACACTATTAAAGTCCTCCAATGCACGGTTATAGTCGCCAATCTCGGTGCGGACGATGGCGCGGTTGAAGTAGCCGAGCGAGCTCGTCGAGTCGAGCTCCACTACGCGGCTAAAGTCGGCAATCGACTGCATGGGGCGGTGCATGTAGCTATACGTAAGGGCGCGGTTGAAGTAGCCAGGGATGTAGTCCTCATCCACCGCTACGGCCTTGTCGAAGTCGGCACACGCCTCCTCGTAGCGCTCTTGCTCGAGGTAGAGGGCGCCACGACGGTTGTAACCATCGGGGTCCTCGCGGTTGGTGCTGATGGCGAGGTTGTAGTTCTCGTAGGCCTTGACAGTATCCTTCAAATATAGGTAGCTCGTGCCACGATTGAGGTAGGCGGCAACGTGGCGCTTCTCGAAGCGAATGTAGCGGTCGAAGTCGGCAATGGCATCCTCGAACTGCTGGTTTAGGAGCAGCGTCACACCACGACTATAGTAGGGGTCGGCAAGGTCGGGGCGTAGGTCTATGGCCTCGGCAAAGTCCTTTAGTGCGTCGTCATAGTTGCCCAGGCGTGAGCGCGTGATGGCGCGGTAGTAGTAGGCACCGGTGAATACGGGATTTAGCTCCACGGCACGCGTAAAGTCGGCATCGGCGCCAAGAAGGTCATCCATATTGTACTTGGCGATGCCACGCAGGAAGTGTGCGTCGAAGTCGTTGGGGTCGTGGCGCAGGAGCACGTTGAGCACCTCGATAGCCTCAGGATAGTTGTTCTCGACCATGCTCTGCTGACCTACCCAGTAGATATAGTTACGGTCGTACTGTGCCACGACCCGCGAGGGTAGTAACACCGTAGCAATAAGCACTATCGTAACTATAATCAGCCGCTTCATTGTCGCTCCTTATGCCCGTAAAACGCTCTCTTTGTCGCTTTTATTATGTTAGTCGAGCTCGTAGCCGAAGCGCTTGAGCTGATTGTCGTTGTTGCGCCAATCCTCGTTCACCTTGACATATAGCTCGAGGAATACGCGCTTGCCGAGGAATGCCTCGAGGTCGTGGCGTGCCGCCTGACCGACCTTTTTTAGACGCTCGCCCTTGTGGCCTATGATGATGCCCTTCTGTGAGTCGCGGGCAACGTAGATGATTGCCGATATGCGGTCGATGGTGGGCTCCTCCTTGTAGCTGTCGATGGCTATCTCGCACGAGTAGGGTATCTCCTTGTCGTAGTTTAGGAGTATCTTCTCGCGGATAATCTCCGAGGCGAAGAAGCGTAGAGTCTTGTCCGTGAGCGTATCCTTTGGATAGAATGGCTCGCCCTCGGGCAGACGCTCGAGGATAAGGTTAAAGACGCCCTCTACGTTGAAGTTCTCCTTTGCCGAGCAGGGGGCAATAATCGCATCGGGCAACAATGCCTGCCACTTCTCAACTAATGTCGTGAGCTTCTCGGGAGTTGTCAGGTCCACCTTGTTGATAACCACGATTGTGGGTATGCCCGAAAGACGTACCTTGTCGATGATTTCGGCCGAGCGGTCGCTATCCTCGACGGTGTCGGTGACGTAAAGGAGTACGTCGGCATCGGTAATGGCACCGCGCACAAACTTCATCATCTTCTCCTGGAGCTTGTAGTTGGGCTTCAGGATACCTGGGGTGTCGGAGTAGACTATCTGGAAGTCGTCGCCGTTGACTATGCCCATAATGCGATGGCGCGTGGTCTGCGCCTTTGAGGTTATGATGGATAGCTTCTCGCCCACAAGTTGATTCATCAGCGTCGACTTGCCGACGTTGGGATTACCGATGATATTCACAAATCCGCTACGGTGTGCCATAGGTTGTTATATATTTATATATAAATAATTCGGACAAAGATAGAAAAAAAAGCTGAAAGCGCAAAATATGATGCCCCCATCCGATATTATTTCGTGGCTCGGATAGTGAGAAAAGAGTACACCGAGGGGTAGTACATGAAGTACACTCCTCGGTGTATTACTTTTTGTAAAGTGTCGCAGTAGCGCTGCTTATTCAGCAAATTACAGGGTGCGGAGCGAGGGGAAGAGCAGATACAACTGCTCCATAAGCGACTCCATGTCGAAGCCGTCGCGTAGCACCATCAGAATGGTGTTGTCACCCGCGATTGTGCCTAAAATCTCGTTTATACCCTTATTGTCGATAGGTACCGATATGGCGCTCGCATAACCAGGCTTAGTGCTTATAACACAGAGGTTTCCCGAGAATGCAATGTCCGTAATGTTGTCTGATATGTTGGGGGAGATGACGAGGTCGCTGCGTGTGTTGTTTGGCAGCACGTAGATATAGCCCTTATCCTTGTGGGGGACCTTTGCTACGTGCATGTACTTAAGATCGCGCGAAAGGGTGGACTGGGTCACTTGTATGCCCGCCTCTTCAAGTCGATTGATAAGCTCCTCCTGTGAGGATATATAATCCGAACGGATAATTTTTCGAATTATAGCCAAACGATGGGTCTTTTGATTCATTGTTTTTTGTTCTTGGTGTTTTCTCGTTTTCACAGCTAACGCTAAATAATTCTCGTTTATTGTACTTTTGGACGTACAAATATACTCATATTATGCTTACAAAGCAAATAAATGATAAAAATATTCTCTTCGTGGATTTTTTTTTGCTAAAGTCGTTGTCTATATAAAATGTTTTTGTATATTTGCCCACAAGTTGGGGTAATGTGCTAACATTACCAGTTATGGTGAAACAGAAAAACCTAAACTAACCAGATGATACTTTAACAATTTATTTATTTTTTAAGTCTATGAGAAAACTATTTTCGTTATTGAGCATTGCGCTGGTAGCACTCGTTGCTGTGGGCTGCGACAAGGGTGGCGATGACCAGAGTACTTCGGGCGTTACGTTCGAGTTCCAGAATGCCAAGACAACGGCTACAAGTGCCGAGGTGCAGATTATCCCCTCTGATGCTACGGTAAACTATGTTGCAGCAATCGTTGAGAGTGCCACTATCGCCGACAAGAGCGATGCTGACATCATTAACGAGATGCTCGCTGCAGACGACCTCAAGCTCAAGAAGGGCCCCCAGTATCTTGTAGCTCAGGGTCTTAAGGCTGGTACAAAGTATTCGGCCATCGCTTTTGCTGTGACCGAGACTAAGAAGGTCGCACGTTACACTCTAACTACAGAGACTGCAACAGACCCAATTCCTGCCGATGAGTTCGAGATCGAAATTGAGATTAAGGACATCAAGGCGACATCAGCAACAGCCATTGCTAAGCCCAACACTTCGGCAAACCGCTACTACTTCCGCGTGATTACCAAGATGGAGCTCGACGCTTTCGGCATCTATAACGATGACTATCAGATTTTTGAGTACATCATCGAGAACCCTAACTCTGGAGACTGGATTACTCAGGGCGAGACCACTCTCAACTGCCGTCTTGTTGCCGAGACCGACTACCTCGCTGTTGCTTTCAACTTCGAGAACTGGGAGGATATGCACAACCAGACTGCCGAGATGAAGCTCTTCCGCAAGGCATTTACCACTCCCGAGGGTGAGCCTATCGACCCCAACTCGTTGTTCGTTACCGACAACCTCACTACCACTCACACCAACTTCTCGTTGGATGTAACCCCCGCGCTTGGTGAGGATGCACACTGGACATACTACATCTGGACAAAGAAGTCATACGAGCAGACCCTGGCTACCGAGGCTAAGGCAAATATCGTGATGCGTAGCTACTTCGGCCTTAACAACATCGCTGTTGAGCAGGGCTACGGCTTTGGTGACATCATCCAGACCGACAAGCTTGGCAAGAAGGGTTCTAACACCATTACTGCCTACGAGCCCCTTAACAACAACACTGAGTATGTTGTGGTACTATTCTATGTAGACCCAACCATCACTGACCCAACAGAGGTTTACGACTACAACTATGTTGCTGTTGAGTTCAAGACTCAGGCTCCATCGGCAGATACCGTAGCTACCCTTGAGGTATCAGAGCCTATTATCGTAAAGGATGGCTTCAGCTACGCGGTAAACTTCGTCGTCAAGACTAACGAGTATGCCGTAGACCTTCTCGCTGGCGCACAGCTTTGGAACGGCAACTGCGACTTTGAGAAGTATTGGGATCCCAACGACTGGTCACAGATTCAGGCATTCTTCGTGTTCCGTAAGCCTGTAGGCGAGGAGACCTTGGCAGCAGCAAAGAGCGCAGAGGGTGCTACAATCTCATTCACAGGCTTCGACAAGGAGGACTACGTATTCTTCTTCGAGGTACTCAACGCTGAGAACACCGCAACACAGTTTGCTGTTCGCGTAACTCCCGATATGTTTGACAATGCACAGTAAAATAAGTTAGGTACAGAATGAAGAGATTTTTTAATATTTTTGCAATCTTAGCTCTTGCATTTGGCTTTGTGGCTTGCGAGGGCAACGAGACACCTGAGAACAAGGAGTACAACGTAGAGCTTACTACCGACAAGACAACAATCATGGCTGACGGCAGCGACGCTGCTACGTTCACCGTTAAGGTAGATGGTAAGGCAACTACCGATGATGTAATGATCATCTGCCTCAACGACAACTCGGTGCTTGAGGGCAACACCTTCACCACTACTACCGGTGGCGAGTACCGTTTCAAGGCTTCATACAAGGGCTTTACCTCAGCAGAGGTGAAGATTACAGCCACTGCCACAGAGGCCCCCGTGCCTACAGTTGAGCTTACAGCCGATAAGGGTGAGATTGTTGCCGACAACGCAGACACTGTAACCTTCACAGTGAAGGTTGATGGCGAGGATAAGAGCTCGGAGGCAAAGATTACAATCATCAACTACAACTCGGAGCTTGAGTCTAATACATTCACCACGGATGTTGCAGGCGAGTTTGTCTTTGTGGCTAAGTGGGATGGCGTAAAGTCTAACGAGGTTAAGGTCGTAGCTACTGCTGTGGAGGCTCCCGTGCAGAAGACCCTCAAGATTCAGTCTGACGTAAACCGCATCAAGGCTGATGGCTTGGAGAAGGCTACATTTACGGTACTCTACGGCGAGGACGATGTAACTGCCGATGCCGAGATTTACTGCACCAACCACGAGGGCGTAACCGTCGATGGCAATACCTTCTCAAGCACAACAGTCGGCTCATACTCGTTCCGTGCACGCTACGATGGTCAGACCACTGGCACTGCCGTAAGCATCGATGTATACGACCCCGAGTTGGTTGGCAAGTACGAGATTGGCGATATCTACGAGGTGAATGGCGTTAAGGGCATAATCTTCGCTATCAAGTCGGACAACAAGGGCGACACCTACTGCTACCTCTTCTCAATGGACGAGGAGGATTTGCAGTGGTCAACAAAGTATGAGTTCTGCAACTGTGCGTCACAGCGTGGCGATTATAACACCAATGACCCCTTCGACTACTTCGGTATGAACATCGACGACTACCCAGCATTCAAGTGGTGTAAGGCTCACGGCGAGGGTTGGTTCCTACCATCATCTACCGAGTTACACTGGATGTGGGAGATGCTTACCAATGGTGAGCGTGACTTCAAGGCATCGAGCGTAGCTAAGTACAACGAGTTTATCGTAGATAATGGAGGCGAGCCCTTCTGCGAGACCTACTACTGGTCATCTAACGAGACCTCTGATGACCTTGTTGAGGTTGTTGCCTTTATGAACGATAGCGTAGTGTGTCTCGATCCCAAGAAGGACAATGTTTACACCGCACGTGCCGCTTATCGCTTCAAGGTTGAGTAGCGCGACCATAAAATAGATAGATTAGGGAGATAAGGTAAAAGTTGCGAGTAGAGCACAAAATTGCTTAATCTCCCTAATTTTTTATGCCAAGGGTGGGGTGAACCACCTAAATTGCTGTACACTCCCAATCGCGATTTGCACAATCCGAGATAAAGAGTTACCTTTGTACCACACGGACATAAGTTATTAACCTATACATTGAGGAGTATGAAACAATTTCTAACAGTTTTAGCTATGTCGCTCATTCTACTGGTATCGTGCGAGAATCAGAGTGAGGATACTACGACACAGCTTGTAATCAAATCGGAGACGCCATTCGTCGTTCCATTCTCGGGTGGCGAGTGCTCAATCGACTTTGCTATTAAAAATCCCATCGCTGATGTTGAGCTAAAGGCTGTAGCTAATGCGTGGTGGATTAGCAATGTTGTGGTGGGCGATGACAAAGTGACCTTCGTGGCGCAGCGTAATACTACAACCGAGGAGCGCACAGCGACCATCAAACTTACCTATGGCGAGATAGAGCACATCGTTGATGTACGTCAGAGTGTTAAGGATGGCAAATACGACTTCGACATTCAGGCTACAGTCTTTGGTGGCGAGTATTTGGGTATGGCCTCGTCGGACAACTTCAACTACTATGTACAGCTTGGCAATGCAGAGATTAATGCCAACAACGACATTCCCGAGGGTATCTACTACTACTTCGACATCTACACAAAGTATCGTGGTGGTGACAAGCCCATTCTGCCCAATGGCACATATCTCTTCGACAAGAGTGGTAACTGCCCCATAGGTTGCTTCGATGCTCAGTATAGTAAAGCTCACTTCAACGATGCAGACGGCAATCCAGCGACATCGTTTGTATTTAGCAACGGTACGGTGACCGTAACCGACAACCGTTTCGAGGCCGAGGTAACAATGACCGATGGTACTGTTCACCACATCGTTTACGAGGGTGAGCTACACGTGCCCAGCGTGGTAAACTCTCCAGAGTATGGCTCGAAACTTACCGACAACCTCTCGTTCGAGCATACAAGCGCCACTGTACGTATGATGTACTATGGAGACTACTACGATACGGGTAAGGCTCATTGGTCGATATCGCTGATGGAGAGCACAAGCCCTATCAACGGTGACTATTTCACAATCGACCTTATCACCGACTCGCTTGAGAACACTCCAGAGAGTGTTGTAGGCACTTATACGGCAGCATCTGACCGTGAGCTTAAGGATAATTGCTTTATCGCAGGTATGATTGAGGGCGTTAAGTATCTCTACTCGTGGTACTACGTGATTAAGGATGATTATGTTGACCAGACACAGGGTGCACCGCTTGCCGATGGTACAATAACGGTTGAGAAGGATGGCACTAGCTACATCATTACGCTCGACTGCGTTGACGACAACGGCCACACCATCAAGGGCTCGTTCAACTGCCTTAACTGCGAGTTCTACGACCGCACTTAGAATTAATCTTAGATGTGATGAGGCTGACTAAATGAGTTTGGTCAGCCTCAACTCTTTATGAGGTATGAAAAAATCTGAATTTTCATTTATTGGAGACATAGCCTCGATGTTTGGCACGTTGCCTCACCACGGCTTCGAGCCTATTGGCGACGACTGCACCGTATTAAGTATGGGCGATGATGCCCTGGTGATGACCACAGATATGCTCGTTGAGGATGTTCACTTCCTGCGCGCGGCATCTACGGCAGAGGAGGTGGGACGCAAGAGCCTTATGGTCAACCTCTCCGACGTGGCGGCTATGGGTGCAACGCCTGTGGCTACGCTCCTGAGCCTCTCGCTTCCCGAGTCGGCACAGGGCGAGTGGAGCGAGGCATTTATGCGAGGCTACTACGATGCGAGCCGTGAGGCGGGCGTGGCACTGGTAGGTGGCGACACCACAGCATCGCGCGATAGAATATCTATTAATGTGGTGGCAATAGGTCGCGTTCAGGGGGCTAATATCAAGCGTCGCTCGGCTGCTAAGGTGGGCGACATAATCGCTGTTACGGGCAAGCTCGGCACCTCGTCGAAGGGCCTTGTTGACATCATGTTTGGCGATCTCGACACTGTGGCGGCGAAGCATCACCGCGTGGCGCAGGCGCGCATAGCCGAGGGCGTGTGGCTTGGTGGCCGCACTGAGGTGCACGCCATGATGGATATATCGGATGGCATTGCCTCGGACATAAATCACATTATGGAGCTATCGAAGGTGGGTGCCGAGATTGAACTGTCAACAATCCCCACGGACTACGATATTCGCTATGCCACAACTGGCGGCGAGGACTATGAGTTGCTACTCACGGTGGATGCTGCGAGCTTCGATAGGGTAGCCGAGGCACTTAAGGAGGCCACGGGAACTATGCTCACGGCCATAGGTCGCATAACAGATTCGGGAGAGTTACAGTGGCTTGAGAATGGCGCTCCCGCAACAGTAGATTTGAAGGGCTTCACGCACTTTTAGCCTAAAGTGAGATTTACACCTATATATATTAAAATAGCGCAACCCTGCGGGCTGCGCTATTTTTTGTAGCTTAAGCTGACTATTAGCGACGCTGACGACGCTGCTCGCGGTTTAGCGACTCCTGCTGCTGACGAAGAGCCTCCTCGTAGCGCTCCTGGAACTTAGACTTCTTGCGGGGCTTAGCGGCGTGTGCCAACAAACGCTCACGTACCTTGTCGTCGTTAACCGAACGACGGATAACGAACATGATAATCATGGTGAGAATCTGCGACAAGAAGTAGTAGTAGCAGAGACCCGATGCGAAGCTGTTCATCACGCAGAGCATCATCACAGGCATGAAGTATACCATCATAAACTTCATCATGCCAGAGCCAGGCTGACCAGCAGTAGTGGCTGCCTGCTGCTTGTATGTGTAGAACGAGTAGCCGAAGATTGAGAGGGCCATAAGCAGTGCAAAGAGGCTGATGTGATCACCATAGAATGGGATGTTGAAGCCAAACTCTACAACGCTATCGTATGACGAAAGGTCGTCAGCCCAGAGGAAACTCTCGCCACGAAGCTCGATACTTGCGGGGAAGAAGCGGAACATAGCCCACAGGATAGGCATCTGGATAAGCAGTGGTAAGCAACCACCCATAGGGCTGATGCCCGCCTTCTGGTATAGCTCCATAGTCGCCTGCTGCTTCTTCATGGCGTCGTTAGGATCGGGATACTTCTTGTTGATCGCCTCAAGCTCGGGACGCACGGCACGCATCTTCGCCGTAGACATATAGCTCTTATAGGTCAAAGGCAAGATGATGAGCTTAACCATAAGCGTAAGGATGAGGATGATGAGACCGAAGCTCAAGCCATGGTCCTTCAACCACTGGAATACGGGGATGGTGAGGAACTTATTGAACCAGCCGATAAGCCAGCCACCCATGGGGATAAGCTCCTCGAGCTCCTGCTCCTTGCCCGCAAACTCCACATTCTTCATGATGGTGTAGTCGTTGGGACCATAGTACAAGGCGAACTTATATGTCTCGGTACCCTTCTCGTGAGGGATGATAATACGTGTGTCGTAAGCCTTAACGAAGTCCTCACCCTGCTTCTGTGAGGTCTTGTAGCCCATGCCTGCATGGATGGGGTCCTTGGCGATAAGAACTGATGAGAAGTACTGCTGCTTGAGAGCCACCCAGCCGAGGTTACGGTGGTGCTCACGGCTCTTGTTGCCATCGTTGGCGTCGAGCTCCTCAACCTCTTCCTCCTCATTCTCGTAGTATGCTACGGTTGTGGCTGTGTTCTCGTTAGTGAACGAGCGCTCGTTCTTCATGCTCTTATTGTCCCAGTGGAGGATAATCTCGTTCTCTCGTGCGAGGTACTGGTCGAAGTTATGCTGGTTGAGCGTGAAGTCGATAAGGTGGTCGCGGCTGGGATCTCCCGTGTTGTACATAGTATATACATACTGGATGTAGGCATCGGGGTCGGTCTCGAGGGTCATGGTCACACGGTAACCATTATCGAGGGTCTCAACCTCAGAGTCGAAGATGTAGTCGTTGGTGTGAAGATAGTTGCCATTGCGGTGCATGTCGACAGCCCAGAATGCAGACTCGGGGGCCATCATCTTAACCAACTCGGTACGCTCACCCTCAGCATAGCGCGTATGCTCCTTGAGTGTCACGTCCACAATCTTACCACCACGGCTATCGAAGACAACCGACATAAAGTCGTTCTGAAGGGTGTCGAGCTTCGACTCACCCTCCAACGCTGCAAGAAGCCTCTCGCCATGGGTGTTAAACACTCTGAGCTCCTCATTAGCGCGGTAGATAGAGTCGCGCTTGGCGCGGTCCTCGGCAGTCAGCGCCGCCTCTGCCTCGGCATACTGCATCGCTGCCTCAGCCTCAGCAATAGCCTTCTTCTCATTCTGCTCCTTAACCTTCTGCTCGTATGCCTGCTGCTCCTCGAGCACATCTGCCTGATAGATGCCGTAGCCTATAAACAAGGCTACCATCAGCACAATTCCAATAATTGTATTCTTATTCATCACATAGCCCCACAATCGGGGTAAAAATTAGTTTCTCGTCTCTCTAACGATTCTAAGTTATAGATATTGTCTAAAGTCTACTGCTCATCGCGGTATGCGAGCGCCTCCTGAACAAAACGCACGAACAATGGATGAGGATTTGCTGCTGTCGAGTGGTACTCGGGGTGGTACTGCGTACCCACAAACCAGCGGTGTGATGGTATCTCAACAACCTCCACAAGACCTGTATCGGGGTTCTGACCCACAGCCTTCATGCCCGCAGCCTCGAAGTCGGCCAAAAAGGCGCTGTTAAACTCATAGCGGTGGCGGTGACGCTCAACGATGTTCTCCGCACCGTAAGCCTCACGTACGCGTGAGCCCTCAGCCAAGTGACATGGATAGCCACCGAGACGCATGGTGCCTCCCTTGGCAGTAACCTTCTTCTGCTCCTCCATAAGGTCGATAACGGCGTGCTTTGTCTGTACCATCTCGCTCGAGTTGGCATCGGCCCAACCTATGACGTTGCGTGCAAACTCAATAACGGCGCACTGCATGCCGAGGCAGATGCCGAAGAAGGGCACGTTGTTCTCGCGGGCATAGCGCACAGCTACCAACTTACCCTCGATGCCACGGTTGCCGAAGCCTGGGGCAACCATCACGGCCGACATCTTACCGAGGTGCTCACGCACGTTGTCTATGGTCAGGCGCTCCGAGTTGACGTAGTGTAGCTTAACCTTAACGCCATGTACGGCACCCGCGTGGATGAACGACTCGCTGATTGATTTATATGCATCGGGCAATTCCGTATACTTACCCACCAACGCGATGTCTACCACGCTCTTAGGATTCTTGATGCGCTCCACGAATGTTGCCCACTCGGTCAAATCGGGCTCCTGCTCCGACTCCAAGCCGAGCTTCTCCAAAAGCACACCATCGAGGTTCTGCTCGTGCATACGTAGGGGCACCTCGTAGATTGTAGGCACGTCGATAGACTGAACAACAGCCTCGGGCGTAACGTTGCAGAACAGAGCCACCTTACGGCGGATATCCTGGCTTAGGTCGTGCTCCGAGCGTAGCACAAGCACGTCGGGCTGCAAACCATACGACAAGAGCTCCTTAACGGAGTGCTGCGTAGGCTTAGTCTTAAGCTCACCCGATGCCGCCATGTAGGGGATAAGCGTGAGGTGCACAAGTACGGTGTTCTGGTAGCCAAGCTGGTAGCGAAGCTGACGTACCGACTCGATAAAGGGCAACGACTCGATGTCGCCCACCGTACCACCAATCTCTGTGATGATGACGTCGTACTTCTTGGTAGCGCCAAGCAGCTGAACGCGACGCTTAATCTCGTCGGTGATGTGGGGAACAACCTGTACGGTCTTACCCAAGAACTCACCGCTACGCTCCTTCTCGATAACGCACTGGTAGATTTTACCCGTGGTAACGTTATTGTTCTTAGTTGTCTGTATCGAGGTAAAACGCTCGTAGTGGCCCAAGTCGAGGTCGGTCTCGGTACCATCCTCCGTAACATAGCACTCACCATGCTCATAGGGGTTGAGCGTGCCCGGGTCAACGTTGATGTATGGGTCGAGCTTCTGGATGGTTACAGCATAGCCACGAGCCTGCAACAAGCGGGCAATAGATGCTGAGATAATACCCTTGCCGAGTGACGATGCAACACCGCCTGTCACAAAAATGTACTTTGGTTTAGATAGTTTCATAACCTTAATTTTTAGGAAGCACGCCACAAACCGTGCAAGCTGAGGCGCACTCTATAATTCTTCAATTTGTTGTAATCTATTTCTGCTTAGCCTCCTCCTCGTCGATAAGACGTATCTTCTCGATGAGCTCTGCCATGTCGCGCTTCGAGCGCTCAATCTTCTCGCGCACATCGGCGATAAGCGACTCGGCATTTTTCGACTTCGAGAAGAAGCCGATGTTGTTCTCCAAGAGAGCTATATCCTGCTCCATCTGGCGCACCTTGTTGTAGAGACGCTCACGCTCTGAGCGTAGCTGGTTGCCGCCCTTCATGCCCGATACGCGCTCCTTGAAACGGTTCATCGAGCGGTCTCGCTCCGTAGAACGAAGCGTCTGGAACATAGCATCAACCACCTTTTTGTACTCCTTCTGTAGGGCATCCTTCTGCTTGATGGGCACGAAGCCTATCTGGCTCCAACGACGCTGGAAATCCTTAACCATGTCGAAACCACCTGCCTTAATGTCTGCTGCCCTCATCTCTTCGAGTAGTGCCTGCTTTAGCTTGAGGTTCTCCTCGTGCTCAGAGTCTACCGACGAGAAGTGTGCTGACTTACGCTCGAAGAACTTGTCGCAAGCGGCGCGGAAACGCTTCCATATAGCATCCGAGTGGCGGCGTGCCACAGGGCCTACCTGCTTCCAACGCGCCTGAAGTGCGATAAGCTCGTCGGTGGCATGCTTCCAATCCTCCGACATGGCAAGTGCCTCAGCCTCGGCACACAACTCCTGCTTGAGTGCGAGGTTGTGCTCCATCTCGCCCTTTACGCCAGCGTAGAAGTTGCGCTTAAGCTCGAAGAACTTGTCGCAAGCGGTGCGGAAACGCTCATAGATGCGGTTGTTATCCTTCTTGGGAGCAAAGCCTATGGTCTTCCACACCTTCTGAATCTCGAGCAGCTCCTCCGATGCCTTGTTCCACTCCTTACGTGTAAGAATCTCGCGTGTAAGTAGCGCCTCGGTCTTCTCGCAGAGCTCCTGCTTCAGTGCAAGGTTCTTCATCTGCTCGGCCTTGAGACCCTCGAAGTGCTCCTGGTGACGCTTGTTGATACGGCTTGATGCCTCCTTGAAACGCTCCCAAAGGCTCTCCTTGAACTCTATAGCCACGGGGCCCGTCTCGCGCCACTCGTCGTGGAGCTTCTGGAGCTTGCGGAAGGCCTCGACAACCTGAGTCTCGAGAGCCAACTCCTCGGCCTGCTCGCATAGTGCTAACTTAGCCTCGTAATTCTTCTTAAGGTCGAGGTCGCGGAGCTCGCGGTTAATCTTGATGAAGTTGTAGAAGTTCTCTACGTGAAGGTTGTAGGTCTCCCAAAGGTCCTTGACATTCTGCTGAGGTACAAGGCCTGTATCCTTCCAGCGCTGCTGTAGCTCGCGGAAGCGTGTGAAGGTGGTGTTCATAGCCTCGTCCGAGTTGATGAGCTCCTTAAGCTCCTCGATAATCTGAAGTTTTATTTTGAGGTTGTCCTCCTTTGCAGCCTCCATTTGGGCGATATGCTTGTCACGCTCGTTGCGGTATACTGCGAAGAGCTCCTTGAAGCGCACCTCGTCCTCATCTACCGAGGGAGTGAATGTAGCCTCGTCGCCACCAGCCTCGATAAAGGCACGCTTCTCGGCCTCTACCTTGGCGCGGTGCTGCTTGTATAGTGCTATCTTGATGGCCTCAACCACAGGGCGCAGTGTCTGCACGGGCTCCGACTCAATCTTTGCGGCAAACAGAGTAACGAGTTCTGCCTCGCTAAGCCCCGAGATGTCGTCGCCAAGTGAGGGTGCTGCCTCCTCCTCTTCGGTCTCATCTCCCACGTCGAGACCCGCCTCGTTTGCAGCCAATGCTGCCTCCTCATCGGCAAAAGTCTCGCTCATGTTCACCTCCTCGGTGACACTCTCTGGATTCTCCTGGTGGATGTTGGTTGTAGTCGTCTGCGCATCTTCGGCAACGGTGCCGACAGGCTCCGCGGGAGCCGTAAGGTTGATTTTTTCGGTAGCCATCGTTTTATAGTTTTAGAGGTTCGTACGCGCAGTGCGTCGCGCGTAATCCATGCAAAGATAGTAAATAATTCGTAAGTTCGCAATCCTCGTAGCACAATTATTTTGCTGGGTCGCAACGCTGCTCTTGCGTGCTGTGCGACAAATAGTTTAAACTTGGATTATATGACTTGTTTTATAATGGCTAATTTTGGGTGTGTAAAGACTATAAAAAATGGAGTCATTTTTGGCATAAAACGGAGGTGGTAAAAAAAAGTCAAGAATTGGTTGGAAAGTCAGCGTAAATTTTGTATCTTTGTTGAGATTTTGACGACAACTCCATTTGGATGTCCTTTCGAACGTTGACACGTATTAACAATAAAACATATCAAAAGCTATGGTAATTTTAGTTCTTAACTGCGGTAGCTCGTCGATCAAGTATCAGGTACTTGACGTTAACGACAACGCGCAGACACTCTTGGCTAAGGGCCTCGTAGAGCGTATTGGTTTGGCAGAGGGTGACCTCACACACAAGCCTCAGGGTAAGGATAAGTTCGAGATGCACTGTCCTATTCCCGACCACACAACAGGTATTCGTCTTGTTCTTGATGCACTTACTCACGCTGAGCATGGTGTAATCAAGTCGCTCGATGAGCTTAAGGCTGCGGGCCACCGTGTGGCTCACGGTGGTGAGTTCTTCCACGACAGCTGCTTGGTTGACGATGAGGTTAAGGCTAAGATAGAGTCGTTGTACTCTATCGCACCTTTGCACAACCCTGCAAACCTTGAGGGTATCCTCTCTATGGAGAAGGTGCTTCCTGGTATCAAGCAGGTGGCCGTTTTCGATACCTCGTTCCACCACACCATCCCCGCCATCAACTACATGTACGCCATCCCTTACGAGTACTACGAAAAGTACCGCGTGCGTAAGTATGGCTTCCACGGCACCAGCCACAAGTATGTAGCACGTCTTGGCGCTGAGATGTTTGGCCTCGACTTCGAGAACTCAAAGATTGTGACCTGCCACATCGGTAACGGTGCGTCGGTGACAGCTGTGAAGAATGGTAAGTCGTTCGATACATCTATGGGCTTCACTCCACTCGATGGCCTTGTGATGGGTACACGTGCAGGTTCTATGGATGTTTCGGCTGCTACCTATGTTGCCGAGAAGGAGGGTATGTCATACAAGGAGCTCGACGCTATGCTCAACAAGAAGTCGGGTGTTCAGGGTCTAACGGGCATCTCAAGCGATATGCGCGACATCGACGCTGCTTACGACCAGGGCAACGAGCGTGCTATTATGGCTCGCGATATGTACTTCAACCGCGTTAAGAAGTTCGTGGGTGAGTATGCTGCCGAGATGGGTGGCGTAGACCTTGTAGTCTTCACTGGCGGTGTTGGCGAGAACTCTCCCGAGTTGCGCGAGTATGTACTTAGCAATATGGAGTTTATGGGCATCGAGTTTGATGCTGTACGCAACAACGGCAAGCGTGGTACCGACTATGAGATTACCGCAGAGGGTTCACGCGTGAAGGCTGCAGTTATCTGCACCGACGAGGAGCTTGTAATCGCTAAGGATACCTACAGACTTGTAGGTGCCAACTAATTTGGTGATTGGGGCGTTAGACGAGGTATAGGCAATTCTTCACGTACAACAAAGTATGCTGCGGATTGTCTACCCTCGCAAGCCTAAAAATCCCTCAAATTATCTGACTCCTTTGGGCTGCATCTCGGAAGGGTCGAGTGTGAGGGGGTAAAAAAGGTAAATTTAAAATATTAATAAATAAAACCTAAAACCATTATGATTAAGCATTTGGACGAGATCGTTGCTGCTGCCGTTGCGCGTGGCAAGAAGAAGATGATTGTGGCATATGGCCAGGATACTCACTCTATCGGCGCTACCGATATGGCTATCAAGGCTGGTCTTGCTGAGGTTACCTTGGTAGGTGACCCCGAGGAGATTAAGAAGTCTTGCGAGGCTGAGGGCGTAGATATGAGCCAGTACCACATCATCGAGGAGAAGGAGGATGTAAAGGCTGTTGAGATTGCTGTTAAGGCTGTTCACAATGGCGAGTACGACGTACTTATGAAGGGTGTTGTGCCTACCGATAAGTACATGCGCGGCATCTTGAACAAGGAGTGGGGCTTGCTTCCCGCAGGCACTACCTTGAGCCACGTAACCGTATTGGAGATTCCTGCTTACCACAAGCTTCTTGTTGTTAGCGATGTTGCGGTTCTTCCATGTCCTACCCTCGACCAGAAGAAGCAGATTGCTAAGTACTTGTTGGAGATTGCCAACAACCTCGGCGTAGAGTACCCCAAGATGGCTTTCATCGCTCCTTCGGAGCAGTTGTTGCCTAAGGTAGTTAGCTCGGTTGAGGCTAAGGAGCTTGGCGAGCTTGGTGCTGCTGGTGAGCTCGGTAAGGGCTTGTTCCAGGGTCCTTTGGCATTGGATGTTGCTATCGACGAGGAGAGCGTTAAGATTAAGAAGTTGCAGGGTCCCGTTGCTGGTGATGCTGACTGCTTATTGTTCCCCAACCTCGAGTCTGGTAACGTATTCTTCAAGGCTTGCTCTAAGTTCGGCGGTGCTGAGCTTGCAGCTATGGTTGCTGGTCCTACTGCTCCTTGCGTGTTGACATCACGTGGCGATACCACTAAGACTAAGCTCTACTCAATCGCTTTGGCTTGCTTGTCAGCGAAATAATTAGCCTCGTTTAGAACTGATAATATTTCAAATAATGGCATATAATATTCTTACAATCAACCCTGGTTCTACCAGCACTAAGGTAGCGTTGTTCCACGACTTGGAGGAGGTTAAGACCTTGAAGTTGAGCCACTCGGCAGAGGAGATTGCTCGCTTTGAGAGTGTTGCTGATCAGCTCGAGTGGCGTTTGGAAATTATCCTCGACGCTTTGAAGGCTGACGGTATCGAGCTTAAGTCGCTTGACGCTGTTATCGGCCGTGGCGGTCTTATGCGCCCCATCGAGGGTGGTGTATACCGTGTTGGTGAGGCTATGATTGCCGACCTCTCGGCTCCCAAGCGTCAGCACGCCAGCAACCTTGGTGCTCTCATCGCTCGTCGCATTGCCGATGCTGCAGGTGTTGAGGCCTACATCGCTGACCCCGTAGTTGTTGATGAGCTTCAGGATATGGCTCGCGTGAGTGGTCTTAAGGAGATGCCTCGCCGCTCTATCTTCCACGCTCTCAACCAGAAAGCTATCGCTCGTCGCTATGCCAAGGAGATTGGTCGCCCCTATGAGGAGCTCAACCTCGTGGTAGTACACATGGGTGGTGGTATCTCGGTTTCGGCTCACCACCTCGGTCGTGTTATCGACACCAACAACGCTCTCGATGGCGATGGTCCTATCGCTCCCGAGCGTGCAGGTACCTTGCCCGCAGGCGACTTGGTAGACCTCTGCTTCTCTGGCAAGTATGAGAAGGCTGACATCAAGAAGCTCCTTGCAGGTAAGGGTGGCTTGGTTGACCACGTAAACTGCAACAACGTACAGGAGCTCAACGAGGTACGCGCTGCTAATGGCGACCAGGAGGCACGCTTTATGCTCGACACTATGGCATACTCTGTAGCTAAGTGGATTGGCGAGATGGCTGTAGTTTTGAAGGGTAAGGTTGATGCTATCCTCCTCACTGGTGGTATCGCTTGGAACGACTGCGTTAACGATGTCATCATCGACTACTGTAAGTTCCTTGCGCCTATCAAGATCTACCCCGGCGAGAACGAGCTTGAGTCGTTGGCAGAGAACGCACTTCGTGTATTGAAGGGTGAGACTGTAGCTAAAGAGTACTAATTTTATCGTGATAATAGGTCATCTTTGAAGTTTTGCTTGTCTGAAAAATGCTCATTTACACCTCAGTAAACTCCGCTTTTTCAGTCTGCGTCAAATCTCCAAATCTAACCTATTCTAACGATAAAATAACGTTACATTCCTTATCGCACTAAACCTATTTTGCGATGAAAATTTTGATTATCAACGGGGCGAATCTCAACCTTTTGGGACGTCGCCAACCCGAGATATACGGACGTGAGAGCTTCGAGGACTACCTCGGAGCTCTTCGCGCACGTTACTCGGCTATTACGCTCGACTACTATCAGTCGAATATCGAGGGCGAGCTTGTCGATGCCATTCAGCGTGCTGATGGCCTCTACGATGGTATCATCCTCAATGCTGGTGGCTATACTCACACCTCAGTGGTGCTGCGCGACGCTATTGCGGCTGTGGCGGTGCCCGTGGTTGAGGTGCACATATCCTCTATCCTTGCGCGTGAGGAGTTCCGCCACGTCTCGCTCATTGCTCCCGTGGTACGTGGCTCGATTATGGGCTTCGGCCTCGAGTCATACCGCTTGGCGGTAGAGTACTTCATTAAGTAGTTGTATGGCCGGCGAGAGGTTGGAACATAAGGTGGCATCGGGTGTTGCGTGGAGTTTCTCAGAGAAGCTCCTCTCGATGGTCGTGCAGATGGTCGTGAGCATCGTCGTAGCACGTATGGTTGCCCCTGCCGACTTCGGCGTGATGGCCATTATGACCTTCTTTACCTCGGTGTCGCTGGCAATTGTCGACAGCGGCTTCTCGCAGACACTCATCCGCAAGAGCTCGCCAACAGATGAGGAGTATCGCTCGGTGCTCACATTCAACGTGGTGGTGGCAGTGGTGCTCTATGCCCTGCTTGTCGCCATATCGCCCCTTGTGGCGCGTCTCTACGACGCCCCTATCATCGCGGATATAGCCCCTGTGCTCTTCTTGGTGCTCCCCATCAATTCGCTCTGCGTGGTGCAGACCGTGATGTATACGCGTGAGTTCCGCTTTGCGCTTCTCTCTAAAATAGTATTCGCCGCATCGCTCATAAGCGGCGTCGTAGCCGTGGTTATGGCCATTATGGGGTGCGGTATCTGGGCATTGGTTGCACAGCGACTCCTTATGATGGGCATAAAGGCTATCGCCTTCTGGATGCTACGCCGTTGGCGCACGTCGGCGCGTCCCACCATGCGTTCGCTCCGCGAGATGGCACCATTCAGTTTGCGACTCCTCGCTACCGACCTGATAGCATCTATATATAATAATGTAGCGCAGCTCTTCATCGGCAAGATGCATACAACCTCGACCTTGGGCTACTACTCGCAGGCGCAGAAGCTGAAGGATCTGCCCGTAACATCCACCGTGCAGGCGGTGCAGGGCGTCACCTTCCCCGCGTTGGCGCAGATCAAGGATGATGATGAGAAGTTTGCCGAGGGCTACCTGCGCATAGTGCGTATGCTCGGCTTCGTGGTATTTCCCGTGATGCTGATGTTTGTGGCCATAGCCCCCGATATGTTTATGCTGCTTTTGGGCGAGAAGTGGATGCCCACGGTGCCCTACTTCGAGATTCTGGCGCTCTCGGGACTTCTCTACCCGATAGCCATAGTGTCGTATAACATCCTGAAGACCAAGAGTGATGGTAGGGTTATCCTGCGCCTTGAGGTCGTTAAGCGCGTGATTATGACAGCCATACTATGCTACACCATCCCCCGAAGTGTGGAGGCCGTGGCTTGGGGTATGACCGCCATGGCTGTTGTGGAGTTTCTTCTAAATAGCTCTGCTGCAATGCGCTATGTCAGGGCCACGTGGGGTAGGTTGTTGGGCGCCCTCACTCCATCATTTCTATTAGCTGCTGTTATGTTTGGCGTGCTATACATCGGCAGCCCCTATTTGTTGGGGATGCATATCGTGCTACGCCTCGCCATCGACATCTTGGCGGGTGCAGCAATCTACATAGCCCTTGCGTGGCTCCTTAAGCTGCGTGCTCTAAGAGAGGGATTCGACCTTATCAAAGGGATGATTAATCGCTAATTAGATACTCGGCATAGGACATGTCGTCGGGTGTGGTGAGCTTAATGTTGGTGCGCTCACCCTCGACAAGTGTTATCTTATGTCCAGAGGCCTCCACCACAGAGGCGTCGTCCGTAAATGTGGGGCTAAAGGGGGTGTTATAGGCCTGGCGCAATAGCGACGCCTTAAACACTTGCGGCGTCTGCACGATGCGTAGCTCCGCGCGGGGAACGATATAGGAGTCGTTGCCCTCGACCCTGCGGTAGGAGTCGACAACATCCACTACGGGTATCACGGCCTCATGCTCCTCGGCAGCAAGCATCGCTCTGATTATCAGTTTCTTCGATGCAAGTGCCCTAACGCCGTCATGTACAGCGATATACTCTATGTCGTTACCTAAGGCGTTGATGCCATTAAGCACCGAGTGGAAACGCTCCTTGCCTCCTGCAACCATGCGGTGTGGGGCTATGTCGAAGCGGGCACTGAGGTTCTTCCATAGGGGTATGTGCTCCTCTGGAAGAACCACAACGATGTCGGCGCCAGGCAGTGCCTCGCTGCATGTGTTGATGGTGCGTGCCAAAACGGGCATGCCCCCAAGCATAAGAAACTGCTTGGGTAGGGCAGAGTGCATGCGGCTACCTGAGCCTCCAGCAACAATTATTACTCCTCGCTTCGCCATATTAGCTTTGTGCCAAATCCAAGTGTGTTGTCTGTAAGTTTCATCATCGTGGGTCGCACCATCCATAGCGTTAGTGGTGCCACCGCAGCGTAGGGAAAACGCTTGATATAGCATAGCTTAGCCTCGTTGTCGCCACGCTCTGCAATGCCGGTTATTTGAACTCCCTCTACGCGGCCTACAACGCGCGTCTCAAGAACGATGCTTACTGCTACGTTGCCATTTGCACTCATCTCACCCCCATGGCGCGTAGTCTCGTCCGAGGTGAAGATGAGGAGATTGCGACGCTTATCGTAGGCGTAGAAGCAGTTGGCCACATAAGGCATACCCTCGCTATTTACGGTAGCAAGGGTAAGTACATGGTGTCTCTTTATGAACTTTATAATGCGCTCGTCAAGCATAGTCTACTCCGCCTACTCTGTGGGCTGTGTGGGTTGTGTGGGGAAGATGTCGGCATCGGTGATGTAGCCACCCTCTATCTCTCTGCCCTCAAGCTCGGCGATTACTCTGTCGCGTACCGCCTCGAAGCGTGCCTTGTGTGCCTCGGCAATAGGCTCTGCAGGCTCCTGTGGAACCTTGAGCGGGTCAATAGGCGTGCCATTCTTCCAGATGCGGTAGTCGAGGTGAGGACCTGTAGAGGTGCCAGTAGAACCCACATAACCGATAAGCTGTCCCTGTGATACCTTGGTGCCTACCTTTATGCCCGAGGCGAAGCTCTTAAGGTGAAGGTAACCAGTCTGGAGATTACCCGCATGCTTAATCTTGATGGTGTTACCACCACCGCCACCCCAGCCTGCGAATATCACGGTACCATCTGCCACAGAGTGTACAGGGGTACCCGATGGTGCGGCATAGTCTACGCCATGGTGCGGACGGTAGACCTTATATACGGGGTGAAGACGTGCGTTAGAGAACTTTGAGCTGATGCGTGTGTACTTAAGCGGAGCCTTCAGCAGCTGCTTGCGTAGCGACTCGCCCGATGCCTCCCAGTAGCGTAACTTGCCCTCCTCCTGAGCGTAGGGTATGGCGTAATACTGCTTGCCACCGTGGTTAAAGACGGCACCCCACACGCGGCCAATGCCCACAGAGGTGTCGTTGACAAACTTCTCGTCGTAGATGACAGCGAAGGAGTCGCCCTCCTGTATGCCGAAGAAGTCTACGGTCCACTGGTATATATCCTCGACCTCTGCTGCCAACGCGTAGGGCATATCTTGTTCCATGATAGCGCCCCATAGCGATGAGTTGATGACAGCCTCGCGGCGCTGACGTACGATATCCACGGGGTTCTCGCCTTTAACAACCGATACCGAGTCGGTGTGGAAGCCAAAGGCTACATACTCTATGGCGTCGATGTGGTAGACAAGCCAGTCGAGCACCTCGCGCTCACCCAACGAGTCGCTGACGGTGCGCGTAAAGGTGGTATATGGCTTGTCGGCGCGAATCTTACGTAGCGAGAAGATGTCGGCTGCGGCCTTGTCGAGTCTGTCGACCATAACTGCCGAGACGCCACGACGTCCCAAGATGCCACCTACGGTCTCGCCCGAGCGGACGGTGTCGTTGGCGATGGTGTAACCCTCGATATTTATGCCATAGAGGTATTCGGGTTCTTTCACTGAGGCCTCTTTTGCTGAGGCGTTGCCCCCATTGTCGGTGGAGCTGCCGCCACATGCTGCCATGCACAAAACAAGGAGCAGTGGGGTGATGCGAGTAAACAGTTTCATACCCTGCAAAGATAGTAAAAATTTTGGTTATATATGCAATAAATTACCCCAATTATGAAGATAAAATGCTAAATTTGTAATCATTATTTGGTCGTTACAAAAATAAATACTATCTTTGACGTAATTGTGTTACTATGTATATGTGTTAACGTGCGTGGTATCGCAAGGCAAACGGATAGCGATGAAGATTATTAAGCGCATAATTTCGTGGATATACACGCTGGTCGTTGTCATCAGACATCGTCTCTACGATTGGGGAGTGTTCAAGAGCTTCTCATTCGATATCCCCATTGTGTGCATCGGTAACATCACCGTTGGTGGCACGGGTAAGACCCCCACGGCGGAGTATATCCTCTCGTCGCTTGCCGAGCACTACACCATGGCCATCCTCTCGCGTGGATATGGACGTGTGACCAAGGGCTACCGCGAGGTGACGGTTGACGATAACTACACCGATGTGGGTGACGAGCCCCTGCAAATGAAGCTTAAGTTCCCTGACACGGTGGTTGTAGTATCCGAAGATAGGGTTGCGGGCATAGAACGTATTCGCCAAGAGCACCCCGAGGTTAACCTCATCGTTATGGATGATGGCTTCCAGCACCGTAGGGTAAAGGCTAAGGTAAATATAGTCATTATCGACTCGACAAATCCTGTGGATAGAGACCACATGCTACCTTTAGGTCGTCTGCGCGATGTGCGCTCACGTCTGCTGGCAGCACATATATTCATCGTCACGAAGTGCCCCGATGAGATGAAACCTCTGGAGAAGCGTCTCTGGCACAACCAGTTGCGTAAGATTGCCTACCAGAAGGTGTTCTTCTCGAACATCGAGCCTCTCGACATTGAGCCTATCTACGACTTCCCTGACCAGGAGAAGCCCTACTACTCGCAGCAGGCGATACTCGTCTCGGGCATAGGTAACCCTCGCCCCTTTGCACGCGATGCCGAGTCACGATTTACGGTGGTGGACAAGGTGTTCTATGCGGACCATCATAAGTTCACTGCAGATGACCTTAAGGCGCTCTATGCCAAGCTCAACGATAATCCTCGTGCCTTTATTCTTACCACGGAGAAGGATGCTGTGCGCCTGCGCCGTGCTCGTATGCCCGAGAGGATGATGCGTGCTATGTACTATCAACCTATCGCTATGCGTTTCGTTGAGGGCCCCGAGCGTGACGACTTTGTGCGTAGCCTCATCGCCGAGATTGAGTATAAGGAGCGTGATAGCGCAGAGAAGTAACCAATTTTATCGGTTCGTTTTATAATATTCTGACTTATAATAATCTAAAATTATGATAAATAAAGTAATATTGGTGGGAAATGTAGGCATGGATCCCGAGGTGCGCAGCCTCGAGACTGGCGTTAAGGTTGCCCGCATCCGTCTTGCTACCACCGAGCGTATATTTAACCGCCAGACTAACGAGACCACCGAGCACACCGAGTGGCATACCATCACTCTCTGGCGAGGCCTTGCAGAGGTGGTAGATAAGTATGTGCATAAGGGTTCGCAGCTCTATGTTGAGGGACGCCTACGTAGTCGTGAGTGGGAGCGCGATGGCCAGAAACACTATGGTACGGAGATTGTTGCCGACGAGCTTAAGCTCCTTGGTCGTCGTCCTGAGGGTGCTCAGCCAGTGCAGGGAGGCTATCAGCAGCCCGCTTACCAGCAACCCGCACAGCCTGCTTATCAGCAGCCTGCGCCACAGCCGATGCCACAACCCGCGCCCCAACCCATAGCGGAGGATCCGGATGACCTCCCCTTCTAATTCGATACTTTGTTGTGATAAAAGGGGGAGGCGATTGCGCCCCTAACAAAAAAATGGCGACAATGGATAGTACTTGTGTGTACGTTCCATTGTCGCCATCTCTTTACTTTTTGCTAACTTTTTTAAGGAAATGTTTGTTTTTTAAAGAAAAATTGCTTATATTTGTTATTCGAATAACAGATAAACCTATAAACTATTTGGAAATAACCTAAAAACTAACAAATAACCTCATTAAGAATTATGACAAAGATCCTAAAAATTCGCGACCTCACGTTACGCGATGGTCAGCAGTCGTCATTCGCAACACGTATGACTCAGCAGCAGGTAGACCGCTGTCTTCCTTACTATAAGGATGCAGGCTTCTACGCTATGGAGGTATGGGGCGGTGCTGTGCCCGACTCTGTAATGCGCTATCTGAACGAGAACCCTTGGACTCGTCTCGAGACCATTAAGAAGGCGGTGGGTGACGTGTCGAAGCTCACAGCATTGTCACGCGGCCGTAACCTCTTCGGATATGCTCCCTACACCGACGAGATTATCGATGGCTTCTCACGCAATGCTATCGAGAGCGGCTTGGGTATCATGCGTATCTTCGACGCCTTGAACGACGTGGATAATGTTAAGTCGACAATCAAGTATATCAAGCAGTATGGCGGTATCGCCGACTGCGCCGTATGTTACACCGTAGATCCTAAGTATGCGGATGGTGAGGAGCATGAGAAGGTCTTCACCGATGAGTACTTCTTGGATAAGGCACGCCAGATGGCTGCCCTCGGTGCCGACATGATTACCATTAAGGATATGTCGGGATTGATTCCTCCTGCACGTGTTAACGGCCTTATCAAACTCCTCAAGAAGGAGCTTGGCGTAACCGTTGACTTCCACACACACTGTACCCCAGGCTATGGCCTCGGCTCGGTATATGCTGCTATTGTAGCGGGTGTTGATATTGTCGACACCAACTGCTGGTGGTTTGGTGGTGGTACGGGTGCTCCTGCTGTAGAGCTTGTATACCTCTTCTGTAAGAAGTTGGGCATCGAGCTTGGTGCAAATATGGAGGCAGTAGCTAAGATTAACGTAGAGTTGAAGGATATTCGCAAGGAGCTCGAGTTGTCGGTATTTGGTGCCGAGAAGCCCCTTCCAAAGCCCTTCAACCCCCTCACCGACGAGGTCCCCGCCGAGGTTGATGCTCTGCTCGACCGCTGCGTGAAGGCTGCCCAGGAGGAGAACTGGGATGAGCTACTCGTAGCATCGCAGGCTATCGAGGCATACTTCGGCTTCCCCGCACCTAACAAGCTCGTTCAGGATGCCGAGATTCCTGGTGGTATGTACTCTAACATGGTGGCACAGCTCAAGCAGCTTGGCGCCGAGGATATCTTGCCACGCGCTATGGAGCTTATTCCTCCCGTACGCTTGGCAGCAGGTCTTCCACCCCTCGTAACTCCCACATCGCAGATTGTAGGTGCACAGGCCGTAAACTGCGCTATGGACGAGAAGGCTGGCCGTGCTATGTACACCAACAAGTCGGCACAGTTCGTAGGTCTTGTTAAGGGTGACTATGGCCGTACTCCCGTAAAGATTTCGGAGGACTTCCGCGAGAAGATTTGTGGCTTTAGAGAGGAGCGCCCCTACGACACATCGAAGTATCAGAAGCAGCCTAACCCCGCATTGGAGGAGGCTGGTGGCGTTCTCTTGGCAGAGAACGAGAAGGAGGAGCTCTTGTTGGAGTTGTTCCCATTGGTTGCCAAGGCTTACCTCACTGGTGTTAAGAAGGCTGCCTATGCCGAGAAGGTTGCTGCCGACCCATCATTGAAGAAGGAGGAGAAGGTTGATCTTCAGCCTATCACTGGCGACACCATCTGTGCACCACTTCCAGGCCGTGTTATCGAGCTTAAGGTAAAGGTTGGCGACACCGTGACTGTAGGTCAGGAGGTTGCTATCCTCGAGGCTATGAAGATGGAGAACTCTATCACTTCGGACTTCGCAGGTAAGGTTAAGCAGATTATTGTTAAGGAGGGTGACACCGTACAGGCTGAGGGCGTAATCATCGAGATTGAGAGCGCTAAGGCTGGTGCTGCGACAGGTGCTAAGCGCCCCGTAACAGGCAAGACCGTATGTGCACCACTTCCCGGTCGTGTTATCGAGCTTAAGGTTAAGGTTGGCGATAAAGTCACTGTAGGCCAGGAGGTTATGATTCTTGAGGCTATGAAGATGGAGAACTCTATCACCACTGACTACGCTGGCTTCGTTAAGCAGATTCTTGTAGCCGAGGGTGACACCGTGGCTGCTGATGCTATCCTTATCGAGGTTGCCGACTCTATGGAGGATGATGGCGCAGAGGCAGGTGCTGAGCGCAAGGTTACGGCTGCCGATGGCAAGACCGTGAATGCTCCACTCCCCGGCCGTGTTATCGAAATTAAGGTTAAGGCTGGCGATACCGTAACTATTGGTCAGGAGGTTATGATTCTCGAGGCGATGAAGATGGAGAACTCTATCTCTTCGGACTTCGCAGGTAAGGTTCTTGGCTTGTTGGTTGCTGAGGGCGACACCGTACAGGCTGATCAGCCTTTGGTAGTTATCGAGTAGTCGAGGCTATTATATTAGTTGTGGGGTCGTCTGTCGATGACCCCATAACTATTTCGAGTGATAGATATGCGTGGGCAGACCCCTCTATAGAGGTATAATATCACGAATTAGTAACATTTTATAGACTTAGACTTTTATGAAGCGACTTTTCCTATCGTTAGGTTTGTGTGCCATGTGTGCCGTGTGTGGCGTTGAGAGCTATGCTGCGGATGGTATGAGTGTGGTAGTTGTGGAGCAGCGACCAAAGGGGCTTGAGGCGACGTGTGATGACTACATGAGTAAGATTATGGTTGCTGCCATCGGCGGTGACGAGGCAGAGGTTGCGCGTGCCACCGAGGAGATGATGGCATGGGTGGAGACTCTTCCCGTTAGTGACCAGGCCTTCGTTATCGGTAAGTTCGAGGAGCTCGTTGAGTTGGTTGGCTTCAACCCCAATGTATCTAATGCTGCTGAGCTTGATAGAGTAATCGATGACCTCCTTAATAGATATACCGAGGCATATCTGAAGGGTGATAGCGCCAAGGCAGATGCCGTTATGGCGGAGATGCAGCAGTGGATTGCTACGCTCGATGCCAATGAGGTGGCATACGTGGTAAACAGGAGCTCGGAGATGATGCGTAATGTGGTCGCCGTGGACGAGGACTTAAAGTCGCGTCAGTCGCTTGGCCGCGAGGCTATAGTTGAGCGTATGGACGACTACATGGTCAGAATGATGGGCAACCCCTCGCAGATGGATGCCATAGGCGAGGAGATGCAGGCGTGGATAGCTACGCTCTCACCAGATGATTCAGCCATTGCTATACAGTACGCTATGTCGATAATGAATGCGTTTGGTGGCGACGATAGTGTCGTTTCGGATGCCCGCAAGGAGGTTATCTCCGACAGGATTAGCAACTACATGAGCGAGGTGGCTGTAGCAACTATGAGCGGCAACCAAAGTCGTATGGCAGAGATTCAGCGCGAGCTCGAGGCGTGGCTTACATCGCTAACACCTGCCGAGCTGACCTATGCCTTGGAGGTAATACAGCGTTTTACTCAGATGGCGCAGTAACGCCGCAGTACTACGACGGTATAATGAGAGGGGACAACCATTAGGCTGTCCCCTCTGTTGTATTACATGCAACCGCTCTATTTGCCGTTGTAGGTGTTCATCGTGCGGTCGGCACCCACCGATGCGAAGGATAAGATGGCGTCGCCAAAGAGCTTCAATCGCTCGGGCATCAGCTTGTTCTCCTCATCGGAGAAGTCGCCTAAGACGTAGTCCACCTGGTGGCCTCGAGGGAAGTCGCCACCCACGCCGAAGCGTAGGCGTGCATACTGGTTGTCGCCCAGCAGCTCGGTGATGTTCTTTAGACCGTTGTGTCCACCCTCCGAGCCATTCTTACGCATGCGGAACGTGCCAAAGGGCAGTGCTATGTCGTCCGAGACTACGAGGAGGTTTTCGCGAGGTATGCGCTCCTGCTCCATCCAATAGCGTACAGCCTTACCCGAGAGATTCATATAGGTTGAGGGCTTAAGCAGAAGGATGGTGCGTCCGCGGTGCTTCAGGGTGGCGATGGCGCCATAACGCACCGTCGTAAAAGAGATATTGGATGCCTCAGCCAAGGCATCCAACACTCTGAATCCTATGTTGTGGCGGGTCGCGGCGTACTCCATGCCGATGTTGCCTAACCCGACAACAAGATACTTCATAACGTAACGTTATTAGCTCCTACGATTACTGAGCAGCACGTGAAGCACGTGTTACACGAACGGCGCAAACTGCAGTAGTTGCGGGAGTTACGAAGGTGAGGTTCTCGATGTTGAGGTCACCAACGAAGATAGTCTGACCTACCTTCAAAGGAGTTACGTCAACAACAATCTCATCGGGAATGTACTCTACAAGAGCCTTAACAGTGAGCTTACGAGCTGAAAGCTGGAGCTTACCACCGATCTTAACACCCTCAGCGTTACCTGTGAGGCGTACGGGAACGCTAACTGCAACGGGCTTACCCTCCTGTACACGGTAGAAATCTACGTGAAGAACCTGCTCGCGAACGGGGTGATACTGAACCTCGCGCATAACTGCCTTCTCTACAACGCCGTCGATGTTGAGCTCAACGATGTATGAGTTAGGAGTGTAGATGAGCTGCTTGAGCTCCTTAGCGTCGATAGTGAATGCCTTCTCCTGGCCACCACCGTAGATGATGCAGGGTACCTGACCCTCGCGACGAGCTGCCTTAGCGAACTTCTTACCGAAGTCTGCACGTGCAGTACCGTTAATCTGAATTGACTTCATAAGTGTTTAAATATTAATTGTTTAACTTCGATGTCACTCAGGTGCAATAGTCAGTTGCACCCCCATAGACATCTGCTTTCGGACCGCAAAGATAGTGAAAAAAAGCTAATTACCAACTATTTGGCATGTTTTTTACGCCTACTCGATAGTCTGGTGGAGTATTACACGCTCAATAGCACGCTCGCATACGGGGCAGAAACGCTCGGCAACATTGTTACGCATGCGACATACATCCGTGGGGCGATAGATGCCCTTCGAGCGATAGCCGCCACCCTCGTAGACTCCTACGGTGTAGTTTTTCGTACGCTCGGGCGTTACGGCTGTGGGTATCTCGATGCCTGGCTCAACCATATCTACCCACTTCGAGTCGAAGTCGACAAGGGTGGTGATGTTGGGCTCCCATGGCTCGTGCTGGAGTGAGTGCATCTCGTCGTTGTCGAGGTTACCCTCATAGAAGTACTCGTCGCCCAAGCCACCAAACGAGTGGCCGAACTCATGTACTACAACGGGGCGGAAGGCTGTGTGGTGCGCTGTGGTCAGCGTATAAGAGTTGTAGATGCCGCCACCGCCATAAGTGTCTGTGTTTGCGAGGATTATAAAGTGCTCACAGGGGATATTGGTGGCTAAGTCGTACATGGCATATACCTCGCCTGAGGTGAGGTAGCGATCCATGTAGAATGTCATGAAGTTGGAGCCTACGGCAGTATCGCGCCACGCCTCATCCTGCGGTACGCTGACGTTGGTGTCGGTAGAGGCACTCGCCACTGCGATAAAGTTGAACTTATCCTTGTGGCTCTTGAATGGCTCGTACGAAAGTATCTCGCTTGTGGCAATCATGGCATCGTCGATGAAGGTGTCTATCTCGTCGATGCGGTAGCCCTCAGCCAGGATGACCACGTCGATGCACTCCTTAGAGTCGCCACCCTTGTGTAGGTATGTGTGGGGTATTGCGCGCTGTGCCGAGCGATCGCGGATAAGCACGTCGCTGGGAGCTATCGTATGCTCGAGGATGCTCTCCTTGCCAGTGTTGTCGCGAAGCACCATCTTGGCAACGACACTCTCTTTAGGCATAGGCACAAGTAACGTGAACTCGAAGCTCTTCGATATGGTGGCAGCTTCGGGGGTCGTAATCCACTCCTGGAAGAGCGACGAGAAGGAGGTCTTGTATAGCACCTCGCCCGTTGTAGCGTCGTATAACGTGAGGTCGCCATTGCCCTTGAGGGGCACGTTGTCGAGGTTTACACGGCGTCCCCACCAGTTCTCCGTAGAGCTCATGTCGCGCAGTGCCACATATTGCTCTGAGGCGTTGCCCATAAACGTATAGTCGATGCGCAGTGTTGCATCCTCAAAGTGGGTGTCGAAATCTTGGGCATAGAGTGACATGGACATCACACACGCCATAGTAAATAGTAGAAGTCTTCTCATTATCTTACCTTATAGTGTATTTATAAATCTTTTTGCTCATTCCCCGTAGTGTCCTTTTTGCGCCAGAGGAATATTTTCGACTCGTTACCGTCGCGCAGACGCTCGATATTCTTGCGGTGTGTCCACACCAGCATCACTGCCACCAACCATGCAAAGACGATGAACGGGATGCTCTGGAAGGGGGCTGCGGGGTCGTACGACATGGTCATGAAGATGGTTACGAAGAATGGGTAGCAGCAGCCCGCGACCATCGATGCCAGCGACACATAGTGCCACACGGCAAAGACGAAGCACCACACGCCGAAGCACATTAATAGTATAGGTGTGTAGATACCTGTGCCAGCGCCAAGGATGGTGGCTACACCCTTGCCTCCCTTGAATCCCGCGAAGATGGGGAAGATGTGACCAAGCACCACTGCTACGGTGCCGATAAGGCGCAGGTTGATGTCCCAAGCCTCGTTTACGGGTGCTAAGGCCATAAGTAACACCGCGATATAGCCCTTCAAATAGTCGATAATAAAGACAGGAAGTGCGGCTCTTTTGCCAAGTACGCGGAGCATATTCGTGGTGCCTGCATTTTTAGAGCCGTGTTCACGAATATCTATGCCATAATATTTCTTGCCAATCCATACGGCGCTCGGTATCGAACCCAGCAGATATGCTAATATCACTAAGGCGATGACTATAAGCCATGTAGTGAGTGTCCATTCATGCATAAGTATCTAAATTTTAGGGTTATAGCCACGAATGTCGGGGGCGTAAATGCGTGGCAAACTACACAAAGTTAAAACAAAATTTGTGATTTGCAAAATTCGGTGTGCTCTAATCACATTGTCACGCGGGGGCTTTTGGCGAAAAATTGTGGTGATATATTGCAGTTTTCAAAAAAATGTGTAATTTTGTTTTGTAAAACTACATAATTGCATATTTATGAAATTGAACTTAAGCGTTAGCGGCATGATGACCTCAGCTAAAGAGTCAGTTACGGACTGGCGTTGGTGGTCGTCGATGGCGCAGATTGTCTTTGGCTGCTTCTTGGTTGCCGTAGCATTCGTGGTATTTATTAACCCATACAACTTGGTGCCTGGCGGTATCTATGGTCTCGCATTGGTGCTCCACAATCTCTTCCCATCTATTCAGGTGGGTACCTTTGGCTACATGTTCGATGTGCCCCTTATCCTCACTGCCCTCATCCTCTTTGGCGGTACGTTTGGTGGTAGAACAATCTTCGCATCGTTCCTTACGCCCGGTATCATGAACATCCTCGACTATCTGGTTTACCCCAACTCTGCTGCCATCGAGAGCCTTGACCCCACGCTCCTGCTGGGCGGTCAGATAGACCTCTCTGAGCACCTGATGCTCGCAGCAATCATCGGCGGTTGCTTTAGTGGTGTGGGTGTAGGTATCGTAATCCGCAACAACGCTGCTACGGGAGGTACCGACATTACCGGTATGCTCCTGCATAAGTTCGCCAAGATGAAGTTCGCTAATGGTGTGCTACTTTCGGATGCTATCATCGTATTTAGCGGTCTGTTGGTTATCGGCTTCGGCCTCGGTATCGACGGTCCTGGTGCTGGTGTTATGCTCTCGCTCTACTCGGCAGTATGTATCTTCGTGAATGCTAAGGTATTGGGCTATACCATCGATGGTGCATCACGCGACAAGCTCCTCTACATCATCTGCGACGAGCACTCCGACAAGATGCGTGAGTATATCCTCCACGAGCTTAACCGTGGTGGTACCTACATCAAGGCTAAGGGTATGTACACCGACAACGATAAGGAGATGATCTTCCTTGTGGTTAACCGCAAGGAGGTGCGTACCGTACAGCACAAGATTAAGGAGTTTGACCCCAAGTCATTCGTTGTAGTTACCGACGCCTACGACACCTTTGGTGAGGGCTTCAAGCCATTCCCCGAGGAGGATGGCATGCCTACGGAGTAGGCTGTTTTAAGCGGCTCTTTTATACATTAAAATATAATGAATAACATTTTGAATAATTTGCGCCCACTCACTGGTAGCGGGCGCAAGCTATATATCGAGACATACGGTTGCCAGATGAACGTTGGCGACTCAGAGATTGTAGTATCTATTATGCAGGACGAGGGCTTCCGCTACACCGAGAGCCTCGAGGAGGCGGATATTGTCCTAATCAACACCTGCTCTATCCGTGATAATGCCGAGCAGCGTATCTGGGGCCGCCTGAGCGAGATGCGTCGCATGCGTAAGCAGAAGCCGTCGCTTATTATCGGCATCATCGGCTGTATGGCCGAGCGCCTAAAGGAGGAGCTTACAAAGGGTGGCACAGGTGTCGACATTGTCGTGGGCCCCGACGCTTACCGCGACCTGCCACGCCTCGTGCGCGAGGTTGATGGCGGCGCTAAGGGTGTCAACGTCGAGCTGTCGAAGGAGGAGACATACGCCGAGATTGCCCCCGTGCGCCTCGATAAGAATGGCGTGAGTGCCTTTATCGCCATTATGCGCGGCTGCAACAACTACTGCTCATACTGCGTGGTGCCCTACACCCGAGGCATTGAGCGTAGCCGCGATGCCAAGACCATCGTTGCGGAGGCTCGCACCCTCTTCGAGAATGGCTACCGCGAGGTTACACTGCTTGGTCAGAACGTCAACTCATACCGTACGGGTGATGTAGACTTCCCCGAGCTACTGAAGCAGGTGGCTGAGATTTCACCCTTGTTGCGTGTGCGCTTTGCTACGTCACATCCCAAGGATATCAGCGACAAGCTCCTTGAGACTATGGCCTCTATGCCCAATATCTGCAAGGCTATACATCTGCCTGCACAGTCGGGCTCGACAGAGATGCTTAAGCGCATGAACCGCAAGTATACGCGCGAGTGGTATTTGGAGCGCGTGGAGGCCATACGCCGCTATATGCCCGACTGCGCCATCACCACCGACCTCATCGCAGGCTTTGCCCACGAGACCGAGGAGGAGCACCAGGCAACACTCTCACTGATGCGAGAGGTGGGCTACGACTTCGCATATATGTTCAAATACTCGGAGCGTCCAGGTACCTTCGCACAGCGCAATCTCGGTGACGACATCCCCGAGGATGTCAAGACACGTCGTCTTACCGAGATTATCGACCTTCAGAATAAACTCTCCGAGGAGAGCAACAAGCGCGACGTAGGTAAGGAGTTTGAGATTCTTGTTGAGTGTACGTCGAAGCGTAGCGAGGAGCAGCTATCGGGACGCACATCGCAGAATAAGATGGTAGTATTCGACCGTGGTAATTACAAGGTGGGCGACTATGTCCGCGTGCGTATCACGGGTTGCTCGTCGGCAACTCTGTTTGGCGAAATCTGCTAATTTCTTGTGATAAGGGGCTGCCTCGGCACATCCCGAAGATAAAATGACCATGGGCTGTACACTACAGTACTATCCCATGGTCATTTCTTTTGCGATACAACTAATTAGCCACCTGCTGACAAGAGATAAATTTGTCGTGATAAACTGCAATCTACGACGCCCTAATGTTAGTACTCGCGGGCGCCGAAAATGGCTGTGCCTATGCGCACCATCGTAGAGCCATACTCCAGAGCAATGGGGTAGTCGTCCGACATGCCGATAGAGAGCGTGTCGAAACACTCACCAAATGAGGGCTTTAGCTCCTCGAATATATCTCTAATAGTCTGGAAGTCGCGACGTATTGTGGCCTCATCGTCCGTATTTGTGGCGATGGTCATCACGCCGCGCACGCGCACGTGTGCCATATTATTAAATGCCCCCGAGGCTATGTAGGCGCGTAGAGTGTCGATATCCCATCCCGACTTTGTCTCCTCCTGGGCAACGTGCACCTCCAAGAGGATGTCGATAGTGCGTTCGTTCTTTGCCGCCTGCTTCTCAATCTCCTCGACCAGACGGTCTGAGTCTACCGACGATATCATCGCCACGAATGGGGCAATCATCTTGACCTTATTAGTCTGCAAGTGCCCAATCATAGTCCACTCTATATCGGCAGGTAGCACCGCATGCTTCGCTGCCATCTCCTGTGGGCGGCTCTCTCCGAAGATGCGCTGTCCTGCGCGGTAAGCCTCCTCTATGCGCTCGGCGGGGTGAAACTTCGACACAGCAACGAGGCTCACGCCCTCGGGCAGTGTCGCCCATATCCTATTTAGTCGCTCCTTGATATTCATACTCGTAATGTGGTTTGGAGTACAAATGTAGCAAATTTATGCCAAACAAACAAAAAAAGGCTCCTTATACAGAGAAATAGATGCTTGATAAGTAGGTTGCATATATGTGCTTCGCAAAAGAGGAGACCTCGGGATAGTACATGGTAGTACAGCCCGAGGTCTCTTACTCTTAGTGGATGTGCCGCAGATGCGGCCTTAAAAATCGAAAATTACATGTGGATGGCGCAGCCCAAAGCATCCTCTGCAGCCTCCATAACTGCCTCATGCATAGATGGATGAGCATGAATAGTGCGAGCAATGCGGTGAGCGTTTACACCCAACACCTTTGCCAACGTAGGCTCGCCAATCATCTCTGTGACGTTGTGGCCAACGAAGTGCGCACCGAGGAGCTTCTCCTCGGCATCGAAGATAAGCTTTACGAAGCCATCGCGCTCACCAGCAGCCGTAGCCTTGCCCGATGCTGTGTATGGGAACTTGCCTACCTTATACTCGATGCCCTGAGCCTTAACCTGAGCCTCGGTAAGGCCTACCGATGCTACCTCAGGCGAGGTGAAGATGCACGATGGGATTGTCGAGTAGTCGACTGCCTCGGGCTTGAGACCGCAGATGTGCTCTACGCAGTGGATAGCCTCTGCCGAAGCCACGTGTGCAAGGGCGGGAGTGGCGATGATGTCACCAATGGCGTAGACGCCATCAACCGATGTTTTGTAGTGCTCGTCGACTTTAACCTTGTCGCGCTCAACCTCGATGCCGAGCTCCTCGAGACCCATATCCTCGATGTTAGACTTGATGCCGACAGCCGAGAGTACAACATCTGCCTCGAGCGTCTGCTCGCCCTTCTTGCCCTCGATAACCACGTCGCACTTGCCATCCTCGCGAACAGCTACCGACTTAACAGTGGTCGAGGTCATAACCGTAGCGCGGAGCTTGCGGAAGGTACGCTCCATAGCCTTTGCCGTATCCTCATCCTCCAAGGGCATAATCTGTGGCATATACTCGACGATGGTAACCTTAACGCCCATAGTGGCGTAGATGTAGGCAAACTCCGAACCGATAGCGCCAGAACCTACAACGACCATTGTCTCAGGTAATTCGGGCAATACAAGCGCCTCCTTCGACGAGATGATATGCTTGCCGTCGATAGGCATAAAGGGCATTACGCGGGGACGTGCACCTGTAGCCAAGATGATGTGGTCAGCCTCGTAGTCTACGCCCTCAACCTCCACAGTATCAGATGCCTTAAGACGACCGAAACCAGCGATAACATCGATATTGTTCTTCTTCAGAAGGAACTGAACACCCTTGTTCATCGTGGTTGCCACCATGCGCTCGCGCTCCACCATCTTTGTCCAGTCGGGCTTAACCTCGCCCTCGATGCTTACGCCGTATGTGGCTGCCGCCTTGCAGTCGGCATATACCTGTGCCGAGCGTACCAACGCCTTGGTGGGGATGCAACCCCAGTTGAGGCATACGCCACCAGCGTCTGCCTTCTCGACGATAGCCACGCGCTTGCCGCACTGCGCAGCGCGAATAGCCGCAACATAGCCACCTGGACCTGAACCTATAACGATAATATCATATCTTTCCATAGTTGCTATTCTATATTATTACCATGTTACAACCCTCAAAACCTCGCCATTGTCCTCGGCTACGGCACGCTTCCAGCGCTCCGAGTAGCCAGGCTGCTCAATCTTACCGGGGATATCCTTGCCGTTACCGTTGTCGATGAAACCGTTCGCATCCTCACCCTTAACGTTACCGTCGATATACTTGACCATCATATACTTGTCGAGGTCTACCCAGATGTTGAAGATAGCCTGTGCATTCTCTACCGAAAGCTCAGTGGCAACCTTTACCGCCTTCTTAGGATTCTTAGCGCTGCCGATTTTGGCATCCATAGCGGGAACTGCCTCAAGCATAGTATTCTCCCATCTGTCTACATACTCGCGCACGTGCTTACCCACGGTGTTGTAACGGAGGTATGCGAACTGAGCTACGCGGTTAGTAATCCAGAACATAGAGGTGTCAGAATATTTGAGCATAGAGCCGTTGCCCTCGCGCAAGCACTCGGGAACCTCGGTAGCAGTTACGTAGATGGGTGTCAAGGGCGATGTGGCAGCATCATCCGTGCCAAACCAGAGGATACCCACCTTGCCGGGACGTGCCTGACCTACAAGCCAGAAACCCGTCTGCTGTGTGGCTGTAGCACGCTCGTTGCAGTACTCCTGGCCATCAACCTCGAAGAACATAGGACGCCAACGGTAGGGGCAACCCTCGCCACCAGCACCAATATCCTGGGTCATATCCATCTTTGTGCCCTCGTAGTGGTCACGCATGCAGTCCATAAGGAGCTTGGGCGACACCTTCTCGGTAGGCTTCACCCAAAGAGGCATACGGTTGTTGGGATTGTGACCCATAGCGTAGTCCTCATACTTATCCATACCCTCGGCCACGGTGCGGAAGAATGCCCATACACGAGCCTCGCAGCCGCGCAATGCGCTGAAGTCGGCGGGAGCATAGGCCTCAGCAAAGCTGAAATCCTCGTTCTTGCCCTCGAACCAACCGAACTTACGTGCCACGTCAGCTACATCGGGAGCATAGAGACAGTTCTCGGGGTCGTCCCAGGGGAAGGTGGTGATACGTGCCTGGTTGGCGTGTGCCGAAACGTAGCCATCGGGGATGCGGCGTGCAACCCATACGATACCCTTGTCGTTGGGACCCTTGCCGATAAGCTCCATAATCCACGCCTCCTCCGTATCGATAAGCGAGAACGACTCACCCGATGAGCAGTAGCCGTAGGTGTTGGCCAACTCTACGATGATGTCGATAGCCTCACGAGCGGTCTTGGCACGCTGCAAGGTGATATAGATAAGCGAGCCGTAGTCGATACCGCCCTTTGGATCCTCCAACTCGGGGCGGCCACCAAAGGTTGTCTCGGTGATGAACAACGAGTGCTCGTTAGAGTTGCCGAGGGTGCGGTAGGTTACGTCCGCCTGGCGAATCTTACCAATGTAGCGACCTGTGTCCCACTCGGTTACATCCATCCACTCAGCGAGCTTGCCAGGAATATACTGATACAGAGCGCCATAGAGCTGATGCGAGTCAGCCGCGTAGGTCACCATGTTAGAGCCGTCGGTAGAGGCACCGCGGGTTACAATGAAGTTGGTGCAGGCATCGGTGGTGTATACCGAGCCGAGCATCACGCCCACAAGGGCAACAATCTTAAGGAATCTTTTCATGCTGTTAGTTTTAGTTGTTTATTTTGCTTTCGTTGTTTCGTTGTGCTGTTAACTATATATTAACCTCCAAAGATACATATTTATTTTGAAACCGACAAATCGGAGGCGAGGAAAAAGAGTTTTGGCACATTGTGGCGTCTGTCATTTTGTCAGTCTAAGGTGACAGTTTTGTCGCGCTATGGCATGACTTTCTGCCTAAATCTGCCACCTTTGCCACTAATATCTGCATTTTGGGGTTTGGTACACCATTTGCCATACTCTTAAGCGTCGAGCATCGAAGTGGCTCGACTCCCAATGTGTAACAAAGTAACAAACAAATAAAACAATTACAACTATGAGCAAGATTATTGGTATTGACTTAGGTACAACAAATTCGTGTGTAGCCGTAATGGAGGGTAACGAGCCCGTGGTAATCCCCAACGCTGAGGGTCACCGCACTACACCATCTGTAGTAGCCTTCACCGAGGGTGGCGAGCGTAAGGTGGGTGACCCCGCTAAGCGTCAGGCCATCACCAACCCCAAGCGTACGGTGTTCTCTATCAAGCGCTTCATGGGTGAGCGTTACGACAACGTAGTTGCCGACATCCAGCGTGCCCCCTATACCATCGTTAAGGGTGACAACAACACTCCCCGCGTGGAGATTGATGGCCGTCAGTACACTCCTCAGGAGATCTCGGCAATCACCCTTCAGAAGATGAAGAAGACCGCTGAGGACTACCTCGGTCAGGAGGTTACAGAGGCTGTTATCACCGTGCCCGCATACTTCTCAGACTCACAGCGTCAGGCAACTAAGGAGGCGGGTGAGATTGCAGGCTTGAAGGTGCGTCGTATCATCAACGAGCCCACAGCTGCAGCTCTCGCATACGGTCTCGACAAGAAGCAGAACGATATGAAGATCGCTGTGTACGACCTTGGTGGTGGTACCTTCGATATCTCTATCTTGGAGCTTGGCGATGGCGTCTTCGAGGTTAAGTCAACAAACGGTGATACTCACCTTGGTGGTGACGACTTCGACCACGTGCTTATCGACTATATGGCTGAGGCGTTCAAGGCTGAGCACCACATCGACCTCCGTCAGGATCCTATGGCATTGCAGCGCTTGAAGGAGGCTGCTGAGAAGGCGAAGATTGAGCTTTCATCGGCTACAACCACCGACATCAACCTCCCATATATCATGCCCGTGAACGGCATCCCACAGCACCTCGTGATGTCGCTCACACGTGCTAAGTTCGAGCAGCTCTGCGACCACCTCGTGCAGAAGACCATCGAGCCCTGCCGCATCGCTTTGCGTGACGCAGGCCTCCAGGCAAACCAGATTGACGAGGTTATCCTCGTGGGTGGCTCTACACGTATCCCCGCCATCCAGAAGGTTGTTGAGGAGTTCTTCGGCAAGACACCTAACCGCTCGGTTAACCCCGACGAGGTTGTTGCCGTAGGTGCTGCCATCCAGGGCGGTGTCCTCACAGGTGAGGTTAAGGATGTCCTTTTGTTGGACGTAACACCACTCTCACTCGGTATCGAGACCTTGGGTGGCGTGATGACCAAGCTCATCGAGGCTAACACCACCATCCCTACTCGCAAGAGCCAGGTATTCTCTACAGCTGCCGACAACCAGCCATCTGTAGACATCAACGTATGCCAGGGTGAGCGCGCTATGGCTGCCGACAACAAGTCTATCGGTCGCTTCCACCTCGATGGTATCCCCGCAGCACCACGTGGTGTGCCACAGATTGAGGTATCGTTCGACATCGACGCAAACGGTATCCTTAACGTGTCGGCTAAGGACCTCGGCACAGGCAAGGAGCAGAAGATTCGCATCGAGGCATCAAGCGGTCTTACCGATGCTGAGATCCAGCGTATGCGCGACGAGGCTAAGGCTAACGAGGAGAAGGATAAGAAGGAGAAGGAGCGCATCGAGAAGATTAACGCTGCCGACTCTAACATCTTCGCTACTGAGAAGCAGCTCAAGGAGTATGGCGACAAGATTCCTGCCGAGAAGAAGGCTGCTATCGAGGATGCTCTCGCTAAGCTTAAGGAGGCTCACAAGGCCCAGGATATCGCCGCTATCGACTCAGCTATTGAGGCTATCAACGCTGCATGGCAGGCGGCATCACAGGATATCTACGCTCAGCAGCAGGCCGAGCAGCAGGCACAGGGTCAGCCCGGTGCTGGTGCTCAGGGCGCAGGCCAGGAGCAGCAGGCACAGCCTGAGGATGTTGAGTTTGAGGAGGTCAAGTAGATAAATTCTTGTGATAGCGGCGCTACTGCGACGCATCCCAAAAAGTAAGAGGGCTGAGGCTGTACGTTTGAGTATTATCCTCAGCCCTCATCTTTTGCTATACACCACATTAGCACCACTCTGACAAGAATTTAGGTCGTGGGGCTTGTTTTAGAGAGCAAAGAGCAAAGATGAAAGAGGTTATGCTATTGTGGTGATTGATAGATTCTATACTTTGGCCAGAATGACATCGTTGGTTCTCTGCACTCTGCACTTTGCTCTCGCACCTCTTACCAATTGCTAATTTCTAACTCCTAATTGCTGATTTGAGTTTTTTTTCGTATCTTTACCGCATTATTCTAAAACGTAATATTGTAGCGTATGAAATGTGCAATTATAGGCCACGGCAAGATGGGTCGTGAGATTGAACGCATCCTCGAGGAGCGTGGCCACAGCGTAGAACTAATCATCGACGAGGATAATGCCGCGGAGCTCACTGCAGAGCGTCTGCAGGGCATCGACGTATGTTTTGAGTTTACTACGCCCCAGACGGCTGCCTCTAACGTGCAGACCGTGCTTGAGGCGGGTGGTAGGGTAGTGTGTGGCACCACAGGTTGGCTCGATAGCCTTGCTCAGATGCAGGCGTTGGCTGAGGCAAAGGGTGGCGCGCTCTTCTACGCCTCGAACTTTTCGATTGGTGTGAACCTTATGTTTAAGCTCAACCGTCGTCTCGCGGAGCTTATGAATCAGCACGAGGAGTATGATGTGCGCATCGCCGAGACTCATCACATGTGGAAGAAAGATGCCCCGAGTGGCACGGCGATAACCCTTGCCGAGGGCATTATCGAGAACCTCGACCGTAAGTCGGAGTGGGTGAATAGTGCTCCAGAGCGTAGCGAGCAGCTCGAGATAGAGTCGTTCCGTGAGGGTATGGTGCCAGGTATCCACACTGTGACCTACGCCTCGGCAGACGACTTCCTACAGCTCCACCACTCGATAGTAAACCGTCGTGCACTAGCTATGGGTGCTGTAGTTGCGGGCGAGTATCTTAAGGATAAGAGCGGTGTTCACAACATGGACAACCTGCTATAAGTAATGTTTGAAACAACACAACTATGAAGAAGATAAAGGAGATACTAAACGTGGCAAAGGGCTATATCACGAATAAGTGGGTGCTCTTTAGCCTTGTGTCGCTTATGATAGCACTCTTTGCTGTGTGGTATGGAGCATGGTGGTCGATATTTATCACCATACCGCTCGTCTACGACTACTACATATCGAAGTATATCGCCTCGTATCACAAGAAGATGTGCAGCAAATATGCCTGGTGGCGTATAGCCTGGGCAGTGTGGTGCGCTTTGGTCTTTGCCCTGATTGTGGGTGTGCTCATCTACATGCTCATCTTCAGATGGAACAGCTCTAATGTTGTGCTCTATATAGTTATCGCTGCGGTGTTTGCCTATGCACTATGGGAGGAGATTAGCAACAATAGTAAGGTCTATGAGTGGCTCTATAGCTGGGTGCATGCCATAATCTTTGCTACGGTGGTGGCTACACTCATCCAGCTATACTGGTTCCAGATGTTCGTCATACCCACAGGCTCGATGGAGAGCACGCTCTTGGCTGGCGACTACATCTTGGTGAATAAGGTGACCTATGGTCCACGTGTGCCCATGACCCCCCTCTCGTTCCCCTTTGTACACAACACCATGCCGCTCAACGACACCAAGCCCTCATTCTCGGAGGCGTGGACACGCTCCTATCGTCGTCTTGCCGGCACAGGTCAGGTGGAGCGTGGCGATGTCGTCGTGTTTAACTACCCCGAGGGAGATACCGTCGTTTTGGAGTTCCCTGCAATAAGCTACTACGAGCTGCTTGCCAATGGCAACGACATCCTCGGCATTAAGGGTAAAACCGAGGCGGAGCGTCGTAGGTCTATTAGCGAGCAGTATACCATCGCTGTGCGCCCCATGGATAAGAAGGAGAACTACATCAAGCGCTGCGTGGGTATGCCTGGCGACTCGTTGGAGGTGGTGGATGGTGTTGTCTACACCAACGACGTCAAGGAGATGTGGGTGCCCAAGCGCCAGTTTACCTATCGCGATGAGTCGGGAGCTTCGATAAATCCGGGTATCTGCTACGATGAGTTTGGTCGCTCGGTTACTATGGCGATGCCCGTAACGGATGAGGAGGTAGATAGATATGCTAAGTCTAACCTTGTAAAGGCTGGCAAGGAGTACACGCTAAGTGGTGATCTGATTCCCCATCTCACCACGGGTGATGCCTCGACATGGACTCTCGATGACTTTGGCCCTATATGGATTCCCAAGGCTGGTGCCACCATCGAGCTTACGCCCGAGAACTGGGCTATGTATGGCCGCTGTATCGCTGTCTACGAGCAGCGCTCGGTTAAGGTGGAGCGTGCCGAGGATGGCACAGCCACCTACTACATCGACGGTAAGCCCGCCACGGAGTACACCTTCCTTATGGATTACTACTTTATGATGGGTGACAACCGCCATCAGTCGCTCGATTCACGCTTCTGGGGCTTCGTGCCCGAGGACCACATCGTGGGTAAGGCTATGTTCGTATGGTTCTCGCGCGATCCTATGAGTGGCGAGATTCGCTGGGACCGCATATTTACATCTATCGAGTAATACGTGAACAGTGGCAGCAGATAGCTTCAAAACAATCGCCCGCGCGGCGGAGACGACCTATCGTCAGCTGAGCAGCAAGTTCCTTACGTATGCCTATCCTGTGGAAACAGAAGCTGAGATTAAGGAGCACTTGGAAGCTCTGCGCAAGCGTTGGTTCGACGCTACGCACCACTGCTATGCGTGGCGCTTAGGCCCTCATGGCGAGCAGTTTAGGGCAAACGACGATGGCGAGCCCTCCTCTACGGCGGGTAAGCCCATCTTGGGTCAGCTGCTCTCGCACGAGGTGACCAACTGCTTGGTTGTCGTCGTGCGCTACTTCGGAGGCACGAAACTTGGCGTGCCAGGTCTTATCGCTGCATATAAGGAGTCTACGGCGCAGGTCTTGGCCGAGTGCGAGATTATTGAGAAGACGGTGGATGTGACGTTGCGCGTGGAGTTCGCCTACGTCGCTATGAACGATGTTATGCGCATCGTCAAGGATATGCAGCCCCGCATCGTGGAGCAGACATTCGATAACCTCTGCACGATGACCCTCTCGATACGTGAGTCGGAGTCGGAGCAACTCCTCGGCCGCCTCAATAAGGTAGAGGGCGCCACGGTAGATGTTCTATAGTGATTACATCTAAATTACTCATTACTAATCGGTGGATTCTAAGATAGTTATAAAGGGCGCGAGGGTACACAACCTCAAAAATGTCGATGTCGACATCCCGCACAACAAACTGGTGGTCGTCACTGGCTTGTCTGGCTCGGGAAAGTCGACGCTGGCGTTTGATACCATCTTTGCCGAAGGTCAGCGCCGCTATGTAGAGAGCCTCTCGGCCTATGCACGTCAGTTCCTTGGCCGTGTGGAGAAGCCCGATGTAGACTTTATCGAGGGCATAGCCCCCGCTATCGCCATCGAGCAGAAGGTTATCTCGCGCAATCCACGCTCCACCGTGGGTACCACCACCGAGATATACGACTATCTAAAGCTGCTCTTTGCCCGCATCGGTCGTACCTACTCGCCTACGACAGGCCTCGAGATTCGCTGCTACGAGGTCGACGATGTCGTGGCGCACGTTATGCGTATGGAGGATGGTGAGCGAGTGGTTATCGCCGCACCGCTCTTGCTGAAGCAGAGTGAGGGCATCATCGAGCGCATCCTCACGCTTATGGAGGATGGCGTCAACCGTGTGCGCTATCGTGGCGAGGTTATGCTCGTCGAGGAGTTTATGCCCCATGTTACGGTGGATATGTCGCTCGACGATGTGATGATTGTTGTCGATCGCATCATCGTTAGCCACGAGCAGGATGTGGTGTCGCGCGTCACGGACTCTGTGGCACGCGCCATGGGCTACGGCTCGGGCGTGGTGCACATCATCACAAATGGCGATATGGTGGAGAGCTTCTCGTCGCGCTACGATGAGGATGGTGTTGTCTTTGAGCGCCCCACGGAGCACCTCTTCTCGTTTAATAACCCCGTGGGTGCCTGCCCCGTATGCGAGGGCTATGGCAAGATTGTTGGCATCGACGAGGACCTTGTTGTGCCCGACAAGTCGAAGAGCGTCTACGAGGGTGCTGTGGCATGCTGGAATGGCGCCACTATGAGCCGTTGGAAGCAGGATGTGGTGCTCAACGCCTCGAAGTGTAACTTCCCTATACATACCCCCTATCACGCGCTCTCGGACAAGGAGCGTGATATGCTTTGGCACGGTACCGACCACTTCTATGGTATCGATGCCTTCTTCGACTATGTCGACACGCAGCGCCATAAGGTGCAGTATCGCGTGCTCAAATCACGATATATGGGTAAGACGCTCTGCCCCGAGTGCCACGGCATGCGCCTAAAGCGCGAGGCACTATACGTTAAGGTGGGTGGACGCAATATCGCCGAACTGGTGCAGATGACTGTGGGTGAGCTTGTTAGCTTCTTCGACGGCCTGCAACTCGACGAGTACGATGCAAAGACTGCGGAGCGTGTGCTTAAGGAGATACGTAGCCGTTTAGGCTACCTCGTGGAGGTGGGCTTGCACTACCTCACGCTCGACCGCCTCTCTGCCACGCTATCGGGTGGTGAGTCGCAGCGTATCAACCTCTCTACATCGCTCGGGAGCAATCTCGTGGGCTCGATGTATATCCTCGATGAGCCATCTATCGGTCTGCACCCGAGGGATACGAATAGGCTTATTGGCGTCTTGAAACAGCTACGCGACCTGGATAATACGGTCATCGTTGTGGAGCATGAGGAGGAGGTTATGCGTGCTGCCGACTGGATTGTGGATATGGGCCCCGAGGCGGGTATTGGTGGTGGCGAGGTTGTATATAGTGGTCCAGCAGAGGATATTGCTACGGCTGAAAATTCGCTTACGGCAGATTATCTTATGCGACGTAAGAGTATCGCTGTGCCTGAGCGTAGGCGTGCCCATGCCGGTGTGGTGAGGCTGCGCGGCGTGAGACACAACAACCTCAAAAACATCGATGTAGAGATCCCCCTCGGTGTTCTTACGTGTATTACGGGCGTCTCGGGCTCGGGTAAGTCGTCGTTGGCTGACGATGTGCTCTACCCAGCACTTAAGCGTAAACTCGCGGAGACGACGCTCACACCTGGTGACCACGATGGCTTGGATGTCGACGTGCGTCAACTGCAGGGCGTGGAGATGGTGTCACAGTCGCCTATAGGTAAGTCTACGCGCTCAAATCCCGTTACTTACATCAAGGCGTACGATGAGATACGTCGCCTCTTTGCTGACCAGCCCTACGCTAAGCATACGGGCATCGCTGCCACGGCATTCTCGTTTAATATGGCGGGTGGCCGCTGCGAGGAGTGCGAGGGCGAGGGCGTCATCAAGGTCTCGATGCAGTTTATGGCAGATGTCGAGCTGCAGTGCGAGGCGTGTGGTGGTAAGCGTTTCAAGCCCGAGATTTTGGAGGTCAAGTACCGCGATAAGAATATATACGACATATTGAATATGTCTGTGGATGAGGCTGTTGAGTTCTTCGGTGCCGATGACACTAATGCCACTGCCAAGCGCGTTGTCGAGCGCATACTGCCACTGCAAAAGGTGGGCCTCGGCTATGTTAAGCTTGGTCAGTCCTCGTCGACACTTTCGGGAGGAGAGTCGCAGCGTGTTAAGCTCGCCTCGTTCCTCACGAAGGAGCGCTCGTCGGAGCGTGTGATGTTCATCTTTGATGAGCCTACCACAGGACTACACTTCCACGATATACGCCGTCTGCTTGCCGCCTTTGATGCACTTATCGAGCGCGGTCATAGCGTGGTGGTCGTGGAGCATAACATGGACGTAATCAAGTGTGCCGACTGGGTTATAGACCTTGGTCCCGAGGCGGGTAGCGATGGTGGCAGGGTAGTAGTGGCGGGTACGCCCGAGGAGGTTATGGCTACCGAGGAGAGCTATACGGGCCAATATTTAAGAAAACACGAAAATGAAAGAGTTTGAGACATATACACTCTCTAATGGTATACGAGGCATACATCGTCAGGTGCGTAGTGGCGTAGCTCACTGCGCATTGGTCGTTAATGCCGGTTCGCGCGATGAGCAACGTGGTGAGTATGGCATCGCCCACTTCACGGAGCACGCCCTATTCAAGGGCACCGAGCACCGCAAGGCCTATCAGGTGAACTGCCGCCTGGAGAACCTCGGAGGCGAGCTTAATGCCTACACCACCAAGGAGGATACCACGCTGCATGCCACGGTGTTGCGCCGCGACTTTGCGCGTGCCGTGGAGCTTATTGCCGACGTCATCTTCCACTCGACATTCCCCGATAGGGAGCTCGACAAGGAGCGCGAGGTTATCGCCGACGAGATTAACTCCTACAAAGATTCGCCCTCGGAGCGCATATATGACGACTTCGAGGATATGATATTCGGTGGCTCGGAGCTCGGACACAACATCCTCGGCTCGAAGTCTACCATCGCCCGCTTTACAAGCGAGCACTTGCACTCCTTCGTCAAGCGCACCTATACCACCGACCAGATGGTCTTCTCCTCTATCGGTAACTTCTCCGCAGCTACGGCACAGAGCGTTGCCGAGCGATATATAGGTGTCATCAGCCCCACCACGCGCGACTTTCAGCGTGTGGCACCTCAGCCTTATGTCGCCTTCGACCAGCGTATTTCGCGCCATACACACCAGGCGCATGGCATCATAGGGACACGCGGCTACGGCATCGCGGATGATAGACGTCTCCCCTTGGCATTACTTGTCAATGTGCTTGGTGGCCCCTCGGCTAACTCGCTGCTAAACATACTGTTGCGCGAGAAACATGGCTTGTCGTATAATGTTGAGGCGACCTATACGCCATATTCTGATTGTGGCATTGTTGGCATCTACTTCTCGTCGGATCACGACAATGCTGCGCAGTGCGTGGAACTTATCGAGAGCGAGATTGCGGCCTTATGCAGGGAGCATATCACACCCCGCCGTCTGGCTATTGCCAAACGTCAGTTTGTGGCGCAGATGGCCATCTCTATGGAGGCCAACGAGGGCTATATGCTCGGTGCGGGCAAGAGTTTCCTACTGTATAAGGATATTGACACGCTGGAGGAGGCCTACAAGAAGGTTATGGCCATCACCGCCACGCAGATATGCGACGTCGCCCGCGAGTGCTTTAGTGACCTTTCACGATTGATATACAGGTAACCATGGATAAGTTGGAGCAATACATTTTAGACAATACCAAGCCCGAGGAGGAGCTTATGCACCGCCTTGAGCGTGAGACATATCTGCGCGTTATAAATCCGCGCATGATTTCGGGACATCTGCAGGGCAAGCTCCTCGAGATGCTTGTGCGTATGATGCGCCCCAAGCGCGTATTGGAGATAGGCACCTTCACGGGCTACTCGGCCTTGAGCATCGCCCGCGGTCTGGAGGATGATGCCCGCCTCGACACCATTGAGGTGGATGACGAGCTGGAGGATATTGCTGCGAAGTATTTCGAGGCCTCGGAGTATGGCCACCGCATACGCCAGCACGTAGGCTCGGCACTCGACGTGGTGCCACAGCTCGGCGAGGTCTACGACATGGTCTTTATCGATGGCGACAAGCGCGAATACCCCGCCTACTACGATATGTTGATGGATGGCGGCTATGTGCGTAGCGGCTCTATTATGCTCGCGGACAACATCTTGTGGTATGGCAAGGTGGCGGAGCCTATCGCCCATAACGACCGCCACACGGAGGCTATTGTTGAGTTTAACCGCCGAGTCAAAGAGGACGATAGGGTAGACAACGTCATTGTCCCCATCCGCGACGGCATCAATATGATTCGCGTGAAGTAGCGATATTATAATTATACACGTAGAGGCTGCCATTTGGCAGCCTCTATGTTTATATACGGGGGAGGTTAGATTCTACTTCTTCTTAGGAAGTAGCTCGGTCATCGAGCCGAGGGCACCTACGAGGTTCGATGCCTCGAAAGGCAGGAATACGGTCTTGGCCTGGTCGCCAGAGCCAATCTCCTTCAAGGTCTCAACATACTTCGTAAGAAGCATATAGGTTGCGGGGTCGGTCTTCGACTCGGCGATAGCCTCTGCAACCTTGCGGATAGCCTCCGCCTCGGCTGTTGCCTGCAATACCTTGGCGTCAGCCTCACCCTGAGCCTTGAGAATCTGTGTCTGCTTCTCGGCCTCCGCCTGGTTTATCTGCGACGCCTTCTCACCCTCCGACTGTAGAATCATCGCCTCCTTCTGACCCTTAGCCTCCAATACCTTAGCACGGCGCTCACGCTCGGCCTGCATCTGCTGCTCCATGGCGCGACGTACCGACTCGGGAGGTGTAATATCCTGTAACTCAACACGGTTAACCTTTACTCCCCACTTGTTAGTAGCCTCGTCCAACACTACGCGTAGCTTCGAGTTGATGGTGTCGCGCGAGGTGAGTGTCTCGTCGAGCTCGAGCTCACCGATGACGTTACGCAGCGTTGTCTGCGTGAGCTTCTCAATAGCGTAGGGCAGGTTGTCGATCTCGTATACCGACTTCACGGGGTCTACAATCTGGAAGTAGAGCAACGCATTGATGGTGGTTGTCACGTTATCCTTCGTAATCACGCTCTGCTTGTCGAAGTCGTAGACCTGCTCACGTAGGTCGATGCGCGATGTCTGCTTGATGATGGCGTACTTCTGACCGCCGATATTGGTCTCGGTGCGTACGCTCACTTCACGTGCACGGTCGACGATGGGTAGCAGGTAGTTGATGCCCGACTGCAGCGTGCGGTCGTAGCGACCCAAGCGCTCCACAACGCGAGTCTCCGACTGTGGTACAATCTTGAAGCCCTTAAGCACATATATCACTACAATGGCGACAATGGCAACGATAATGATGGTTGTAATGCTAATTCCCTCCATAACTATAATCTTTTAACGGTTAATATTACGCTATCTATGGCCACCACCACAACCTTTGTGCCCTTGGCCAGTGGCTCGTTTGTCTCGCTCTTTGCGCGCCAGTCCATGCCGTCTATCATAACGCGGCCGTTGTCGTCGTCTGCCTCGATGTCTGCGCACACCACGCCCTGCTTGCCCACCATGGCATCGGCATTGGTCTTCACCTTCTCGCCATTGCGGAAGAAGAGACGCTTAAGCACGGGGCGCACAGCCACTATGGCGATTGCCGAGACTATGGCAAAGACGATAAACTGCATCTCGATGCCTGCGTCACACAATGCCGCCACAGCACCACCTATGGCGCCGATAGAGAGACAGATAACAGCGAAGCCCGAGGTGATGAGCTCAACGATAAATAAGATCAGGGCGGCAAGCACCCAATAATACCATACATCCATATTTTTACATTTTTGTTAATTATCAACTATATATATAACGAGTCTCTATCCGAGATATTTCCATCAAATTTAATAAAATTTTTTCAAACCACGTGCATTTTATTGTAAAATAATATTTTCGACCCAGAAATCGGGACAAACATTGTGTACTATTCAAAAATTATTGCTACATTTGTAAGATTGATTATCCCTACAATGTAACACCCAACACTATGCAGCTACAATCAGGAACCTATCTGCAGGGCGATAAATATCGCATTATCAAGACTCTCGGCAATGGAGGCTTCGGCATCACCTACCTCGCGGAACACGAGCTTGCCGGACGCAATGTCTGCATCAAGGAGTTCTTCCCCAAGGAGTATTACAACCGCGATGACGACTCGCGCAATGTGTCGCTTGGCTCCAATGGCAGTGCCGAGATTATGGGACGCTTCAAGGAGAAGTTTATCAAGGAGGCTAAGACCATCGCTCGTCTCGACCATCCGAATATCATCCATATCCACGATGTCTTTGTGGAGAACAATACGGCATACTATGTTATGGAGTATATCGAGGGTGAGTCGCTCGGCGATGTGGTTAGGCGATGTGGTCCACTTGCCGAGAAGGATGCTGTCGAGTATATCCGCGCTGTTGCCTCAGCTCTTGACTATATCCACCAGCGTAGGATTATGCACCTCGACATCAAGCCCGCGAATGTTATGCTTCGCAAGGAGGATAATCGCGCCATATTGATTGACTTCGGCCTCTCGAAGCAGTACGATGCCGAGGGCAATCAGACCAGCTCTACGCCCCTGGGCATCAGTGCTGGCTATGCCCCTATGGAGCAGTATAAGCAGGGTGGTGTCCAGGAGTTCTCTCCCGAGACCGACATCTACTCGTTAGGTGCTGCGTTGTACTATCTCGTTACGGGCAACGTGCCACCCCAGGCCGCCGTTATTGTTGATAGTGGCATCCCCGCGTTACCTGCCCACCTGTCGTCGGGTGTTCGCAATGCCATCGAGCGCTCTATGGAGGTGCAGCGCCGACGCCGTCCCCACTCTGTCAAGGAGTTTCTTGCGCTGTTGGATGGCGATGGTGAGGCTACGATATTGCCCCCACAGCAGCCTCTCACACCACCGAGCGAGGATACTATAATCACGCCACCCGTAAAGGAGCAACCCAAGGTTGAACCACGCAAGGCAGAGCAACCCAAGCCTACTCCTACACCCACTACTCCCAAGAAGCGTAGTAAGTTGTGGTTATGGCTGCTACTGCTCCTTATTGCTGTTGGTGGCTTTGTGGGCTATATGATGTCTGGTGGCGACGAGCCCGAGCCAACTAATTATCCCGAGCTAACTAATTATACAGATTATACAGAGACAGCCTACGGTGTTGATATGTCTATGGTATGGGTTGAAGGTGGTAGTTTTGATATGGGCTCTAATAGTGGCTATGATGATGAGCGTCCTGTTCACCGCGTTACGTTGGCTGGCTATTGGATCGGAGCTACAGAGGTAACACAGGCGCAGTGGGAGTCGGTAATGGGAACAGACATTCGTCAACAGCGAGATAAGGCTGGGTATTCCTCATTATATGGAGAGGGTTCAAATTATCCGATGTATTATGTGAACTACGATGAGGCCAAGGAGTTCTGTCGCCGCTTAAGTGAAAGAACAGGAAGAACTTACACACTGCCTACAGAGGCACAATGGGAGTATGCTGCGCGCGGTGGTCGCGATGGAGTTAGAGATAATTATACCTATAGTGGCAGTAATAGCATCGGTTCTGTTGCGTGGTATGATGGTAATAGTGGCAATAGCACCAATCCAGTAGGTCGCAAGAGTCCTAATCAGTTAGGGCTATATGATATGAGTGGTAATTTATGGGAGTGGTGTTTGGATTACTACCGTTCATACAGCAGTAGTAGCCAGACTAACCCTACGGGTCCAAGTAGCGGAGATTCGCAGGTGCTTCGTGGCGGTAGTTGGCTCAACGGCGGGTCGCGCTGTCGTGTTCCCTATCGTGACTACTACAATCCTTCGTATCGTTACTACGGCCTCGGCTTCCGCGTAGTCTGTTTGCCATAGTTTAAAAGGATAATTCATTCACCTTAAGCTAAAAAGAGTCCGATTTTATCAGAAAGCAGCCCAAATTCAAGGGCTGCAAAAAGATAAAATCGGCGAAAAAAATATGCAGATTAAGATATTTGACATTATCTCGGGCGCATCATCTGACGACTTAGAGGTAATAAATAAGTTTATACGGGGTAATAAGGTGTTAGACATTGATAAGCAATTCTATACCTCTTCTGACAACGTTGGGCATTGGTCAATATTCATAACATATATTCAGTCGACGCAGAGCCAGCAGCCCGAGCAACGAGAGAAAATCGACTATAAGAATGTGCTTAGTGCTGAAGACTTCGAGAAATTTACTCGTCTGAGGGCTTTGCGTAAACAACTCGCTAACGATGATGCTGTACCTGCATATGCTGTATTTACAGACTACGAATTAGCTCAATTAGCTCAGATGCCATCCTTGGAAGTCGCACTTATACAAAAGGTGTCAGGAATAGGTGCGAAACGTATAGAAAAGTATGGTAAATTAATCTGCGAAAGATATAAAGAGTCCTATCAGTGAAGCGAGTAGGGTATTTATTGCCACAAATTGCCAGTATAGACAATCTGATGGCGGCATATTACAATGCACGAAGAGGTAAATCACAAAAGAGTAGTGTCGTCGCTTACGGTAATAATCTAAACGACAATATCCTTAAACTGCGCGAAGAATTGCTCAATGGTATGGTTGAGGTAGGTGATTATACATACTTCGAAATCAGAGACCCTAAACGTAGAACAATTTGTGCCGCATCATTCAATGAACGAGTGCTACATCATGCAATAATGAACGTGTGTAAACCCTATTTCGAGCGCCATCTAATCTATGATACATATGCAACGCGTGATGGTAAAGGAATATATGCAGCAATTGACCGCGCTCGTAGCGCAATGAAACGTTATCCCTATGTCGCAAAATTGGATATAAGAAAGTACTTCGACTCAATAGATCACTCCGTATTGAAAGAGAAACTCCGTAGATTGTTTAAGGATAATCAACTGCTATCTTTACTGGATTCAATTATAGACTCATATCATACAGAACCAGGTAAAGGAATCCCTATAGGAAATCTTACAAGTCAGTATTTCGCAAACTACTACCTTTCGTCGTTGGATCACTTTGTCAAAGAGAAGTTGCGTGTACCAGTGTATGTGCGTTATATGGATGATATGCTGCTTTTGGGTACATCGCGCGAACAAGTAAAAGCCTATGTGGTAGAAGTGGATGGTTATATCTCTAATAACCTCCGTTTGCATATAAAAACTCCTCAGATTGTGAAAGAAAATATGGGCGTATCGTTTCTCGGATATCGTTTATTCGGTAATAAACTATTGATTAATAGGCGTAGTAAGTTGCGATTCTGTCGTAGATTTATAGAATGTGAGCAATGTCGAGCAAGTGGTCAGTGGAGTGAACAAGAGTATTTGCAACATATCATACCACTATTGGCCTTTGTGCAAAAGGCCTATACGCGAAATTTACGACAAAATATGCTATATAAGCGTGCAATTTTGGCAAGTGGTTAAGGAAAACAGGTGCTTCGTGGCGGTAGTTGGAACAACAACGAGTCGAACTGTCGTGTTACCAATCGTAACAACAACAATCCTTCGAATCGTAACAACAACAACGGCTTCCGCGTAGTCTGTTTGCCATAGCTTAAGGTGGATGGATGTCCTCATTAAACAAACCACAGCCATCCTTTCGAGGTAATATGAGAACCTTTAAGTATGTTAGGTTTCATGTGACGAGGTGTTGGTAAACATATTGAAAACTCCTCTCCAATTGCTCCATGCGACTACGGTTGCAAGGAGCTTTTTATTGTGCGTCATTGCGAGGGCTTTGCCCGCGGCAATCTCATCTCGTCATTGCGAGCGTCGGCACGACTCGTGGCAATCTAAAGAGATCCCCACGTTGCTTTGCTCCTCGGGATGACGCCCACACCCCCCCCCTCCGAGTCCCCACCCCTATGTGGGTATTAAAAATAATACCCACATTGTATGGGTGTGGCTATAGGATGTTGTGGGTATACTTTTGTATACCCGCATAGTGTGGAGTATCGGGATGTGTTGCGGGAACGTCATCCATAGGAGTCCCGTCATTGCGAGGGCTTT
>JAGATC010000004.1 GCA_017621455.1 Alistipes sp. | reverse complement strand
CTTTGTTCCAAGATGAGTTGTACATCAATGCAAATCACGCAAGTATGTAGAAATCAGAACAGTTGCCAACTCATTACCTCGTTCTTGAACTTTCCGCATAAACTTTTTATTCTTAGCGGATTATAAGATTATTCCAAAAATTATTTTTAACTTTGCTATTGCAAACAGGAGTCAGTGGGCACACATCTCGAATAATTCTCATGGACACACCAATTTAGCCCATCGACTCTAATTCTCATTAACCTAACTAACTCGAAGGGGGACTATCTGTGAAGACGTCCCCCTTCATCTTTTTGTTGTGAAAAGGCAGCATCTGCTGCCGCTAAAAAATGTAAATGCGAATAGGCTGTACTGAAGCGCACAGCCTATTCGCATCTCTTTTGCCGAGCGTTGCACTCTGTTACACGCTCGCTTAGAAGCGGAAGCCGAGGGTTACAACGGCAATGTGTCTATCGAGCGTATCATCGAATATGCGGCTGCCAAAGCTGTTCTCTGGCACGCTATAGTCGGTATAGTAGAACGTCTGGTGACCAGTGTAGTGGGTGCGGTTATACTGGTATGCGAGGTCGAGGTATACCGTAGGACCAAACCTGAAGCCGAGACCTGCTGTAATGAAGCTCTGCTGCTGGGGCATGCGGCGCGTAGCTACAATCTCCTCGAAGCCCTTGCGCAGTGTTGAGCCGCTCCAGATGTAGCCCGCACGAAGTGCCATGAAGGGCAAAATGTAGGCCTCAGCACCCACGCGTACAGTGTTGCTACCCTTGAATACCTGCTTGTTGATGTCGGTATAGTCCAGTCCCCAGATGGGCGACTCCTGCAGGCGTGTAGACTGATACCAGCTACGCTCGTAGTCTGCCGAGACAATAACCCTATTGCCAAGCGTAAAGGCTGTGCCGAGCAATAGGCGTGAGGGTGAGCGGAACTTCCAGCTATTTGGGCCCTCATCCTCCCAGATGGGCGACATTTCGTTGGTGTAGATATAGCCGTTGTTGTCCACATCGAAGCCATCGGGGTTAGTGCCCGCGCTATACGACTCTGCCCACATGTCGGCACTATAACGCAACGATGTGTTATAGTACGTTGGGGTGTGGTAGGCGACACCAATGCGCCACCATGCTACTGGACGTAGTGTAATGCCGAGCTTAAGATTAATACCCGTACCCGAGAGGCGTGTGCGCTGCACGTAGTTCATATAGTCGAGCTGATAGGGCATCTCCTCGCCCGAGGGGTAGTTGCCGTCGGGATAGACGTAGTTTTCGCCGTAGAAGACGCTACGCTTATACGATAGACTCTGGATGCCAAGCGATGCACCAAAGTAGACGATATCCGCGAAGTTCATACCAAATGTGATGTCATACTCGCCAATAGAGCCACGCACCTCGGTGGCTGAGAACTGGTCTATTTCAGCATCGGGTGATATGCGGTCGATATACCAGCCCTGGTCATCCTTATTCGTGATATAGTTCTTATATGCCAGTACCGAGCCCCAGTAGTATGGGTCGTCACCAAAGGGCATGCGGCCATCGTCGTTAATCTGGAGGTTATCTGTATTAGATAGTGTGCAGAGGAAGTTGGCCATAGATTCGTGTGCGGGGTTTGCGATAGAGGCGCTGAGCGAGTTGTAGTTGAAGTCGGCGATACGGTTATATACTACGCCCAAGTTGAAGTTGGTGAGAGCTCCCGTGCCACGATATACCGTAAAGACACCACCGGCGCTCGAGAGACCGAAGCGCTCGGTGTGGTCCGAGAATGGCTGGTTGCGGGTGGGGCCATCGCCATAGAAGGGCTCGCTATTGGCGGTCTTCATCTTCGTGAACTGCATCATGGGCGAGAAGCTGATGTCGCTGTCGACGTACATGCCTATACCCGCGGGGTTGAGTGTAGCCGAGGTGAGGTCGGCACCCAAGGCCGTAAAGGCATTACCCATAGCCATGGAGCGCGCCGTACCGTAGTTGTGCGCCGTGAACGATAGGTTATATAGGTCGCTAAACGTGAGAACGTCGTTGTTGAACGTTGTGCCACCGAAGTCCTGTGCCGAGGCGCGAGGTGTGGCAACGAGTGTGAGTGCCGCGAGGCTCAATATGGTAAAAAGTCGTTTCATAGTCGAGAGTTTTAAAGGTTGCTTAAGTAACAAACAAGGAGCATGCCGCATATTGAGGGCATGCTCCCTTTGGTTTTATGCTATCTGCGGCCACCGCCACTGCTGCGGCTACCACCACTCGATGAGCTGCCGCTGCGGAATGAACCCGAGCTTGAAGAGCTACTGCGCGACGACGAGATAGTAGCGCTTGATGAGCTCGATGAACGACTCGACGACGAGCTTGAGCGGTAGTTGCTCGATGACGATGAGCTGCGGTTCGACGATGAGCTCGATGATGAACGGTAGCTTGAGCCATTTCTATTCGACGACGAGCTTGATGATGAACGGTAGTTCGAGCCGCTCTTGTTCGACGACGAACTTGACGAGCTGTTTACCGTCGTGTTGCTGCGTGTGCCGCTACTTGACGAGCCCTGGCGGAAGTTGCTGTTCTTGTTAGAGGTGGTAGAGCTTCCCGAGCTAACATTTCCACGGTTGTTCACCACGTTGCCAACGCCATTATTCACCGTAGTGGTATTGTTGCGTGTGTTGTTCGAGCTATTGCCTGGGCGGAAGTTGCTGTTGTTGCTACTGCTGCTACTACTACCGCTATTGCTACCACTAACTGATAGTGAGCTATCTACGCGAGTGTTCGTAGAGATTGCGTTGTTGCGTGGGTTGCTATTTCCCGTGTTCGTTGTGGTCGAGCCGTTGCCTGGGCGAACAGTGGCGCTGTTGAAGCCCTGCGATGTAGAGCCCGAGTTGTTGCGACCACCGCCGTAGTTGCGGTTCGATGTGGGCGACGTGTAGCGTGACGATGTATCCTCACGACGACCATTTAGGTTACCAGGACCACTCGAAGCACCTGTACCTGTGGTGTGGTTGTGTCCGGGACGATAGTCGGGACGGTTATGGTTGTCGCCATAGCCTGGACCATGACCTGGGCGGTGCGCTGGTGGTGGTGGCACTGCTGGACGATAACCTGGGTAGTGGTGATGGTGGTTGTGACCATAATAGTGGTGATGGTGCCCATAATATGGGTCGTAGCAATTGTACCAGTACCAGTCGTAGTGGTGTGGGTTATAGCAGATGTTCCAGTTCCAGTCGTACCACGAGTAGCGAGGATAGCCCCACCATGAGTAGTAGAAGGGATCGACGCGGTAGCTCCAGCCGTAGTTCCATGGCGACGAGTAGAAGCCGAAGGTGACGTTGGTAGCGCCCCACGAGCCGAACATCGAGGTGATATACTTAGGCTCAACCCATACCTGATTGCCCGAGACCATCACGTTGTAGTAGGCGGGGTCGTACGCCGAGGCGTAGTATGCCGCGCCACTCACGTACATGTCGTAGTAGCTCGAAGGCAGGTTGTAGGTAGGTGACTGGAAGCCATAGAGGCGACGAGCATAGGCGCTCTGGTAGTCGTCGGCAACGATATTCACATAGTTGGGCTCCTGGCTCAGCGACGCGTAGTACTCGGCCTCGGCAGCTGCTGCATTTGCCTCAGCCAGACGTGCCTCCCACTGTGCCTGACGAGCCTCGGCCTCAAGGCGCTCAGCCTCAGCCTGGGCCTTAAGTTGTACTGCTACCTCAGCACGATTGTTTGTCCTATAGAGATCGCTCCCGTAGTAGGCAGAATTCATCATCGCCGTACAGCCTGTGAGCACGACTGCTATCATGGCGAGTGGCAGTATTAGAAGTGATCTTTTCATGGTTATATTGTTTTATTAGTTAATACTCTCATGTCGTATAAATAACGAAGCTACGCTTTACTCTATTACAAAGGTAGCTAGTTTTATTTAAAACCGCGCAAAAAACTCCGCGAAGAGTCAATAATACGAGGTGAATCACCCAAATGTGAGGGTGAATCACCCGAAGTTAATGAGCCTCGAGCCAGTTTGCGGCGCTATTTACCTCGGCAATAAGCTCTACGCGGAGCGTTGCTACGCTCTCCATAGCCTCCTTTACTATGCGCTTTACGCTCGCAAGCTCCTCGTTGAGTGTGTCGATGACAACCTCATCGTGCACCTGCATAATCATCTTCGAGCGTATGCCCTCAGCCTCGAAGCGGCGGTATATCTCCACCATCGCCAACTTCATGATGTCTGCCGCCGAGCCCTGAATGGGGGCATTTATGGCATTGCGCTCCGCCAGACCGCGTACTGTGCGGTTCGACGAGGTGATGTCTCTGAGCATGCGTCTACGGCCAAACATTGTCTCGACATAGCCATCGTTAGTGGCCTTGGCAACCACGTCGTCCATATATCGTTTGACGCCCTCGTACGTGGCGAAGTAGTTGTCTATGAGGGTCTTAGCCTCGCGGTTGGGGATGTCGAGGCGCTGTGCCAATCCAAATGCCGATATACCATAGATGATGCCAAAGTTGGCAGTCTTGGCACTACGGCGCTCGTCCGATGTTACCTCCTCCACACTCTTATGATAGAGGCGTGCTGCCGTGGCGGCATGTATGTCCTCGCCGTGCTTGAATGCCTCGATAAGAGCCTCATCGCCACTCAGATGAGCCATAAGGCGTAGCTCTATCTGCGAGTAGTCGGCAGCAACAAGAGTGTGGGCGCTGTCCGAGGCGGTAAAGGCGGCACGGATGGGCTTGCCCAAAGCGTCGCGGATGGGGATATTCTGCAAGTTGGGATTGGTAGATGAGAGTCGTCCCGTAGCCGTAACAGCCTGATTATATGAGGTGTGTATTCTTCCTGTGGCAGGATTAACCAACTCGGGGAGCGCCTCAACATAGGTAGAAAGAAGTTTCTTCACGCCACGATACTCCAATATCTTGCTAACGATGGGGAAGTCGTGGGCGAAGCCTTGCAGATACTCCTCATCTGTCGAGAACTGCTTTGTCTTGGTCATCTTGGGCTTCGCTGCAATGCGTAGCTTCGCAAAGAGCACCTCGCCCAACTGGCGCGACGAGTTGATGTTTAGCGTCGGCTCATCAGCCATGGTACGCACCTCATCCTCAAGTTGTTGCAGCTTCTCGCGGAGCTCTACGGCATAGTGTGCCAGGGCGTCGCTGTCGATGGTGACACCCTCCCACTCCATAGCTGCCAGCACCTCAATCATAGGCTCCTCGATGGTGTGATATAGCTCCAACATAGACTCCTTTTCAACCTCCTTATACAGCAGATGCTTTAGGCGTAGTGTGACGTCGGCATCCTCTGCGGCATATTCCGCAACGCGCTCAACGTTAACCATATCCATCGTCAGCTTCTTGGCACCGCTACCTATAAGCGTCTCTATGGCTATAGGCGAGTAGTTGAGGTAACGCTCAGCAAGGAAGTCCATGCCGTGGCGTGACTCCGCGTCGAGCAGATAGTGCAGGAGCATGGTGTCAATCTTACGGCCTCGTACCTCGATGCCGAGCTTGCGGAGCACCAACATGTCGAACTTTATGTTCTGACCTATTTTAGATATAGCTTCGTTCGCAAAGAGAGGGCGCAGAATATCTACGTATGCCTCGCTGTTTGCAACGTTGAAGGGTAGGTACAACGCCTTAAATGGCTCGGCAGCAAACGACATGCCCACAATGTTGCTGGTGATGGGGTCCACGCCTGTGGTCTCAGTGTCGAAGCAAAACTCCTCGAAACCAGCGAGATAGTCTACCACCTTGCGAAGCTCCTCTCCGTCCTTAATTATTTGGTAGTCGTGCTTGGTGTTGGCCACCGTGGCAAAGCCCTCGATTGTAGGCTCCTCCTCTGCTGGCTCTACTGTGGGAGTTTCAACTATGGGGGCAGCATCGAACATGGCAAAGAGGTCGCCCTGACCCTCGAGCTTAGCGCGGCGCTTGGCCTCGGCCTTTTGTCGAGCCACCTCCTGTAGCTGTGTTTGCGGGGCCTGCTGCGGTGCGGAGGGTGTAGGCTCTGCGGGGGCCATATTCTCCAAGTCGCGTAGGAACGAGGTGAAGTTCAACTCGGCATACAGTGCCCGTAGCTCTGTATAGTTTGGGCAGCACATCGTTAATGAGGCCTCGTCGAACTCTATGGGTGCATCTAAACGTATGGTCGTCAGCTCCTTAGCAAGACGTAGTTTGTCGCCCCACTCAGCAATGTTTTTACCTGTCTTGCCACCAATCTTATCGGTATTTGCCAGGATATTCTCCACCGTGCCCCACTCTCTTACGAGCTTTGCAGCGCCCTTCTCGCCGATGCCTGGCACACCTGGGATATTATCCGAGGCATCACCCCACAGGGCAAGGATGTCGCGCACAAGCACAGGATCATCGAAGCCATACTTCTCCTCGATAGCTGCCTTGTCGATAATCTTAATCTCGTCACCCTTAGGGTAGTAGACCACGCAGCTGTCGTCGACAAGCTGGCTGTAGTCCTTATCTGGCGTAACCATATAGACGCTATATCCGCGCTTTGCACCCTGCTTGGCCAACGTGCCAACAACATCGTCTGCCTCGAAGCCTGGCACCTCCAAAATGGGTATGCACATCGCCTCCAACAGACGCTTTACGTAGGGTACAGAGATTTTAATATCCTCGGGCGTAGGTGGGCGGTTGGCCTTGTATTCTGGGAATATCTCGCGACGGAAACTACCTCCATGGGGGTCGAATGCTACACCTATAAGGTCGGGCTTCTCGCGCTTGAGTAGGTCGCGCAAGAATTTCGTGAAACCGAAGACTACCGAGGTGTTAAGTCCATCGCGATTGCGCATGGGACGACCCATAAAGGCGTAGTAGTAGCGGTAGATTAGCGCATAGGCATCCACAATGAATAGTCGCTTTGCCATGGTAGGAGACTTTAGGTTATTGGTTTAGAAGTTATCTGCTGCGTACCACTCGGCAAACGACGTAGCTGTCTCGTGCAGACGTAGCGAGTAGAGCTCAACCTCCTCGGGTAGAGCCCCTAAGAGTCGCTCGGCAAAGTCTGCGAGCATGTTTTCGCACGTGGGCTGATAGTCGGTGAGTACCACCTTTTCGAAGGTGTAGCCCAGTCGCTCACACACCTCCTCGGCCATGGGCGTATTGCGCATCATGAACGAGTGGTCGAGGCGGCTTACAATCTGCTCGTTGACAATGCGCTTAAGCAGACCGAAGTCCATAACCATGCCCATCTTTGGTGAGTTGGGGTCGGTGACGGGCTCGCCCTTTATGGTGACAAACAGACGGTATGAGTGGCCATGAATCTCACGGCAGAGGCCATCGTAGCCCTCCAACATGTGGGCAGCCTCGAACGTAAACTCCTTAGTTAGTCTAATTATCGACATCTTACTACGTATATTATATTTATATTCTTTGATACAAAGATACTTATTTTTTTAGTAACGCAACAACCCTTAGCTCGAAACTTACATAAAAAAAGAGCTACCTCGCAAGAGATAGCTCCAAATGTCGATGTGTGGTAGGATTACTCCTCAACGCACTCAACCTCTGCGCACTCAACCTCAGCGCACTCAGCCTCAGCGCACTCAGCCTCAGCGCACTCGCCGCAGCACTCCTCAGCGCACTCAGCCTCGCACTCACCGCAGCACTCCTCAGTGCACTCGCCGCAGCACTCCTCAGCACATGCCTCAGTGCACTCAACAGCAGCAGCCTCCTCAGTCTTCTCCTCAGCCTTCTGCTGACCACCACATGATGCCATCATTACAGCAGCAAACAAAGCTGCAAAAGCAAATACCTTCTTCATAATTTTGGTCTTTTTAATAGTTATAAATTGTTTTAACACAGCAAAAGTATATAATTAGAGACAATTATACAACTTTTTCGTCCAAAAAACAGCTTATTGCTTGTGAATACTGTCTGGTACCTCGCGCCTATCGGCACGTGTATTGGCCAATTCCGTATATTTAATCTTCTCGCGCTTGGGGAACATTTCGGGGTAGTCGTTGCCCAATAGCGACATCAGATGACTCGCCTCCTCGAGCGATAGACAGTCGCCAACCGACACCTTAAAATAGGGGCTCTCGAATACAATGTAGGCGTTGATATGAGGGTAGTTCTTGGTAAACGTACGGTATACCATATCTGCCTTATCGCCAGCATATTGGCTGTTGTCCGAGAAGATTACTACGCGGTAACCATCTATCTCTTTTGCACGGGGCTTTGCCTCGACTCTATCAACGGCGCTACCCACCGATGATGACTCAATCACGCGAACCATGGTACCATCCATAGTCTGCTCTGCAAGAGCGCTACGCTTGGCTCTGATGTTCTGTGCCGAGCACTCGGCACTAATAAGAGTGGTAAAACACACTAAGGCGATAATGCTAAATAACTCTCTCATAGCTATATATCTATTTTATATATTCTTCAATCTGTTGTAATATCATCTCCGACACCTCTAAGCTCGCGAAAAGCTCCGATGCCTTGATGTCACTCTGCTCGAAGGTCTGCCTAAATGGACCTATGCCACCCCTTATGCGGTAATCTATGGAGAGGTCGACATCGAATGATAGTAGTCGTGTTATCAGTCGTGTCAGGGCAAGCGAGCTGCGCGACTTAAAGCGTAGCGGGATGAGTATCGTGGTTGTCGAGCGACGCTTAAGCACCACCTTATCACGTAGCGAGATGGTGGCTATAACCTCGCCACGCGACAGAATGTCGACCTCTGCCTCGCTAAAGACAAGCCTATGTCCCGTCTCGTTCTCAATCTCTAAGTAGAGGTTCATGCCCGAGGTCGAGAGGTGCGTGACGTCCACCACGCGCTCGAAGTGCACCTTGGACATTATGCGCTCGGCCAGGGGCTCACGAGCCTCCGCAGCGCCACACCATGCCACAACGGCAACAAGTATCAATAAAAACTTCCTAAGCGACCTCATGTGCTTATAACGTTGCTACTTAACAGCTTCGTATATGTGAGCCACGCCAAAGCTCTGGCTGCGACGCTTCACGCGCTGGAAACCTACGCTCTGCAATATCTCGCAGAAGCGCTCAGGTGAGGGAAACTCATCTATCGACTCAGGCAGATAGATGTAGGCACGCTTATCCTTCGATATCATGGCGCCAATTCTTGGCAGAATGCGGTGTGAGTACTGCGCGTAGAACCAGCGAATAAACCTATTGCGGGGCACCGATAGCTCCAGTACCACTAACTTGCCACCCTCGCGTAACGTGCGGTATATCTCACCGAGGCCACGCTCCAAGTTCTCGAAGTTACGCACGCCAAAGGCTACGGTTACGGCGTCGATGGTGCCCGACTCGACCATGTCGAGTGATTCGGCATCGCCCTTTTCGAGCATGATTCGCTCCTCGAGGCCCTGCTTTTGAATCTTCTGGCGTGCTACGCTGAGCATCTCCTCAGAGAGGTCGACGCCTAAAATCTGTGTACGCTCGATGCGCTTCGCCAACGTGATGGCAAGGTCGCCAGTGCCTGTGGCTACATCCATAATTTTGAGGGCCTTCGAGCGACGCACAATGCGCATAACCTTACGGCGCCACATGCGGTCGAGATTGAACGACATGATGTGGTTCAGTTTATCGTAGTTCGGAGCTATGTTGTCGAACATCTCCTCGACCTGCTCCTTCTTTGTCTGCTCCTCGTTATACGGCTTCATATCTTGTAGAATTTTATTCGTAGCGCATAGTCTCGGAGGGGGATATACGCGCCGAGAACGATGCGGGTAATAGCATGACTATTAGTGTTATAACTATGGTTGCCACGATGGCTATGGCCCACCAACCCCAGGTTAGTGAGGCGGGCACAGCATCGAGCATATAATCTTCGGCTGGCAGGGGCATGATGTGGTAGTAGTGCTGCACAATGGCTATAGCAATGCCCAGGAGGGTTCCCCACACTACGCCACGGCCCACAATAAAAAGTGCGCGGTATAGGAAAACCTCCACAATTGAGCGACGCTTCATGCCGATGGCCCTAAGCTCACCAATCATGCGCTTACGCTCAAAGACTATGATTAAGAGGGCCGTTGTCATGTTTAGCAGCGCCACGACAATCATGATAACGACGATAACCACGGCATTCACGTCGTGCGTAGCCAACCAGCTAAAGACATCGGCATAGATGTCGTCGATGGCCGTGGCATCCGTCAAGACGCCACCCTCTAAGTAGTAGGCTAAAAGCTCATCGTTGAGCTCTTCGGCGACAGCCCTGCGGTTAGCGCCATCCTTTAGCCATACCTCGTAGCCGGAGATACGCTCGTTGTCACCCTCGTATAGGCGTGCCACGTTGCGTATGTCGGTAAGAGCAAAGGCGTTATCTACGTTGTCGACACCTGTGGAGTAGGTGCCCGATACCTCGAACCTGTCACGTAGCACCGTGCCGTCAGCGTCGATAAAGACCATCTCCACACGGTCGCCTACGCCCACATCCATCTTGCGTGCTGTGCGCTCGCTTATGAGTATATCTTTCGAGCGGGGCACACCGTTTAGGCGTGGCAGCTCACCCGCCGTGAGACAGTCGCGGTAGAAGTCGAGCACGTAGAGCGAGTCGATACCCTTAAGCATGATGCCCACGATGTTATCATCGTTTTTGAATACTCCCTCCTTGGCACGATATACCGAGTAGCGTTCGATGGGTTTATTCTCAAACAGCGACTCTATGGCATCGCTACGCTTTAGTCCTTCGCGCGACAGAGAGCTCTCGGTGATGACCACATCGCTCACCGTTCCCGAGATTTTGCTGTTAAGCTCCTCCTTGAAGCCGACAACAACCGAGAGGGTGATGATGACTACGGCAAGGCTCACGGCTGTGGCAATGGTCGCCACCCGCTCCATAACCCCCGCCTTGGCGCCATCGCGCCTGCTGGACAATCGTCGTGCTATGTAAAACTCTGTCTTAATAAGCTCTTTAGGCATTAATTACCTTGCAAAGATAGAAATAATTCATGAAAAATGCACAATCCATAGGATTGACTATTGTTCGGCGGGCGAAAATCGGTATTTGTACCCATTATTAACAATCGCCTGTTAATAACCCCACAACAACTTGTAACAACTTCTATAATATAAGTGTTTGTCGTTCGGGTAAAAATGCCTAAATTTGTGCTTCGATAAACCACGACTTATGGCAAAGCAGTATAACAACTATTCGAAAAATAACAAGGAGGCATTCGAGAAACTCACTGGTATTGAGGGCACTGTGCCACCTCAGGCTATAGAATTGGAGCAGGCCGTATTGGGCGCGCTGATGCTCGAGAAGGATGCTATTGTCGATGTGCAGGAGTATGTTCGCCCCGAGACCTTCTACCTCGAGGAGCACCGCACAATCTTTAAGGCCATCCAGGCACTCTCGTTTGAGATGAAGGCTGTCGACCTCTACACCGTCACTGAGCGCCTTAAGGCTCAGAAGGAGCTTCAGCAGGTGGGTGGCGCAGCATACCTTGCCGAGCTTACGCAGAAGGTGGCATCGGCAGCACACATCGAGTTCCACGCTAAGATTATCGCTCAGAAGTACGTACAGCGTGAGCTAATACGCTCAGCCACAGAGATTGAGCGCCGCTCCTACGACGATGAGGTAGATGTCACGGAGCTTATAGGCTTTGCCGAGCAGGAGATATTCAAGGTGTCGGAGGGTAACGTTAAGCGCTCCGTGCAGTCGGCACAGGACATCCTGCGCAAGGCGATGGCACAGATTGAGGAGGCGTCAAAGACGGCGGGTGAGTACAATGGTGTGCGCTCGGGATTTACCGACATCGATGCCGTAACCCTCGGCTGGCAGCCATCCGACCTTATCATCATCGCGGCACGTCCCTCAATGGGTAAGACCGCCTTCGTGCTTACCATGGCGCGTAACATGGCCGTAGAGCTTAAGACCCCCGTTGCCTTCTTCTCGCTTGAGATGTCGTCGGTGCAGCTTATGAACCGACTTATCGTTGCCGAGACCCAGCTCAATTCCAAGGACTTGCGTACGGGTAACCTCACTCCAGCGCAGTGGACACACCTCGAGAAGCAGACCGTGGAGCTTGGTCGCTCACCACTATATATCGACGACACGCCAGCACTCTCGGTCTACGAGTTTCGCTCGAAGGCACGCCGCCTAAAGACGCAGTATGACATACAGCTCATCATCATCGACTACCTGCAGCTTATGACCGCAGCCTCGCCCGAGACACGCGGTAACCGTGAGCAGGAGGTGTCGCTCATCTCGCGTACGCTCAAGGCCATCGCCAAGGAGCTAAACGTGCCTATTATCGCACTGTCGCAGCTTAGCCGTAACGTTGAGAACCGTGGTGGCTCGAAGCGCCCACAGCTCTCGGACCTTCGTGAGTCGGGAGCTATCGAGCAGGATGCTGACGTTGTTGCCTTTATCCACCGTCCTGAGTACTACGGACTTACGACCGACGAGAACAATATGCCCACGGCGGGTATGGCCGAGATTATCATTGCCAAGCACCGTAACGGCGAGGTTACAGACGTGCCACTACGCTTTATCAAGGAGCAGGCTAAGTTTGCCGATGCCGATGCCTCGGTTGCAGCCATCGTATCGCAGGGTGGTGGCGGACAGAGCTACGGCTACTCTAACGAGGAGAGTTACAACGACATAGCCTCGAGCGGTAACTTCCCACCTATGGGTATAGCACCTGGCGGTATGTCGGGAGGTATCCCTAATGAGTTTGATATTCAGCCCTCGGCACCTGCACGTCGCAACAACGACGACGCACCATTTTAGTTAGACGACCTAATTATATAACGTTCATACCTTTGAGTAGTTATGTTTGTAAGGGTACATACGGGAGCAATTTCAGGCATTGAGGCTGTGGAGGTGACGGCCGAGGTAAATGTTGCCGCGGGAGGTATTGGTCTCTTTATCGTGGGACTACCAGACAACACCATCAAGGAGAGCCAGGAGCGCATACAAGCGGCCTTCGAAAATTCGGGCTATAAGCTCCAGGCGAAGAAGACTGTTGTCAACCTCGCCCCTGCCGACCTGCGCAAGGAGGGCTCGCAGTATGACCTACCCATAGCCATAGGTATTCTTGCTGCTACTGAGCAACTTACAACCGACATGCTTGCCGACTCGATGTTTATCGGCGAGCTCTCGCTAAATGGTCGTCTCCGCCCCGTAAAGGGAGTCTTGCCTCTGGTGGCAATGGCTCGCGACAAGGGCATTAAGCGCGTCTTTATGCCCGAGGAGAATGTCTCGGAGGGCGCTGTTGTCGAGGGGGTTGAAACAGTGGGTATAGGCACACTGCTGGAGCTTTGCGAGATACTTGCAGGGCGCATGCCCTACACCCCCGCGGAGCATACCGTATATAGCGACAAGGAGAGTGATAGGGCGGAGTATGCCGAAGATTTTAGCGATGTGCGCGGACAGCTATACGTAAAGCGTGCATTGGAGATAGCCGCGGCGGGTGGCCACAATGTCATCATGGTGGGTGCCCCAGGCTCGGGTAAGACGATGCTTGCGCGTCGCATGCCCACAATCATGCCTCCGATGACAATGGAGGAGGCCCTGGAGACCACGAAGATACACTCCGTGGCAGGTAAGATAGGAGCACATCGCGGCCTTATCTACGAGCGTCCATTTCGTGCGCCCCACCACCTTACGTCGCAGGTGGCACTCATCGGTGGCGGCCAGTCGCCACAGCCCGGCGAGGTGTCGCTGGCCAATAACGGTGTCCTCTTTTTGGACGAGATGCCTGAGTTCGGGCGTAATGTGCTCGAGGTGCTACGCCAGCCATTAGAGGATAGACATATATCTATATCACGCGCGAAGTACTCGGTGGACTATCCCGCCAACTTCACGCTTATAGCCTCGATGAACCCCTGCCCCTGCGGCTTCTATAACCACCCAACGAAGGAGTGTACATGTTCGGCCGCTGCCGTACACCGCTATATGGCACATATCTCGGGCCCGCTGATGGATCGCATCGACATACACATAGAGGTTGTGCCCGTGTCGATTAGCGAGATGGCTGACGAGCGCCCTGCGGAGACGAGTGCCGAGGTGCGTAAGCGTGTTATTGCTGCGCGTGAGATACAGCTGCGCCGCTTTGCAGGACTCGACATACACTCCAATGCCATGATGAATAGCGCCATGCTGCGTAAGTTTGCGCTGCTCGACAGGCAGTGTTCGGAGCTGTTGGAGCGCGCCATGAATCACCTCAACCTTTCGGCACGCGCCTACGACCGTATTATCAAGGTGGCACGCACGATTGCAGACCTTGAGGGTGTGGAGAATATCGCACCGCAGCATATCTCCGAGGCTATAGGCTACCGTTCGCTCGACCGTGAAAATTGGGGGAGGTAGCATCTGAACATGAGGTTGATTGCGTAAAAAAATCTACTTTTGTAACAATAATGGGAAATTTTTATTAACTTCGCTCTTACGTAAACAATCCTATTAACTTTAACCCATTACAATTATGTTGAACGTATTATCAATCTTGTGCTATGTATTTGCCGTCTTGGATGTAGCTTTGTTTTACATCTTTGATATAGACCTCACAGGTTTATGGTTTTCGCCTATCGTTGCTTGCGGTTTGGGTTGGCTCTTTAGCGCTCTTGCAGGTAAGGATAATAGCGAGCAGTAAAAATAGCGCTTGGCATAATGAAAATGAGGAGGTTAGATGGGTCTAACCTCCTCTCTTTGTTTCCATTTTTCTTGTTGTCGGCTCTCTACATTATAGACCGCCTTCTGTTGTGTTAGATTGTCAGTGTGGGTTATTATCACTTTTTTCTAATAAAATTTTGCAATTATTGATATTTTTTATACTTTTGCATCAATTGGAAAAAAGTGAACTTAAAAATGCCGAAGGTTCGTCAGACATACGAGCATCTGCGTAAGCCCGACTGGCTGAAAATCAGCCTGCGAAGCACAGCCGACACAGCGGAGGTAGAGCAAATCGTCGAGGGACGTTGCCTGCATACTATTTGTAGCAGTGGAATGTGTCCCAACAAGGCGGAGTGCTGGAGCCGACGTACGGCTACTTTCATGATTTTGGGCGACATCTGCACTCGCAACTGCCGCTTCTGTGCCACGCAGACGGGTCGACCTCTGCCTCCCGATGAGGCGGAGCCCGATAAGGTAGCAGAGAGCGTAAAGCTCATGGGCCTAAAGCATGTTGTGGTTACATCTGTAACACGCGACGACCTCGAAGATCATGGTGCACGCATCTGGGCGCGCACAGTCGAGGCCATACGTCGCGATAACCCTGACGCAACAATAGAGCTCCTTATTTCCGATATGGATGCCCGCCCCGAACTTATCGACGTGGTGTTGGCATCGCGTCCCGACATCGTGGGACACAATATCGAGACCGTAGAGCGACTAACTCCCGAGGTGCGTTCGCGTGCCAAGTATCGCACATCGCTTGCGACACTTAAGCACATCGCCGACAGCGGAGCAGTGGCTAAGAGCGGTCTAATGGTCGGATTGGGCGAGAGCGAAGAGGAGGTGCTGACAACACTCAAGGACCTACGCGACGTAGGCGTGAGCATCGTCACCCTCGGACAGTATCTTCGACCTACTAAGGAGCACTACCCCGTAAAGGCGTATATCACTCCCGAGAAGTTCGAAGAGTACCGACTTGCAGCTCTCGACATGGGCTTCAGCTACTGTGCCAGTGCACCCCTTGTGCGCTCGTCATACTTGGCTGATGCCGCGTTAGATGCTGTGAAGAAGGTATGCAGAACGAAGTAGAAATCAGAGATTTACAGACAATGTCGTATGGCGAGTGCTGGGATTTGCAGCGTTCGCTCTTCGACGCTTTGTGCCTTAAGAAGCTAAACAAAGAGTTTGCTGAGGGCGATCTTCGTGGCACCATTCTTATTGTTGAGCACCCCGCGGTATATACGCTCGGAAAGAGCGGCCACGCGGAGAATATGCTCTGCACAACGGAGTATCTTGAGAGCCTCGGTGCCGAGTTCTATCACATCGACCGCGGTGGCGACATCACCTTCCATGGGCCAGGTCAGCTCGTGTGCTACCCAATCGTAGACCTTGACGCAATAGGTTTGGGCGTAAGACGCTATATTGAGGCGCTGGAACAGACTATCATCGACTTAGCGGCTGAGTATGGCATTGAGGCGCATCGCTCTGAGGGTGCCTCGGGTGTGTGGATCACACGACCTGGTGGCCGCTTAGAGAAGCTCTGCGCTATTGGCGTGCGTGCCTCGCATGGTGTGACTATGCACGGCTTGGCCATGAACGTCGCTACGGACCTCAACTGGTTCCATCTAATCAACCCCTGCGGATTCACCGATCGTGGCGTGTGCTCACTCACCACGCTTACGGGCCGTGAGGTTACGATGGAGGAGGTTAAGCCCAAGTTTATCAATCACTTAACGAAAAATTTAAATGTTAAATATAAAAAATAGAAGTTATGCCCATAGAGAAAAGATGGGTTGTCAAGCCGCAGGGCGATCGCTCTCGCGTGGAGGCTCTCTCCGCCGAGCTCGGGATGTCGACGGTATTGACCAACCTACTGGTTCAGAGGGGCATAGACACCGTGGAGAAGGCAAAGAAGTTCTTCTCGCCATCGCTACGCGACTTGCACGATCCGTTCCTAATGAAGGATATGGAGAGGGCCGTGGAGCGCATCGAGAAGGCAGTGAAGGCTGGCGAAAAGGTTATGATTTACGGAGACTACGATGTCGATGGAACCACTGCCGTGGCGCTAGTCTACAAGTTCTTAAGCCAGATAGGACACAAAAATCTGTTGTTCTACATTCCTGACCGATATGTCGACGGTTACGGCATATCAATCCGAAGCATCGAGCACGCTGTCCGCAAGGGCGTGACGCTGGTGATAGCTTTGGACTGCGGCATCAAAGCCGTTGAAAAGGTGGCCTATGCCAAAGAGCGTGGCGTAGATTTCATCATCTGCGACCACCACCTACCTGCCGAGGAGATTCCTCAGGCAGTGGCTGTATTGGATCCCAAACGCACCGACTGCAACTATCCTTTCGATGAGTTGTCGGGTTGTGGCGTTGGTTTTAAACTCGTCGAGGCCTATGCACGACGCAACAACATCCCGTTCTCGGAGATCGAGCACCTGTTGGATTTGTTGGTTGTGAGCATCGCCTCCGACATCGTGCCACTTGTGGACGAAAACCGCATTTTGGCATACTACGGATTGCGTAAGTTGAACTCTACGCCATCGAAGGGACTGTTGTCGATAATCAAGATTTGTGGCCTCGAGGGTCATAACATCACCATCGACGACATAGTCTTCAAAATTGGCCCGCGTATCAACGCTGCAGGACGTATGCGTATGGATGAGGATGACGAGAATGCGGCACCCTCGGGTGGCCATGCTGCTGTGAGCCTTCTTATCGAGGGTAATGAGCAGGAGGCTGCAAAGTTTGGCGAGGTTATCGACTCGTTCAACCAGGACCGTAAGAGCATCGACCGCAACGTAACGCAGGAGGCACATGACTACGTCGAGTCGCACCCAGAGTTAAAGGCACTTAAGAGCACCGTCATCTACAACCCTAAGTGGATGAAGGGAATCGTGGGTATCGTGGCATCGCGTCTTATCGAGACCTACTATCGTCCTACGGTTGTGCTCACAAAGTCGAATGGCTTTGTTACAGGCTCGGCACGCTCAGTTGCAGGCTTCGACCTATATCAGGCTGTGGAGTCGTGCTCCGACCTGTTGGAGAACTTCGGCGGCCACATGTATGCTGCAGGTCTTACGATGCGCGAGGAGAATGTTGAGGCCTTCACCAAGCGCTTCAACGACTATGTGGAGAAGAATATCGACCCCAATATCCTTGTGCCTCAGGTAGATATTGATAGTGAGTTGCTGTTCTCGGAGATTACCGATGTGTTCCAGCGCCAGCTCAATAGCTTCCAGCCATTTGGCCCAGGCAACTCGGCGCCAGTCTTTATGACTAAGGGGGCAAGTAATCGTGGCGACGCCAAGCTTGTGGGCGTTGAGTGCGACCATCTGCGCATGGACCTTATGCAGCGCCAGAAGCCGCATACGACGATTCCGGCTATCGCCTTCCAGCAGCCCACACACTACGAGTGGGTGCGTGCAGGCAAGCCCGTGTCGGTATGCTACCAGATTGTGGAGAACCACTATCGTGGTACGGTATCGAAGCAGCTGAGAATCAAAGACATCAAACCCGAAAGATAGGGTAAAAAAGAGTTTATAGTAGAGTGGCTTAGAGGGGTCGAATATGACCCCTTAGGCCACTTACCTATTGATTAGCAACACTAAGTACGATTATAGCTGTAGTAACTACATCCGCCAAACTATGGAACTGAAACCAGGCACACACCTTCAGGGTGGTAAGTATGAAATACGTAGTACTCTCGGTAGAGGAGGATTTGGTATAACTTACCTTGCAGAGCACCACATGCTGAATAAGTTGGTGTGTATCAAGGAGTTCTTCCCACAGGCATACTACAATCGCGATAGCAACTCACGTAGCATCTCGCTCGGTTCGGCGGGTAGTGCTAAGATGATGGAGGCGTACCGCAACAAGTTTATCAAGGAGGCTCGCACCATAGCCCGCCTGCAGCACCCCAATGTGATCTCTATCTACGATGTGTTCGAGGAGAACAACACGGCGTACTACGTTATGGAGTATATCGAGGGTGATACGCTTGCGGGCATTGTCAAGCGCCAAGGCCCCATGGATGAGCATACGGCGCGCGAGTTTATCTATATGGTGGCAGATGCTCTGGATTACATCCATAAGAACAATCTGCTGCACTTGGATGTTAAGCCTGCGAATATTATGGTTCGTAGCTCGGATTACCACGTGGTGCTTATCGACTTTGGTCTTGCTAAGCAGTACGATAGCGACGGTAACCAGACCAGCTCGACACCTGTGGGCGTTAGTCAGGGCTATGCTCCCCCCGAGCAGTATGAGGAGGGTGCGGGTAATACCTTTACGCCAGCTACGGATATCTACGCCTTGGGTGCTACGTATTACTACATGACCACGGGTAAGGTGCCCCCCTCGTCAAGCGTTATTATGGACGGCGCTCTACCATCATTGGTGCAGAGCCTAAAGCCTGGTGTTCAGCGAGTTATTCTTGGCTCGATGCAGCCATCGCGTCGCAAGCGTCCAGCCAATGTAGATGCCTTCTTAGCTCTATTTAGTGCGCAGCCCTCATCTCCCTATATGCAGTCGCAAGAGACTATTTTAGCTACATCTCAGCCTCAACAGCCTCAACAGCCACAGTATCAACACTATCAGCAACAGCAACAGCAGCAGTATGGGCATCCGTATGTTCAGCAGCCTACAATGCCTAAGCCACAAACCTATCTGGGACTATCTGTAACGCTTGTCATATTGAGTGCGATAAGCTGCTCGTTCCTAAGTTTGATATTCGCAGTTGTTGCCATAGTTATGGCACAGAAGGTTGAAGACATGTGGGTTATGCAGAGGGATCGCGAAGCATATTTGTGCTCTACGCGTGCTCGTAACTGGTTCTTAGCATCGCTAATATGCTGGGTGCTATCTATTATACTCTCCATAATAGTTCTTGTAAGCATTTAGTCAACGTTAGTCGTTACAGCGAGGTTTCGTGAATAAAGAGAGAGACGTTACACATGAAGACGGTATGTCATCGCGCACAGCGATGCTATGGGTGGCAGTCATTCTTTTGGTTGTCATGGTCGCTGTGCCCCTATATTTCTATTTCGACCCTGCACACTCCTATCTCGCCCCTAAGTGTATCTTTCGCATGCTGACGGGCTTGGATTGTCCCTCGTGTGGTAATCAGCGTGCGCTACACAGCCTACTCAATGGCGATGTGTGGTTAGCATTTCGCTACAACCCATTTTTGTGGATTTCCGGCCCATATTTAATGCTGATAATCTACTCGACGCTATTTAGATCGCGTCATGCCAGACGCCTATACAACGTTCTCACCTCTTATAAGGTGATATGGACCTACGTCGCACTATATTTTATATGGTGGATTGTACGTAACCTCCCCTTCTGGCACAACCTTGTAGACCTGCCTCACTAAGCATTTCTGCCAAATAGTTGTTCGCGCTCCATGCGCTTGAACTTGCGTATCTGCACGAAGAGCAGTGTGCCTGCAACCAATACGGCAGCACCGTCGGCAAGAGGCATAGACATCCATGCTCCCATGGCACCATACTTGGGCGTGAGTGTTAGTAGCAGGGGTAATAGGAAGAGTAGCTGACGTGTCGTCGATAGCAACATTGCAAGGGGTGCACGTCCGATATATTGGAAAAAACCGCCCGCAACAATCTGGAAGCCCACAAACGGGAATACCAACATCGCGATGCCCAAGCCCTGTGTTACAACCTCAATCATAGCCTTGTCGGCAGCACTATTGCCACCCTCGACAAAGAGTGCCGCGACATACTCGGGGAAGAAGGTGCCTATGACAAAGGCAAAAGTTGTCACGCATGTGGCGCATATAATCGTGTATTTTAGCGCCTTAAGCACGCGGCCATACTGCTTGGCACCGTAGTTATATCCCACGATTGGCTGCATACCCTGGTTAAAGCCATTGGCAACCATTATGAAGAGCAGTATCACGCGGTTCATAATGCCGTAGGCGCCAACATATATATCGCCCACGCCCTCCTCGAATGCTGTCACTTGAATGACATCGTCCACACCTGTGCCGCCATAGTTTAAGAGTGCCGTATTCATAAAGCGCGTTACGAACGAAGCACAGACGTTAAGAAGGAAGGGTGCCATGCCTATAGATATGATATTGACCACGATGCTTCGCTTGAAGTGGAAACTCTCGCGCTTGAATCGAAGAAAACTCTTGGGCGAGGTGTAGTGGTGTATCTGTATAAGCAGGCAGATGGTCTGCGCTATGACGGTGGCGAATGCCGAGCCCTGTACTCCCCAGCCGAAGCCGAAGATAAAGAGCGGGTTGAGGATGGTGCAGATGACCATCGAGAGTATCATAATGTACATAGCCTTGCGGGGGTAGCCCGAGGCACGTAGCTGCTCATTAAGGCCGAGGTAGAGGTGTGTGATGATGTTTCCGAACATTATCACACGCATAAAGTCGCGCGCATAGCCCAAGGTCTCCGCGCCAGCCTCACCTCCCGAGAAGAAGAGAAGTATGGGGTCGAGAAAGAGCAGAAAAAGAAGCATGATGGCAATGCCGAGCACGATATTTAATAGTACGGCATTACCTAAGATATGCTCCGCAGCACGCTTATTTCCCTCGCCCAGACGTATCGATATGCGGGCCGCGGCACCCACACCCACCATAGCACCAAAGGCCGAGGCTATGTTCATGATAGGTAGCGTGATAGCCATGCCGGCGATAGCATAGCCGCCAACACCATGGCCAATAAAGATGCTGTCGATAATGTGGTAGAGCGACGATGAGGCCATGGCGATGATTGCCGGAATGGCATAGCGCGCCAGGAGCTTACCGATGGAGTCGGTGCCTAACGATACAGTGTTATTTTGAACTGCCGATGCCATATTATATGCCTTATTGAGGTCGCAAAATTACCAAATTTTTATTTATACGTGGCCACTGCCACAACAGCTCTACTACCTACAAACGAGATTTTGACCACGATATTATCCACATTGCCCACCGTGGCGTGTAGCTCCATGGCCTCGGGGTTGTAGGCGGTGATGTGTATGTCGTCCATGAGGTCTACCTCGCGGCGTCCATATAGCTTGTAGATAGCCTCCTTTGCGCACCACACCATCGCTGCCCAATCATGATTGTCGCCCAGAGCACTCTCCACGTCGCTCATATATCGCGACTTAACTCTATCGAAGTTGCGCTCCAGAGCCTCAATATCAACACCCACAGCCTCGTCGGCAATAGCCACAGCAACCATATCGGCACCGTGCGAAACACTTATGTAGGTGTTGGGGGTATCCACCGTAGGGGCGCCTACGGCATTGTAGTCGATAGCGACATTTGTGCCCAGCTCTTCGCGCACGATACGTCGCCATGCGAGGTGCTCGCGGCGGCGCTTATCGTTCTGAAAGCGTGAGGCGGAGGCAACATCCTGTGCTGTGACAAGCCTATCGCAGCAGGCGTAGACCGGGGGTATTTCTTCGACGAAGAGTCTAACCATCGCCCAGCATTTATAAGATGTCGACCTTGATTTTATCTACACGGCGGCCATCCATCGTGGCGATAAAGAACTTCACACCGTGTGATGTCAGCTCATCGCCTCTGCGGGGCAGGTCACGCTTAAGCTCCATCATCAGACCCGCCAACGTCTCGGCATGTCCCTCGACATCCTTGAAGCTATCTTCGTCGAACTCTATGACGCGTAGGAACTCGCCGATATGTATCTTAGCATCAAAGATATAGCTGCGCTCGCCAATCTTCTCGTAGAGCTTATCTTCATCCTCGTCGCTCTCGTCCGTAATCTCGCCAACAACCTCCTCGAGGATGTCCTCCAACGAGATAAGTCCCTGCGTAGCGCCATACTCATCCACAACGATGGCGATGTGTATCTTATTCTTCTGGAACTCCTTCAAGAGGTCGTCTATCATCATGTGCTCGGGCGCGAAGTAGGGCTTGCGCAGGAGTCTCTGCCACTCGAAGTCGGTAGCCTCGGCGATGTGGGGCAGTAGGTCCTTGACATAGAGCATGCCGCGCACGTCATCCAAGTCGTCGCCATAGACGGGAATACGCGAGTAGCCAGTCTCGACAATCACCTTGCGTACCTCGTCGTAGTTAGACTCATAGGCCAAGCCGGTGATGTCTACGCGCGAGTGCATGACCTCCACCACCTCGGTCTGGCCAAACTGAACGATGCCCGAGAGCATCTTCTGCTGCTCTGCGGAGCCTGTCTCGGTGAGGTCGACAGCATCGGCAAGCTCCTCGATAGAGATCTCGGCATTCTTCGATGCAAGGCGGCTGACACGACTCGAAGTGCGTATAAGGATGAAGGCTAAGGGGTATACCACCCAGCGCATAACCTTTAGCGGCACCGAGAGCATCTGCGACATCTTTACAGGGTTGTTCTGTGATAACACCTTGGGCATAATCTCACCAAAGAGCAAGAGTATAAAGGTGATAACCACGGTGTTAAAGATAAACTCCCATACGCCACTGAAGATAAATATCTCATCGACAATATACGTTGCGAAGATGACAAGACAGATGTTGACCATGTTGTTGGCAACAAGAATGGTTGCCAACAAGCGGTCGGGGTTCTCTAAAAGCTCCAGAACGCGACGCGACGAGGCTGAGTTCTTCTCTTCAAGCTCATCTATGTCGTTGTGCGTGAGCGAAAAGAATGCCACCTCCGAGCCCGACGCCATTCCCGAGCAGATGATAAGCACAAAGGTGATGATGGCATAGATAGCCACATTGCCAAAGTCGATATTGCTATTTATTGCAATGGCCGCACTCTCAGCCACGCTGTCCGCTTCAACCGATAATATATTAAACATTTATGCGTTGTCTGTTAGTCACTTAGAAAAGCATGCTGTTGTTGTCGGCAGGCTTAACATCATCCTCCTGCACAGGTGCCTGATGCTGGTATTTAGTGCTGGGCTGCGACTCGCTCTCAACCTCAAATTGTGAGCGCTGGCGCACGTATGCTGGCTCGCGCTTCTGGAGCGATACCTGGCGATACTTATCCTGCTGAGGTGTGATGGTCACATTCTCGCGAGGGATGTTTAGCTCGCGCTTTTCGCGCTGCTCGGGCTTCTCTACCACCTCGGGGCGCTTGGGCTCCTCGATGTGTGGCGTGAAGGGGCTATCGGTGCTGGTATATGTCTGCTCGATATTGAGTGTTGTGCCATCAGAGAAGCGTGTTGCTACAAGTACCAACTCCAGCTCGTCATCTCCGAGAGAGGGCTTCTCGCAGGCACCCCAGATGATGTCGGCATCCTGCTTAACGCCATTCTCGTCAACATAGCCTGCGTGCTTCTGGACATACTCCATGGCCAACGAGATGTCGTCCTGAGAGATGTTGTCGAGGTTAGAGACGGCAAAGTTTAGAAGAATCTCCTTAGCGCCAGCGATGTTGTTGTCGTCCAAGAGTGATGATGTGAGCGCTCCCTCAGCAACCTCGAGTGCGCGGTTTTCGCCTGTAGCCTTAACCACCGACATGTGGGTGCGGCCGCTGTTGCGCATAACCTTCTCCACATCGGCGAAGTCGACACGTACGAGGGCCACCTCCACGGTGATAAGCTCCGCGATACCCTTCGTAGCCATGCCGAGCACGTCGTCGGCCTTGCCAAATGCCTCCTTAAGAGGTAGCTTGCCGTAGAGTGCGCGCAGACGCTCGTTGTCGATGATAAGCAGCGAGTCCACCCACTGGTTAAGCTCCTTCACACCGTCGACAGCGCTGGTATAGCGGCTGGGGCCCTCTATACGGAAGGGCATGGTAACTACGGCTACGGTAAGCACGCCAAGGTCGTGGGCGAGCTTGGCAATAACAGGCGAAGCACCCGTACCAGTACCACCACCCATACCTGCTGCGATGAAGAGCATCTTCACGCCCGAGGTCTCCAGGAGGCTACGTAGCTGCTCCTCGCTCTCGATGGCGAGCTCTCTACCACGCTTAGGGTCGTTACCTGCACCCAGACCTGGACCCATCTGCACCTTATTCTTTACGTCACAGTTGTTCAGCGCCTTGGCATCGGTGTTACATACCACGAAGTTAACACCCGTGATCCCCATCTTGTACATGTGGTTTACAGCATTACCACCGGCGCCACCAACGCCGATGACCATAATGTTCGACTCCGAGTCGAGCTCGATTGTCGAGATGTTATCACCAGCAATAGCCTGAACCAAATCGTCCGTCATATTTATCTTGTTGTCCATATTCTGCAATGTTTATAGAGTAGTCTTGATTAGAAGTCTGAATCCTGGTCCTTACCTGCAAACGAGTTGCCCCAATCCGACACCTTGTTCTGCAATCGCTCCCAAATGCTTGGCTTCTTGCCGCCATCGTTGTTGCCAGTGTCGAAGATGTTCTCCTCCTCTGCGGGTGATCTCCTCTTCTCAACCTCATTGTCGTTGGCAGGGGTCTCCTTAGCTGGCGTTACAGGGGTGTTAACCACCGCAGGCTTGGGAGCCTCCTCGCGTCGTGGAGGTGTTGTAACACTACGGTTGATGCCTGTAGCTACCGAGCAACTGCCACGGCGTGCTCCAAACAGCAGGAGCGATGCCACGGTAGCGTATGCCGATGTTGAGATATAGTCGGTCATATTCTCCGTGAAGCCATACTCGGGATATACGGCGCGTACCTCATCTATGCCCAGCTCACGTGAGAAGAGGGTCTCGATATTCTGCATCTCGGCGCCACCACCTGTGATGAGAAGGATGGGTGAGAACTTAGGACCGCAACCAGCCTCCTTAATCTCGCGACGTACCCACTCGGCAATCTCCTTAAGACGCGCCTCGATTACTGTGGCGAGGTTGTGGCGTAGGATGCTCTTAGGTACACCGCGGCGTGCCGACTGGAAGACGATTCTATCGTCCGTGGCGAGCTCTGCAACAGCCGAGCCATAGCGGCGCTTTAGGTTCTCGATGTAGTTGGCAGGGATGCCATACGAGCGGATGTCGTTGTTTATGGAGTCGGCACCTACGGGGATAGATGCTATGTGACGTAGCTTGCTGCGTAGCAACACCGACACGTCTGTGACGCCACCACCAAGGTCGACAACAACAACACCCTCCTCAATATCCTCGTCGGTAGCCACCGAGAGGTGCGTGATGGCAGCATTGGGCACAAACTCCTTAACCTTAATGCCCTGATTCATTAGACACTGGTTGAGGCGGTCGCGCATACTGCGGTCGGTGAGGATAAAGTTGTAGGTGGCCGAGAGTACATGACCATAGGCGCCCACGGGCTCATCCACGACCTTGTCGTCGATGGTGTAGCGGATGGCCTCCTTAGAGAGTATCTCCTCGCGGTCGTCGGGGAGCTTCACGCTCTGCATGCGGCGGTCGAGGTCATCTACATCGCGCTGAGTAATCTGGTTGCTACCATTGCCCAACTCATCCTGAACATAGACATAGTCGGTAACCTGTACGCAGCGGATATAGTCGCCCGAGAGACCTGCGTAAGCCTCCGTAATCTTGATGTTTAGCTCCTGCTCGATGCGCTCCTTGGCAGCACGCACAGCACGACCCGCAGTCTCGCTATTCTCGACACGTCCAGAGTCGATGCCCGATACAGGCTCCGACGCGATACCCTTGATGTTTACTCTGCCATCATCCTCAATCGCTCCTACGGCGATAACCACATTTGACGAACCTACGTCAATGGCTACAATTTGTCTCTCTTTCATTGTGTTATTGTGTTTTTACTCTATTTTTTCATAGTGTTTAGCTTAGCGACATACTACCTGGCCATGGTAGCGGAGGCTTATGTTGCTGTATTTGTCCCAGCCAATCTTATCGAGTCCGTTGGTGTAGAAACGATAGAGATTCGAGAGCTTACTATCGAGCTCGGTGGCTGTGCCGAGGTCGACAACGAAGCGCCCACGGCGCGGTATGAAACTTATCTCCATGCTCTGGTAGCTCTCAGCGTCGCTGCTCCCGCCTGTCAGCATCAACTGCACCACCTCGTCGCGCCAGTAGGTGCTGTGCTCAACGTCCTTTAGGAACGCGATGAGCGCCTCGAAGTCGGCATTGGCGCTACGAAGGTTACGCTGCTTGATGCGTGCCTGCTGTTGCTGCTCGGTGAGCATGGCAATCTCGGCCTCGATGCTACGCTTCTGAGCGGCGTGGTTCTCGCGTGCCGCTGTCTTACGCCTCTCTAAGTCGCCCACAAGCACGCTATACTCTGCATCCGACATAAACAACCCCTTCGACACACTCTCGCTGAGGGCCTCGCGCAACGCGCTGTCGTTGGCGTCGAGTGAACGGTAGTGTGGTAGCTTAGCATCCTCAAGCTCTTGGATAACTCTGTCGAGCGTGGCGATAGAGTCGCGGGCAACATCCGAGGCATAGCCTGCATACTGCGGACCAAATATCGGGGTGTAGTCTCCGGTGATTACTGGCACGGGCGCCGTGCGGTCTGCCACGGTCGAGAGCAGGAAGCCATCCTCGGTGATGTACATGTCGTAGCCATCGATGCGCAGGCGCGCCATAGGCTCACGTAGCTCGACATCCAGCACAGCATGTCCCATATAGTCGACATGGGCATTGGCACTGGCCACAGCACTATGGTTTAGTACCGTGCGCTCGAGCTCTCCAATGCTTAGCTCGCCGAGGGTCATGCTATCGGTGTAGATGCCATGCTCCCTAATCCACTGCTCCAAACTATTGGCATCCGCCAAGCGATATGTACCCCCTCCCGAGATGTTTATCTCGAGACTCTCGACGGGGTGTGAGGTGCGGTGTTCTCGCGTGAGCACCTCGGCCCATACCACCACGGCAACGATTGCCGCGAGCACCACGCCGTAGCCCACGAATTTAACCACATTATGTGTCACCTCACTTGCCATCTACATCTTTGTTTTCAAAACTTCGTATATCGCGCCACAGTAGGCGTCGATGTTACCTGCACCGAACGTTACCACCACATCTGTATCCATTGTTCGGAGCGTTGCAGCAAGCTCCTCGCGCTCCACAAGCTGCCACTTTGTGGTGAGGTTGCGGCCAATCATCTCCGACGTGACTCCCTCGATGGGTAGCTCGCGAGCAGGGTAGATGGGCACCATAATCACCTCGTCCGTAAGCGACAGCACCTCCGAGAACTCCGCTGCGAAGTCGCGCGTGCGGGTGTAGAGGTGAGGCTGGAATATCGCCAAGAGCCTACGACCGGGGAAGATGCCGCGCAGCGACTCTATCGTAGCGCGCAACTCCTCGGGGTGGTGGGCATAGTCGTCGATGTAGACCTGCTTCGGAGTGTTGATGTATACCTCCATGCGGCGCTTTACACCCTCGAAACTATCGAGCGCCTCGGCTATAGCCTTGCGGTCTAACTCCTTGCCCTCCAACTTTGCTGCTACCCATAGCATGGCTACGGCAGCGATGGAGTTTTCGATGTGTACCTTGCCGAGGATGCCTAAGCGGCAACCCTGGATGCGGCTGTTGGGAGTAACGATGTCGTAGCGATAGTGACCGCCCTCAATTAAGGATATATTCTCGGCATGGAAGTCGCCACCACAGTCGCATGAGTAGCGGTAGAGGTTACGCTCCGTGGTGTCGAACTTCATCTCGACACCCTGTTTCAGGATTAGCGCACCTCCAGGTTTAATCTGCGAGGCAAACTCCTCGAATGCCTCCTTCATCACCTCTGCCGTGCCGTAGATGTCGAGGTGGTCGGCATCGGTTGCTGTGATGACGGCAACGTCGGGGTATAGTCGCAAGAATGAGCGGTCGTACTCGTCAGCCTCGACAACCAATCTGCGACCCTCGCCTAACGAGAGGTTAGAGTTGAAGTTGCGCGAGATGCCTCCAAGTATGGCACTTCCCTCCTTTGCTGCGGTGTGGTTTAGCCACGCTGCAAGTGTCGAGGTTGTTGTCTTGCCGTGTGTGCCCGCTACGGCCATGCAGAGCTTACCCTCGGAGAGGTGTCCGAGCATCTGCGAGCGCTTCTCGATGTGGAAGCCATTGTCGCGCAGCCACGCCCACTCCTTATGGTCGGCGGGTATGGCGGGCGTGAGCACCACAATAGTATCTTCGGCGTTGCGCATATCCTCGGGGATAAGCTCTGGGTCATCCTCGTAGTGGATGATGGCACCTTCCTCTGCTAAGGCACGCGTTAGGGGTGTCTCGGTGCGGTCGTAGCCCGCCACGCGGCAACCTTCGTGCATGTAGTAGCGCGCAAGGGCGCTCATGCCGATGCCTCCAATTCCAAGAAAGTATACTTTCGCGTAATTACGTCTGGTCTCCATACTACCTTGCCGTTTTAGTGCTTTGTCGTTTTAGCCCTTCGTCGTTTTAGCTATCTCGGCAGCTATCTCACTTACCACACGGTCGGCAGAGTCGGCTATGGCGAGCTTTGCGATGTTTGCCGCAAGTCTCGCTAAGCGCTCCTCATCATTGGCGAGTGCCACGGCCTCGCGCATGCCACGCTCCACGGCCTCGCTGTCACGCACAATCTCTGCCGCACCCTTCTCTACGAGTGCCATGGCGTTCTTTGTCTGGTGATCCTCCGAGACGTTGGGCGAGGGGACAAATATTGTGGGCTTAGCCACAAGGCATAGCTCCGATACGGTGCAGGCGCCACTGCGCGAGAGCACCACGTTGGCTGCAGCATAGGCGTAGTCCATGCGGTCGATAAAGGCCCCCTGCCAGATGTTTTTGGTGGGGTGTGCCGCAAGGAACTCCTGCATCTCGCGCTCGTAGAACTTGCCTGTCTGCCATATCACCTGTACGGGAGCCTCACCGTTGAGGGTGAGTATCCACGCCTTCATCATCTCGTTTAGGGTGCGTGTGCCGAGTGAGCCACCTACGACCAATACCACGGGCATGGTGTCGTTGAAGCCATAGTAGGCGAGAGCCTCGCTGCGGTTGCCACCCTCTGCCGAGAAGCGACCACGTAGCGGATTGCCCGTCATCACTATGCGCTCGGCAGGGAAGAAGCGCTCCATCTTGTCGTACGACACGCATATGCGCTTGGCACGCTTCGAGAGCAGCTTGTTGGTGAGGCCTGCATAGGAGTTCTGCTCCTGGATGATGGTGGGGATGCCGAGATGCTGTGCTGCCCAGAGTACTGGCGCCGAGGCATAGCCTCCGAAGCCCACGACGATGTCTGCATCGAAGTCGCGGATTATCTTCTTAGCGCGGCGTACGCTTGCTGCCACCTTGAAGGGTAGTGCAAAGTTGGCAAACGAAAATTTGCGCTGTAGTCCCGCCACGGGAAGACCCTCTATACGGTAGCCCAAGGCGGGCACCTTCTCCATCTCCATTTTGCCTTCGGCACCAACAAAAAGTAGCTCTACATCCTCGCCATATTTGCGCTTCAATGCCTCAGCTACGGCAACTGCCGGATATATATGTCCGCCGGTTCCTCCGCCGGATAGTATTATTCGTTTCATTCTTGTTCTGTTGCGATATTGTAATTTGCGCCAGTATTGCGATGTATGTATTTAATAATCAATACGTTGCATTCGTCATGCGGGCATGAGGAGAACAATGACGCAATTTCTCCCTACAAAAATACATAACATCAACTAATTTTACAAATGTAAAAAGCGAGAATTTTTCAAAAATTTTGTGTATGTTTGTAAAAAATTATCGAAGTCAATTTGAAATTACATAAAACCGAAAATTTTTATACGATGAAGAGATTTCAGCAGGTCTGTTTTGCTGCCCTGATGGCGGTGGCGATTTTGGCCGTAGGTTGTGCTTCGCAACCTAACGATAAGGTCGATGAGAAGGCAAGTTTTATCACGGTTGAGGATGGTCAGTTTATGCGCGATGGTGAGCCCTACTACTTCGTGGGTACCAACTTCTGGTATGGAGCAATTCTTGGTTCAGAAGGCGAGGGCGGAAATCGTGAGCGCTTGTGCAAGGAGCTCGACTTTATGAAGAGCCAAGGCATTGATAATCTGCGCATCTTGGTAGGTGGCGAGGGTGAGAATGGACTACTCGGAAAGATTGAGCCAAACCTTCAACCCGAGCCTGGTGTTTACAACGATGATGTGTTGGCTGGCTTGGACTTTTTGATGATGGAGTTGGGTAAGCGCGACATGACCGCTGTGCTATACTTCAACAACGCCTGGGAGTGGAGCGGTGGATATACGCAGTATGTGGCATGGGCAAACAACGAGCCTGTGCTTGTGCCGAGAGTCGATGGCTGGTTCTCGTACAACACTTTTGCTGGAGAGTTTGTGCGCAACGAGCGTGCTAAGGAGATCTTCTACGACCACGTACGCTACATCGTGTCGCGTACGAACCGCTATACGGGTGTAAAGTATATAGACGACCCTGCCATCTTCTCATGGCAGATATCAAATGAGCCTCGTGCCTTTAGCTCTAAGGAGGTTGATAATAAGGAGGCTTTTGCTGAGTGGATAGAGGAGAGTGCGAAGCTCATCCGTTCGCTCGACCCCAACCATATGATCTCGACAGGCTCGGAGGGTTACTATGGCTGTGAGTGGGATATGGACTTATGCGAGCGTATTCACGCTATCGACGAGATTTCGTACGTCAACTGCCACGTATGGCCCTACAACTGGAGGTGGCTCCGCGGCGACCACATGCGCGAGGATTTGCAGCAGTCGTGCGAGAATACCGAAGAGTATATCAACATGCACCTCGAGCTTGGTCGCAAGATAGGCAAACCTGTTGTAGTTGAGGAGTTTGGCATGCCTCGCGACAACCTCGATTTCCACAAGGGTAGCCCCGTCGTTTGCCGCGATATGTACTACGCGTTCGTATTCGACCTTATTGTCAAGGCGCGTGAGCAGAACGACGTATTTGCCGGCTGTAACTTCTGGAGTTGGGGTGGTTATGCCGTAACCCATGTCGAGGATCATGAGTACTGGGCTAAGGGAGATGACTATACGGGTGACCCCGCACAGGAGCAGCAGGGCCTGAACTCGATATTCGTAGAGGATGAGTCTACCCTCACCATCATCCGCGAGACCAACAAAAAGCTCGGCAACTTATAGTCGGCAACATGTAGTCGGCAATGGTAATATATAAGATAAATTCCCCCTATTTGTTGATATAAAAAGAGTAATATGTGCCTTTGCATTCATCTTCTGTGCCACCACCCTCTCGGCACAGAGTCTCGACAGAATGCAGTAGTTTAATGAGCCTGATAGTTGGGTGATAGAGGGCAATACGCTTACAATGGACGTCACGCCTCAGAGCGACTACTGGCGTATCTCGCACTATGGCTTTAAGGCGACGTTCGAGGAGTTTTCTATTAAGCACCTGCCCGACCAGCGTCGCTTGGAGTGGCTCGAGAAGAACAAGTCCAACTAAGCAAAATAACCATATAAAAAGTATGGGGTTGACTTCGGTCAACCCCATATTCGTTTTATGATAGTAACAGTGTTACTCGGTCTTGATATCCTTGTTCACGTTCTTCGAGCCTACCAGCGCATAGAAGAGCAAGTAAGCGAGACCTGCAACGATTACCCAGTAGCTTACAAGGTAGTTGCCTGTCCAGTCAACGATACCGTTCTGCAACAATGGGAGGATACCTCCACCGCAAACGAGTGCCATAAAGATACCCGAAGCGCGCTCGGTATAGCGACCCAAGCCCTCAACAGCGAGGTTAAAGATACCGCCCCACATAACCGATGTGCACAAGCCACACAATACCAACAATGCTGCATTGATAGGCACAAGAGCCATACCGAAGCCTGCAGTACCCTTGAATACAGGGAGATTAACAGTAATGGATGGGTCGAGGAAGATTGCACCAAGAACCAAAACAAGACCTAAGATAGATACAGCCGAAAGCATCGCCTTAGCTGATACCTTAGCACCGAGAGCAGCGCCCAACAGACGACCAAAGAACATAAGCAACCAGTAGGTAGCAGCCACCGTTGCAGCAATACCCTCAGCACCAGTCTCTACATCAAGACCACCATTCTGCAACCACTTCTGTAGTACATTAGGTATACCAACCTCAACACCTACATAGATGAAGATGGCAACAGCGCCCAATACGAAGTGGCGGAACGACATAGGACCAATCTTCGAATTGTCGCGCTTAACCTCACCAAGATTCTCATTCTCAGGAATATTAGTCAAGAGGATAACCACAAATGCCAATGCGAAGATTGCCAATGCAATGTACATCAATGGGAACACCTGGCTAATCTTAGCCTTTAAAACATCCGGTACAAAGATACCCGAAAGGAAGATTACGGCAGTACCCATGAATGAGTTAAAAGAGCCACCAACCTGAAGAAGCTGGTTACCACGGTTACCACCACCTGCAAGCTTGTTAAGCATGGGGTTAACCACAATGTTAAGCATACACATTGAGAAACCTGCGATAAAGGCACCAAGCAGATATACACCAAATGCTACATTGCCCTCCAACAGACCTGCGATAGTCTGCACGCCAACGCCTGTGAAACCTACAGCTACGGCAGCCAAGGCTGTAAATTTGTAGCCACGCTTCTGGAGGAGGTTACCCGCGGGTATACCCATACAAGCGTAGGCAATAAAGTTGGCAAATACACCAAGGGTACCCATCCAGTTAGCTACGTCGAACTGGTGCTTGAGGACATCACCCATGGGCGAAGCCAAGTTGGTTACAAACGAGATCATTCCGAAGAGTAGAATCATCACGATGATGGCCAACACGTTACTGTTTTTCTTTGTACTCATAATATTATAGATTTAGTTTTTGATTTTCAGCTATTTATCGCGCTCGGCAACAAAACGACACATATCCAACAACGCCTGGCGATAGGGCGTCTCCTCATACTTAGCCAGTAGGTGCATGGCACGTGCGAGGTATGCCTGCATAGTCTCTGTGGCATACTCCAAGCCGCCACCCTCTACGACCATAGCATGGAGCTCATCGAGGGCATTCTCATCGATGTGGCAGCGCTTCAGTAGCTCAATCATCGCGCCACGTTCGGCCTCATTTTTGCGCTCCATCACCTCAATCATTGGGAGCGTTATCTTGTGCTCGCGGAGGTCGTTATTCGTGGGCTTACCCGTATTGTTCTGGCGGTTGTAGTCGAGGATGTCGTCTTGAATCTGGAATGCCATACCTAAAGCCTCGCCAAACTTGCGCATGCGGTCTATATCTTCGCGTGAAGCACCCACCGACAAAGCTCCCAATGCGGAGCTTACGCCAAGCAGGCTCGCCGTCTTGCGATAGATAATCTCGAAGTAGTCCTCGCGGGTTGTGTCAAACAGGTTAGCATGCTGAGTCTGAAGCACTTCGCCCTCGCATAGTGTGGCCATTGCAGAGCCTATGTACGACATCAGGTCGTATTGTGCCGAGGTCATGCCTATAGCCATTGTGCGGGCCAGGATGTAGTCGCCGAGGATGACGGCCATGTCGCTCTGCCACTTGGCATTTATCGAGGGTCGGCCGCGGCGCTCATCTGCCGAGTCGAGAACATCGTCGTGGATAAGCGAGGCGGTGTGTATCATCTCGATAAGGAGCGCTGCGAGGTAGGTGCGCTTCGAGCAGTGACGCTCGTCGGGGTTTGGGCTGTCGGGTTTGAGTGTCAGTGCTGAGAGCATGGTGAGGATGGGGCGCACGCCCTTACCTCGCGATGAGAGTGCGTAGGTGAGCATCTCCTGCAGAAGCTCTCCTTCGGCAGAGAAGTTCTCATTTACAAACTCGTCGAAGGCCTTGAGGTCTGCACTGATGGGTTGACGTATGGCTTCTATCGTAATCATGTTGATTGATATAGTCAAAGTATTAGGCAAAGATAGTGATTTTTTATAAGAAAAGATTGAAAAACACAACTTTTTTCGTAACTTTGGGCGATTTATCTCTACTTAAGTATAAGTATAAGACAATGAGTGCAAAAATTTTTGGCGACGATATAAAACCCTATAGTCTGGCGTGGTGGCTCTATAAGTCGCTGCCATGGGTGGCGGCAGTCATAATCTTTTGGTTTGTAAGCTATATCTTCTTCGCTCCGCAGTTCGACGATAAGTCGTTGGGGCAGGGTGATATTGCTCAGTATTCGGGCATGTCGGCCGATATACACAAGCACCGTGAGGCTACGGGCGAGGACCCACAGTGGACGGGAGGCATGTTCTCGGGAATGCCCGCCTATCTTATCGACATGGAGTATCCCACGCAGGATGTCAAGCAGACGGTGGGTAGCGTGGTCAAGGTTATCGACGACCCCATGAATATGATATTCTTCGCCATGCTCTTTATGATGGTTGCCGTGGTGCTGATGGGTGTAAACCCCTGGATTGGCATCATTGCGGGCTTGGCGTATGGTCTGTCGACCTACTTCTTCCTAATCATCGACGCGGGACATATCACCAAGATGTGGGCACTGGTCTACGCTCCACCGTTAGTGGGTGCTGTGTGGTATACGCTGCGACACAATATGTGGGTGGGTGCAGCTCTGGCTGCCCTCTTTGGCTCGTTGGAGCTCGGTGCAAACCACCCGCAGATAAGCTACTACTTTATCTTTGCATGTATCGCACTGTGGATTAGCGAGTTTGTATACTTGCTTCTCGAAAAGTGCTTCAAAAAGTTTGTATATCGTTCACTCCTTCTGTTGGCTGCTGCGGTGCTTGCCGCGGGCTCTAACTTCGCACCGTTGTGGTACACGATGCAGCATAGCGACTCAACAGCACGAGCGACATCTGAGGTGGTAGATGCTGAGAAGGCTCGCAAGGAGAAGATTGCCTATAACACCATGTGGAGTTATGGCAAGGCCGAGAGCCTTAATATGCTCGTTCCCAACTATATGGGCTCGGGGTCGGCAGATTTCGATGAGCGTGTTGATACTTTCTTGGCGAGTGATGCTTCGCAGGATGCTCTCTTTGAGGAGACCATCGACGAGTTTACGGCTATGTATCAGGAGTGGGATCCGTCGCTTACCCGCGACGACATCGTCTACTACATGAATAACGACCCCACCATATTTGAGGATGTGCAGTGGGTGTATGCTCATAAGGTGAATGAGGTCTACGCCAGCGTCTCGAACTACTGGGGCGCGCAGCCCTATACCGCGGGCCCAACATATCTCGGTGCAGCGATAATCTTCCTCGCCATCGTGGGCGTCATCCTTGCGCCGGGACGCTACCGCTGGTGGCTGCTTGCTACGACGCTCTTTGCCATTCTGTTGGCGTGGGGTAGCAACCTGATGGGCTTCTACGAGCTTATGTACGACATCCTACCTGGCTACGATAACTTCCGTACGGTCTCTATGGCACTGGTTGTTGTGGAGTGGAGCGTGCCGCTATTTGCAGTGTTGGCATTGTGGCAGCTCGCCTCGAATGAGGTCTCGGCTATGCGTAAGTATGTCGCTATGGGTGTAAGCTTTGCGGTCATTGCACTGCTCTACATTGTGATGATTGCCAATGCCGACTATGGTGTTGCGTCGTTGCAGGAGAGCCTGGGTAGCTCATACTTTGCCGAGCAGCTACGCCTGCTTATGATTGAGGTGCGCAGCGAGGCATTTACATCAGACGCTTGGCGCTCGATACTCTATATCGCGCTCACGGCGGCTGCGGTTGTAGCGGGAGTAGTGCTTGGCAAGCGCCTTGAGGCTCGTCGCAAGGTGGTTGTGTGGGCTATGGTCGCTGTTGTCGGCGTGATTGTCGTATGCGATATGGTGGGCGTAGACAAGCGCTATATGAACGACGAGAAGTGGCACAACGAGGCACCTACAGACGTGACGCCAACAGCGGCATATAGAGAGATTCTTAAGGATAAGACATTGGGTTTTCGTGTATTTGACATTGATCATCAGGGCTCATCCTACGCCTCAAACTTCTGCCGCTCGGTGGATGGCTACCACGGTGCAAAGCTCAACCGCTATAATGATGTGCTCAACCGCTACATCTACCCAGTGAATCCCAACGTATTGAATATGCTTAACACGCGCTATGTAATCGTTAAGGGTCAGGCAAAACAGTATGATCCATTTGGTGCTGCGTGGTTTGTGGGTGATGTGAAGATGGTGGATACACCCGCCGAGGCATTGGATGAGTTGGAGCACAACGACCTATGGGAGACAGCTATCGTAGAGCGCGGCGATGTCGAGGGCTTAAGTGCCGAATATAGTGGCTACGATTTTGCAGAGATAGAGCTTGTCAAGTATGCCCCCAACTACTTGAAGTATGAGTATGAGGCACCCGAGGAGTCGTTGTGCGTATTCTCCGAGATATACTACCCCGAGGGGTGGACGGCATATGTCGATGGCAAGGAGGCGGACTACTTCGCCGTGGACTATATCCTGCGCGGTATGGTGTTGCCCGAGGGCAAGCACACCGTGGAGTGGAGGTTTAGAGCGCCCAATTGGGGTATGGCGACCACAATTACGGGCATAGCATCGTGGTTGATATTGCTCTGGGTCGTAGCACTCGCCGCCGTGCCCGCCATTCGCTGGTATATAAATCGTAGAAGAGAACAGAAAAAGATAGAATAGGTATGTCAGGAGGAAAGGATAAAAGATTGAGCCGCAAGGTGCGTCGCTCGTATGTTATCTCGACGGTGAGCATAGCATTGGTACTCTTTATGCTGGGTGTTGTAAGCTACGTCACCCTCTCGGCGCTCTCGGCAGCGCGTGACCTGCAGACAGGTGTCGTAGTGTCGGTGGAGATTACCGATGAGCTTAGCCCCGAGGCTGAGGCACATATTGTCGAGGCCATAGAGGCTACGGGCATGAGCACCGAGGTAGCATTCATGTCTAAGGATGAAAAGTTTGAGGACGAGTCGTTCCGCGAGCAGTTTGAGGTAGACCTCGACCTGCTGCTTGGCGAGAACCCCCTCAGAAATAGCTACGAGGTGACCATCTCGGAGAGGTATGCCGATAGGGCATCGGTGGATAAGTTCTGCGCCGAGATTGAGGCAGTTGAGGGCGTGGAGTATATCTCAGTACCTCCCGTGGAGGTTGTCGAGAATATGCACGAGACCATCTCCAACGTCTCAATTGGATTGTTGCTATTTTTTGCGGTGTTGCTTGTAATATCTATATTGCTGCTAAACAACACCATACGTCTGGCGATATACTCGAAGCGTTACCTTATTAACACCATGAAGCTCGTGGGTGCTACGAAGTGGTATATCATGCGTCCGCTGTTGGCGAGTGCTCTGAAGCAGGGTATTGTTGCTGGCATCATCGCTGCGGCGTTGGTTGTGGGTGTTGTCTATGGCGTAGATAGCTACACCCCCGAGGGCTTAGCTCTTCTCGACTATCGTGAGGCAGGCATCATCGTCGGAGCGGTGTTAATCGTGGGTATTATCATCACCGTTAGCTTCAGCGCCATTGCAGTGAACAAGTTCGTTAACATGAAGTCAAACAAAATACATCTGTATTAGTATATGTCTGATAATAAGCAAAATATGCCCATGCCATTTGGTAAGATGAACTACGTGCTGATGGGTGTTGGTGCGTTGGTTATAGTTTTGGGCTTTATCCTCATGTCTGGTGGCGCAGAGCATACCGCAACCGAGTTCGATGAGTCGATATACTCATTTAGGCGCATTACCTTGGCACCTATTGTGGTGATTCTCGGCTTTATTGTCGTGGGCTTGGGTATCATGCTACGCTTCAAGCGCAAGGAGGCTAATAACGACGTTAAATAGCTATCATGGAGGTATTTGAGTCGATAATATTGGGTGCTGTTCAGGGACTTACGGAGTTTCTTCCCGTGTCGAGCAGTGGCCACCTGCAGTTAGCTAAGGAGCTGCTTGGCGTGGAGTTAGAGGAGAACCTGACGTTCGATGTGGCACTGCATGCCGCAACGGTGCTGAGTACCATTGTGGTGTTGTGGGGTGAGATATGGTGGCTAATTAAGGGCCTCTTCTCGCGTGGCATGAACCCCGAGAAGAGCTACTTTCTTAAGCTCGTTTTGTCGATGATACCCATCGGTATCGTAGGTCTGCTGCTCAAGGACCATATAGATGCCATGCTCGCCTCGAACTATATCATGGTGGTGGTGGGTGCTATGTTGCTACTTACGGCAACGCTTCTCGCCTTTGCCTACTATGCCAAGCCCCGCCAGAAGGATACGATATCGTATCGTGACGCCTTCATTATAGGTCTCTCGCAGGCTGTAGCCTCCATGCCGGGCCTCTCGCGCTCGGGCACAACCATCGCTACGGGCCTGCTTCTGGGCAACCGCAAGGAGATAGTAGCAACCTTCTCGTTCCTTATGGTCTTGGCGCCGATTATGGGCCAGACGCTCCTCGACGTCGTAGACGGAGGTTTTTCGATTGCGGGCGTGAGCGCAACGGCGCTGATTGCGGGATTTGTCACAGCCTTTGTTGTGGGCTGCTTGGCATGTCGCTTTATGATAAACATCGTTAAACGTGGCAAGCTCATCTGGTTTGCTATCTACTGCGCCGTGGTGGGACTCATCGCCATCGGCTCTTATATATTTTAATATAGTATGGAGGAATTTACACTATGCAATGTCGACTTCCCCGAGGGGTACGTTGCGGTTATCGATAAGCCCTACGAGTGGACGTCTGCCGATGTCGTGCGTAAGTTGAAGTTTCAGCTGCGCAAGTGTGGCTATCCGAAGATTAAGATAGGTCATGCTGGCACGCTCGACCCTTTGGCTACGGGCATCCTGCTTGTATGCATAGGTCGCGCTACGAAGCAGGTAGAGAAGCTGCAGGCCGAAGAGAAGGAGTATGTCGCTGAGTTGATGCTCGGAGCTACAACGCCCAGTGGTGATATGGAGCATGAGGTAGATTGTACCTATCCTACGGAACATATCACGCGTGAGGCTGTTGAGGAGGCGCTGCGCTCACTCACGGGCGAGCGTGAGCAGCTACCCCCGCTCTACTCGGCAAAGAAGGTGCAGGGTGTGCGTGCATACGAGTTTGCACGTGCCGGCGAGGAGGTGGAGCTTAAGAGGGCGCTAATCAACATCTACGAGATGGAGCTTATGGAGTATGACCTGCCACGCATCAAGATACGTGTGCGTTGCAGTAAGGGTACATACATCCGCTCACTGGCATTCGAGATTGGCGAAGCACTCCAGAGTGGCGCCTACCTAACATCGTTGCGTCGTACGCGCAGCGCTGGTTTCGTGGTGGAGAGAGCACATACGCTCGACGATTTTATGGAAAAGTTGCGCGAGTGTGAAACAAAATAGTGAATTTTGCGTATAGTATTTGATTATTACACGCTTTTTTTGAGAGAAATATGAAGTTATCGCAGTATGGTTACGAGTTCTCTGAGGATATGATAGCGAAGTATCCCACGACGAATCGTGACGACGCACGTCTAATGGTGTTGCATCGCTCGACTGGCGAGATCGAACACCGCACTTTTAAGGATATTATAGAGTATTTTGACGAGAAGGATATGTTCGTGTTCAACGACACGAAGGTATTCCCCGCACGCTTGCAGGGCTGCAAGGAGAAGACCGGTGCCGACATCGAAATCTTCCTCCTGCGCGAGCTTAACCGCGAGCTACGCCTGTGGGATGTGTTGGTAGACCCAGCACGTAAAATCCGTATCGGCAACAAGCTCTACTTTGGCGACGACGAGCTTATGGGCGCCGAGGTTATCGACAATACCACCTCGCGCGGTCGTACGCTACGCTTCCGCTTTGACGGCTCATACGAGGAGTTCAAGGAGGCACTCTATGCCATGGGTGAGACTCCGCTGCCCCGTTGGGTGCGCGAGAAGGTAGAGCCCGAGGATGAGGAGTGGTATCAGACAATCTATGCCAAGCATGAGGGCGCTGTGGCTGCCCCCACAGCGGGTCTTCACTTCTCGAAGCACCTGATGAAGCGCATGGAGATTAAGGGTATCGACAGCGCCTTCCTTACGCTGCACGTGGGTCTGGGTAACTTCCGCACGGTGGATGTTGAGGATTTGTCGAAGCATAAGATGGATTCGGAGCAGTTCTTCATCAACGAGGAGACGGCCAACGTCATCAACGCAGCAAAGCGCGATGGCCGCAAGGTTGTGGCAATCGGCACAACCGTGATGCGTGCCATGGAGACCGCTGTGTCGGTGGGTGGCATGCTTAAGCCTATGGATGGTTGGACAAATAAGTTCATCTTCCACCCCTACCAGTTCACCGCGGCTGATGCCTTTGTGTCGAACTTCCACCTGCCCTACTCAACACAGCTAATGATGGTGGCGGCGTTTGGTGGCTACGACGCCGTGATGAACGCCTATAACATCGCTCGCGAGGAGGGTTACCGCTTTGGTACTTATGGCGACGCAATGTTGATTTTGTAGAAAAAAATTGCTATCTTTGCATATTAGAAGAGTCCGTAGCAGGACTCTAAAAACAGACGATTATGGCAACAAATAAGATATTGTATGTGTGTCAGGAGATCTCTCCCTATCTCCCTGAGAATGAGCTCTCGAAGCTCAGTATCGAGATGGCACGACAGATGCAGGAGCGCGGAGCCGAGGTGCGTACGTTCATGCCCCGCTATGGCTGTATTAATGAGCGCCGTAACCAGCTCCATGAGGTTATTCGCCTATCGGGTATGAACCTCATCATCAACGATAACGACCACCAGCTTATCATCAAGGTGGCCTCTATCCCCGCTGCTCGCATACAGATTTACTTCATCGATAACGACGACTACTTCTCGCGTCGTGCCGTGTTGCGCGACGAGAATGGCGAGATGTTTGAGGATAACGACGACCGTGCGATATTTTTCGCCCGCGGCATGCTCGAGACCGTTAAGAAGCTGCGTTGGTCGCCCACCATCGTGCACTGCCACGGTTGGTTCTCGGCAATCGCACCCATGTACCTAAAGCGTGTATTCTATGACGACCCCTTGTTCCGCGATGTGAAGATTGTACTCTCGCTAACGGGCGACAGGTTCGATGGCAAGCTCGCCGAGGACTTCAAGCAGAAGCTCGAGGGTGAGGGCATCATGGATAGTAAGATGTCGATTTTGGAGGAGCCCTCATACGAAAACCTCTACCGCTTCGTTATAGATTATGCCGATGGTATTATTGTAACCTCGGCAGATGCAGACCCAGCAATTTTGGAGTATGCACGAGGTGCAGGCAAGAAGATTCTGGAGTATGCGGAGGGTGATCAGAAGGAGATTTTCGATAACTACAAAAAGTTCTATGATGAGCTATAAGAGGGTAATATTCTCGCTAATGGCGTGTGTCACAACCATGTTGACGCTCGCCATGGTAGGTTGTACCACCGAGGTAGACTACACCTTGGGCGAAGAGTTTATACCCTCGAAGCAGAATATGGAACTTAAGCGCCGTGTCTACCGTCTCGGAGAGTGGAGAGAGGATGGCAACACCGCGGAGTGTCAGCTGCTTGAGACCCGTCTCTATCAGACCGACTCAGTAGCTTCGGCAAATGTCGAGATGGGTTACTTTGGTGCCGAGCGTAGCGACATCTATGGCGAGCGCCGTGCCGGCTTTATGACGCAGATGATATTCAGCATGAATCTCAACGACGACCGCGGCTGGGGCTATCGTCCCATCTTCGACTCTATGGCGCTGTCGTTGTATGTTGCAGATTTCCATGGTGATACCACCATCAAGCGTAAGTTTGAGGTGTACGAAATCACCTCTAACGACTACTTCGATGTTGGCGTGAACCGCGAGGGTGAGAAGGATACCACGTTCTACATAAACTTCGACCCCAAGCCCTATATCTCGGCAGAGCCAATCTTTACGTTTGAGTATCCCAATCAGGAGAAGGGTATCTACGTGGGTGACTTAGAGAACCAGGTAAATCGTGGCATTAAGCTCGACGAGACACCCGCAACACGTGACTACGTTAAGCGCCTGATGCTTACCACCGACCTCGATGCTACGGATGGCTATGCCTACGATGTTGATGGAATCTATGTTGCTGGTAATGAGCGTAAGTTCCTCGATGTGGTAAGGGGCGTGTATATCGTGCCTTCGGAGGATGAGATTGAGGGTGAGGGTGCTATGTTTGCTGCCGATTTGGAGAATACGGCACTGGTGCTCTACTCGCGTGACCGCTACGAGGAGGATCCCTCGATTATTCGCGATACCACCTACATGGTCTACAACTTCTTCCTCAACCCCATGGACTACGACATCGAGGCGGGTAATGTCTCGATAAATACGGTTAAACACGACTTCTCGTCTGCGGCATTCACTGCGGCGGATATTGACGCTACATCGTCGGAGCGCCCCGAGGTGCTTATTGGCTATGTTGATGGCATGGGAGGCGTGGTTACGGAGATTACGTTCACGGATGAGTTTATTCAGTCGTTGGCAGACATCGCACTTAGTGAGGAGGATGCTGCAATATCGGTAAACCAGGCACGCCTTACCATCTACCTCGAGGGCTCGGACTATGAGCAGATGTTCGACCCGCTGAGCATGGCTACGGTCATGGATGGCGCCATGGCACGTGCAGGCTTGTATGCAAACTACAAGATGTTTGTGGGCATCCCCGACTATGCCTATAGCCTTGAGTCGACATACGCCCTCGACTACGGTGGCTACCTGAACCGTTCGTTGGCGGCATATACGATGGATATATCTGCTCAGATACAGTCGCTAATGATGGCTGCCCAGGACAATGTCGACGAGGAGGGTAAGGTTAAGCTCGAGAAGTTCACGGAGGGTTACGAGCCTGCGGGTGAGTCGCTCGTAGCGTACCGCCGCATCTATCTCGGCCCCGATGCTACGGCGCGCTTCGGCTTTAACCGACAGGCGGTATATGGCACCGACGGCGAAGTGGATGGCAAGAAGAATCCCACACCTATCACCCTCGACCTGACATATACCATTGTGAGATAGGGTGATAGTGTAGATTAATAAAACATTTCAGCAAACCTATGTGTCGTTACATAGGTTTTGCTATTTGAGATAAAGAAAGAAGAGTGATGGAAAATTTGGTTATTGTAGAGTCTCCTGCAAAGGCTAAGACTATCGAGAAGTTCTTGGGTAAGGACTTTAAGGTGAAGTCGAGCTTCGGTCATATTCGTGACCTGGCGAAAAGGGGACTCGGTATAGACCTCGATAAAGATTTTGAACCAATATATGAGATTCCAGAGGATAAGCGTAAGGTTGTCGACGAGCTGTCGCGCTTAGCACGTGAGGCTAAGACCGTGTGGTTAGCATCCGATGAGGACCGCGAGGGTGAGGCCATTGCTTGGCACCTCGCGAAGGTCTTAGACCTACCTATCGACCGCACTAAGCGTATCGTCTTTCATGAGATTACGCAGCGTGCCATCGTCAACGCCATTGAGAACCCCCGCACCATCGACCTCAACCTCGTAAATGCCCAGCAGGCACGTCGCGTGTTGGATCGTTTGGTTGGCTTCGAGCTCTCGCCCGTACTCTGGAAGAAGGTGCGCCCCGCACTCTCGGCAGGACGTGTACAGAGCGTGGCGGTGCGTCTTATTGTTGAGCGCGAGCGCGATATTATCAACTTTAAGTCGGTGGCACAGTTCCGTGTCGTGGCACAGTTCTACGAGGCTAAGGATGAGGCTAAGACGCTGTTTAAGGCTACGCTGTCGCAGAGCTTCGATAAGCGTGAGGATGCAGAGCAGTTCTTGCGCGACTGCATAGGTGAGCGTTTCACCGTGTCGAAGTGCGAGGAGAAGCCTGTTCAGCGCTATGCAGCGCCCCCCTTTACCACCTCTACCTTGCAGCAGGAGGCGGGACGTAAGCTCGGCATGAGCGTGTCGCAGACGATGTCTGTAGCCCAGCGCCTCTACGAGCAGGGTCTTATCACCTACATGCGTACCGACTCTGTGAACCTCTCACAGATGGCTATCACGCAGTGCAAAAACGAGATTACGCGCCTCTTCGGTGCCAAATACTCCTATCCCCACAACTTCAAGACTAAGTCGAAGGGAGCACAGGAGGCCCACGAGGCGATACGTCCCTCGTATATCGAGCGCCACGAGATTGAGGGTACGGCTGCCGAGAAGCGTCTCTACGACCTTATTTGGAAGCGTACGGTGGCCTCGCAGATGGTTCCCGCGGAGCTCGACCGCACACAGATTGTTATCGACCTAACGAAGCGTACGGAGCAGTTTGTGGCGCAGGGAGAGGTTGTCCGCTTCGACGGCTTCATGCGCCTATACTCGGAGAGTGTCGATGAGGATGCTCAGCAGGAGGGCGAGGGTGGCATTCTGCCTAAAATGGAGATTGGTGACCAGGTTATCGCCACCACCATCACCGCTGCGGAGCGCTATACGCAGGCCCCAGCGCGCTACAATGAGGCGGCACTGGTTAAGCGCCTGGAGGAGCTCGGTATCGGTCGTCCTTCGACATACGCTCCCACCATCACCACCATCATTAACCGTGGCTATGTGGAGAAGCAGAACCGCGATGGTCAGAAGCGCCAGATTGTGCAGCTCACGCTTGTTGGCGAGAAGATAGCGGAGAAGATGGTGACAGAGACCTATGGCAGGGAGAAGAGCCGTCTGGCACCCACCGATATAGGTATGATTGTTAACGACTACCTCGAGTCGCAGTTCTCGTCGATTATCGACTACCACTTCACGGCAAACGTCGAGAAGGAGTTCGACCGCGTGGCTGATGGCGACATCGCCTGGACAAAGATGATTGCCGACTTCTACACACCTTTCCACCATTTAGTAGATGTGGCAGTAGGCACACAGATGGAGCGTGGCTCGCAGGCTGTGCGTGTTCTCGGTGTCGACCCCAAGACTGGACATGTGGTCAAGGCTCGTATCGGTCGCTACGGCCCTATGGTCGAGGTCGAGGGTGCTGATGGCGAGAAGGGGCAGTTTGCGTCGTTGAAGAAGGGACAGCTCATCGAGTCAATCACACTGGAGGAGGCCCTCGAGTTGTTCGCCTTACCTCGTAACCTCGGTGACCTTGAGGGTGAGGCTCTAATGGTGGGCGTGGGTAAGTTTGGCCCATACGTGCGCCATGGCAAGAGCTTCGCATCGCTGGCTAAGAGCGACGACCCATACACTATCAGCTATGAGCGTGCTGTGGAGCTTCTGCGCGAGAGCCAGGCTAAGCAGCGTGCCGCCTCGGAGCCTATACGTACGTTTGCTGAGGATGCTGCCATGGTGGTTAAGAGCGGTCAGTATGGTCCCTATATCGCCTATAATGGTAAGAACTATCGCATCCCACGTGGCACAAAGGTCGAGAGCCTAACCTACACCGACTGTCAGCGCATCGTGGCCAAGACGGCAAAAAAGTAGCCTAACCCAAGGCCCCAGGGATAGTAAGAGGGATGTAGCTAAGTATTAGAGGTGATGGAGGTATAGGTTAGTTTGCCTTAACCCATGGCCTCAAGTGCAGTAAGACGATACAACTAAAATAAAATATTTACCTTAAAACTTTTGCAGTATGAAGAAAATTCTTTTATTGGTAGCGCTTGTCTCTATTGGCTTTAGCGCTATGGCACAGGAGCCCGAGTTCACTGTAGTGAAGGAGAATCCTATTACCAGCATTAAGAACCAGAACCAGGCGGGTACTTGCTGGTGCTACTCGTCATTGGCATTCATTGAGTCGGAGCTTTTGCGTATGGGCAAGGGCGAGTACGACCTCTCTGAGATGTACCTCGTGCACAACACCTACCTCGATCGCGCAGATAAGGCTGTCCGCACTCATGGTGACATATCATTCTCGCAGGGTGGTTCATTCTACGATGTTATCTACGGTATGGAGGCATTTGGTCTTGTTCCCGAGGCTGAGATGCGTCCTGGTGTGATGTATGGCAAGGAGCTATCTAACCATAACGAGCTCTCTGCTGTTAGCGACGCTGTTGTTGCAGCCATCGCTGAGGGCAACCACCGCAGCTTGCAGGTAGACCCCGAGGGTCAGCCCTTGTGGAAGAAGGCTATTGTAGCCATTCACGACATCTACCTCGGCGTACGTCCCGAGACCTTCGTTTACAACGGTAAGGAGTATACTCCCAAGTCATTCTACGAGGAGTTGGGCTTGAATGCTGACGACTACGTATCGTTGACCTCTTACACACACCACCCCTTCTACGAGCCATTCGTACTCGAGATTCAGGATAACTGGCGTTGGGCGCAGTCTTACAACTTGCCTATCGACGAGCTTATGGAGGTATTCGACAACGCTATCATGAAGGGTTACACCATCGCATGGGGTAGCGACGTATCGGAGAAGGGCTTCACTCGCATGGGTACTGCCGTACTTCCCGACGAGACTGCTGGTACCGACCTTCAGGGCTCAGATATGGCTAAGTGGCTCAACCTCAGCGAGGAGGAGCGTCAGAACACTCCTAAGCCTACAACACAGCGCTGGGTATCTCAGGAGGAGCGCCAGATCGCTTACGACAACTGGGAGACTACCGACGACCACGGCATGCAGATCTACGGTATTGCTAAGGACCAGAACGGCACCGAGTACTACATGGTTAAGAACTCATGGGGCGAGGCTGGTACCTACAAGGGTATCTGGTATGCATCTAAGGCATTTGTTCGTTACAAGACTATGAACATCGTTGTTCACAAGGATGCGCTTCCCAAGGATATTCGTAAGAAGCTCGGTCTATAATTTCTTGTGATAAGCCGCAATCTGCGGCGCCAAACTCAGAGCCCCGAATGGGAAATACGCCAAGTATGTCCCATCCGAGGCTCTTTCATTTGTCACCACATCTCACGACTTCTGACAAGAAATTTGGGTCTTTTTTGCGATAAGCCACAATCTGCGGCGCCAAACTCAGAGCCCCGAATGGGAAATACACCAAAGTATGTCCCATCCGAGGCTCTTTCATTTGTCACCACATCTCACGACTTCTGACAAGAAATTTGGGTCTTTTTTGTGATAAGCCGCAATCTGCGGCACCAAACTCAGAGCCCTGAATGGGAAATACGCCAAGTATGTCCCATCCGAGGCTCTTTCATTTGTCACCACATCTCACGACTTCTGACAAAAAATTGTGTCGTGTGGGCAGGAGAGCTCAGGGAGAGTTCAGAGAGGATTCAGGGAGATTTCAGAGAGGGCTTAGTGCGTTTCCCTCGTTGTCTCTTTACTCTCTCTCCTCTTTCTCCTCGCTCCTCTCTCTCCTCTCTGCTCTTTGTTCTCGTGTGTTACAGATACTCACCTCTCCTCTCATACCCGCCCACGCATGACCGAATTTTTCGATTTGGAGAATAGATTTATTTTATATACCTTTGTAAAGGTTGCTAAAGTTAAATTAGTTAGGATTATGCGACGAATATTCATATTTCTATGTTTGGGGCTACTTCTCGTGGGATGCGAAAAGGAGAATCCTCATACAATCTTTCCGGTAGACAAGCAAGATGTAGTGATGACCACGGAGGGTGGTGAGTTTACCATCAACTTTGATATTCCGTCATCTATGCGTACAGATGTGGATGTCATAATCCAGCAGCTCAATGGTCGCGAAGAGTGGATAAAACTACAGTCGTACAACGCAACGAGTGCCACCTTCACTGTTGAACGCAACTTGCAGCACTTTGAGCGCAATGCCATCATACGCATTAAGACTAAGTCGTTCTCGGATTATGCGACGATTAATGTCATGCAGGAGTGCTTCGATCCCGACTTTTTCCAAATAGAAGTCAACGACATTACTACCTCATCGTTTGACGCTACAATAACAGCGAAGGATGAGGATATGTGCATCGTGGGATTTGTACGTCAGTTAATTGGAAAAAGTACGATTGAGGAGCGACCATACGACTATTTGATTGAGGATGGATCGCTTATCTACTCAAATTTTGTAAATTCGTATGTTCTCCATGCCAACGCTAATGACTTAGACCTAAAGGAGTTCATGATTGAGCAGGGTGTTTGTGGCCAGGGTAGTTTAAGCAAGCGGAATCACCCCATGGAGCCTGGTGGACAATACTGCCTATTTGTAGCTGGCGTGGAATTTGGCGAGACGGCCTCTGGAGGGCAATATTTGGATGTGGTTACGACTGCTATAAACCTATATTTTGAGATAGAGTCTACCCCCATACGTGAGGATATACTCCTCGAAGCAACAGTAGAGCGCGACCCAGCCTATGGCTCGGATGTATTGCTCAGCATCAACTACGATGATAGCAGCAATCTACGATACCGATACATGATATACACTCCCGAGAAGCATGACCCCTATATCTTTGAGGAGCACACCTTAGATGAGTTCTACGACTACTACTCACATTTATGGTATCAAGAATATTGCAATAGTCTCGCTAAAGGCATAGAGAACTTGGAGGCACTCTTAGAGGAGAGCACCTTTGCCGATAGCTTTGCCAATGAGCGTCTGCGACTTGAGGCCAACACGGAGTATTGCTTAGTTGCTTATGCTATCGATGTTGTGGATGCCTCCATTCAGGTGGTATCCTATCCAGAGATTGTTAGATTCACCACAGGTGAGTGCGCAATGTCGGACATAAGCTTTGAGATGACCACGAACAAGCTACATGGTCGCATGGTAGATTTTACCATAACCCCCTCGAACGATTTGGATGGCTACTACACTACCATAATGAGTAAGCAGGAGTACGACTCGTGGGATAAGACACTACTCCACCAGCGACTTGTCGACGAAGGTTGGGCCAATGGCGGTGTATGCTATGGCGCCAATGATTTTGAGTTTCGATTCCTCAATCCCATTACCGACTACTGTGTGTTATGCGTCGGTGTGCATGGCGGTGTGGCAACAACAGAAGATATCACTCTGTTCCCGATAACAACACCTGTTCAGGCAGAGCCAAAGTGCAGGGTTACAGGTGTTGACTGCTATGGTCCATTCTACGCTGGTGCTTTAGATGCCTACAACCATGATAAGTATCACATGAATGGCAAATGGTTTCAATACGACACGAATGACTACTGTGCTGTGGGTATTGATATTCACACCGAGGGAGAGGTTTATAAGCTCTTCTCGCTATTCCTACCTGATGAGGATACTGTGGGCTACGGTAAAAACCAGATAGTTCCGATGCTCAAAGATAGTGACTGCATGCCAAAGATTTATTTCTATTGCAAACATAATGTGCCGTTCCACTTCTATGTTGCAGCTATGGATGAGGATGGTAACATCGACCTATATACCTCGCCTGATGGCTACAACTTTACCCGAGAGAACCACATCACCGATGAGGCCTCTATCGCAGAGCTTGCAACGTTCTACGATGAGGTGCAGGCTCAATATGAAGATACTCGTGAGGCTATTCAGCCCGCGACACGTGCTGCACAGGGTGATGCAACATGCCTACCTGTCGTCTACTAATGCTTAATTTGAGAGCCTATGCAACGTAAATATGTAAATATTAGTACTTTGGCGGTTATTGCTCTGCTCATTGCCGTGGTGTCGTGCGTAAGCGACCCAGTCTATGAGCCTGAGGCTAAGCTCCCCGATATGCCCAAGATTGTCAACTCGAGCGAGGGGGCTGTGGCGGGTCGTATGATTCTCTATGTGGATAACGCTACGGCCGATGAGTGGTTAAGTGCCGCAGAGCCTACGCGCGCTGGCATCGAGGGGCTGAGCCTGGTGGTGGATGAGTTAGATGTTGAGTGTATCAAGCCCGTCTTCAACCTCGCGATGAATGGCGACATTAAGCGTGAGCGTGGCATGCATCGTTGGTTTACGGTGGAGTTCTCTGAGGCTATCGATGTGGAGCGTGCTGCAGAGTGCCTTGCTGCGATGCCCAGTATCGAGCGTGTGGAGTTTGCTAAAGGCGTTATGCGCCCTGAGGTGCATGTAGTCCCCGTTGAGGAGGTCGCTGCAACACGCTCGGGCGAATCGTACCCCTTCGATGACCCTATGTTGCCTGAGCAGTGGGCGCTAAACAATCGTGGCGACAAGGAGATATATAGTACTGCCATGGCAGGTGAGGACATCAATGCCTTCAAGGCGTGGGAGCATACTGCAGGTCATCCCAGCGTTGTCGTCGCGGTGGTTGATGAGGGTGTTAAGTATACCCATCCCGACTTGGCGGCTAATATGTGGACAAACACTGCCGAGCTAAATGGCGCAGAGGGTGTCGATGATGACGGAAATGGCTATGTGGATGACATCTACGGCATCAATACTATCGAGGGCAATGGTAATATTTCGTGGAACAATCCTCGTTACAATGAGAGTGGTAAATATATCGGCGATGTTGGACATGGTACACATGTCGCGGGCATAGTGGCCGCGGTGAACAACAATGGCATTGGCATTTCGAGCATAGCTGGTGGCACAGGTGTGGGCGATGGTGTGCGCATCATGTCGGTGCAGATGTTCAGAGAGGGCGTGTCGTCTACCCTGGACAGTGTGGCCTCAGGCATAGAGTATGCCGCCGATATGGGTGCTTCGATATTGCAGTGTTCTTGGGGTATGACTGCTACCATGTATGTGCTCAGGCCAATCGAAGAGGGGTGGTGCAGTGTAGTCTATGAGGCGTTGCTCTACTTTAAGGAGTATGGCGGTGGCGATGCTATGGACGGTGGTGTAGCGATATTTTCGGCGGGTAATAGTGCTGCCCATATTGCGGGCTATCCTGGTGCACATCATATATGTGTCGCCGTAACAGCCACAGCAGCTGATGGACTTCCCACCTACTATACCAACTATAATTTTGGCTGCAATATAGCTGCTCCTGGTGGCGACTACGAGTGGGTTGATGGGGAGCTAAATCCTAAAGGTGCGATACTCTCAACCGTACCCAGTGAGACACCCAACCCGTATAGCGATGGCAAGGTGTGCTACGATAGTGACTACGGATATATGACCGGCACATCCATGGCGACACCCTACGTATCGGGTGTTGCGGCATTGATAGTATCGTATGCCGTGGAGCATGGCAAGTGCCTTACAAGTGCGGAAGTTACCGATATATTATACTCTTCGGTGTGTGAAATAGACTCTCGACTACATGGCACCAAGCGTGGCCAATCGTATGGCGGTGCAGAGTGGGAGATAAGTCTTGACACCTACTATAAGAAGATGGGTATAGGCCGTGTAGATGCACTCCATGCCGTCTCACTCGTTGCCGACACACGTATCATTGCCGCCTCGGTGGGTACGAGCACCTATCTCTCTCTTGAGGAACACATGGGCAGCGAGGCAGCAAAAGTTAAGCTGTGGGACTATGCTATAGACAATGATACCATCGCGCGCCTCGGCATAACGAATATTTCGGCCTTTGGTAGTAATACTCTCGGTTTCATCTGCACAAAGTCGGGCATAGGCACCATAACGTTGAAGTATGTCGCGGGCATCGACTATAAAACAATGGAGACTGATGACCGAGAGGAAAGAATTGCAGGTACCATCGTCGAAAAAGAGTTTGTGATAGTGGCACGCGACAATAACGACAATGGCGGATGGCTATAACGTGCTAATCCTCCGACACTTCGTCCTCGGTAAAGAAGGGGAGAAAATGAAACTCTTCGCGGGCGCGCTCCTGAGGGAAGGTGAAGTATAGGCACTCAACCTCCGTGGCGCGTTCGCCTTGGCTATTGTTTATAGTTATAGCCACGCGCACAAGGTTGCGGCGCTGCTCAACGATATGGGCACGTAGCGTGATGGCGCCCTCATCCGTACGTATCGGACGCAGATACTTAACCTCCATCTTCGAGGTAACACCGCCCGTCTGCAACTTGCGGAAAATCACCCAACTGGCAATCTCATCGGCAAGCGTCGCCTGTATGCCACCATGTAGCGTATTGTGCCACCCCTGAAACTCGGTGCGCGGCATCCACTGGCTCACGATGTCGTCGCCATCCTCCCAAAACTCCATTCTTAAGCCTCGCTCGCTATGGGGTGCGCAGCCAAAGCAGTTGTACCCCTCGGTATGTAACCACGGATTTAATATTCGTTTCATAACTATGTAGGTTTGTCGTATTGCAAAGATACAAAAAATAAGTATCTTTGTATGACTCATGAGCCCAAGACTTCCCATAAGAGACTTTATTGTCGCCATTGTGGCGCTTTTTGTGTGGCACGAAGCTGCCGCGCAGGAGGTTGTTGTGGAGGATGAGTTCGACTATCGTAACTACAAATTCTACGACGAGGAGCCCGTCTCGGACCTCTCGCTATGGGGTGCTATGAACGAGAGCGACGAGGCGAGAATCGACGGCGCGGCAAGTTATTCTAATGCCCGTTATGCCCTTTCGTACCTCTCGAATGACTACCGCGGATTTCGCTATAGTGAGTCGCGTAGTAGCTTCGGGAATATGCCTATCGACTATGCTACAGCCCGAGCACTTAAATCGTTGGGATTCAAAGCAGAACAATACGATGGCATAGGTATATCCTCGGGAGCCCTGGGCGAATCCACCCAGATAATGGCAGGTGCCGACTCGCGTCTCTACGACCGTCAATCGCTTCGCGTCGACCTCTCGGGGCGCAACTACATCGCAGGCGCAACCTACCGTGGCGTCTACTCCATTGCCGACGATGGGGTGGTGTTGGATAACGGCTGGACCCTGCTTAGCAGTGCCCGCGTGCGCACAGGTCGTGACCTCTATGTCGAGGGCGTGTTTACCAATGCTGTGGATGTTGCCGTGGGTGCCTCGTATAGTGGCAGGAACGACAAAATCGACATCGCCGTTGTTATTCCATGGTCGCAGCGAGGCCTTAGGCAGGCATCTACAGTTGAGGCATATCGGCTTACGCATAATACCCTATACAACCCATCGTGGGGTATGCTGGATGGCCGCATGCGTAATTCGCGCGTAGCTACCTCACTACGCCCCGAGGCTGTTGCCCTATGGCAGCGACGCCTCACATCTGTAACCGACCTAAAGGTCGCTGCTAACATCTACTTCGATCGCAGTGGTCGTAGCTCTCTTGCATGGTTTAATGCCCCGACACCCGCTCCCGATAACTACAAATACCTCCCCTCGTACTTCGATAGCGATGCCGACAGAGTGCCTGTCGAGGAGGCGTGGCGAAATAACGACATGCGCTACACGCAGATTGACTGGGAGGGGTTGTATCACACCAACTCTCTTCAGAGAGATGGCCATGCGCGCTATGCTGTGGCATCGCGTCGCTCGAATATAACGCATGCAGCTATAAATGTGGGACTTAGCAGTCGCGTGGCAGAGGTAGATATAGACTATGGCGTGGAGCTTGCGGCAAGCTCGGAGCGAGAGTTTATGACTATGGACGACCTGCTTGGTGCCACGCATATCTACGACATAGACTACTACCTTAAGGATGATGCCACTAACTCACACCTTACTGAGAATAACCTCCGAAATCCGAACAATCGCATCGAGGAGGGCGACCGTTACAACTACGACTATCGTCTGTCTGGTGTTGTAGTAAAGCTCTATGGTAGAGCCTATTGGACATGGCGGTCGATGGACTTCGCCCTGGCCGCCGAGGTAGCTTCGGAGCATGTATGGCGTCGCGGATATTTCGAGAAGGAGCTCTTTGGTGGCGTCGCCTCGTATGGGCGCTCGGGTGGCGTCTCCCTCACCGCACCAAAGCTCGCGGCATCGTGGCGCTATAATCTTGATAGACATACGTTTGGTGCCGCATTTATGTTTCGTGGAGAGGCGCCGCGTTACGACGACCTCTTTTTGCAGCCCGACTATAACAACCGACGAATAGACCATCCGGAGCTTACGTTGGGAACAACGGCGGAGTTGTCGTACTCCTACACGGCTCCTCGCGTGCGTCTCTATGCTGCGCTGTTCGTGGCCTCAACCACACGCGAGGTAGATGTGGCACGCTACTACGACGACCTTGCTGGTGAGTATGTCGATGCTTTTGTGAGTGGCATAGGGCGTCTACACTATGGTATAGCGGCGACGGCAGATGTGTCGTGGTCGCGCTATTTTAGCTCGAGTTTTGCACTAAACGTGGGGCAATATCTCTACCATCGTAATCCCGTCGTTACAACCTATGCAGATGACGACAATGTCTTGATTACAAGATCGCTATCCTATATGCGTGGATGTCATACGGGTGCTCCTGAAATAGCTCTTTATGGCGATGTGGCATTTAGACACAAGGGGTGGACGGCACGTGCCTCGGTGCAGTTCTGGGGCCTCGCTTATGTCGAGCCTTCGGCAATAAGGCGCACCGAGCGACTGCTCTCCTATGCCTCGTCCGTGGAGGAGGCCGATGCACTAAGATTTCAGCAACAGCTACCCTCGGGAGCAACAATAGACCTCTCGCTATCGAAGTATCTCAAACTCAACGATGACATCTCGTTGGGAGTGTCGTTTGCGGTACGCAACTTGCTGGGTAGTAATATGATAAGTAGTGGCTATGAGCAGCACCGTGTAGCACGTCATGCGGTGGGTTATCGTAACGATATTGCACCCTTCGACAACCGCATAACGTATGCCTATCCGCGCCTATTCTCGCTATCACTATCGCTACGCTTTTAGTATTTGCTCGCGACTAATTGCACTTTTCACATTTTTTTCGTATCTTTACCCCGATTTGTATATATATGGCAAATCGGATTAGAGAGATAGAAACGATTTTTATAGATACGATGAGTTGTAATAAGAGACATAATCCCGATATTGGCCGTGGTTGCGTGTTCTGCGACTGCGGCGATGAGATTGAGGCGTTCGCTGCAGAGGGGTGCTACAAATTGCATGAGACCAACTGGCTCGAGGAGTATCCCGATAATATACCTACCGACATCTTCGAGGTGCGATTCAAGAATACGCGTCGCTCCTATTATCAGAATGTCAACGGCTTGGAGCTTAAGCGTGGCGACGTTGTCGCGGTTGAGGCGCAGCCAGGTCACGACATTGGCATCGTCTCGCTCACAGGCGACATGGTGGCAAAGCAGATGCGCCGCGTGGGCTTCAATCCCCACAATGGCGAGTTTAAGAAGATATACCGCAAGGCTCGTCCCTACGACATTGAGCGTTGGCAGGAGGCTATAGCCCTGGAGCACGAGACGATGATTGCCTCGCGACAGATTGCTGCCGATATGGGACTAAACATGAAGATTGGTGATGTTGAGTATCAGGGTGATAAGCTCAAGGCGATATTCTACTACATTGCCGATGAGCGTGTCGACTTCCGCGAGCTTATCAAGGTCTTTGCCGAGAGGTTCCATATCCGCATCGAGATGAAGCAGATTGGTGCACGCCAGGAGGCGGGACGTATTGGAGGTATCGGTGCCTGTGGTCGTGAGCTATGCTGTGCATCGTGGATTTCGAGCTTCTCGAGTGTTACGACTAACGCCGCGCGCATGCAGGAGATTTCGCTTAACCCACAGAAGCTTGCGGGTCAGTGCTCGAAGTTGAAGTGTTGTCTGATGTATGAATACGACGTCTATGCTGATGCACGTCGCACCATTCCACGTCTGCGTGAGCCTCTTCAGACACTCGATGGCGAGTGGTTCTTGGTTAAGATAGACCCCTTGGCTGGCACCATGTCATTCTCGACAAGTAAGGGTACTATGGCTAACCTCACGACATTGCCCGTGAGCCGTGTTAAGGAGATTCTGGCATTGAACCGTGCTGGCGAGAAGGCAGAGACCCTTGTTGGTGAGGGTGGCGAGGCTACAGTAGAGGAGCCAACATACCGCAGCGAGGAGGATAGCATCACACGCTTCGACAACAAGAATAAGCGCAACAAGCGTAACAAGCGTCGTGGTAAGGGGGATGCCAAGGAGCAGAACCAGCAACCTAAGGAGGGTGGCGAGGAGCCTAAGGCAGAAGCTAACGAGCAGCCCAAGGAGCAGCGCCATGGTGGTGAAGGTCGTCGTGGCCGAGGCGATCGTCGTGATAACCGCGAGCGTAGAAACGAGGGAGACAAGCCCGTGGAGCAGCCTGGAGCACAGCGTGAGGTTGCGGCACAGCCTGCAGAGCAGGGTGAGCAGCGTGATGGTAGCGAGCGTGGCGAGCGTCGTGGTCGCAATCACCGTGGCCGTCATCACAGGGGCGAGCGTCGTCGTGGTGGCGAGGGTAACAACGGCAACAGCGGTAATAATAATGGCAACGAGTAGAGGATGTTACGTCGTTTAGTATATGTGGCTCTTGTAGTTGTGGCCTTTGTTGTGGCTTCGTGCCAGGAGGAGGGGCGCAAGGTCGAGATGCACGACATGGAGACAAGCGTGTGGGAGAGTGCTGAGGAGTTCGTCTACGATAATAGCGACTCACTTGCTAAGCGCGACATATCTGTCGTGGTGCGCTACGGCAACGGCTATGTGGCAGACTCCGTGGCGCTAAGCATCCTAACAATCTCGCCTGACTCGATGGTGGTGGAGGAGCCATTCACGCTACATATTCCCCGCATCAGAGCTGTACGCCCCGAGGAGCAGACATTCCTCTATCGTAGCAATGTGGTGCTCAGTCGTAAGGGTGAGTATCGTTTTCGTCTCACGCCCGACACGTTGGTTGAGGGCATAGCGTCGGTGGGTATCATCGTAGAGGAGCAAGCTAAGGAGCAGGAGTAAATCAAAAAAGCAAAATAACACTCTATGGGAAAAGATAAGCTACGAAAATTCGCTGAGAACCTTACCTTTAAGTGTATGGTTCAGCCCGAGTTTGACGACATATTCCACAAGGACCATCCGCTTAAGGGTCACTGGCACGAGGAGTTCTTCCACAACAACAACCCCATAATTCTGGAGCTTGGCTGTGGCCGTGGCGAGTATACCGTGGCACTTGCGGAGCGTAACCCCGATAAGAACTACATAGGCATCGACATCAAGGGTGCACGCATGTGGCGCGGAGCTAAGACCGCGACAGAGCGTAATATGACAAATGTGGGCTTCGTGCGCACACGCATAGAGTTTATCCGCTCGTTCTTCTCCGAGGGCGAGATTGCCGAGATATGGATAACCTTCCCCGACCCGCAGCTTAAGAGCCGCCGTGCTAAGAAGCGCCTAACATCGCCACTATTCCTCGCTGACTATAAGAAGATGCTTGCAGAGGATGGTGTTATCAACCTCAAGACCGACTCGAAGCACCTCTATGCCTACACGGCAGCGGTTATCGAGCGCTTGGGCTTGGATGTGGAGGTGCAGAACGACGACATCTACGGCTCGGGATATGCCGACGAGGTACTCTCGGTTAAGACAGCCTACGAGTCGAAGTTTGTGGCGATGGGACTCCCGATCACCTACACGCGCTTTAGCCTCAAGGGGTGCACCGAGTTTGAGCACTTCAACTGGGAGGGCGATGATGTGTTGGAGAAGGATGCCGAAGAGAATCGAACTAAAGCCTTCTAATTTAGGCAAATAGAGTAAAACCTATGGGAAAGAGAAGAAAGGATTACCCCCTAATAGAGGAACTTCATATTACCACGCTTGCAGCCGAGGGTAAGGCTATGGGCAAGCTCGATAATCAGGTGATATTCGTAGCTATGGCAGTGCCTGGCGATGTGGTGGATGTGCAGATACGTAAGCATCACCGCCGCTATATGGAGGGCACTATCGTGCGCTTTGTCGAGAAATCACCCCTCAGGGTGGAGCCATTCTGTGAGCACTTTGGCGTATGCGGTGGTTGTAAGTGGCAGAGCCTTCCCTACGAGGAGCAGCTCAAGCAGAAGCGTCAGCAGGTCGAGGATCAGCTGGTGCGCATCGGCCACCTCACCATCCCCGAGGTGCGTCCCTGTCTCGGCTCGGCGCGCACACGCGAGTATCGCAACAAGCTCGAGTTTACCTTTGCCGACAAGCGCTGGCTCACCTACGAAGAGATTGCCGAGGGTGGCGATATAGCCTCTACGCCCGCCGTGGGTTTCCACATCCCTGGCTGCTTCGATAAGGTCTTAGACATCAACCGTTGCCACCTGCAGGTAGACATATCTAACCGTATTCGTCTCGCTGCCAAGGCCTTCTGCATCGAGCATGGCTACTCGTTCCACAACGCCAAGGCGCACGAGGGACTAATGCGTACGATGGTCATCCGCACCGCCTCGACGGGCGAGATTATGGTTATCGTCGTATTCAACTCCAACGACCATGAGCGTATCGATGCCCTTATGTCGCACCTACGCGACACGTTTCCCGAGATTACCTCGCTCATCTATGTTATCAACGAGAAGTGGAACGACTCGATTGGCGACCTCGAGCCTATATGCTTTGCGGGCAAGGACCACATCATCGAGGAGATGGAGGGCTTACAGTTCAAGGTGGGCCCCAAGTCCTTCTATCAGACCAATTCAGAGCAGGCATACGAACTATACAAGGTTACGCGCAACTTTGCCGAGTTGCAGCCCTCGGATGTCCTCTACGACCTATATACCGGTACGGGTACTATCGCCAACTTCTGTGCACGCCGTGCAGCAAAGGTTGTCGGCGTGGAGTATGTCCCCGAGGCTATCGAGGATGCGGTCATCAACTCCAAGCTCAACAACATAACCAACACGACGTTCTATGCGGGTGATATGAAGGATGTTATGAGCGATGAGTTTATCGAGCGCAATGGCCGCCCCGATGTCATCATCCTCGACCCTCCGCGTGCAGGTGTCGACGAGCGTGTGTTGGAGGTAATCAAGCGTGCCGCCCCCGAGCGTATGGTCTACGTCAGCTGTAACCCCTCGACGCAGGCGCGCGACTTAGCGCTGCTCGACGATATGTACGAGATTTTGGCCGTGCAGCCCGTTGATATGTTCCCACATACGCACCATGTGGAGAATGTAGTCAAGCTACGCAAGCGTCCGTAGCCTAAGATACGAAACATCGTTATCCAAATACTAAATGGAGTATCTATATATTATTATAGCACTTGCTATTGCCGGAGTTATGGCGGTAGTAAGCTATCTCGTCGGCCGTCGTAGCTCGTCGAGCGTGGTGTCGTTGGCTCGTTGCCAGGAGCTTGAGGAGCAACTCGCACGCAGTGAGCAGCGCGTGGAGCAGATGCGCCAGGAGAATGTCTCGCTACGCTCGGAACGCGATGTGGAGCATGCGCGCCGCATAGGCCTTGAGGAGCAGATGGCGGAGCTTAAGGTGGAGTCGAAGCAGAACCTTGAGACGCAGATAGCATCGCTCAACGAGCTGCACGATAAGCAGTTGGCACAGCTGCGCGAGGAGCAGCAACGCCAGATGGAGGAGCTTAAGCTGCTGAACAAGCAGCAGGTGGAGGCACAGCTCTCGCTAATACGTGAGCAGATGCGTACAACCTCCGAGACGGTGCTCAAGGCGCGCCAGGAGGAGCTTGGCGAGCGTAACATCGAGCAGGTGTCGAAGATTGTCGACCCACTGAACCAGAGCCTTAAGCAGATGCAGGAGGCTCTGCAGAACTCCAATAAGGAGCACACCGAGACCATGACGCGTCTCGATGCTACGATTCAGGCAAATATGCAGAATAGCCGCGACTTGGGCGAGACCGCCGAGCGTCTTACACGCGCCCTTATTGGCGAGGTTAAGGTGCAAGGTAACTTCGGTGAGCTTAAGCTGCGCCAGTTGCTCGAAGATCTCGGCCTAAAGGATGGCGAGCAGTACTCTACGCAGCAGACACTTAAGGATAAGTTCGGCACGCGCATTAAGGATGACGAGGAGAAGGGACTCATCCCCGACTTTATCCTCCACTTTCCCAATAACCGCGATGTTATCGTCGACTCGAAGGTAAACCTTAAGGCCTACGAGGCATACATAAATAGGGATACAGGTATTAATACCATCGAAGAGAGCGAGGAGAAGTCGCGCCTATGTCGTGAGCATATTGCAGCGGTACGCCGCCAGGTAGATTTGCTTGCGAAGAAGGACTACACGAAATACCTCGATACGGACTATACGCGCCTAAACTTCGTTATCATGTATATGCACAACGAGGGTGCGCTCAATCTCGCCCTTATGAACGATAGTAGCCTCTGGAAGTATGGCTACGACAAGGGTGTGCTTATCCTTGGCCCACAGACGATGTATATGAACCTACGTATTCTGGAGCTTATGTGGACGCAGAGCCGCCAGCTGCGCTACCAGAAGGAGATTATCAAGACCGCCGAGGAGATTATCGAGCGCACGCAAATATTCGCCAAGCGCTTCAACGATGTGGAGACATGCCTCAAAAAGACTGTTGATGCCATTGGTGAGGTTAAGAAGTCTACGGCAAACGAGAAGCAGAGTATCATCACCTCGGCACGCAAGCTTATAGGCTTTGGTATCAAGGAGAGTAAGAATCATGTTAAGATTACCTCTGTATTTGCAGAGGAGGAGACCCCGCAAATGATTGGCGAACTTGCCGAGGAGAGCGAGTCGATGCAGCAGATGAGCTCTATTTTGGGGGAGGATGACGAGGTGATTGAAAAAAAATACAGAAATTAACTAAAAATATTTTGAATATATTTATTGTATCCCGTCCATTTGGGCGGGATACATATTTTATTTGTATGTGTTTATAATATATTGATAATCAGTGGTATACTGTGTGTTTATGCTGAGAGTGTGTGCTGCTATAAATCTGTGGCGATGCATATATTGCTCTGTATATAATAGAAACTTATATTGCTATAAGAATTTTTTGTTTGCAACATTAAAAAACTTGCTATATATTTGCACCAGAAAACAATAAAAATAACGAAAAAAAGGTTATAGATATAGAAAGGGGGACCCCGCCAGACGGATGTAGAAGCGCAAAACTTCGTAGTTCTAAGCCGGGTCTCCGCCCTCCGAAGCAAGTAAGTTTGTTAGGTTGTTAGTTTTGCTAAGAGGGAGTATTAGGAATGATAGATTTTATGGTGTAAAAAGTTAATAATTGTTTGTGTCCATTGTGTGAGGGCCGCCGACTGGTTATCGGCGGTCCATTTTTTTATGTGTGCAATTGATGTGTAAACAAAAAAGCCCCTCATTTTCGAGGGGCAAATTTGTCGCTATCGGCAATCAGCCTACTTGACGGCTTTAACCTTGTAGCCCGCCTCCTTTAGTAGCTTTAACACACCCTCGTTGCCTGGGAGGTGGCCAGCACCTACGACAAATAGGGTGGGCGCCTCATGCATAATCTGAGGCATAGCCTCCACCCAGCGGTGGTTGCGGTCAGTAAGCATCGCGGCAAACTCCTCAGCACTCATAGAGCCACTTTCAAGCTCTGCCGCAGTTAAGCTGTCGATAGCCTTTATGTCGAACGAGAAGTAGGCGTCTGTCATCGCCTGCATCTGCTCGAGTACCTCGTCATTGTTGTCGACAAGCTCCATCAGCTCCTCGTGCTCCTCCTCCATGCTCTTCGAGCCGTAGAGCAGGTTGATCTGAAACTCTGCAGTCTCGAAGCCTCCAACACGCTTACCCATCTTACGCGCCTCCTTCTGGAAGTAGTCGTCGATAAGGTTCATGGCATCGAAGTCGGGGGTCATCTTCATATACTGCATCACCATCAGCTGCATGGCGAGTACCGAGGGTCGGAAACGCCCCAACTGATTGGCAATCATAGGATTGTTGAAGTCTACGCCCATCACCTCGCGCATGTAGGCATTGATGCGCTCCATCTCCTCGGCTGAGAAGTGGTCGGTGATAGTCTCACCCTCGGGTAGCATCATGGCGCTGAGCATGGTGAGCTGTGTTGCCGCAGCGTCGTTCATGTCTACCTCGCCATAGACCTGCTCCACAGCAGCCATAGCCTCGTGTGCTCCCGCGATGTCGTCGACAAACTTAGCTGGGGCAAGGTGGTAGGTGCCTACGATATACGAGGGCTTGTCGAGACCATTGCCAGAGATGCGATAGAGTAGCTGTGCATTGGCGCCACCATAGAAGGCGAGTAGCGCAACTAATGTACCGAATAGTCTTTTCATAACATGTTACGTATTAGTAAGTTACTTTGTCCTAACGAAGCGAAGAGAGTGGGGTGTGGTCTGCTTGATAACGATGCGCTCGTCGAAGGCATACTCGCGGTAGAGAGCGTCGTTGTAGTAGCGTATAGTCACCAGCACCATGTCGCTATCCTTCTCCACGTCGAAGCCATCGGCCTCAAGCTCCGAGATAGCCTCGTCGATATGCCATGAGGCATCTACGGCGATGTAGAGGTCTACAGCAGAGTTGTGTACGAGGTTGATGCGTATGCGGTGGCTGTCGAAGGTGGCAAATAGGCGTGCAAACTTCTCCTCGAGCACAAACGATAGGTCGCGCGAGTGGAGCTTTAGTAGCACCTGGTTCTCCTTCTGTATCATGATAGGCTCGTAGGCACGCTCGACATCACCGGTAATTACCGAGCCCTGAGCATGCTTGTTGCCAAAGGGACGCACGTAGAGCGGGATGTTCTTCATCTGCAGTGGCTTGATGGTCTTGGGGTGGATAATCTGCGCACCGCTATAGGCCATCTCTATGGTATCCATGTAGTTCAGGCGCTCAATCTTCTTGGCGTTGGGGAAGATTTTGGGGTCGGCGTTGAGTATGCCGTCGACATCCTTCCATACGCTCATCGACTCGGCATCAAGCACGTTGGCAACGATGGCGGCAGAGTAGTCCGAGCCCTCGCGGCCGAGTGTTGTTGTGGTGCCATCGGGAGCGCCACCGATGAAGCCCTGGCCTACGAATACGCTCGTGGGGCTATCAGCAATCTCGCGCTTTAGGCGCACGGCCGTGGCCTCGAGGTTGACGTTGGCATCTTTGTGGCGCTGCTCTGTAAGGAACGCACGACGCATATCCACCCAGCGGTTATCCACGCCGTGGCCACGGAGGTAGTTCGAGATGATGGTAGTTGATATGAGCTCACCAAAGGCGACAATGGTGTCGTACCACAGCTCGGCATCTGAGGCGCGGTAGATGGTGTTGCGCACGGTGTTGCGCAGCTGCTCGAAGAGGGTATCTACCTGCTCGATGGTGATGTCAGCACCCATAAGGTCGTCGATGATGCCACGGTGATAGGCGTAGCTCTCGTCGATGCGGCTCATAGCCAGTGCCTCGTCGCCCTGCTGCATGGCTGAAAAGACACCCTCCAGGGCATTGGTGGTCTTACCCATTGCCGAGACGATGATAAATAGCTCCTTCTCCCCATTAACTATATCGAGGAGGTTGCGTACACCTGCAGCATTCTTGACCGAGGCGCCTCCAAATTTATAGACTTTCATACTCTCTTATTTATGATATTACACAAGTGCAAAGTTATTAAAAATTTTTAATAGCTATTCAATGTTTTAGAGAAAATATTATCATTTTATCTGCGTTTTATCTCTGTTTTATCTGCACGTGTTGCTGCTCTGCAGCATGGTTTTTGGAGGGTAGACCAAAATTGTGGCCGATGTAGGCTATTTTTTGTAATAAATTTTCTACCTTTGTATGTTGAATAAATGTGTTAGTCACATTCAGCGTGTTGAATCTAAGGAGACTATGAATAAGGTAGTGCTTGTTGCTGGTGGTGCGGGATATATCGGTTCGCACACAGCCGTAGAACTTATAAATGCTGGTTACGAGGTTGTCATCGTCGACAACTTCTCCAATAGTGACGCCTCGTCGCTTGATGGCATAAAGGCAATTACTGGCGTTACGCCTACGTTTATCGAGGTGGACTGTTGCGATAAGGAGGCTATGCGCCGCATATTTGAGAGCTACAACTTCGACTCTGCCATCCACTTCGCGGCATTCAAGGCTGTGGGTGAGTCGGTGGCGGAGCCTATGAAATACTATCGCAACAATATCACGTCGTTGGTCACCCTGCTGGAACTGATGAAGGAGTATGGTCGCAAGAATGTGGTCTTTTCATCCTCGGCAACGGTATATGGCGATGCTGACGTATTGCCCGTAACGGAGCTTACGCCACGCAAGCCCGCAACATCGCCCTATGGCAATACCAAGCAGATGTCCGAAGATATTCTACGCGATATGGTTGCCGCTACGGAGGGCCTGTGCGGCATAGCGTTGCGCTACTTCAACCCCATCGGTGCACACCCCTCGGCACTCATCGGTGAGCTGCCACGTGGCGTGCCCAACAACCTTGTGCCCTATATTACGCAGACGGCGGCAGGCATACGCGAGTGCTTGAGCATCTTTGGCAACGACTATCCCACACCTGACGGCTCGTGCCTACGCGACTACATCGATGTGGTGGACCTTGCCCGCGCCCATGTCGTGGCAATAGACCGCATGGTAAACGGCCGCAACGAGGAGCGTTACGAGGTATTCAACATCGGCACAGGTAAACCCGTGTCAGTGTTTGAGCTTGTGCGTGGATTTGAAGAGGCCAACAACCTTAAGCTCAACTATAAGGTTGCCCCACGTCGTGCGGGTGATGTTACGGCCGTATGGGCTGATACCATACGTGCAAATGAGGTGCTTGGCTGGCGTGCCGAGCGCGAACTGAGCGACACACTGCGTGCAGCATGGGCATGGGAGTGTCATGTACGCAACAGATAATAACGGATAACTCTATGAAGAAGATTTTTATTGTGGTGCTTTTGGCACTATTGTCGATACCCACGGCGGAGGCAAAGCGTCGTGAAACGCCCGAGGAGATTGAGCGTAAGACGCGTCACTATTCGGGCTGGGAGTGGGGTGCTGCGGGACGCTTCGACCTCGTGTTCTACGAGATGGACTACATGCGTGTGCCCGGCAGCCCTGCCGAGAAGGCATATAAGAGCCACGCTAAGTTTGGTGGTAACATCATGCTCAATGGTGGCTACTTCATCAACAATCACTGGAAGGTGGGCTTGGAGCTGGGCGCACAGATACAGTACGACTACACCACCGTGCCCATCTACGCCACAGCACACTACTACTATGGTAAGCGTAAGAACTGCCTCTTCAACTTCGTTAACCTCGGTACCAATATGCTCCTAAAGGATGGCGCGCGCTTTGGTGCTACGGGTGCTGCGGGTGTGGGTTACCGTTTCCAGTCACCCGACAACAATCATAAGATTGATATTATGATTGGCTACCAGGCGTTGATGATGAATCCCAAGCCTGTAGTTAAGGAGCCATTCTCGTATAAGCCTGCCGATGTTAAACGTAAGCGCTTAGACCAGTGCGTATTCATAGGTATTGGTATCGCCTTTTAACAAAATAGCCATTAGCTAACCCCAAAAACGCCAGAAAATGGATGCTGCTAATCATCAACTGAGAGAGTGGTTCTACGACCTCCTAACACGATGGGGACTATCGGATCACACGGCCAACCTTCTTGATGGGTGGCTTGTGCTCATTAGTATCATACTAATAGTGCTTGCCCTCAACTTCATCATGCGTCTGGGCGTAATACGCATCATCCACTGGTTTGTGCATAGAACTAAGGTTACGTGGGACGACATCATCTTCGATGACAAGGTGTTACGAAGTCTCACCAACATCCTTATGCCCATGATTCTTCGCTTGGCGCTACCCTCGATTATCGTCGCCCTCGACATCACAGGAGCGTGGTTGCAACGCGCATTATACAGCGTTGTCGATATGTGGACGGTTATCGTAGGCCTACTCTTCGTAAATGCCATACTCAAGGCCTTCTACGAACTTATGGAGCAGCGCCCAGGGCTCCAGGGCAAGCCTATCAAGGGTCTGTTGCAGACATGTCAGGTTATCCTCATCATCATAGGCATAATCCTCGGAGTATCAATCCTTATCAATAAGTCGCCAGCGCTGCTGCTGACAGGACTTGGTGCCTCGGCAGCCGTAATATCGTTCATCTTTAAGGATAGCCTTATGGGACTTGTTGCCGGCGTGCAGCTCTCGGCAAACAACATGCTTAAGGTGGGTGACTGGATAGAGATGCCCTCACGTGGCATAGATGGCACCGTGGTGGAAGTGACGCTCACCACCATCAAAATACGTGCATGGAACAATACGCTTCAAACCATCCCTCCCTATGTGCTTATAAGTGAGCCTTTTGACAACTGGCAGGCAATGCGTGATACGGGTGGTCGTCGTATCAAGCGCTCGGTGAATGTCGACATATCGAGCATCGCCTTTGCTGATGAGGCACTCATTGAGAGACTGCGAGCTAACGAGCTCACGCGAGGCCTAATCGAGGATGTTGCCGTTGTAACCCCGGAGGGTGGAGTAGTGACGAATATCGACCTATATATTCGTTGCATCAACCGCTATATCGACGAGCATCCACGCATTAACCACACGATGATGGCGATGGTGCGCCAGCTACAGCCCACAGAGTGGGGCTTACCCATTGAGTTGTACTGCTTTACGGCGGATGTTAACTGGGTACCACATGAGCATCTTCAGACAGAGATAGTGTCGCACGTTGTGGCCCTTGCTCCCATATTCGACCTTCGTATCTACCAGGCGCCAACAACGCAGGATATTCGTAGGTAGGCAAAATTTCGAGGGTAAAATGTTGGCACTTGGCTAAAAAAATCATAACTTTGTGGAGCTAAGCGTACGCCGACCCGCATATTGAGTCATGAGAGCACAATCAAAGATGTGTAAATAGATCACTAACAATATTATAAACTACTTAAAACCATTACTATCATGTACGGAAAATTTCAGCAGCATTTGCAGAATGAGTTGGCAGAGATTAAGGCTGCCGGCTTGTACAAGACAGAGCGTATCATCGAGTCACCCCAGCGTGCCGAGATTAGTGTAGCAAATCGTCCCGTCTTGAACTTCTGCGCAAACAACTACCTTGGCCTTTCAGACAACCAGCGCCTTATCGACGCAGCTAAGAAGGCTTTGGACGAGCGTGGCTTCGGTATGTCATCAGTACGCTTCATCTGCGGCTGCCAGGATATGCACAAGGAGCTTGAGAAGGCTATCGCCGACTACTTTGGTACTGAGGATACAATCCTCTATGCTGCTTGCTTCGATGCTAATGGTGGCGTATTTGAGCCTCTGTTCACAGCCGAGGATGCTATCATCTCTGACGCCTTGAACCACGCATCTATCATCGACGGCGTACGTCTCTGCAAGGCTCAGCGCTACCGCTACGCTAATGCCGATATGGCAGAGTTGGAGGAGTGCTTGAAGCAGGCTCAGGCACAGCGCTTCCGCATCATCGTTACCGACGGTGTGTTCTCTATGGATGGTAATGCCGCTCCACTCGACAAGATTTGCGAGTTGGCAGAGAAGTACGACGCCCTTGTTATGGTTGACGAGTGCCACTCTGCTGGTGTTCTTGGTAAGACTGGCCGTGGTATCACCGAGCTCTACGACCTCCGTGGCAAGGTAGATATCCTCACAGGTACTCTCGGTAAGGCATTTGGTGGCGCTGTAGGTGGCTTCACCACAGGTCGCAAGGAGATCATCGACATGCTCCGTCAGCGTTCGCGTCCTTACCTCTTCTCTAACTCATTGCCACCCGCAGTTGTTGGCGCATCTATCGAGATGTTCAAGATGCTTGAGGAGAGCGATAAGCTCCACGATCAGCTCGTAGCAAACGTTGAGCACTTCCGCTCGAAGATGATTGCTGCAGGCTTTGACATCAAGCCTACAGTATCGGCTATCTGCGCTGTTATGCTCTACGACGCTAAGCTTTCGCAGGATTTCGCTGCAGAGCTTCAGAACGAGGGTGTATTCGTAACAGGTTTCTACTATCCCGTTGTTCCTAAGGGCCAGGCACGTATCCGTGTTCAGGTATCAGCAGGTCACACAACTGAGCAGCTCGACCGTTGCGTTGAGGCATTCGTTAAGGTTGGTAAGAAGCTTGGCGTTTTGAAGTAATTTGCCATGAAAAGCCGCAATCTGCGGCACATGACTAAAATCAGACTGCCACGGGCTGTACGTTAGAGTACTATCCTGTGGCAGTCTCTTTTTTACTGCACCGCATCAAAAACAAAGGGGCCAACCGTAGTCAGCCCCTTGTGTTACACTCTAAGCGATAATTACTCGTGATCGTGGTCATGATCATGATCGTCATCATGGACATGTACCACGCCATACTCATTCTCATTCGTGAGTAGTACGCCGTTATACTCACCCGTGAGCGTGTGTAGGAAGGCAACGATAGCATCTACCTCACCCTCCGAGAGCTTAACATCCGACTGATAGTATGCCATGTCGCGTACAGCCTCATCCATCGTTAGGCGTGTTCCATCGTGGAAGTAGGGCCATGTGAGGGCGATATTACGCAAGCCTGGCACCTTGAAGCGGTGGCGATCGCGCTCCGCCTTAGTCTCCTTATAGCGACCATTATCCTCCTCGGTGAGCTCCAAGCCTCGGTCGGCGAAGTAGTCGTGGCGAACACCCATAAGCTCATAGGTGGCACCGCCAAGATTAGCACCCACGTGGCATGTAGCGCAGTTATACTCCTTGAAGAGGTTGTAGCCCTCAAGCTCCTTGGCGGTGATGGCGCTATCGTCGCCAAGCAACCACTTGTCGAAGCGTGAGTTAGGCGTAGTAAGCGTACGCTCAAACTCGGCAATAGCGTCGGTGATGCTCGCCTCGTTGATACCCTCGGGGTAGAGCTCGGCAAAGCGTGCTACGTATGACTCATCGGCAGCGAGCTTAGCTGCAATTTCGTCGAACGACGTTGAGGCCATCTCCACGGGGTTGAGTGGAGGACCAGCAGCCTGCGCTGCAAGCGTAGCAGCACGACCATCCCAGAACTGTACGAAGTTGTACACGGCGTTGAATACCGTGGGCGCGTTGACGCCACCCATGCGACCCTCAACACCATCAGAGTATTGGTGGTTATCCACACCGCCAGTGTTTAGCCCGTGACACGTTGCGCACGACACGGTATTATCAACCGAGAGGCGTGTGTCGTGATATAGGTCGAAGCCCAGGAGTGCCTTTGCCTCGTCGATGTCCGTAGGTGGAACAATGGGGCGCACAGGCTCACCAGCACGCTTCCCCTCAAGACCATCGGCATAGTACTCCGTGCGGTACTGCTCGGCCCAGCCCACAACGATGTCGCGCTTAGCATTGGTCATCTGGCTGCCCCAGTGCATAAGGTAGTACTTAGCCTCGGGCATGCGCTTATCTAAGGCAACCTTCTCAACCTTAGCCACATCCACAGGGTTAGGGGTCTCGCCATTAGCCAAGGCATTCACCAGGGGCATAACGTCGAAGGCACGATAGCCCTCCTCGACGTCCGCCATAACCATTCCCTCGGCAATAGGCCAGCTTGCATAGAACGGTAGCTCGGGATTTGCGCTATGGCAACTAATACATCCGCCCTTATCCAGAATCTCCGCAACACGTGCATTGGGGACGAGATCCTCCGAGGGGGGACGAATCGCTACTCGATAAGCGACAAACAACACCACAACAATGGCGAGTGCCGCTATAATAAATAGGTCTCTCTTTTTTAGGTTTTTCATAGGCATTTATTTTAGTTGGTATCTTATCTATTAATTATAGGTATGTACGCTATTGGCGGCTGTGGGTAGGTAGTTAACGCCCCACCAGCACATCTGTAGCGCACAGAATGCCACGATGATGGTGATGTGGTATAGGCGGTGAAGCCATGCTTTGTTGTATGTCGAGGGTCTCAGGGCGAGGTGTATGGCAATAAGGTATAGCGACCATGTCACCGCTGCCCACGACTCCTTGGCATCCCAGCTCCAGTAGGCTCCCCACGCATCCTTCGCCCATATTGCTCCCGTGAGCATGCCGATGGTGACAAAGGCTACACCACTATATAGTAGGCGCTCAATTGCGGGGTCGAACCTATTGCTACGTGCTACGAGTCCGCCTATAGCAAGCAGCGTAGCGCAACCTAAGAGTGCATACGAGAACATATAGACCGAGACGTGGGGCACAAACCACACGCTCTGTAAGGCTGGTACGAGCGTTTGGTCGTGAATCTCGGGCTTGAGGATGTTTATCACCATAAAGACCGTCGCCAACAGTGTCGAGAAGGATAGTATCCAGCGGTAGTGCCAGCGCGCGTAGGTGAGGAGTCCTGCAAGGAGTAAAAACATTGAGTACCAGAGTCTTGTCTCGCCCATGGTGCGGAGTGGTGGGCGCTCGAGCGTTATCCACAACGACACCACAAATGTGACAAATAGCACCACTCCCATGCCGCTAAATAGGATGGCAGCACCGCTACGCTCGCGCTTAAGCCACGCGAGCACTGAGCCTATGAGCGATAGTGCGAATACCACCATCGCCACCCAAGGAAATATGTTCCATCCTAAAGTCGTCATAATCAATTACTTCTCTATCTTTGTTGCCGAGTGTCGTGGCCCGCGTATAAAGAGCATCACGGCACCTGCAAGCAGCATCACAATACCCGCTAACGACACCCACTGCCATGGCTCACGCACAACCTCAACGATGCAATATGGCTCGTTGTTGTCATTGCCAATGCTTATGAGGTATATCTTCTCGCCTAAGGTCCTGTTATACGGGTGGTTAACCGTCAGCTGTGTCTCTATTCCATCTACCTTAATCTCCGCCTCAAAGTGTGTTGGCATACCACTCTCGGCATATTCGGCTTTCACCCCCTTAAGCTCGATACTATAGTCCAGTGCGGCGGCGGTGCCGTTGGTGTGAAGAGCGATATGTGTGGGTCGATTCTCAATAAGCGCAACGCGTAGCTGCTCACGGTCGGGAGCGCCCCAGAAGCCAGCTCCGAGCAACAAAAATAGCCCTATATGTAGCAGCGTAAAGCGCCAACGTATACCTGTGCTATTACGCCATCCGCGAAGGATAATAAATGCGAGGTGTGTGAGTACATAGAGGACTCCCATAACTACGGGCCATGAGCTGCTATTAGGTTGACGCTGTAGCCCTAAATAGATGCCTATTGCTGCCATTATTGCTAACGAGAGCCACGTGGCACCTGGCGAGAGAAGCAACTTGGCAAGGGTGATATTTTGGCGGTTTTTGTATAGCATGGCTACCACCGTGAGCCACAGTACGATGCAGACGATGTTTAGCGGAAAGGCAAAAATATCGACGGGGAAGTCGCCTGTGAATACCTGGAGGGCAATCGTGGCGACAACGACCAGCACGACGAGGAGCGCGTGATAAACGTATGTTCTATATCTCGTGTTCGGCATATATACAAATATCTGCCATAAAGGTAGTGATTTTTTGCGCAGATACAATAAATTTTCTCTATAAAAATCATTATTTAGAATAAATTTATATCTACATCATTGATAATGTTGCAGATATGATAAACTAAGTATCATTTATTTTTTTGTTTTTATCTCCTCCAAAGGGTCTAATTTGACGATACTGCTCACACTGCTGCTAATGGAATAAATATGCATGCTTGTTTATTAAATAAACAATTAACGTGGCCTAAGTTTGCAATTTTACTAAAGTAACGCTATCTTTGCGACGTACAAAATGTTGTTTTTAGGCCACCATTCATCACTGGATGGTGTTATTGTGTTGGCTAACAACTCTATACAATTCATATTATCTAACTTTAAACGCTTATGAAGAGACTTTTACTTTTGATGTTTGGTCTGGCTGTCGGCTATATTGCTTCGGCGCAGACGATCGTCACAGGTATGGTCGTTGATGAAAACGACCAGCCTCTTATCGGTGCTACGGTGGTAGTTCCCGAGACAACGCAGGGCACAACAACCGACGTGGGCGGTAACTTCCGCTTCGAGGTGCGTGGTGCTGAGACTATTCAGGTAAGTTACCTGAACTACAAGACGTTGACCATTGCTCTTGAGGCATCGTCAGTACGTCAGGATTTGGGCACCATTAAGATGGAGCCCGAGGCTATCGCTATGGATGACATCGTCATCACACAGTCGGTGGCTGTTCAGCGTCGTACGCCTGTTGCTGTATCGACAGTTGCAGCAAGCGAGATCGAGTTCAAGCTCGGTGGCCAGGAGTTCCCTGAGATTTTGAAGTCGACACCTGGTGTATACGTTACAAAGGATGGTGGTGGCTATGGCGACTCTAAGATCAACATGCGTGGTTTTAAGTCGGCAAACGTCGCTGTGATGATCAACGGTGTTCCCGTCAACGACATGGAGTGGGGTGGTCTCTACTGGTCTAACTGGGCTGGTTTGTCAGACGTTACTCGCTCGATGCAGACACAGCGTGGTATGGGTGCCTCGAAGATTTCGTCACCATCGGTTGGTGGTACTATCAACATCGTGACTAACACTATCGATGCTAAGCGAGGTGGTAGCGTATCGTATGGTATCGGTAACGACGGTGCCAACACCGTGTCGGTGAGCCTCTCGTCGGGTCTTATGGACAACGGCTGGGCAGTGAGCATGTTGCTTGCACGCCGCTGGGGTGATGGCTACATCCAGGGCACAGGATATGAGGGCTACAACTGGTTTGTTAACGTATCGAAGCGTATCAACTCGCAGCACCAGCTCTCGTTGACCGCCTTTGGTGCGCCTCAGAAGCACAACCAGCGTAAGCCTCTCTATGCAGGTCTCTCAATCGAGGAGTGGGACAAGGTAGCTAAGTGGACTGGTGAGAAGGACAAGTATCGCTACAACGCTGTCTACGGTTTCGACAACAATGGCAAGGAGCGCTCTTCGATGGTTAACGAGTACCACAAGCCACAGATTTCGCTCAACCACCAGTGGCAGATCGACCGTAAGTCGTCGCTATCTACCGCTCTCTACATGTCTATCGGTCGTGGCTCGGGCTACTCGGGCCAGGGTCGTACTTCGGCAGACCGTGCTATGTGGAACGGCTCGTCTAATGGTAAGCTCCTCTACAACTTCCGTAAGTCGGATGGTACGTTTGACTATGGTGCTATCCAGGATATGAACGCAGCAAGCCTTGATGGTTCGCGTATGGTTATGTCGAAGTCGGTGAACAACCACATGTGGTATGGTCTGTTGTCGACCTACACCAACGAGCTTGTTCCAGGCTTGGAGCTCTCGGCAGGTGTCGACGTACGTTACTACGTAGGTGAGCACACCAACGAGATTATCGACCTCTACGACGGTGCTTACTTCATCGACGATGCTGACCGTAAGAACGTTAAGCCCGAGAATAACATCGCTGCAGCCGACCCCAACTGGAAGTATGAGAAGCTCTCGGTGGGTGATGTTGTATATCGCGACTACGACGGCCACGTACACCAGGAGGGTGTCTTTGCTCAGTTGGAGTACTCGAAAAATAAGGTTAGCGCCTTCGTATCTGGTTCGGTATCGAATACTGGCTACTGGCGTGTTGACCGCTTCTACTACGACGAGGCTCACCAGCGTTCGGAGACCATCAACTTCGTAGGTTTCACCGCAAAGGCTGGTGTCAACTGGAACGTAACCAAGGCCTCGAACCTCTTCCTTAACGTAGGTTACATCTCGCGTGCCCCCTTCTTCTCGGGTGGTGCCTTCTTGCAGTCTACAACAAGCCACATGACCAACCCCGACGCCGTTAACGAGAAGGTATTCTCGGTTGAGGGTGGTTACGGTTTGCGTACCGAGAAGTTCTCATTGAACCTCAATGCTTACTACACCTTGTGGATGGATAAGTCGGACGTACGTTCGAAGCTTATGTCGAATGGCGACTATGCGCGTGTTAACCTCACAGGTATCGACGCACGCCACGCAGGTGTCGAGCTCGACTTGCGCTACAAGCCAGCACGCTGGGTAACCCTCACAGGTATGCTTTCGTGGGGTGACTGGATCTGGTCAAGCAACGCTCGTGGTTACTACTACGACTCGCAGGGTCAGCCTATGACCGCTAAGATGGATGGTACTGTAGCTTCTGGCATCATGGCCGAGGATCACGCTTGGATTGAGCTTGAGCAGAAGGGTGTTCACGTAGCAGGCTCGGCACAGACCACGGCAGCTGTGGGTGCTGACTTCTACCCCTTGAAGGGCTTGCGCGTAAGTGCCAACTTCAACCTCTACGCCAACAACTATGCCGACTTCTACCTCGGCTCTACGGCTGTGGCAAACACCACAACTACGGTTAACGACCCATGGCGTATCCCCGTAGGTCACCAGCTCGACCTCTCGGCAAGCTACTCGTTCAAGATGGGTAAGGTTAACGCTACCATCTACGGTAACGTAAACAACCTCTACGACTATAACTACGTAATGGATGCACAGTGTGCTACCGACTCGAAGGGTTGGCAGGACTGCTACGCCGTGATGTACTCATTCGGCCGTACCTACACCGTACGTCTTAAGATTAACTTCTAATAAGCTCGAACTACTATGAACAAGAATATTTTTAGAATGATTGCTCTGGTGGCGAGTGTAGCTCTTATGGGCGTAGGCTGCCAGACTGACTACTTCAACGAGCACTATCTCCCTGGCTACGACAACGATGGCGACATCACCAACGTGCAGGAGATGGAGCTTACTCTCACGGACGACGACTATGCCGCTATTGCTAAGAATAACGCAAATAAGGCTATCGCCGAGGCTGAGGGCGAGGAGGCTGTTGCAGCTCTCTCGGCTATCAGCAAAAATAAGTACTTCGCAACTCAGGAGGATGCTGCCAAGTATATCCCTGGTTGGTTGGCTGCAAGCTATCCCACCTACGATAATGGCTCGTTGGCATTGATTACCTACACCATGGCTCTCGACATCCCCGCTGATGTTCAGGCTATGAACGCTGCTACGGAGTACACCCTCACTGAGGATGACTACAAACTTATCTGGGGCTCGGAGGTGGAGTACGCTACGGCGCTTACTCCCAAGACTGTAAATAAATTGAAGAGCGTTATCCCCGTTGCTGACGACGCTCGCGAGGGTGAGTATGTTGTCGTTACGTACAACTACTCTTCGGAGGAGCCCGCAACTGAGACTCCCGAGACTCCCGAGAACCCCGACCAGCCAGAGGGTCCCAAGTATTCATCAGTTCTTGGCTCGGCCGTGTTGGACGATGCAGTAGAGGTTAAGGGTTATGTGTCAGCAGTTTCGACTCAGGGTCCTATCATCACCGATGCTACTGGCTCAATTCTCCTCTATAAGGGTGCTGACCTCGCTATTGGCGACGAGGTAACCGTGTCGGGTACTATCTCGGCCTACAACAAGGGCTTCCAGATTGCTGCTTCAAGCGCAACTGTTGAGAAGACCGGTACTACATCGGTTACTTATCCTACTCCCGTAGAGTTGGATGGCGCCGCTATGGAGGCATTGCTTACCTCACGTACTGACAACGACTACGCTCAGTTTGTTAAGTTCACAGGTACTCCTTCGGTAGGCAACTACATCAACATCATCATGGAGGGCACAGAGGCTGCTCAGGGTAGCATCTACGGTGCAACGGATGAGGTTAAGGCTATGTTTACCGATGGCCAGGAGGCTACCGTTTATGGCTACTTCGTATCTATCTCAAGCGGCAAGTATATCAACGTAGTTGTTGTATCGGTTGACGAGGCTCCCGCTATCGGTGGTGGCGAGGAGACTAACTCTTACACTTCAGTTCTTGGCTCGGCAGTGTTGGGCGACTTTGTAGAGGTAAATGGCTATATCTCGGCTGTTTCAACTCAGGGTCCTGTCCTCACCGACAACGGTGGCTCAATCCTCCTCTACAAGACCTCTGGCTATGAGGTTGGCGATGAGGTTTCGGTATCGGGCACTATCTCATCATATGGCAAGGGCTTCCAGATTGGTACTTCTGATATCACTATCGAGAAGACTGGTACAACTACTGTAACATATCCTACTCCTATGGAGATTACAGGTGCTTTGGCTGATGAGCTTCTCACTACTCGTGTCAATGATGAGTATGCTTACTACGCTAAGATGACAGGTACTGTCTCTATCAACAGCACCTACTACAACTTCATCCTTGCCGATGCAACAACAGCTCAGGGTAGCTTCTATGGTGCAACAGATGAGCTTAAGGCACAGCTTACTGACGGTATGGAGTGCACCATCTATGGCTATTTCACCTCATTGTCGGGTGGCAAGTATATCAATATGATTGTCACCTCGGTAGAGCCCGTAGCAAGCGTTTCGACACTTGCACTCAAGGTTAAGAGCGAGAAGCAGTACGCCTACTTCAAGTTCAACGGCACGGCTTATGAGGCTGCCGACATCGTGGCAGTTCAGCCAGCTGACTACACCGCTATGGGTCAGGGCTACGGCAACTTCACCAACCCTACACAGGATAACTACCTCCCCTTGTTCCTTGGCGAGAAGTATCCTTATGCTCAGGTAGATGATAAGGTGTACGTTGGCTTCCGTTGCTACTCGGGTGGCGCTACATCGTGGAAGGTTGACGAGTATATCTTCACTGGTGAGTGGACCAAGACCATCTACTTTGGCCAGAGGCAGGATCAGTTCCGAAAGGTTGAGGGCGCATGGGAGATCGACCGTACTTTGGAGCTCGACTTCACTAACACCTCAAGCGCTGATACTAAGGCCTTCTACCAGTACTGCGTAAACTGGGTTTACGACTTCAAGGATGTGCCTATGGGTGCTCCTGCGCGTGACAACGCTGGTGAGATTATCTCTACCGAGATCGTTCTTATCGACGGCAACAAGCCCGCAGGTAACTACTGGGTATCGAACTATGGTAATAACGAGTTCTACACAGGTGCTTCGGCATACTATGGCAATATGGACTGGCGTCCATCGGCCGTAAAGGGAGGCTTCGCAGCTGCTGGCATGGGCGACTTGTCGGATGACGAGATCTTGGCTAAGCTCAAGGAGCACTCGGCTGAGGTATATGCTGAGGTACTCGGCTATATGTATCCCGAGATTACTGCCGACGATTATAAGAAGGTGGTAATCAAGGTTTACTGCTACGGTCCTAACAAGAACTACTCGTTCACATTCGACGTAGTTGACGCGGGTAAGTTCCAGTATGCTGCCGACTCACTCGTTGAGTTGTAATCGGCCGCAGGGGACTCCTGCAAATATAGGTTTTCGGGGTGCTCACATTGTTGGGCACCCCGATTTTTTTACCCCTTGAGAGGTCTGTTCACCCATCATTTATGGCAGTTCACCATTTTTTATTGGAAAAATTATCTATGTTTGCCAAAAAATCACTATCTTGCGCACAGAATTAATAGATAAGGGTATACGATATTGCCCAATGGATGCGTTTGAATAGTGCGCTGGAGGGGTTTAATGAGTAGATGCCGGCGGCGTAATAATCAGGACGCAACGAACGAAAAAAGAGAATTATTAACTAAAACTACATTATTAGAACTATGAAAAAGCTAATGTTTTTGATGCTTGCTGTAATGGTGGGCGTAAGCGCTTCGGCACAGCAGTTGCCCGATGTTAAGATTGAGAACCAGGAGGGTAAGATTGTATCTACCAAGTCTGTTGTAGATGGCACTCCTATGATTATCTCTTTCTGGTCAACCACTTGTAAGCCCTGCATCATGGAGCTTAACGCTATCTACTCTAACCTCGACGAGTGGTTGGAGGAGGCAGACTTCAAGGTAGTAGCAGTATCTGTTGACGACGCTCGTTCGGTAAGCCGTGCTCGTGGTATGGTTGCTAACTGGGATGGCTACACTTGCCTCTTCGACAAGAACCAGGACTTCAAGCGTGCTATGAACGTGAGCCTCACACCTCACACCTTCATTGTTGATGGCAAGGGCAACGTTGTTTACTCGCACTCGGGTTACACTCCAGGTAGCGAGCAGGAGCTCTTCGAGAAGATCAAGAAGCTTCAGTAATCTAAGACTAATCGTTTAGTACAGGGAGTTGTGGGCAACCGCAACTCCCATTGTGCCGAAATATAAACTTTACGAAATGAAGAAATTTTTACTCTCAATTTTGGCTGTTGCTTCGGTGTTTGTCGCAGAGGAGGCATCAGCACAGATTAAGGCTGGCGAGGGTCAGGTAAGCATCGCTTTGGAGAGCAACAACATCTACTATGCTCCCGATAAGCGAATGGTGGATTTGGGCCTCGATAAGCCCAATGATCGTATTCGTGGTAACTTTGGTTCTAACGACTACCTCAAGGTGGACTACACCTTGGGTCGTTTCTCGGTAGGTGTCCAGCTCGATGGCTACCTCCCCGGCCTCTATGGTTACGATATGTACACCTACCAGCAGCGTAACTCTAAGCTCACAGCCTTCCTTACGAAGTATGTTCAGTGGGAGGACCAGAACTGGGGTGTTCGCGTTGGTGACATTTACGATCAGTTTGGTAACGGCCTTATCTTCCGTACCTATGAGGATCGCAACCTCGGCTTCAACAACTCGTTGGCCGGTGCTCGTGCCTACTACAACTTCAACAACATGGTCAACGTGAAGGTGTTGGCAGGTATGCCTCGCCTCTACGATGTTCGTTCGAAGAATCCTGTTTGGGGTGCCGACCTCTCGCTCTCAATCTCTGATATGGCGGGTTGGTACGACGGCCTAATCTCTATCGAGGGTAGCTACGTAGGTCGCTACCAGAAGGGTGCTGCCGAGCTATTCCCCTCAAAGGAGGAGTTTGGTACCGTAGTTGCTGGTGTCGATGGCGACGTTGTCAATATGGTGTCGGGTCGTGCTAACTTCGAGTATAAGGGCTTCTCGCTCCGTGGTGAGTATGTTCAGAAGCTCAACAACGACAAGTTCAGCCCCGCACTTAGCGCTTCGAAGGGTAATGTTGTTAATGTAGACCTCGGCTACAACTACAAGCGTTTCTCGGCGTCGGTAACCTTCCGTCGTCAGGTGAATATGACAGCGCCTATCGAGCTTGTTGAGAACGGTATTGGTGGTGGTAACACAATCAACTACATCCCTCTTATCACTCGTCAGCACACCTATTCGCTTGCTAACCTCAACCCATACCGTGGCACAAGCGTACACACAGGTGGTGAGGTAGGTGGTCAGATCGACCTCTACTACTCGTTGCGTAACCCCAAGGTGCGTAGCAAGTATTGGAACTTCCACGCTAACTTCTCGATGTTCAACACAATAGACCATAAGTTGGGCAATATGGATATGGAGGGTCGTAACGCATGGATCGACTTCAACTTCGATGTTGAGCGCCAGTGGAACAAGTCTGTTAAGACTACGCTCTTCTACTCATACCAGCGTTGGGACGAGGAGATCAACCACTACGATGCAGCTGTCGCTCACTACTGCGACTCGCACATCTTCGTGGCTGATGTAACGTACAAGATTAACAAGAAGCACTCGTTGCGTGTCGAGCTTCAGTACCTCAACTCTAACGACTATGAGGGTGACTGGTTGGCTGGTACCATCGAGTACAACTTTGCTCCTAAGTTCAGCTTCTACGTAAGCGATATGTGGAACTGCGAGGCGATGCAGGATGGCCAGTATGGTAATGGCATCTGGAACCCCGACACCTTGGAGTATGATGGCAACGCGCTTTTGCACTACTACCAGGTAGGTGCTACCTTCACCCACGACTTCCTCCGCTTGCAGCTCTCTTATGGCCGTAACCGCGCAGGTTATGTATGTTCGGGCGGTAGCTGCCGTTATCAGCCAGCATACACAGGTGCTAACCTATCTTTGACCCTCTCATTCTAAGCAACATACACAATAAAAGGATATGAGATTTACCAAGTTTTTAGCATTTATCGTCGCAGCCGCAACCCTTGCAGTGGGTTGTGGTGGCGATAACCCAGAGAATGTTGATAAGCCCAAGGGTGGCGCTACGCTTAAGGCCGACGTTCAGTCTGTAGAGGTTAACAACCCCATCACCTTCACCGTGACTGCCGAGGATGGCACCGACATCACAGCCGAGGCTACTATTTTTGACAAGACTCACAACTTTGCAGAGGTGTCAAACCCCTTCACTCCCACCGAGGATGGCAAGTATGAGTTCTATGCTGTAGCAGGTAACGCAATTACTGAGACTATCGAGGTAGTGGTGTTGCCCTCAATCCCCGCATTGCCCGCCGACACAAACGAGGCAAGCACCGAGTTTAAGCACCGCATCCTGCTCGTAGACCACACGGGTAACACTTGTGGCTACTGCCCCAAGATGATGCTTGCACTCAAGGAGGTTTCGGAGACTGGTGACTACCACTCGAAGTACTACGAGGCTATGTCGCACAGCTACGCATCGAGCGACCCCGCAACATCGGCTTCGGCTAATGCTATCTCGAGCTACTTTGGTATTACCAGCTACCCAACACTTACCTACAACTTCGCATACTCTACCTCTTCGAGCTACAATGCTGAGCATATCAAGAGTCAGATTGACGCACAGTGGAAAGAGAGTGCAGATGCAGGTATCGCAGCATCGGCAAGCCTTGCTACGAGCTCTGTAGTGGTAAATGCCGAGGTTAAGGCAGCGGTAGAGAACGAGTATCGTATCAATGCTTGGTTGTTGGAGGATGGCATCGTTGCTAACCAGACCAACGGCACCGAGGAGTGGATGAATACCCACGACAACGCCATTCGCCAGGCTGTTAAGACCAACCCTATCTCGGGTATGGAGCTTGGCACCATCAAGGCTGGTGAGAAGGCGTCTTTGGCTATGTCGTTGGAGATTACAAGCTCGAAGTGGGTACGCGACAACCTCAAGGTTATGGTTATTGCTTCGGCAAAGAACGCTAACGGCAAGTTTGAGGTTGTGAACGTTGCTATCTGCCCTGTTGACGGCAACATCACCTACGACTACAAATAGGAGAATTACTCATAGGAGAATTATTCAACAAACATAAAGCAATACGTTAAACTAATTAAAACCTTTAAAACATTATGAAAATCACAAAATTCTTTGCACTTCTTGCTTGTGCATCATTTGCATTTGTGGCTTGTGAGAATGGTGAGGAGCCCGAGCCCGGTCCTAGTAACACTTCTGGTGACCTTACCCTTACAGCAGACAAGACAGCTATCGAGCTCGGCGAGAGCGTTACCTTCACCGTTATGCAGAAGGATGAGGAGACTGGCGCTGAGGTAGACGTAACTAAGGAGGTTACTTTCTACGACGCAGAGCTTAATAAGCTCTCTAACCCATTTACCCCTACAACAAGTGGTGCAATCAACGTTACTGCTACAAAGGGTAAGTACACTTCTAACACTGTAACTGTTATGGTTATGGCTCAGATGCCCGAGCTTCCTACCGATCCTCAGCCTGAGAACCTCGCATTCAACCACCGTGCAGTTCTTATCGACCACACAGGTGTAAACTGTGGCTACTGTCCCAATGCAACCGACAACCTCATCGCTTTGTCGAAGACTGAGTGGCACGAGCACTACAACGAGGTAACTTGCCACGCTGGTAGCTTCGCTACTGGTGACCCTGCTAACTCTGCTGCTGCTAACGCTTTGAACCAGTTCCAGGGTCCAAAGGGCTTCCCTACAATTATGATTAACTTCTACAACACGACCGCTGATTATGGCTATAACAGCATTATCAATGCTCTTGAGAATGTAGTTAGGGAGGGTGGTGCTGATGTAGGTATCTCATTGGCTGTAGCTGGTGATAACACTACTATCTACTGTGCTGCTCAGGTTAAGGCTGCACAGTCTAAGGAGTACAAGGTTGTTGCTTGGTTGCTCGAGAGCGGTATCTACTCTCCTAACCAGTCTGGTGCTACCAAGGACTACCACAAGATCTACAACTACGCTCTTCGTAACATCTCTGGCGAGTACAGCCGCAACAACGTAGCCGGTGAGTCTATCGGTGTTCTTGAGGCTGGCCAGACTCACGACTGCGCATTCTCACTTCCTATCGTTTCTACAAAGTGGAACTGGGAGAAGATGGGCGTTCTTGTAATCGTATCTGCTAAGGATGCTAACAACCGTTGGGAGGTTGTTAACTCGGCATACTGCGCTCTTGGTGAGGGTGGTGTAGCTGCATCTAAGGCTTACGAGTACGTTGAGTAATTCAACTACGGCATAAGGCCAAATAATATAGGCTGACCTCGTGGTCAGCCTATATTGTTATATATAAGTGTGGTAATAATATCTATCGTTGTGGAGTAAATAATTGACGTCATCGTTGATTATCATTTGCACAATAAAAGGCGTATGCCGCTCTATCGCAGCATACGCCTAATCATTTTGAGTTGATTACCTTACTTAATAGCAATAGCGTCGATCTCAACACGTGCGCCCATGGGCAACGCTGCTACCTGGTAGCAGATACGTGCGGGCTTGTCGCCAGTGAAGAACTCAGCGTAGATGGCGTTCATTGCACCGAAGTCGGCGATGTCGGCCAACAAAACAGTGGTCTTAGCTACGTCGTTGAACGAGTAGCCAGCCTCCTCGAGGATGTAACCGAGGTTGGTGAGTGCCTGACGTGTCTGAGCCTCTACGCCCTCAGCCATAACACCAGTAGCGCCGTCGATGGGGAGCTGACCAGAGATGTAAAGGGTTGAGTCGTGAGCAATAGCCTGTGAATAGGGACCTACGGCCTTGGGTGCCAAAGGTGAAGCGATAACTTTTTTCATTTCTTTATAGGTTTTAGTTGTTTTATACTATCTTTGTGCTGTCAACGTTAATTACATGAGATTAACGCCCGTTACAACTGCAAAGATAACTATAATTTGGAATAATATTATGAAACGCACGATTTTATTTTCGTTCACGCTTATTATCGCCATGGCTTTGGCTGTGGGTTGTTGCGACTGCCGCAAGCGCAGTAAGTTGGAGAAACCGCTCGTAGGCACCGAGTGGCAGCTGGTGCAGATTATGGGCCGCGAGGTGACTGCAACGGATGATAGCTACACCATCATCTTTCATGACAACGGTACCGCTACGGGTGCGGGTGACTGCAACCGCTTCACCGCAACATTTACCGTAAACGAGTCGCGTGCGCTCGCTATCGAGAACCTCGGCTCTACACGCCGTCTGTGTCCCAACTTCGAGGCCGAGGCCGAGTACTACGATATGCTCGAGGGTGTCACACACTACGAGATGGATGCCGACAATATGCTGCTTCTAAGCAACGGCACGCTGGTGGGTATCATGCACGCTGTGGCAGAATAAATGAGCTATTTTCGAGTTCTGCCATACCTTATTATATAAGTATCAACTTTTTTGAGTAACTTTTGCAAGAAAAGATAACTCGCTTAGAATAAATCGGTTGGTCGGATTGCTTGAAAATTGGGTAACGAGATAGCAACCGTTCGTATTTCAGAGTTCTTCATTGCTTTGCCACAATGCGTGTAACTCGCACTGCAAAATTAGGAAATAAAAAATGAATGGGCAATATTATGTCTATTTTATGTGTGCTAAAAATAAAATAGAGTACCTTTGCAATGAAATTTGTTTCAACAACCCTCAAAAGGCATAATAGATGAATATAGAACAAATGTCAGCCATCTATAAAATGGCGAAAGCTATATACAATAGAGAAGAGCGATTAGTCAATGGAAAGGAAAAACTTTTTCTTAGCCATGGCATTAACAAAAACTCTTTCGCAGATTTTTATAGAGCATTTCAGAAAATGCTTGATGGAGAATTGCATACAAGAGGGATAAGCACAGATTTGAGAGATTATTATTTGTCTCAAATATATAAGGATTATGGTGCGGACAAATTAAGGATAGCCTTAAAAGCTTATATGGACTTCATTATCTATTATGAGGAGGGGCATAATAATACGACAAGGAAAATTGAACGAGAAATTCATCAAAAGTACTGTAACGTTCTAAGTGAAAGTAACGCAAGCAGAACTATCGAAAATGAAATAAATGCATATTGGGAAGGGGAATTGGGACAAGTAACCATAACCACGCATGATAGGAATATCAATGCACGTAATAAATGTATTCAGAGTAAGGGAACTAAATGTTTTGTATGTGGTTTTGATTTTGAAAAGACTTATGGAGAGTTAGGAAAAGGTTTCATACATATACACCATGTAACCCCAATTTCTAACAGAGATGGACGATACGAGATAGAAGTTGAAAATGACTTATTTCCAGTGTGTCCTAATTGCCATGCAATGCTACATAGAAGAAAAGACTCTACACTATCTATTGAAGAACTTAAACTAATAATACAGCGGAATAATGATTAAGGGGAAAATTTATCGCTATGATGATGAGTTTAAGGCAAAGGCTCGTGCTCATCAGTTTGCATTTAGAGAAAATGAGTTGAATGATTTCTATGACGAGAAGAATCCTCAAGTTATTCTTTCTCCCGATGCAGCCAAGCAAGGACTTATATTTTGTGATACTTACAGAGAACTGATTAAAAGCAAGGTTAAATCATTTAAATCTTCTGTATTATTCTCCAACATGTTGAGAAGCGAGCACATTCCTTACAATATCTTTACTCCAATGGAAGAAGATATAAATGCTACTGCTATGCTGTTTAACGAAATAATAGGAGGAGGTATATCAAAAATAAACCGCATACTTATTGAATATGCAGGAACTGCTGATAAAAGCGAATATCTGAATGACGGAACATCTTTTGACACATTCATAGAGTATATATCTTCTGATGGTTCTATTGGAGGCATTGGAATAGAAGTAAAATACACCGAAAATGGTTATCCTATTGGAGTTAAGGAGAGACAAGATATTGAGAATGTTGATGGATTATACCACCAGATGACAAGACTCTCGCAATGGTATATTCCTACATTAGACATAACTTCATTTATAAAGGCGAACCATCTACGTCAAATTTGGCGTAATCATCTTTTGGGTTATTCTATGTTGTATAGGGGTGATATTCAACATTTTTATCACATACATCTTTATCCTCAAGGTAATAAACATTTTTTAGAGTATGCTATACCAGAATATAAGTCATTGCTAACCGATTATGGCAAAACGACCTTTATTGATTTAACATACGAATCCTTGTTTGATATGATAGGTAGAACTTTCATTTCAGACAAACAGCAAGATTGGTTAAAATATCTAAGAAGAAGATATATGGTATAAGCGAAAAGCCGTTGAGTAACGGCCTTTCGCTTATGTTGATATGCTTATTGTGCGTATAAGAAGTTATATGTAAGTGCTTGGGTTAGTCTATCGATATACGCTTTCTCATCTTGTGTCAGCACTTCTTTTGCAGCCTTGAAACGAGGAGCAATTTTCTCTACTCGCTTACTTGATTCTTTTTTCGAGATTTCCTTTTTGAAGTTTAATTCAAGCGGTTCTATGGCTTGGAAACTTAAATCTACTGCATTTTGAAGATTGTTTGACAATGTATCACCTTTCGATGTAGTGCTAATATCCACCACAAAGAACTTGAAGTCTGGATAACTATGCATTAAATCATCTGAATATGAACTATAATGAGCTTCGCCATTTGCTTTCTTTCTTATGAAGCCATCGAAGTAAACGGTAGAATAGTTGTTTAGGCTTCTTATAGTCTGATATATTTTATCAGTATTTATACTATCCTGTGGTAAAATATAATCCACATCAAAAGTTACTTTTCTATACTGTTCAGGAGCATATTCTAACTCAAATGACAATGCAATAGATTTTCCTGTTTCTCTACTATTAATATTCTGAATTTGAGCTTTCCAATTAACAAATAGTTTAACAGAATCCATATATTCACCCATTGCTAATTTAACGCTATCATTAAATTCCTTTTCTAATATTTTATTCCCTAAATGATAACTTTTGTCTTTGTTTCGTGCAAGCATATTATCAAAGTTTTCTTGCTGAACATTTGAGAACTTCTTATTTGCTTTTGTAGGAGCTCCAACGCAGCCATACAAAGCAAATACAATTAGTAATAGCGACCATAATTTTTTCATATCATTGAATTTAAATTTAACAATTCATCACAATAAAAGCGTGAACTGTATGCTACACTCTTACTTGAAGGTCGTAGGAAACCTCGGATACAGATGTAACAATAGCAGCCCACGCTATAGCGTGAGAACCACTATGCCATCCTTGTATCCTAATTGAAAATTTCCTACGTTTTCAAGTACAAGATAAGCATAACG
>JAGATC010000003.1 GCA_017621455.1 Alistipes sp. | reverse complement strand
GGGATATTATTTGACAATAGCGACTCAAACGACCAATATAGCAAATCTAAACACCAAAATATTGGGCGATATTGAGATCCTACTACCCCCTCTTACAGAACAAGAACGAATTATTAATTCTGTTACTAATATTCTTGCTAGTATAGAAAACATTACAGCCGAGTTATCATAGCTCGGCTGTAATTATATCAAGTTTGTACAATAGCATATTAACGATAGCAACGATTCTCTTTTGCTCCGCAAGAGGAGGAACAGGCACTATCAACTCTTTAAACATTTTCTTGTTTAGATGGGGAATTGCTGAACCCACCTTATTTTCTCGTAAAAGTTTCTGGCTTCTCTTAATCAGCAATAGCACATATTCCTTGTCTAAATGCCCTGAGATACCCAATATCTTAAAAGTACTTCCTTGATATCCATCTATCGGGGTTGTGAATACCTCTCCAGAATTTTCACCATCAACGAGAATCAATGTACTACCTTGTGGTACATACTTTCCACTTGTAACGAATTCACCCACCTTGGAACCTCTAAGGTATTTAACATCAATATATGTCAGCGTTGGACCGCTAACTTTTTCTCCGTCATAGAGTTTGCATATTTCTTTCATAGCTATTTCTCCCCAACTTTCTGGTAAGTTCTCATAATGGGAGTTATCACAAGGCTCAAAGCCTGGATTTATCCTCTTCAGAAGCTTAATAGCAGGCTCATCATTAGGGTCTTGAGGCACAAGTTTACCCGATATTGCAAGGTCAAGAATCTTGGATTTAGTATGTTTTACATACGATTCAAGTTCTATTGTACTACTCTCAATCTTATCTATTATAGAAAACCATTTTTCAACTTCATTTACAATACGCTTTTGCTCATTGAACGGAGGAAGTGGAAGCAATGTTTCTACAATCTTTTCTTTTGAGATGTTTGGTTGAGCACCGCCTCCGCCTTGGCGTATAAAATTTTCCTTGTGAGATAATAGGAAATAGAACAAATATTGTTGATCCGTTGCTTCGTATTCAACACATGCACAACACGCCTGATTTGTAGTAGCTGGGAATGTTAATATGCCCACTTTACCAATAGTAGCACCATACATGGCTATAAGAATACTTCCTGCTGGATTAAGTTTAACCGAAGTTTCTTTCAGTGCCTTTTGTGTAATATATTCAGGAATATCAGTAATGTACCCGTCATTCAAATCTCCCGTTTTTAACCAAGGTATATCTCCTCCATAGTATTCTTTACATAGTCTACTTGGAGTTGCTCCAGATTGCCACTTTCCCACATCTCCTAATGTAGTCCAACACCAGTTTTCTGGTATTTCAAAGGGCACATTCTCATAATGTGACTTATATGTAAAACAAAGTCTATTAATTTATGTGGTTACATATTTTGAAGGAATTTTTCTTTTTCATATTCTATTAATTCACTTTCAAGATGTAAACGATTATGCCTTATAAATTCAAAAACATTGTCCTGTTCTATTTCTGTTGGAATCTTGGATTCTATTTTTCTAATAGCACTTGATGGGATGCCATATTCTGATAATATAGAAAGGTTTTCTCGTATAAAATCGTTTTCAATAGCGTTTGCATAAGGTATATAGTTCCCTGCTCTCACATGGTGCTTTTGACATACATATTTTTGTAATTCATTAAGTGTAGACAGCCATTTAGGAACTTTATATTGAAACCAGTGTTTCATAGTCTGAAAAATGAATTGTATGGCTTCATCTCTAATTTCTGACTGGTCACAATCTGCATAACGCTCAAGTGTATGTAAATATGTAAACCTGTCGTTGACTAATTTATAAATATCTTTATTCAAACCATAATCAAATGTCAAATGTATCAAATGATCTTTTGTCATTGGCATTACAGTTTCTGTTGGTTGGATTAGATTATCCCATGCAAGTCCTAATATATAGCTCAATTGTTTGTACTTTGGGGTAGCCCATGCAATTAAATCGTATTTCGTATCTATGTCTGCTGATAAAATATCAATTATTCTTTTTTGGCCATAAACACTAAGCCCATTATGTTTTATAATTTCCCTTTCTTCTGACGGGATAGTTAAAATGTTTTTATATTGTTCGGCTTCTTTGTTTCTTACAGAGTTTGAGTCTAGTTGTATAAGAACTTCATCTTTTATAGGATTTTGCTGAAAGAAAGGAATGTCAATAATAGTTTCATTAACTTGTGGAGGTGGATTAAAGTTATAGATGCGTCCAACATAGTGTTGCATCATTCGCCCAGCTCGTCCTTTGATATTTGAATAATCAAAATAATCAATCGGTACATTTTTCCCTTTGTAGGCGTCAAAATATATTATATTCTTTGCGCTCGTATTTACTCCTTCTATAATAGTAGATGTACAAAACAAATACTTAATTTTATCAGTATTAAAATATTCAATAATAGATGATGTAATATGTTTTTGAAGTGCGCCATCATGTATTCCAATGTCAAATTCTAAGCCTCTCAAAAGCATCCAATCTTCAGAAATATTTATTTTTATCCACTCACTAATAGGATATGTAATTTGAGATGTTGTCATATTTATACTTTTAAGATATTCGGCAAAAGTTTTAGCTAAATATCTTACACGATTAGGCGAAGAACAATATATTATATTTTGTTCATTACGTAAGGAAACAAGTAAGTCAAATAATACCTTTTCTTTATAATGACGCTTTTTCCCTCTGTCTCCGAATTCTCCTACATGATCTTTGTAAATGTCTATCTCTTGTGAGTCAACTAGAATGTATTTACTTCTGTAAAATACGGCGTTGAACGCCTCCTCAAAACCGTGGCTTATTTCATCTATGTTGGGCCCTAATAAATAAAATCTTGGATGAAAACGATTTATGATTCTATAAAAAGCATTATTTAGAGATGAGGAACGTTCATCATCTCGTTGGCCACTTAATTTATAAAACTCATCAATGATTAAAAAGTCTACAGATGCAAAATACTTATATTCATTAACACGCTCTGCGGTAAAAAGATATATGTTGCCTATTTCTTTGTTTGGTTCTTGAGATGTTCTAACAATAAGTTTATATTTGTCATTATACTTCATTAGATTTTTTCGGGTCTCATCAAGTAAAGCAAGAGTTGGTTGAATGACAACGATATTCTTGAATTGGTTTGATGCAACAATTTCTTCAATCAATAGGCTCTTTCCAAAACTAGTAGGGGCACTGACTACTACATTTTTACCATTATTTAAAATGTTTAATATTTCTAATTGTTCATCATGGAAATATTTAGAGGGAAGATGAGATGACTCATGAAGTCCCTGACGCAATTCCGAAACAGTATTATTCAGTGTCAAATGCTCTTTAACAATATACGGATAGAAGCCTGCAATTTCAAATATGTTTGTCCATAATTCATGTGTATTAACTGGGATTTTTCTCCAATTGTTTAAAATATTAATAGCAATCTTATTTCCATCAATATTATTTGCGGAAATCAGAGAATTACATATCTGAGCTAATTGAAAACTCTTTTCTACAGAAATTGAATCTACTGATTCAAGCTCTTGAATTATATCCGTAGTATTATGCATTTTGTTGATTGTATAATTTCTGGTGCAACATTTTTATGAGGTCCTTTTTAGAAGGAATAGGTATAAGAATTAGTATAATATTCAAATCTGTTTTAATTGGCTCACCATCTTCTTTCTCAATGGCACTTAATAATTCTTCAAATTTTTCTTTTAATGAATTTGCCTCTGCCTCAAATTCAGTAGTGAAATCTGGATGAGTATCTGTTGGACATTTTTTAAAAATATCCGATTGATAAGTGCAAATTAAAGGAATAGTAACACTAGGAAGCAAGTCGTCAAAACGAGATTTTCCTTCACTAATAGCCTGCAATGTTGTATGCCAATACTCTTTTTGACGTAAATAGTTTTCATAGTCACGCTTCGTATTTTCGTCTGAATATTCTTCCAATATGGGATAAGTATTACGTTTTTTAGAAATTACGGCAAATTCTCTTTTTAAGAAATCACATTTAAAATGCGATTTTATATCATCAATCAAATCTTGTATTCCAAATTTACCAGCATTACCATTACCTCTATAATAGATCTTAGATTCTCCTAAATATAAAGAAGGAGAAGCCATGGAAGGAAGTTCTGGACCAATATGTACTGCATCAAAACCATGAACTGTCACACCATCAGTATCCTTGAAAAATATCTTAGAAATTAATGGTGTTGTGTAAAAGCAATCTCGTAAAATGACATGAAGAATTAGTTCACCAAACTCACCTCTTTTTTTGTATTTATCCTCTGCTTTTAATTCATTATCATCTAATACGGAATCATTGTCAACATATGTCCACTTCGCATCTTGATATGATTGTATTTTATATATCGATCTTGCTGCTTCAATCAACTTCCGCCTGTCATATGTTTTTAAGATTCCACAATGATAGCCATACGCAAAATCTACTAATGCATCCAAAAGTATATCACAAAATGGGCCCAACCTGCAAGATCCTAAATCAAACCCGACATAAAATGCTTTAAATTTAGCATCGTTGATTTTTTGTACAATAATTTCATTTATTCCAAATGCCATAACAATTATTTAAAATTATTGATCAGTTCTTTAGGTTCTACGTTCAATATCTTAGCTATCTCAAAAAGGACTTCGAGACTCGGTTGGCGACGATTGCAAACATAAGAGTTTACAATGCAGAAACTCTTGCCAAGTCGCTCAGCAAGCCAAGTTTGTTTGATGCCGCGCTCTTCGAGCACCTCTTTTATGCGGTTCATGGGTTTATCCATTTTGTTATTATTTACGATTTTACCACAAAGTTATAAAAGATTATGCAATATAAAGAGAAAAAGAGGGATAAAAACGCCTCTCCATTGTGGAATAATGTGCATTTTGTCTTATAGATTGTAAGTAAGATGGGGTTTAGCTATCCATAAGGCGTGAACAAGAGGGGGTTAAGTTGGTAAAGCATCATTTGTCCGATGGCTACAAAGAATATTTGTAAGCCTCGGATAAATGGTCAAGATAGATTAGTATTTGGGAATAGCTATCATTTGTCCGAGGGTATTAGAATTTTTCTAATTGCCTCGGACAAATGCTCTGTAGATATCTCTGACGTGGAAGTATATTTCTCAATCCTAATACATAAAAGCCCCCTTTGTCCGATACTATCCGAAAAATTTGGATACCTCCGGACAAATGGGGCTAAACATTCTAAGGTTACTTCAATATCTACACATCAACATCTTTCAGAGGAGCTCCGTAGTTGCAGTGGTAGCCCATGAAGCCGCGTTTGATGCAGGGGAGGTTGAGCGTCTGGTAATACTTGTAGTCATCATCCTCGGTGCAGAGGTGTTTATACCCGTAGCGGGGCATATACTCCTTGAAGAATCGTACAAGGTCTTTGAGGAGTTCGAAGCGATTCTCTCGCAGTTCATCGCGGAACTCGCAACGGGCGATGATGATACTCCAGTCAGGGTAGTTGCCTACGCCCTCGCTATACTCCCAGAAGCGGATATAGATATCCAAGCTTCCCTTGTGAATACTGATGCAGATGCCATTTTCGTTCCACATAACACTGCACGCATTTCTGTAACCATATCTCTCGCAAAGGTAGAGATTGAAGTCACTAATCAAGTCATTGTAATTAGCTTTGTACTCGTACATAGTCTAAAAGTTTTAATAGTTTAACAATAAATTATCACAATCTGAATCCACGCTTGCGCTGTGGCTTCTTTTTCTTCTTTACATATTGCTTTGCCAGCATCTCCTCTTCAGGATCGGTGGCGGGTGCTGTTGTGAGGTCGAGCAAGCCGGCACTGAGGCTACTCTCTTCTCTTGGCTCTTGACGAACAATCTCTTGGCGAGGCTCCTCGCGCTGTTGGGTAGGAGTGCTGTTGCGTCTTGGATAGATACCTGCATCGAAGGCGTTCTCTTCAAGTCGGCAAGCGATATTGACAAAGCTGAACTGGCGGTCAATCTTGGAGCCGCTGAATTTATACCCGTTGCAGATGAACTTTACACCCTCGGCTTCACCTGTTCTGCGATTCAACTTGAACTCGGTGTCAATCTTGTAGCGTCTCAATGCCCGCCTTAGCTCGCTCCAGCTAACCGCTTTCGGAACTTCGTGTCTGAGTACATGGTAAATGTAATGCTTCACTTGGTCGTGCTTACGCAGTCTGTCAAACTTCACATTTTTCTTGCCCTCCGAAAAGTGCAGACGGTAGCGAGCCGTCAGCATCTTGCACACCTTCTCGTTTCGAAATCGGTCGTTCTTGTCGCTTATCGTTCGCCCGTCATTATCCACTCGGTTATATACGATGTGGCAATGCGGATGGTCGCGGTCGATATGTCGGGCAATGATAAATTGGGTGTTCTCGATACCCATCAACTTCATATAGTCGTGGGCGATTTTGAGCATCAGTTTATCATCGGTTGCAAGCCTTGCAGCATCCTCCGCTGAGAAGTTCAGCGATATGTGTCCAACGGTGTTTTTGACCTTATCGTTGAGCAGCGTTTGCAACTCAAATTGCTCTGCCATTTCCGAGGGCGTGCCCTCCACTCCGACAGCCTCCAACAGGCGCGATTTTTCTTCTTTCAGCACATAGTTCACGCATCCGCCGAATGATGTGCCTTTTACAATTTTACCTATCATCTTTTATCCGTTTTATCAGTTGTGAAATCTTCAATGCTGTGGCTTGACACTCGTCCCTCACTCGGAAAAATCCTTGTCGGTTTGCTTGCCTTGCCAACTGGTTTAGATTGGTGCTTTCGCCTATGAGTTTTCGTATGATGTCGAGGTTTTCGCGAGTGATTCGTTCACGCACTGTACCTTGTTCAATGAGTGAGCGTACTACCTCACTTTGACTTCGTTTACTTCGTCTGCTCAGTGCTCGCAGCCAACCGTATTGTTCATCCGAAAGTCGGATTGTTATTGTATTTTTCTTTTCCATTTTCAGTTGTGTTTTTAGTGTTAATTTTCGTGACCATCGGGAGCCGTCTCAACTGCCTTTCAGGTGAGCAAGTTGTCGGGAAATGTAATACACCGACATAAACTTGCTCAGCAGAAAATAGACAGATTTCAGCCTTTTAAGTCAAAGTCTGAAACTCCCTCTTTTCTATTGAAATTCAAGAGAGTTTTTCCACACCTACAACATCTAAATCGAGCATTGAAATGAGTGTTTCGAGGTGTGGATTTTGGACAATCATTCTGCTTAAAACAGACTCTTTTGTCTCGGCTTTTAAGAGATAATCGGCAATGTCGTAACCCGCTTTTCGCTCCTCATCGGTGGCGTTATTCTCCATAAAATCGAAGAGTGAAACCTCTATTCCGAGCCGTTGCATCATCTCCATTTTACCCCTCCAATAGTCGGTTGCTCCGAGGTCGGGGAAGAGTAAAATTTGCCGATTTTTCAGGACACTCATTATCTCTTTGTTGAACGCTCCGTTCTTCCCACCTGTTGCAATCCATAGGTATTGTGGCAAAAAATGTGAGGCTATCAAAGCACTCTTTTCGCTCTCTACAAGTGCTACTGTTTGGTGGCTGTCGGCAGTCAAAAGATGCTCCCCGAATAGGCATTGCCGCAAGTGGAAGTTCTCCTTTTTCAAGAGCGAATGTACCCAAGTAATATGATTGTGCGGTTCCTTGATTCTTCGCCCATTTTCGGGATCGTAGAGCATTACTTTTCCTGTGCGAATACGCCCCGAAATATCGACTTGCCAAAAGACCGTTGCACCCGTCCAATGCTTCGATGATCCTACATTGTATCGTTGCATCAGCTCGCTGGCTGCCGACCTGCCGAGTGCTGTTTTTAGGAAGTGATAAAGATGATTCTTCTCATAGTGTTGCATCGAGAGTTGCATCATCTTCGGCTCAATGAATGATGGCGGTGGTGGCTCTACTTTTACGGGTTTTACCATAGGTCGATAATCATCACAGAGTCGCTCCCTTGCATCGGGATTCTCTGCAAAGTACATCTTCGGCGTATAGTTGTAGCCACACTTCTGTTCGTGGTTGCAGCGTCCTACATAGTCGGGAAAGCGTATCTGCTCATCGGTGTCTATGTAGCGTGCGAAACAACTTTTACGGTGGCAGTTGGGGCAGATGTGCCGCGAACTGACACCCTTGTATGGTTCTAATATGAATCGGTATCTCATTTCTTTTTTGGTTTTGTTGTTACTATCCACATTTTCGCAACTTCACAAAACCAACGGTTGCAAAATGTGGATAGTAACAAGTTATTTACTGTACTCTCCGTGATTGATTTTCTTGAATAGTGTTCCCAGATGGCGTTTCAACATCATCTTGAATGCGTGCTCCTTCATCCCGTAACTCTCAGCCAAAGCGATACCCTCTGCGGTGGTAAACCTTTGCGGCAGATGGTGGTAGATAGTGCGGTGCAGTTCATTGAGTTGCTCGTTGCCAATCGAGGTCTGTACCCTTATGGCTGTGGTACGGAAATACTCCACGAGTTCAATGGCTCTACGCACACTCTCGATGTCGATAGCCTCCTTGTCGCACTCTCCGCAAGTCCAGCGGGCAAGTTGGATTATCAGTGCAAAACGAATGATGTATATCTCCAACTTGCAGTATATGCCGAGCAGAGCCTCGTTACTCTCCAAATCACACTTTCGGGCGTTGTCGTGCTGCCACGCATATAGTTCTCTCTTGGCCGCCTCACGAAAGGGGAGATGGTGCGATTGTAATTCGCCCTGCTCATTGAACTCACACTCTTGCTCGATGAGCCTATTGATAATGTGCAGCCACTCTTGCTCCATCTCTTCGGGAGTCTCTCTGTCGCTCCATCGGCTTTTCTGTACCGACTGCGGCATTACGAATAGTATGCGGTCGATAAATCCGTTACTCGCCCTCTCGCCTTTACCCAACTCGCCGAGTATCTTCTGCTGAATCGTTCCGACAACCGAGATATAAGGTCTCTTGATGAAGATTGAGCTTTGCGAACTCTTACGATCCGAGATTGTCGGCTTAGCGTTGAACACTGACAACCAGAACTGCTCCTCCGAGCCGTTGTTGTAGCGGTTGAAGTTCTTGAACCACGCCGATAACTCGTCAGACCAAAGACACAGTCCACGAGGATTCTGTGCGTGAATAAGGCTCAACCCTTCAGGCGTGATGTCCGACACAAGAAAACGACTGCGCTTGGGAGGAATGGGAAACTCATCTTTGCCTGCCTCCAATCGCTCTTTCTTGGTCATCGACATCGTGCGCTCATACTCGGTATATTGCTCCTGATACTCCTTGTTTTGACGATAGTCGTGTTCGATAAATGGGTGAAACGCAAAACTCAAAGGGTGACTTTTGTTTGCTCCCGGTCGTCCGATGAGTGCCATATATAGAATAGGACTCTCTACCCAGCCACGCTTCACTTGTGCAAGATGCGAGTTGCCGATGCTCGCCGCCAATGCCGATAGCATAGCCGCAGCGATGTAGTCGATGGGATAGCCTTGCGATGCGTGCAACTCGGTGATGATACGCTGAATCTTGTGAGGAAAGACAGTGATAGGAAACTCGCCACCTGATAGTTCAGCGCTCATACGCATTGCTGCACCCATTATGCCCTCTGCTGTCAATTTACTGTTCATAGCCGAGTGCATTAGAGGTTAAAGCCGCCTTTTGGTTTGCGTTTTACACCGAGGACAATCTCCGCTGCTTGCTCTTGGAGGTTGAGTGCCTGTAACGGCTTTCGCCCCGACTCAATCCATTGCAACAACTCATCTTCGTAGAAGTAGAGTTTCTTGCCACGCTTGTAGGCTGGGATAAGCCCTTTGCGTGCGAGCGTGTAGATAGTAGGTTTCGCCTTGCGAGTGATTTGGCACGCCTCATCAATCTCGACAATACGATGCTTGTCGATAGCGGTCTGTGGTTGCAATGCCGCCACAATCTTGTGGATTCGCTCCACCTGTTCTGTCAGATAACCCACCGCCTGCGGCAGCTTATCAAAAGTAATTTCATTTGCCATATGCGAACTGTTTTTAATATTTCGTTGGCAAAGGAAATCGGTGTTATAATGGTGGAATCACCCACCAAAACATAACTGCAAAATAACTTTTGGATGGTACTTAGTGCTGGTAATAAATTTCTATAGTATCTTTGTGAAAGTTTAAAGCAATATAATATGAATATTGAAAAATTGATATATATAGCAGTAGGAATCTATACTAAGAAATCTCCAGAAGTGAAAGATTTATTAATACATATAGAAGCAATGAATGACCTTATTGCAAAAGGAGCCGTTCATAACGATTTTGGACTAAATGAGATTGAAATTCTTGCTTTAATAATGTTAGAAGAGTTTGCATATAAATCTATCCAGCAACCAGCTTTTAATGATATATACTTGAACGATTATAATGAAATTCTTATTAATTCATTGGATAATGCATTGTTGAAGATTCCTAGAACATCTCATGATACATTGTATAGACAAGATAGGGATTATTATAAAATACCAGAAAATGGTGAAATATTAAAGTTTAAAGGTTTTTTCACAACATCAAAAGATGACTTTGACAACACCGATAATATAAAATGGGTAATAAAACCTCTTCCTAATGGATTAACAAAGGCACATGATATATACTTGGTGTATAACAAAGGCTATAATCTACCATATCCAGAATGGCAAGTAGAATTTGAACGTAATACAAAATTTATTGTCACTAAAGTTGTGCCCAAAGACAATTTCACAGAAGTATATATATCTGAATTAGAAGATTGAACTACGCTATATTATCATCCAGCTTAATCCTGCACTCCGATTCGGTGTGGGACATCTTGCGTTCGATGGTTGAGACTTCGATGTCGCGCAGAGCGTAAGCAAAGACACGCTTAATGAATGTGGCGGTGTGGATGCGCTTCTTGCCGAAAGCTTTGCCGATGTTCCAGCCGAAGTGCATCAGGTCGATGCTTTTGAGTGCAGAATCAAGCGATACGGGCGATACCTCGCGAGGGGTGTCGCCCAAACTATATTCGGTAATGTAGCCACACAAGCGATCTAACTCCGCCTCACTCATATAGGCAACCATCGTCTGTTTGGCATAATCGAGCACACGCTCCAACTTCGCCTGCGATGCTCGTTCCCTCTCGGCTATGGCATTGGTACGCAACACTTCGTACTCCGTTGGCTGTGGGGTAGTCTCCACTGCTGCAACCTCCTCAATAGACTCGGCAGTGGTGGCGGTAGTCTCGGCAGTAACTGCCACTTCCTCCAACTTTTGAAACGCAGGGAAACGCAGCAGGAACTTCTCCATTCGGGGCAGCAGCAACTCATTAAGTGTCATTTGCAGACTGATATAGAGTGCCGACAACACAACCACCGTTGCGAAGAATCCAACCGCTGCACTGAACTCATCATACCCCTTGACAAGCACGAACTTTCGTGCTAACACACCAAAGAGCAATATCGCTCCAAACACGAACAGATAGAGTGCAATATATTCTGTTTGTCTCTTATTCATAGTCATCTTTGTTAATCGTTCGTGAGCAAAGATATATGAATAATCAACACAAAAAATGGCTCTTTTGCCTTTTGACCGCACGTGTCATAGGTTGTCCTATCGTGTCATAGCAACTCTATTTTTACACCATATTCTACATTTGAAGAAATTTTGATTATCTTTGTTACGGCTTACGACTTTAAGCGTTAAGCCAATACATATTAGTAGACATTTATTGTCGTAATCTTCAACATCGAAACTTGGCGGTTTTACACAAAACGAAGATTAGCAATCAGATGTCCACGATAGGTGTATATATCCACCACTGACATTGGCTCAGTGTGTGCTTATATATCATCCTGCGTGGGTTTTCTGTGTTGCTTATTCGTTTTGTAGGCAGCCAAGGCCTCGATGTTGGGTAAGTTAATGCAGAAGCCTGCGCTTTTTTATGGACTTATCTGGTAACAAAGAGTTGTTGGATAGATATTTGGTTGCCTTCTTCGCATCCCGCACAGCACCGCCTGAGGCTCTTGACCTCGCCAAGCGGTGGGCGCACGAAATTGCTCAAACTGATAAGATTGTAATAAGCGGCTTTCACTCTCCAATCGAGCGAGCTGTGCTTGATATTTTGCTCGCCAACGGCTGTTCTGTCTTGGTCGCTCTGGGGCGTTCACTATACCGAAAAATCCCAACGCACTTGCAAACTGCTTATGATAGTAATAGGGTATTGTTCGTATCATTCCGAGACTACTCACGCCCATCGTTCTCCAACTCTCAAACCCGTAATTGGCTCACTGCCGATCTCGCATCGGAAGTTGTCTTCGCCCCATTCGACAACTCAAGCCAACTCTCGTCATTACATTATAGCATAGCACATAGCTCGACACCTTGCACCATTCTAAAATAAAATCTGCACCACTCATTGCTGAATGATGCAGATAGTAATTATGGCGTTTTCTCCCTACTTTTCCAGAGTTTTCACCCTACCTTTTAGCGGTTTTCTCCCTACTTTAGTGAAATCTTGTTGGCGGTTTCGCGTTTCTTGGAGTTTACAAGGTCGGCATAAATTTGCGTGGTGGTAACATTCTTATGCGTCAGCATCTTCGATACGGTGTAAATATCTGTGCCTAAAGATATTTGGATGACCGCATAGCTGTGTCTGAAGCAGTGGAAGGTTATTTTCTTCTTAATCCCAGCCTCGGCAATCCACTGTTTGAGTGGGTGGTGTGTCATTGCGCGAGTAAGTCCTTTGAACACCAATCCTTTTCCCCATTCACCGCATAGTTCCAACGCTTCGTGGCTGATGGGGAGTGTTGCCTCGGTCTCGGTCTTCTTGGTGCAAATGCGGATGTAATAGCCTTGATCGGGACCCATTTCAAAGTCGCTCCATTGCAATTTGAGTATGTCGCTGATGCGAAGTCCTGTCATACAAGCAAAGAGCGAGGCTTGTTTCAGCACAGGAATACGGCAAGGTGTGGCAGCAAGTTGCTTTACTTCGTCAAGTGTCAGGTACTCCTTTTTAACCTCTTTCCACTCGATTTTTTCAAGAAAGTCATTGAGGTTTTCGCGCAGCATCTTCTCCTTATAGGCAATCTTCAACAGGGCGCGGAAAGTGGAATAATATCCTGCTGCCGAATTTCGACTGATATATGAGTTGGGGTGATGTATCTGCTTGCATTTCAACAGATAATCTCGGAACTTTTCGCATAGCTCAACGGTAATGTCTCCGAAAGTACATTTGCCACCGCAGAACTTCTCAAAGTGGTTGCAAACGCAATCCCATTTTTCGTATCGCTCGCGTGCCTTTGCTCGGAAGTAGGCAAGGAAATCAACCTTCTGCTTGTTCTTGTCGAGGAAACCAAACTCCTCGTTAATAAGCGACTGCACACGAATACAGCGTATCGCCTCCGCCTTGTTGAGCATCTCTTGGTTGAACACCCGTTGCAGCTCGTTGCGTGGCTTGGCATAGATGTAGATGCCGAGGAACTCTCGTCGGCTCATCTTCATCGTGTGAGGATTGCGGATTGCTGGGTAGTAATCCAAATAGAGTGAGATACGGTCGTTGCGTAACGCCTTTTGGCGCAGGGTTACATTTGTGCAAGTTAGTGTCATAGCTATTTATACTTTAATTGTTTATACTTTTTGTTGCAAATTAAATTGGTGTTCCGATGGTGGTATCAATCACCATCAAGTAACTTTACTCAATCTTCGGTGGCTCAAAGAACTTGTCGAGTTCGGAGCGCAGAATCTTGGTGTATTTGCCAACCTTGATACGAGTGATATTGTGGTACTTCACATAGTGGTAGAGCTGGTCGCGAGTGAGGTTGTATTTCTCCATTGCTTCGGGTATGGTGTAGTATTGTGGCTCTTCGGGTGTGGCAATACCTTTGGCTATATCGAAATGCTTTTTAGAGTAATAGACCATCTTACCCTCCTTGCGCTTGGGAATTACATTCTTATATACAAAGGTGTAGATTGCCGATAGCGTCATACCGAACTTCTCCTGCAACTCCGCTACGCTGTACCACTCGGTAATGCTCGCATCAGGAGTTTTCTTGGCAAAGTAGGAGTCGATATGTTTCTTGCTCCAATAGGTTCTACCACGATTAAATGTGCGAGGGATATTATGCTCCTTCGCAATCTCATATATCCACGACTCCTTAACGCCAAACTTCTCTTTAATCTCGGCTGTGGTGTAGAAGTCGGTGATAGCTGGTTTGTCCCTTGTTGGCACTCTAAATTCTGCTGGATTATTAAAGAGCGTATCAATATCCTCTTTTCGCAATAGGAACTTATACCCAAGACGAGATGCTTTAAGTTCTCCTCGTCTTAGATAGCCATAGAGTGTAGGGCGAGTTACCCCAAGATAGACCGCAGCCTCCGTAATAGTAAGGAATTGTTTTTCCTTAATCTTCTCGATAGGCTTTTCTGTGATATTTTTCTCGACAACCTGATTATTGGCTTTTACGGCTGCTTCACGCTTTCTTTGTTTGTAAAGTAGGTTAGCGCAGCGATGCGAACAGCAGGTCGTTGTTGTCTTGTGTGCGATGAATTCTTGCTTACACCACGCACAAATTCGCTTAATGTCAATGTTGCTACTCATTTCTTTTCTCTTTATTTCACCAATATTTTTGTATAACTCCGTAAATTCCCGTAAAATGGCGTAACACTCTTCCATCACCTCGCCAACGAAAAATCGCATTTCAAGCGGCGAGGTACACAGGAGGTACAAAAACAGGCGTAAAAAGGCTTAGCAACGATTAACAACGATGCTTGCACAAACAAAAATAGCACCCGTAAAGAGTGCTATATTAATCATTTATGATTGATTTAACTATTTAATAATCAACTACTTACTTGCCGATGCAGAATTTGGAGAATATGGATTGGAGGATGTCGTCGGAGGTGATGGCGCCGGTGATCTCGCCAAGGTGGTGGAGAACTTGGCGGATGTCCTCACTAAGTAGGTCGGAGGGTAGACCCATATCCATAGCTGTACGAGCTGACATCAGGGCGTTATATGCCTCGCGCAATGCCGCATAGTGGCGCATATTCGAAACTACAACGCTACCAGTGCCAATTTGTGATGTGTCAACAGTGGCACTAAGGCGATTACGTAGCGTGTCGATGCCAAATCCGCTCTTAGCCGAGATATAGACAACCTCGGAATCATTGTGTGCAACGGTCGCAGTATCAATCTTATTTACAACGCGGATATAGTGTTGCTCGGGTCTATAGTCTACCTCCTCAAATTCGGGGTTATCGGCCGCTGCGAGGTGTAGGATAACCGCAGCGTTTGCTATGGCACGGTGAGTGCGGTCGATGCCCATCTGCTCAAGCCTATCATCGGTAGTGTGGATGCCCGCGGTGTCTACAAAACGGTAGCGCACACCATCTATTGTGGTGGTCGCCTCGATAGTGTCGCGGGTGGTGCCAGCAATATCCGATACCATGGCGCGGTCCTCCTCAACGAGTGAGTTAAGTAGGGTACTTTTACCAACATTAGGCCTGCCGATAATTGCCACATTTACACCATTTTTCAGCGCGTTACCTAATGTGAAAGATGATATGAGCGCATCTATCTGTGAGGCTATATCATCGAGCGTGGTGTGCAGTGATGTGCGGTCGGCAAACTCAACATCCTCCTCCGAGAAGTCGAGCTCAAGCTCAAGGAGTGATGCGAGGCGTAGAAGCTCGTTGCGGAGTGTCGCCAAGCGCTCAGAATATCCTCCGCGCATCTGCGTGGATGCTACAGCGTGTGACCACTTGGAGTCTGAGGCGATAATATCTGCCACGGCCTCAGCGCGGCTAAGGTCCATCTTGCCCGCGAGAAAAGCACGGCGGGTGAACTCGCCAGGCATAGCCATCACAGCCCCTTGGTCGATGGCGAGACGCAACACCTCCGAGGTGATATATTCCGAGCCGTGAAGTGTAATCTCGACGGTATCATCGCCTGTATAGGAGTGGGGGGCACGGAAGAGGGCAACAACGACATCGTCAACAACTATGTTATCTGTGTCGACAATGCGACCATAGTGCAGAGTATAGCCATCTGCATCTGCCAAGCGCTGACGACCACGAAAGAGCCTATCCGCAATCTCGATAGCCTTCGGGCCACTTAGGCGCACAACCATAACAGCACCACCCGCTGCTGTGGCGGGTGCTACGATGGTGGTGTTGGTATCTAAGTGGTTATACATAACTACTGTGGGCGGCTAACTCTTAGTCGCTGGCCAATACGTAATGCGTTGGCGTTCTTGATGTTATTCCACGACATAAGCTGCTTGACGGTGCAACCATACTTGCTGGCGATGCCACTTAGAGTCTCACCCTTCTTAACGGTGTGGTATGTTGCGGGAGGTGCCTCATGCTTCTTCTTTTCGATATTGGCATGTACGACATACTCCTTAAGGTAGAGGCTATCTTTAGCATATATCTCCTCGCTACGGCGTGAGAACTCGGTGAATAGCTCCACGGGGAGTGTAAGAGGGTAGCTCTTAGTGGTTGCGGGGATAATCATCATCGTATACTCTGGGTTGAGCATCTTTAGTACCTCGAGGTCTACGTCGAGCGTAGATGATACCTGCTCAAGGTGTAGCGGGCGATGTATCATTACCGTATCCACGGCTAAGGGCATGGGAGGTTCGGGGAACTTCACGCCATGCGCCTCGTGGTAGGCAAAGGCGTAGGTTGCGCCCATATAAAGAGGCACGTAGTTGCGAGTCTCGTGGGGTAGATACTCGTAGATGTCCCAGAAGAGCTCACCGGCATTCTCGAGACTTACACCGCTGTTGCTTAGTGCTCTGTTAACGCGGCCAGGACCACAGTTGTATGCTGCAATGGCTAAGGTCCAGTCGCCGTATACATTATACATGCGCTTGAAGTACTGTGCTGCGGCACGTGAGGCCAGACGTGGGTTACAACGCTCGTCGACCATGGAGTTTATCTCAAGACCATACTCCCTACCTGTGGATGGGATAAACTGCCAGATGCCGACAGCATCCTTGCCCGACTTAGCCAGAGGACTTAGTCCCGACTCTACCACTGCAAGAGTGCGTATCTCGATGGGAATGCCCGCGTTTATGAACTCCTCCTCAATAATGGGGAAGTAGTAATAGGCATAGCTAAAGGTCTTGGCGTATGCCGCTGACGAGAAACGATCGATGGCTGCACGTACCTCATAGTTGTAGGTAAGAGGTACGGGTGTCATAATCGCCTGCATGCGAGCGATATATAGCGAGTCAGTGCTATTAAATTTTAGCGAGTCGTTGAGCGTAGTGCTGTACGTCTGGAACTGGGCAAAGTAGTCGTCATAATACTCCTTGGCATTACTTGCTCGCCACATGGCCATAACAGAGTCTATCTGTGCAGGGCGGTTGCTATCGTGTTGTGGCTCGTCAGCTACCTCTGTGTTGGTGCTGTCGCCATAGGGTACTACATCCTCATTAAGCCTATATTTTACGCTATCTTGGCGGCGCTGAATCTCCTCGGGTGAGGTGTATCGCTTCTGCACACCGCGACGTGAGCGCTGCGCATATAGTGAGTTGTCTGCACTTGCTGCAACCAGAAGTGCCACAACGAGAGTTAGTAGCTTTGTGTTAAACGAAAATATCTTCATCTCTATTATGTTGACTTTGTCTAGTTAAAATGTTAGGCTCATATTCACTCCAAAGAGCGGTGACGAGCCCACAGGTGCGTAGTCGAAATATGGTTCGAGGTTCATCGTAAGGTCGTCCGAGATGTCGTAGTCTTGCAGATGGGCATCCACATGGGCGTCGATAATGTTAAGAATGTAGACACCCGCGGTGAGGATAATACATAGGTCTCGGTTACGACGATAGCTATCCTTTAGGTTCTTGAGGAATGTGGTAGAATAGGCGCCACGGAACTCATCTGGGGCACCGTTAGGGTACTTCTCGTTACGTAGAGCAGGGTCGGTGATGCTCTCATAGTCGGCAAGTAGTGTGTATGCCGTCTTGAAACGTTTGTAGCCACGGTTGTTCCAGTCGATGGTATATATGGTCGATGCCAAACCACCGATAACGATGGGCACGCGCCAATAGCTCTTGTTGTATATCTGGCCAGCACCCGGACAGATGGTCGAGAGCGTTGTCGCCTTCTTCACCTGCGACACTTCGTTTGTCGAGTAGTTGACCGCAGCATCGCCTATGAAGTAGATGTATGTAGCAATGGCAACACCCGCATAGATTTGGCGTCGTGTGTTGTGCTGAATCATCTTGGTCTGTATCTGGTCGAGCTGCTTTGTGCGCATGTAGCCGTGGTCAATGAGATACTGATCGTACTGCTGCTTGTAGGGCTTGAACTGCTTGTTTTCGTAGGCAAACATACCTATAGATGCACCGACAACAGGGTAGAGAACACCTAATTTCCAATACTGCTTATTGTAGATTTGACCGAAGCCAGGTAGGGGGAGCGACAACCAACACATCTTCGATAATCCCATAGAGTCGCTGATAAATGGCTTGCGAGGCTCACCATTCTTATTCAGACGAATACGACGACCATCTGCTGTGATGCTATCACCACGACTACGTACCATAGAGTCGCGCTTAAGGGTCTCAGCAACCGCGCGACGTATCGAGTCGCGAGAGTCGTCAGCGAGGTTGTCGTAGAGCTCGTTTGTAAGACGACCAATCGAGTCGAGATGGTGATAATAGAGTGAGTCGCGACGTGCCGCAGCCTCGGCCTGTGCGCGTAGCAATGCTGCTGAGTCGATGGGGACAAGTCCGCCATTGTTAATGGTGCGCACGTTGCCTCGTAGTCTATCGCGACTAAGCTCCTGGGCAGAGACCCCCTCTGCGACTGCAAACAGTGCAATCACCGCCATTAAAATGCTTATGACTAATCCTCGTTTCATGCTGATGGTCTATCTTCTACCTAACGCTGCGTGCTACAATTTATTTTGTGCAACTTATCGATAAGCCTATCTACCTCCTCGTCGTTGGTACACTCGATAGTAATCTTACTCGAGCCACTCTTTGTGCGCTTAATAGATATGTTTTCCGAGAAGAGACGCTCCAACTCGTCAACTAACTTAGAGTATGACTCGGGATACTCCTCAACCTCGCTCTCTGTGATGCGCTCCGTGGTCATCTTGCGTGCCAAATCCTCAGCCTGACGTACCGAAAGACCACGCTTCACACAGCGCTTCATAGCCTTAATCTGCAACGATGGTTCTAAGGCTGCTATAGCCTTGGCGTGACCCATGCTGATGACGCCCTCCTTAAGTGCCAATTGCACCTCGGATGGCTGACCCAACAGGCGCATATAGTTCGATACGGTAGAGCGCTTCTTGCCCACTTTCTCGGCCATAGCCTCCTGTGTAAGGCCGCACTCCTCGATAAGGCGCTGCATGCCGAGGGCTATCTCTATGGCGTTAAGATCCTCGCGCTGTATGTTTTCGACGAGAGCCATGGCATGGAGGTCTTCGTCGTCTACCTCGCGGATGTAGGCAGGAAGAGTCTCTAAGCCTGCCATCTGTGAGGCACGCCAGCGACGCTCACCGCTAATGATGGTGTATTTGCCATCCTCTCGGCGACGCAACGTAATGGGCTGTATTACGCCCAGATTGGCGATAGATGCCGAGAGCTCACTAAGAGCCTCATCGTCGAAGTCGTGGCGTGGCTGTAGTGGGTTCGGGAAAATATCTGCAATGGCCACCTCAGCCATCTCTGACATGGGGGTAGACTGCTGTGTGGGATTCGTAGGACCAAAAAGGGCATCGAGGCCACGGCCCAATCCTCTCTTTCGCTGTGCTGTCATATATCGTTGTTTTACTCTCTTGGTTTACGGTTGCGCTTGATGAACTCTCGTGCAAGGTTAAGGTAGTTTACTGCACCTGTTGCTGAGGCATCATAGAGCATGATGGGCTTGCCATGTGATGGGGCCTCGCCCAGACGGATGTTGCGCTGGATGATAGTCTCGTAGGTGAGCTTGCCGAAATGCTCGCGCACCTCGCCCACAACCTGATTGTTTAACTTATTGCGCATATACATCGTCAGCACAAAGCCCTCGATGGCTAATGAGGGGTTAAGGCGGCTCTTGACCATTTTGATGGTGTTGAGCAACTTGCTCAGACCCTCCAATGCCAAGTATTCGCACTGCACTGGTACTAATACCGAGTCGGCTGCTGTGAGGATATTCACTGTGGTGAATCCAAGTGATGGTGAGCAGTCGATGAAGATGTAGTCGTAGCTATCGCGTACCGGGTCCACAATGCCTTTTACGATGTGGTGGGCATCCTCCATTGTTGCAAGCTCGGTATCTGCTGCCACAAGGTTTATCGACGAGGGTAGCAACCATAGCTTTTTAATATCTGCCGAGTGCTGCACAACGTCGCGAGCCTCTGCCTCGCCAACGATACACTCATAGATGCCTGGAAGGTTGATGTCGAAGCCCAAACCCGACGTGGCATTGGCCTGTGGGTCGGCATCGATAAGCAGAACTTTCTTGCCTAAGAGCGCTACGGATGCAGCGAGGTTTATAGCTGTGGTGGTCTTTCCAACACCACCTTTCTGGTTTGCTAATGCAACTACTTTTGCCATTTATATCACTCGGTTATATACAAATAAAAATAATCGGACAAAAATAGTAAAATTTATCGTATTTACCACGCCGTTTTTCAAAAAATATGTATCTTTGTTTGATTTTTGTCTCCAGCATAATGCGGATAGTCGTAGCAGTGAGCTGGTTGGCGTATCGACATTAAGATTTATAAAACTGAAAAATAGAATATGAGACGATTCATAAAGAGTATAATCTACCTGCTGATGTTCCTGATAGTATTTCTCGTAACACAGCTATTTGTGGGCGTTGTTATCGGTCTTTTAGGGTTTAACGCTTATAGTGACGAGCTCTTTATGCTTAACTATTTGCTGTCGATGGGATTCGCCTTTGTGGCGGTGACAATCTTTGAACGTGTTGCTTTTAAGAGTATCACTCCCATCGAGGCAAAGTGGAGTGGTTTCGACCCCGTTGCAGTACTTGCAGGTGTTGTTCTGCTCATTGCCTTGTCGGTGGTGTTGGCTCCGCTTAGCACCATACTACCTGCCGATGACCGAGTATTCCATAATGGTCCATGTACGCTAATAACCATCGTGGTGCTTGCTCCAATTTTCGAGGAGCTTATCTTCCGTGGACGACTGTATAATACGTTGCAACGTAATGCCTCACCTTTGCTTTCTGCCTCACTTTCGGCACTCGCATTTGGTGTTGTGCACCTGAATCCTATTGTAATGATTGAGGCACTGTTAGTAGGTGTTATCTTTAGCTATTTCTATCTACTGAAACGTTCGATAATCACCCCTATACTTCTCCACATGTGCAACAATGCAATAGCCTATGCATTGCTCGTTTTATCGTATCAAGGAGTGCCACTACGTCAGATTATCGGTAGCCTTAATTTGACCATTGTACTCTACGTTGTTTCGGCGATTATATTTATTGCAAGTGCAGTAATCATCGTTCGATACTTCGTAAAGCAGGGCCGTGAAGGTGGTGATAAGGTGGTGGCTGACCAGACGCCTGCCGTAGAGCCTTGTGAGGAGACGCCAGAACAAGTGAATACACCTCACGAGGAGGCGTAATCTACTCGTTTAACTCAAGCCAACGCATCTCTTTCTCGTCGATGAGCGCCATTAGCTCTTCGATGCGTTTAGATATTGTGGTTATGCGGTCGTAGGGTAGTGTGCCAGATGACAGCTCCGTTTCCAGTGTAGCTCGCTCGCTGCCAAGCATATCCAAGTCCTTCTCTATCTGCTCAAGTTCGCGCTGCTCCTTAAACGACAACTTGCGTCGCGATGTGTCGTGTGCACGTGGCTGAGGCTTGGTCGATGGTGTTGCCTCACGTTGCTTCGAACGCTCCTCGGCCTCGCGCTCCTTCATAAACTCACGATACTCGCTATACTTGCCCACGAAGTCCTTGATGCGACCCTCACCCTCAAAGACGAAGATGTGGTCGACGCTCTTGTCGAGGAAATATCTGTCGTGCGATACAATGAGCAGGCACCCCTTAAACTCCTGAAGATACTCCTCCAATACGTTGAGTGTCATGATGTCAAGGTCATTGGTGGGCTCGTCGAGAATAAGCATATTGGGGTTGCGCATCAGCACCGTGAGTAGATACAAGCGACGCTGCTCGCCACCGCTAAGAATATCTATGCGCTTATTGAATGTATCGTGTGGAAAGAGAAACCGATTCAGATATGTTGTTGCTGAAATGGCGTGTCCATCCGAGGCTTTAACCACGTCGGCAATCTCCTGTACGCACTCCAGGACTGTTTGCTCAGGCTTGAACGTTATACCACGCTGTGAGTAGTAGCCAATGCGCAGTGTCTCGCCATGCTCTATGATGCCTGAGTTGGGTTTAATCACATCGGCCATAAGGTTTAGGAATGTGGTCTTACCCACGCCGTTATTGCCGACAATGCCTATGCGCTCGCCGCGTGTAAACTTATAGGAGAAGTTATCGAGCATCTTTCTGCCGTCAAACTGTAGATTGACATCCGTGCAGTCGATAATCTTGCGGCCAAGGCGTGATGTGGCCACGTCTATCTCTACATTAGATGTGGCAAGGCTTACCGAGGCGCGCTCCTTAAGGTCGTAGAAAGCATTGATGCGGTAGCGAGCCTTACCCGTGCGTGCCTGTGGTGTTGAGCGAATCCACTCCAATTCGCGGCGCATAAGGTTGCGTGATTTGTCTATCTCGGCCTGCATGTTGGTGTATCGCTCCTCGCGCTTCTCGAGGTATGAGGTGTAGTTGCCGTGGTATGTGTATAGATTCCCGCGGTCAATCTCCATGATGGTGTTGCATACGCGATCGAGGAAGTAGCGGTCGTGTGTGACCATGAGAAGTGTGCATCGCGAACGCTGAAGATAGCCCTCGAGGTACTCGATAATGTCAATATCGAGGTGGTTCGTGGGCTCATCCATGATTAAAAAATCTGCATTCTGTAACATCATACAAGCCAATACCACACGCTTGGCCTCGCCTCCCGATAACTCGCGCATAGGTTGGTTCATGCGGGTGAGTTTTAGCGATGTTAGCACCTGGCGAATGTTCTGCTCAATTGACCACCCGTCGGTAGCGTCCATGACAGCCATAGCGCTCTCAATACGCTTAGTGTCGCCGCTCTCGATAGCTCGTTCGTACTCTATCAGTGCAGGAGATAGGTTGCTCATACGTGAGTACACCTCCTCGAATATGGTATTGTCGGGATTATATGACGTATTTTGGTCGAGGAACGCCACGCGTATGTCGCGCATGAACTTTACCTCACCACCATGGTCGGAGCTGTCGATGCCGGCAAGTATCTTTAAAAGAGAGGACTTACCAGTGCCATTTGGTGCCACCAAGGCAATCTTGTCACCCTCGTTTATATTGAAACTTATACCCCTAAATAGGGTACGATCTCCGTACGACTTGGAGATATTTTCTACCTGTAAGTAACTTGCCATATTATAGCTCGTTATACCATTTTACTTAAATCAATTCTGAGGTCGAAAGCCTCACGTTCGCCACTCGCGTAGAGAATACGTCCGCAGTGTTTAAATCCCAATCTTTGCATCATGGCAAGCATGCGAACATTACCACGATGCGTATCGATGCGGAAGTCGTGAATGTCGTGTTCAATAGCATGCTCTGCTGCAAAGCGCATCAGCTCAATGGCAATGCCTCTACGGCAGCACTCTCTAAGTACGCATAGACGGTGAACAACGACATACTGCTCTGAGGTGTGCCATGCATCAGCGGGGAGTTGTGCGTATGCCTCCTCACCGCTAAGCACAACAGCCTCGTAGCCTGCAACCATACCACTCTCCAGACAGGCCACATAACCTACGCCATTGGCTATGTCTTGTTCGATTACCTCGTGCGAGGGGTAGCCATCTTGCCACTGGTCGATACCCAATTCACATAACGATAATTGAGCACTGCGAACAATGCTCAATATCGATGAAATATCCTCTATGCGCGCTCTACGTATTAACATCGTTTACGCGATATTTGCGCTATCTTGCGATAGATGATGTAGAAGTTGAATAGTGTTACAACCACAGTGAGTATCACACCCGCAACGATTGATGCCATGGGTGACGACTCAAGTGTTACACCGAATAGTTTGCCCAAGTAGTCCATGTATACGTTCTGAACAAGAGCTGCAGCAACAATGCTTATAACCATAATGCTAACGTTTAGTATAACGGTCATAAGAATGTATGGCATAGCTACATACATTGGCTTGTATCCCACTAATACGAGGTTTTCAAGCTTGTTGATGTTCTTCTGTAGCAGCAGATAGATGCTAAGCGTCAGGATGATGATGGATAGTAGGCTGAAAATGGCTCCTATGCCCACAATCACGGCAACACACACCTGAAGCATAAACAGCGCCTTGCTACTCTCCGAGGGCTTATCCTCAGCGACGTAGCCATGCTCCTCCATGAAGCTAACAACCTCTGGGGCACTTGGGTTCTGCACTTCAAGGATAAGACGTGTAGCCTCGTTGTTTGTCTCGTTAGAGTAGTAGCCGTTTGCCCACTCCATAAACGACATTGGAACAAGGATGGTGTTAAGACGATCCGAGAAGCCTACAACGTAGCCCTTGTAGTCGTCGCTATAGCCATTTCCCTTGATTCTAAGACCGAGCTCCACGCGCTTAATCATATCCTCGGTAATCTTGGGTAGATCCTGTGTCTGGCTGAAACCGAAGTTGTAGAGGTTTAGATAGTTGCGAGGAAGCACAATGGGAATGATGTCATCGCCAGGGCTGAAGTGCCAATCCTCCGTGTCGACATCCACAAAGTTGTCGGGAACAGCCTCGAAAAACATCATGGTAGAGAGTCGCCTGCCGTTGAATACGATGCTACCGTCTACTCTGAACTGCGATGCCGAGAATACGCCAAGGTCCTCGACCCATGCCTCTTCGCTAAGCTCCTCAATGTCCTCAGCAGTGAACTTCGGTGCATTGACGCCAACACGCTCCACGGGGCGTGAGATAATCATGTAGTCGTTGCCTATAAGTGACTTCTCGCCCGAGAGCATAGGGCTAAAGTCGTTGTATATCTGTACGCCTGCCAAGATTACGGCCATGCCTATAAGGTTAGCTACGAAGAATACGGCTAACTCGAATATGCTGATGTGCTTACGCAATAATTTCCATATAAGTCTCATAGGCGTAAGATTTTATCGTACTCAATATTCATGTGCTTGCCGATGGATGTGGCAATCACTGCAGCGCCCGAAGCCTTGGCCTCGCGAAGTATGATGTCGCGCATAATGTCGCTATTGCGGTCGTCGAGGTGCGAGATGGGCTCATCTAAGAGGATAAAGTCGTAGGGTTGGCATAGTGCACGGATAAGTGCTACGCGCTGCTGCTGACCATACGACATGCGGTCGATGCGGGCATCGAGCTTGTCGCTGATGCCCAACTCATCGAACCATGCCTTGATTTGTTCGAGTGAACGATGGTGCGTGATGCGGTTCTTGATTTCGACATTCTCCAGGGCTGTAAGCTCGCCAAAGAGACGTAGATCCTGAAATAGGATGCTAATGTTCTGCTGGCGAATGTCACACCAACGGTTAATCGAGAATGTGCTCACATCCTCATTGTCGAAGAGTATTGTGCCTCGATAGTCGCCGCGCTGACCATAGAGGTAGCTGCACATCGACGACTTACCCGTGCCCGATGCTGCCTCGATAAGATAGGTCTTGCCGCGCTCGATTACTACATCGGTGTTCCAAATGTCCGAGACAAGATCGTTGCGCGATGCAAAAATCTCTGGAACTACACCTTTTAGCTTAATTTCGTTCACTGTATCCTACGTTTGGTAGTTATTAATAGTTATTTGCGACACCTGCAACAAAGAGAGGAGTCACAGTATTAACGATCTGCTCAAGCGAATTAGTCTGTCGGTCATCGAAAACAACAACCATCTTAGCAGATGTTGGATTGTCGGCACCAATGTAAGCATAGCTTACTGCGTCAATCATATTGTCGATAATCGTTGCGCTCTGAGAATCCATATATTGGAGCTCCTGACGATACATCGAAGCGATGGCGTTGTTATGCATGAGGCTATCGATGTTTACTACGAGGTAGCTATAGCAATTCTTAACATCCTGAGCCCACGCTGCGGTTGCTGCCGATGCTGCACACTTCTCGAAATCCATGTTAATGGTTGCAAAGAATGTGTCCTCTTTCTGTCCGAGCTTAATGGTGTTACCGTCGTAGTAGAGACTGTAGGTATCACGACCGGCAGGTGTGAGCATGTCACTGCCAAACTGACTAATTGCCGATATAATGTAGTCGTCGTTAACGTCTGCGGCAATCGTTGCCTCAGCACTTCTAATGCCATTGTAGCCACCGTAGAGGTCGTTGAGTGCAACCATTACGTCGCCATCGATTGACTCAACTGCATCGAAGAGGATGCCTGTGATGATGTTGAAATCGTTTCTGTCAACGCCAAACATATCAGCATACTCGGGAGTGAGCGTATTCTGAAGAAGCTCCGATAGTCTCTCACCATCAATGCCTATATTAAGCACAGCCATGGCTCCGTTATCTACGTATGCGAGATTATTGTTGGACGTCTTCTTAACTACGCCATAGTCAGTATTGTAGCCGTTGAATACACCCTCGAGTACTATCTCTCCGTTTTCGAATGCGAGGCCGAGAATGATGTTTGCATTATCGTTCATGTTGTCGGCAACCTGCTCGAGTGTTGCGATAGAGGTCTCAGTAGACTCAATCTGCTGCTCGCACCAAGCAATCTCCTCCTCAATCCAGTCGATGCCCCAGCCATAGTCATAGTCGTCATCGCCCATAATAACATACTCCTCACGCTGAGCTTCATACTCCTCAATCTGGAAGAGAAGGTCGTCGATCTGCATCTCAAGACCCTTAACCGATAGCTCGTACATGGGCTGCAACATCGCGCTGCATGCGATGTCGTACTTCTCGTATGCCGAGAGGTCGGCACGTGGGGTGACAAACGCCTTGTTGATGTAGGTGTTAAGTGCATATTCGTCGTTTGCTACAACGAATACCATGCGCTCATCGTTGTAGCTAAGGCGTGTTGTGTGGTCGATTTCGATGCTACGCATGTCGCCATCGCGCTCAACATAGATCTCCTCGCCGGTCAATGCTGAGATGTAATCAAAGAACTTGTCGACATCATCTGCATCGATAACCTCGGCGATAAGCGTGAAGCCCATTGTCATATCCTCGAAGTCGTAGCCGTTGTAGTTGAAGTAGCCGTAGATAGGTGTCTTGGTGTCGATACCCGAGTGGCTAAGGTCGCCCAAGATCTCCTTGGTATACTCTGCCCACTGACGGTCTCCGAGCTCCTGGGTCACAACGTTGGCAATGATACTACGGTTAACATCATTCAAAGTGTCGTGAATGGCGCTCTTCTGAATAATCTGGTCGAGGTTGATGTAGAATGCTGCAGGCTCATCAATTGGTAGAGCAGACTGGGTAGTAGCCTTAGGAGCCTCAGCCTCCTTGTCACCCATAAAGTAGATGGCTGCAAACACACCGCCACCAACAAGTAGCACTACTACCACAGCCAAGATAATGATAAGATTCTTTTTCATTGTTCCAATTTATTTTTATATGCTTTTATTAATTTTACTAAGTCGAAAATATCCACACAAAGGTAATGATTTTTTTTATAATGAGGCCTAAATCGTAAGTTTTCTGCTATTAATAGGTATAACTACATATTGTTATTCTCGAAAAAATGGCGTAAATTTGCACGATTTATTCATTGCAGCGAATTAATCTAAACTAAATATATGGAAAATTTCAAGCCTACGAAGTACACAATGACATGTGTGGCAACTGGCCGCGAGTTCGATGATGCTGGTTGGATTTTGGATGATGCAGAGTGCAAAACTCCATCTTTGGTGCGTGCTAACTACGAGAAGAAACAGCTTGAGGTAAAGCCAGAAAGCTATGGCTTCTACAAGTTCTGCGACTGGTTGCCTGTTAAGCGAATGCTCAAGGGCTCGTCGGCGCCTGTAACCTACAAGAGCGAGACATTGGCTAAACATCTCGGTTTGGAGAACCTTTGGATTACGCTCAACGGCTACTGCCCCGAGAAGGGTGTGCGCATGACAACATGCTCGTTTAAGGAGACTGAGGCATATAGCGTATGTGCTCGTATCGACGAGAACGAGGAGCGTATATTGGTAGTAGCATCTGCGGGTAACACCGCACGTGCTTTTGCTAAGGTATGCTCTGATAACAACATCAAGCTTTTGCTCGCTGTGCCATCAGATAACCTCGATGCGTTGTGGTTTACTGAGCCTCTCAATGACTGCGTTAAGCTTATCGCGTGCGACAAGGGTGGCGACTACTTCGATGCTATCAACCTCTCGAATATCGCGCTTAAGTCGTCGAAATTCTATGCTGAGGGTGGTGCTAAGAATATTGCACGCCGCGATGGTATGTCTACAACCGTACTTTCGGCAGCCACTACAATTGGTCGCATCCCCGACTACTACTTCCAGGCTGTTGGTAGTGGCACTGGTGCCATTGCTGCATGGGAGGCAAACCAGCGTCTTATCGAGGATGGCCGCTTCGGTAGCAATGTCATGAAACTCATGGTGTCGCAGAACGCTCCATTCGTACCCATGTATGATGCATGGCGCCACGACTCACGCGAGATGCTGCCCTACGACGCCAAGAAGGCACGTCGCGATGCTGAGCTTATCGACGCTAAGGTGCTCTCTAATCGTAAGCCCCCTTATGGCTTGGCGGGTGGTCTCTACGATGCACTAAAGGCAACTGATGGTGATATTATGGTAGCTACAAATGCACAGTCGAAGCGCGCATGTAAGCTCTTCAAGGAGCTTGAGGGCGTAGATATCCATCCTGCACCTGGCGTGGCTCTTGCAACACTTATCAAGAAGGTGGAGGCTGGTGAGATTGCCAAGGATGCCTGCATCATGCTTAACATCACTGGTGCTGGCGAGGAGGCGGCAAAGAGAGGTCGTGAGCTATGGTATCTCAAGCCTAATAAGGTATTCTCGCTTACGCCCGATGTTGATGAGGTTGTAACATACGTTGAATCACTATTCTAAAAAACAGCGGACTAAATGTTGTATCCAATAAAATTTAAGCCCCGCATTAAGGAGCGCATCTGGGGCGGTCAGGCAATCCTTAAGAAGAAGGGTAGTGCTGCATCACGCCTTGCTAAAGATAAACTATATGGCGAAAGCTGGGACCTATCATCGGTAAAGGGCGATGTCTCGGTCGTGGCGAATGGCATGCTCAAGGGCAACAACCTCAATGAGATTATCGAGGTATATATGGGCGAGCTTGTTGGCGAGGAGAATTTCGAGCGCTACGGCTTGGAGTTTCCGCTCCTGGTCAAGTATCTCGACTGCAACGATAAGCTCTCGGTACAGGTTCACCCCGACGATGCTTTGGCAGAGGAGCGACACAATAGCTATGGTAAGACCGAGGCGTGGTATGTGGTTGATTGCAAGCCTGGTGCAGCCATATATCTTGGTTTTAAGGACTTGAATATCACACGCGAGGAGTATATCGCGGCTGTATCGGAGTCGCGCCTTGAGCCACTTCTCAATAAGGTGGAGGTACATCCCGGCGATGTGTTCTTTATCCCTGCAGGTACGGTGCATGCACTTGGTGCCGGTATCGAGGTGGTAGAGGTGCAACAGACATCGGATGTGACATATCGCATCTACGACTGGGATAGAGTAGATGCCTCGGGCAAGGGACGTGAGCTACACACTGCTTTAGCTGTTGACGCCATCGACTTTGAGGCAGATGCGGAGTTGTTGCATAGAAAATATGACCTACAGAAGGGTGGTGAGGCGAAGGTTATCGAGTCGCCATACTTTACAATGGTTATGCACGATGTGGCAGATGGCAAGGAGCTTAATCGCTCGATGCTCGACTCGTTTATTATCTACATCGCCATTAAGGGCTCGATGGAGCTCGTTGCCGATGGCGTGAAGGAGTCGTTCGCAGAGGGTGAGGTTGTGCTTGTGCCTGCTGAGATGAACGAGGTGCATATCGAGGGTGCTGGAACCGTAATGGAGGTATATATTAATAGGTAGTAGGGTATGATGCCGCAGATAGTCATAATATCGGAGAATACGCTTAGTGCTATGGCACTACGTGGTCTTATCTCGGATCTCGCTCCGGGAGTAGATATTGTGTGCTATCATGATATGGCTGAGTTTGATGCTACCTCTCCTGTTGTTGCACACTATTTCGTCTCTGCAAAGGTGCTGTTCTCAAATATGGAGAGGTTTCAGCCGCTGCAGCGACGTACCATAGTGGTTACCGAGGGTGAGTCGATGTCGCTTGCGCAGTCGGGATTTCGCATTATAGATGCTACGCAGTCGGAGTCGGCAATTGTTCGCCAGATACTTCAAATTCACCAAGTGGGACACCCCGTAGGACATCATCATTGTGATGAGGCATCGCAACAGAGCGCTTCGTCAATTCTCTCATCGCGCGAGAAGGAGGTGTTGGCATTATTAGTTAAGGGCTACATAAACAAGGAGATTGCCGACATGCTAAACATATCATTGACAACAGTGATATTCCACCGAAACAACATCTCCGAGAAGTTGCAGACACGTTCACTGGGACGATTGACTATCTATGCTGTGCTGAATAATATCGTGTCGCTGTCTGAGATATAACCTGTCATCATCGAAAATAAAATGAGGGCTACCCATCCGGGTGGCCCTCATCTATTTATTTCTTAAAATCGCAGCCTACTTTGCTAATTTGTCGATAAATGACTTGTTGACAACGACCTTTACTGCACGGTGCAAAACCTTGAATTCTACGGGTGTTACGCCAAGTAACTCACCATCTACTTCAAGCATGATTTCGGGTGATGATTCAATGCGAATCTTGCTTCCCTGGATATGCTGAACGTGTCCGATAGAGTATATCTCGCCATTAAAGAAACGACGTAGGCGGAATAGGATATGCCACCAGTGCAAAGGCTTAATGAGTGTGACATCAAGCAGACCATCATCCGCGATAGCGGCAGGTAGCTGCTGGATACCTCCTCCGTTATACTTACCCACACCGATAGCCAAGCTAAAGAGCAGGTTGTTGTAAACGAGCCTGTCATCAACCCATATCTTTACGCCAGTATGCTTATAGCTGAAGAAGGTCTTGATAAGGGCGCGTATGTAGAGGCTGGCGCCTGAACGTCCCTTTGATCGCATGCGCTGTCCACGTTCAATGACGGCAGCATCGAAGCCAACGCCAGCAACATTCGCCATGTAGCGTGTCTGTCGGTAGCGCGACTCCTCATACTCAACTGCTGCAACATCCTGCAAGAAGGTATATCCCTCTTTGATGGCACGGATTACAGACGAGTAGTGCTTGGGGAGACCATACATACGAATCCAGTCGTTGCCCGTACCTACCGAGATGAGCGCAATGGTTACGTCCGAAGGTGTTACCACCTGCTGGATAAAGAGACCGTTTACCACCTCGTGTAGTGTGCCATCACCACCAACGACAATGATGTGACGATAGCCCGCTGTAACGGCAGATACGGTGAGCTCCGTGGCGTGACACTTATGCTCAGTAAATACCGCCTCGCAGACTATCTCGTTGTCGCGAAGTAGCTTTGAGATGAGCGGAAAGTCATCCAACCCCTTACCTGAACCAGATACGGGGTTGACGATGACAAACCACTTTACACCACTGTCAACTGTAGGTCTATCCACAATCTGCGGTTCCATTCACTCTTAAAAGTTTACTTCTTGGGAGCGTTCTTAACGGTGTTGCACAAGAAGTCGTAGAACTTCTCTACCGAAGCGATGTTAACCTTCTCATCTGGAGAGTGGGGGTAGCAGATGGTAGGACCAAACGAGATCATATCCATACCGGGATACTTCGCGCCGATGATACCGCACTCCAAACCTGCGTGGATAGCAGTAACAGCAGGCTTCACACCATATAGCTTCTCGTATGACTCAAGCATGGTGTGCAAAATAGGCGACTTCATGTTGGGGTTCCAACCGCTGTACGAGCCAGAGAGCTCAACATCGGCACCTGCAAGCTCAAATACTGATGAGATGGCACCTGCCAACTCGCCCTTCTCGGTGTCTACCGACGAGCGCAACAAGCACTTAACCTCGATAGATGTGCCGTTAGATACAACGATAGCCAAGTTAGACGATGTCTGAACGAGACCCTCCATAGCGATAGATATGCGCTGAACGCCATTGGGGCAACCACATACGGCACGAATCAATGAGTGTGACTCGAGGTGTGGAATGATAGCCTTGGGACACTCAATCTCCTCTGCGAAGATCTCGATACTATCCTCGATACCCTCGAACTCCTTGATAATAACCTTCTCGTAAGACTTCACGTTAGCCTCGAAGATGGCCTTCTCAGCCTCGCGAACAACAACCACTGCCCATGCCTCGCGGGGAATAGCGTTACGCATATTGCCACCCTCTACTGATGCAAGCTCCAAGCCGTAAGACTCTGTCTCCTGACGCAACAAACGGAACAATACCTTGTTGGCATTAGCGCGCTGTGTGCCAATCTGGATGCCCGAGTGGCCACCCTTCAAGCCTTTGACCGTAACCTTATAGGCAGCGAACTTGCCCTCCAAGGCCTGCTCCTTATACTTAAATGTCACGTTAACATCCATACCACCAGCGCAACCAACGTAGAGCTCACCCTCAGTCTCAGAGTCGAGGTTGAGCAAGATGTCACCCTTAAGCATGCCGCCCTTAAGACCAAAGGCACCATCCATACCTGTCTCCTCGGTAGCGGTGAACAGACACTCCAATGGGCCGTGTACAAGGTCGGCATCCTCCATGGCAGCCATAGCAGCAGCCAAACCGATACCATTATCAGCGCCAAGCGTTGTGCCGTTAGCTGTTACCCACTCACCGTCGATATATGCCTCGATGGGGTCGGTAGAGAAGTTGAACTCCTTGTCGTTATTCTTCTGGGGCACCATATCGGTGTGTGCCTGAAGAATGATACCCTTGCGATCCTCCATGCCAGGAGTTGCAGGCTTGTAAACGTAGACGTTCTGCGCCTCGTCAACCTTGTGCTCCAAGCCAAGCTCCTCAGCCCACTTTACGATGTAGGCGCGGATGGCATCCTCCTCGTGTGATGGGTGGGGGATGTTACAAATCTCAGCAAAGTGCTTCCACACAAGTGCTGGCTTCAAACCTTTCAAATTCTTGTCCATAGTTTTATTAGTTATTAAGTTGTTAATTATCAGTCGTTTTTGTTGTTTCGTAGACTATTTTCAAGTTCCTCGCGCTTGTCGAACGCATCCACTATGTACTTGACCAGTCGATGTCGTACGATGTCGCGCTTGTCAAACTCAACGATGCCAATGCCTTCAATATTGCGTAGCGTATCCATAGCGCGCGTTAGACCGCTGTCGGAACGGCGTGGTAGGTCAATCTGCGTGACATCGCCCGTAACGATAAACTTGGCGTTGCGACCCATACGCGTGAGGAACATCTTTATCTGCGAGAGGGTAGTGTTCTGCGCCTCGTCGAGAATGACAAAGGCGTTGTCAAGCGTACGACCACGCATATATGCCAAGGGGGCAATCTGGATGGTGCCCTCCTCGATATACTTCTGTAGCTTAGCCGCGGGAATCATATCGCCAAGTGCATCATATAGTGGCTGCAAATATGGGTCGAGCTTCTCCTTCATGTCGCCTGGTAGGAAACCGAGCTTCTCGCCGGCCTCGACAGCAGGACGCGTAAGTATAATGCGGCGCACTTCGCGCTCCTTTAATGCACGCACTGCTAAGGCAATGGCCGTGTAGGTCTTACCTGAGCCAGCGGGACCTATGGCGAAGAGCAAATCATTACGCTCGGCGAGCTTGACTAATCGCTGCTGATTTACGGTGCGAGCTCTGATGATGGCTCCGTTGTTGCCGTAGACGATAACATCCTTATCTACAGCAGGTGGCTCCGATGATAGCTCCTCGAGGCTCGAAGAGAATGCCTGCGAGACCACCTCCGACGATATATGACCATACTTCACATAGTAGTCGACTAATGCATTCATCCTACGCTCGAATGCTGCGACATCGCTCTTGGCACCGAGAGCCTTAATCTTGTCACCACGTGCAACTATCTTAATCTTGGGGCATAGTTCTCGCATCTGCTCCAAGTAGGCATTCTGCGCGCCATACAATTCGCGGGCATCGACACCCTCTACCAATATCTCTTTCTGAATCTCTTCACTCATAGCTTAAAATAGTACGGTTACGCCCGCTGTTACTCTATATGTGCGTGTATTGAACTCCACACCATCGAACTGATTAAGGCCATCCTTCAGCGCATGGATATAACGAGCCTCAATGATAAAGTGTCGACCAAGACCAATGCCGACGCCTGCGGCAATGTTCCAAGTAGGGTAGACAGGCCCGAAGAACATCTTATCGCCATTTGCTGTATACTCGGCCTTGCTCATAACTGTGAACAACGGGCCCGCATTGATTCTAATACGGCTGTTGGCAAAACGTAGAGATAGTAACAATGGAATATCAATCGTCGTAGTTCTAACCTTGTGGTTATCACGCTCTGTGGCGGCCTTAATTGAACCACCTTCGTAGTTAATCTCTGTTTCGATAGCAAAGTGACGACCAAAGCATACCGCCATATCGAAGTGGCCAGCAAAGCCGATGCGTGGCTTGAGCTTGACATCCTGAGTGGATATGCTGCGAATACCCGTGTACGCTACGCCTACACCGGCTCCCCACTCCATGCGTATCTTGGGTGCCTCATGCTCGGGGTAGTAACGATAGTCTACACTCTGGGCTTTAGCATCGGTTGTGCATAGTACGATGCCTACAATAAGCATCGCAACCACTGCCATATATCTAAAAACACTCTTCATACAAATAGTTTTTGCTACAACGGTCACATGGCGTGCCTTGTAAATCTTTCAAAGATACTCACTTTTGATAAAATAACCAAAATATCGTGCAAATATTTTATAAAGTTTCCAAAATCCAAGGAATTGACTTATCTTTGTGGCGTTATATGTAGATAAGAAATACAGTAAAGATATAAAAGCTATGAGTCTTGTTGCAATCGTAGGTCGCCCAAATGTGGGCAAGTCAACACTTTTTAATCGTCTTGTGGGTCAGCGTCAGGCTATCGTAGATGAGACAGCCGGAACAACTCGTGACCGCCACTATGGCAAGACCGACTGGAACGGTAAGGAGTTTTCGGTAATCGACACTGGTGGTTACACCGTCAACTCCGAAGATATCTTCGAGGATGAGATTCGTCGTCAGGTGATGCTCGCAATCGATGAAGCTGACCTCATTCTCTTCCTTGTGGAGGTGCGCACTGGTATCACAGACCTCGATATGATGATGGCAGATATTCTGCGCCGCTCGGGTAAGAAGGTGATGCTCGTATGTAATAAGGTCGACACCTACGACCTCATTTACTACTCGCATGAGTTCCATGCACTTGGTCTCGGCGAGCCCTTCTGTATCAGCTCAATGTCGGGTAGCGGTACAGGCGATATGATGGATGCCATTCTTGCAAACCTTCCCGAGGATACTACAGCAGAGTATGATGCAACGCTTCCTCGCATTGCCATCGTGGGTCGCCCTAATGTAGGTAAGTCGTCTATGACGAATGCCCTGCTTGGACAGGAGCGTAACATCGTGACCAACGTCGCAGGCACTACACGCGACTCAATCCATACGCGCTACAACATGTACGGCATGGACTTCTATCTTATCGACACGGCAGGTATGCGTAAGAAGGGTAAGGTTACGGAGGACTTGGAGTTCTACTCGGTGATGCGTTCAATTCGTGCAATTGAGAACTCTGACGTTTGCGTACTTATGCTCGACGCCGAGCAGGGTATCGAGTCGCAAGACTTGAATATCCACAACCTTATCGTGCGTAACCGCAAGGGTTGCGTCATCGTGGTAAACAAGTGGGACTTGGTTGAGAAGGATAGTAACACTATGAAGGTGTGGCGTGAGTTCTTGGAGAAGAAGCTCGCTCCATTTAGCGATATTCCAATCATCTTTACCTCGGTAATCAACAAGCAGCGTATCCTCGACGTGTTGCAGGCAGCAATTCGCGTGTATCAGTCGCGTAAGCGTCGTATCTCTACCTCGGAGCTCAACGACTTCTTCTTGCCTCTTATCGAGAACTATCCTCCTGCAGCCACTAAGGGTAAATACATCAAAATTAAGTATGTAACGCAGCTACCCACACCTACACCTCAGTTTGCATTCTTTGTAAACTTGCCACAATATATCAAGGAGTCGTATCGTCGTTTCCTTGAGAATAAGCTGCGCGAGGAGTGGGATTTCTCGGGTGTGCCTATTCAGATATACTTCCGCCAAAAGTAATTTTCGATTATAAGGCAGACATCTACTGCCGCTAACAAAAGTAAATACAAAAGAATATGGCTGATGGGGTTTCCATCAGCCATATCTTATATAAACTATACGTTAATTAGTTCAAGTTAAGGCGCTCAGCACTATAAAGGTAGCGCTTGATGCTACGCTTAGGTGTCTTGATAAACTCCTCGCGGTGGATAACGATGTTAGCAACCTTCTCGTATGATGCAACCATCGTATTTAGCTGCTTGAGGTTCTCGTCCATAATGCCCTGGAGGTTATCAAGGTTTACTCCCTCGGCATTAGCCAACTCGTAGTCGGGTACAACAAGAGCTGTAAGGTGGCCATTGTTCTCAATGATCAACGACTCGGCAACCATATATAGGTTGTTCAAGCGCTCCTCAATCTCCTCGGGGTAGATATTCTGACCCGAACCAGAGAGAATCATGGTCTTGCAACGGCCACGGATGTAGAGCGTGCGATCACTATCCATAGTACACATATCGCCAGTGTGCAACCAACCATCCTTCTCCAATACTGCATCAGTGGCACTCTCATTCTTGTAGTAGCCCTTCATCACGTGCTCACCCTTGATAAGCAACTCGCCAGGGATATTCTCTGGGTCGCGTGAGTCGATGCGTGCCTCGAGTAGGTCGGGGAGCACTGCACCACATGAGCCAGCCTTAAAGTACTGTGGAAGCTGGAAGCTGATAAGTGGAGCACACTCGGTCATACCATAACCAACGGTGATTGGGAACTTAATCTTACGCAAGAAGTCCTCAGTCTCCTGGTTAAGTGCTGCGCCACCAACGATAAAGATCTCAATGCAACCACCAAACTGCTCCATAAGCTTTGAGCGGATAGTAGAGTAGATGGCAGTGTTTAGTAACGGAATACGCATGGCGATACTCATAGGTCCCTTCTCCAACATTGGGAGGATACTCTTGCGGTACACCTTCTCTAAGATAAGAGGTACAGAACATACCACCGTAGGACGCGTTACCTTCATTGCCTCGACCAAAATCTTTGGTGAGGGAATACGGCCTAATAGGGTAATGTGACCACCACATGCAAGGGGTGATAGGAAGTCGAAGGTACAACCGTAGGCGTGTGCCAAAGGTAGGAACGACAACGTGCGAGAACCCTTACGGAAGTAGTAGTCGCCATTGTCGGGGTTCTTCATACCCTTAGCAAAGATGATATTACCTGTAAGGTTGTTTACTGTAAGCATAACACCCTTAGATGAGCCAGTGGTGCCCGATGTGTAGTTGAGTAGGCAAACCTCGTCATTGCCAATCTCGGGATACTTAATATCGTCGATGCTAAAGCCTCGAGGATATGCCTCGCGGTAGTTTGCCAACATGTTCTTCATGTAGTTGGTGAGCTTGTCGCCCTCCTTCTCATATATAACATGGAAATCGGTGAGCGAGAATGCTGCATCGATGGCAGGAATCTGGTCTCCCTCAATATCATCCCAGAAGTTGTCACCAAGGAAGAGTAGCTTACTCTCCGAGTGGTTGATAATGTTGATTACATCGTTAGGATTGAAGTCCTGAAGGATTGGTACAATTACAGCACCGTAAGTGATTGTTGCTATGTAACTTATACACCAACGTGTGTTGTTACGTCCGATAAGGGCAATCTTGTCGCCCCTCTCGATGCCAGCCTCCTTAAATACAAGGTGCAACTTCGCTACTTCTTTGGCAATCTCGTAGTATGAAAATGTCTCGCCTTTGAAGTAGTCGGTCAATGCAGACATTTCACGATTGTCGCGGAAGCTCTGCTCGTAAAGTTTTATAAGATTTTGTTCCAGCATATCTATTATGTTTTGGAATTATTATCTGGTTAACGGTGCAAAGATAAGATTTTTTTGTTACCAACAGAAATATTCAACCGATTTTCTCATGCCACTTTCTTGTGAAAATTTTTATGATAAATATAACGTGTTAATACACATGGATTTAAGCGCGTGTCTTTATAAAATATTTTTGATAAAAATTTTTCTACAAGTAAAATGCACTATATACGAAATGGTAATAATAGGGTAGTTGTAGCGTATTTTTCTCCTTGCTATTTGATTATTCCCATTTTTTGTTTATATTTGCATGATAAAAGGCTCTTTAGTTCAAGGGATAGAACGAAGGTTTCCTAAACCTTAAATCCGGGTTCGAGTCCCGGAGGGGCTACAAACAACAAATACCATGAGTGCTGTAGGCATTCATGGTATTTAACTTAAATGGTTAGTCTATTAGCTTATTTATCAAGAAGTTGATCGGGCGTTAAGCGTACAACCTCTCCGTCGCGCATAACCACCAGATCACCATTATCTCTGCGAGTGCGCTCAATAAGGCGGCGCTGTGCAAGCAAGATGCCTGCATCTATACGTTCTTGTAGCTCTCTTATCTCAAACTCACTCATAACTCAATATCTTTTGGTAGGCTAACGGATCCAATACCTCTTTTATTTCGCTCTTCGAACCATAGGCAATCTTTTTGACACCCTCAGCTGTGGAGTTGTCGTAAATCACCCAATAGTCACAGATGGGGATGTAGAGCGATGTGAGGTTACGCATGCTACTCTCGTAGCGTCGACAAATGGTGTTTGTCGGGATGTTGTGGCCACCAAGACTCACGCGCTTTGCCACGCGCTGAATCGCCTGTTCTGGCGTTGGTAGCCAGAAGTAGAGTAGCGACACGAAGTAGCCGCGCTCGTGGGCACGGTTGACAAACTTCTGATATGTGCGTGTGGATAGCGTAGTCTCGAAGGCGAAATCGGAGCCCTCCTCCAGAAGATCGTTGATACGGCGCAGCATAAGGCGTCCCGCCTCGATGGCCATACTGTCGGGGTTAAATGGCGAGAGACCGCGAGCAATCTCATCGGCGTTGACAAACTCGTGACAGTGCAACAACTCGGGTAACATGGTGTAGGATGCCGTGGTCTTGCCGGCACCATTACAACCTGCTATGATGTAGAGCTTCCGCATAGTTATTTTATTTCTATCTGCAAATATAATATTTTTTGGTGATAATTCAAAATATCGACAGCTTTTATCTCATAATACCCCACTTTATAAATTTGGCGTAATATTTACATTATGTTAAATCGAATAAAGAGATAGGGTAATTATAGGTATTGAGAATTACTGAAAACAAATTAGAAATAAGTAATTAAAAATTAGTAATAAAATGGTAAACGCTGGAGGCTACTTTTGTCACCGACACTGTCATTCTGGACGTAGTGAAGAATCTCTATGGATAACATGGTTTGCTTGGAAAGTAGACAACTAAAAATCGAGCAGTTGATACCTCTCGCGGGTTGAAGCGATTGAGATAATCTCCTCGAAGTGCCACCATTCTCTACGATAAGGAACTAAGCCAGCCTCACACATGACCTCCATTAGCAGGATGCGGTTTGCTGCGGCCTCGTAGCTAATCACACCGCGCTTAGCTAAGCCGTTAATGTAGCTGCTAAATACGCTGATTGTTCGCGTTTTAATGTCGCTATTATCTGGTGTTCCCTTAACTGCAGAAGCATCGGTCAATGCATCGAAATCTGTGCCCATATCCAATGGTGTGCCATCGAGTGTGGCAATGGTAAGGTCGACAGCTACACCATAGTTATGTCTACCACCACGTGTGCCATCAGCAACAAAGTTCTCAAACTCAGTACCTTCGACAACCCTACGCATGGCACGCTGAACGCTTATTGGGCGCGCTGCATCGTAGATAAGAAGTGTGTATTGAGGATACTTCTCTTTTAGAATACGCTGAGCGTCAACGATTTTCAGTGCGAAATCTTGCACAAAATAGGCCTTGTTAAGCTCTCCGTACATATCCTCACCTACGAAGTTATCCGTGGTGGAATACTTTAACTCGACCATAATCTCGGGATTAAGTGTTTGTATGTCAACTAAGCCATACTCACGCATCTTTGTATCGAAATCAACACTCCCTTGTGCGTCGACAATCTGCGGTATGGAGAGTAATGCAATGCAGGTGAAAATAAAGCGCAACATCACTGGAAATTTAAGAAATCAACGTACAAATTTAAGAATTGTTACACAGATATACAAAAAATAGGTATATTTGCACCAGAATTATAAAAATATACGAATACTAAACATTATATGACCATGAAAAAACTTCTATCAATTTTGGCGCTTGTGTCGCTAATTGTCACAGCCTGCGAGCCTGCAGACAACGATGTTAAGAATGCTGCTATCAAGCTTGTAACCGACTCTGAGGTAAACATCAGTTCAGGTAGCGCAATGGGATTTCTTAAGTATGAGCTTATTAACCCTATTGAGGACGCTACTGTAGAGGCTACTGCTGATGTAGATTGGATAGGTAACTTCGGTTACAAGGAGATGGGCAAGATTACATACAACGTGGATAAGAATCCAGATGAGGCACCACGTACTGGCGTAATCACCGTTACATACGATAGCTCATCGTTCCAGGTGACCATCAACCAGGCTGGCAACCCTGCTCCTACAAACAAGACTATCAGCGACTTTAGCCTTACAGGTAAGTACTACGGCATGCAGTCTGGTATGTATAACTACTACCTAATCTTCAATGATTTGGGGCTTGATGGCAACAATTCGTACTATGTGGCCAATGCGCATTACTACTTTGTTGACCTCTACCTTCTCGAGACTCCTGCTGACATGAATCATATAACAATTCCAGTGGGCACCTACGAGTTCGACAAGAGTAACTCGGGCTTTTCTAACACATTTACAGATAGCTTCAGCTGGTATCAGATCAACGATGAAAGCGGCAATGCATCATCGAAGAACCAGATTAGCTATGAGACTGGTAAGCTCACTGTTGAGGAGGGTAAAGTAACGCTCGAGGTCACACTATATATGGGCGACATATTGGAGAAGCATACCGTGATTTACGAGGGTGATTACTCGTTTATCAATGAGGCGGTGTAGATTGCACTACCCTACTACAAATAATAAGGGGTTGACCATGGTGGTCAGCCCCTTATTTCATCTCTATCACCATTAGTGACGGTGGCCGTGGTTATGGTTGTGACCATGGTGGTGGTCGTGACCCTCGCAGCAATCATCGGTACACTCCTGCTTCTCTGCCTTATGGTCGTGACCGCAGCAGTCGCCAGTACAACCCTCTACTGAGGCGTTTATCTTAATCTTCGAGAATGCCTTGATAAGAGCCTCATCGTTGGTCTTAGTAGGGTCGTAGGTTACGGTAACGGTCTTTGAGGGGACGTCTACCTGCACGTCCTTAACACCCTTCTCGTAAGGAATGGTGTTGGTAACCTTCTTAGCGCAACCCTCGCAGTCGATGTCAGTAACAAAGGTGGTTGTTACGGTCTGCTTCTTACCCTTCTGGGGCTGCTGTGCGTCGGCTACTGCTACGCTGAAAAGTGCCACGAGGCACACTAACAAAATCTTCTTCATAGTGATCTATAGTTTTATAGTTTAACGTTTTATACTCCTGTTTTATTGTATTAATAGAGGTTTAGGCGTAAACCGATATAGAACTTACGTCCCATAAGTGGGCCCCATACCATCGACGAGTTGAAGCCAGGGTCGTAGGCAGATGCTCCCTCCATGATGATGGGTTTGTTGCCGTGACCTTTACGTCCCTGCATATAGTTGGCGATATTCTCGCAACCGAGGTATAGGGTAAGGTTGCTAATCTTGTAGCTCACCTGCGCGAAGAACATGGGGTATACGGGTGATAACTCGGGGTTCTCCACGGCTTTAACCATATCGCCATCGAGCTGTGGCAGACGCATAGGACCATTGAGCTGAGCCGTAGCATCGAATACCCAGCGACCTGTAGCATACTGGATGTTGATAAGACCTTTATATCGTGAAGTCAAGGGGCGCTCAACGAGAATCTGCTCACCACCCTCGCGTTCTACGGTCATCTTAGCATTGGTGTAGCGGAACGTAGCAAAGAGGTCGAAGCCACGGAAAGGTGTCCAGTTGAAGTCTACCTGGTAGTTGTCGGTAAATGAGCGACCCCTACTATTATATATAAGGATGCTGTTATCTGACGTCTCCTGGTCGAAGACCATGGTGTTAAAGAACTGTGTGCGGAAGTAGTCGAAGCTAATGGTCGCCATATCGTCCTGTGCAAGGCGGAAGGTCTGCGAGATGCTACCGCCAAAGGTTGCAGCAGCCTCCATGTCGTCGTTGAGCTGAGCATAGCCATACTCTGGGTCGTTCAACTTGATGTTGCGCGATGTGGTCATCATCCAGATATTATCCGTAACGAGGTTCTGGCGGCGGTAGCCCATACCTGCCGAGGCACGGAGTGTGGTGCGAGGGGTGATGCTCCAGCGGATGTGCGAACGAGGAGTAAAGAGCATCTTGTTGCGCTCCTTACCGTCGTAATAGTAGTCGCCATCGACCATAGAGTAGTCGCCACGAACGCCCACAACAAGTGAGAACTTCTCCTCAATCTGGTAGGTGTACTCGGCGAATACGCCAGGCTCTGCCAACATCGACTTGCCCGCTACCGCCCACGATGCTGTTGGGGTGTCGTTATCGAGGCGCTGCTGAAGGTAGTCGTTATCCATCAAGCGCACGTATGCCGAGGCGCCCACGTTGAGTGATGAGCGCTGAGTGAAGTAGTGAGCATAGGTGGCATTGAAACGAAAGGCGTTCTCCGTAACGTCGATGTTATTTATGCCGAAGTATGAGTCGGTGAGGTAATTGTCGTAGTCGAGAATCATCGCAAAGTTGTTCTGCACGGCATCGGCGGGGTCGCCCGTGAAGGTGCGCTCGTAGCCTACAGGGATGCCGAGCTTTGCGTATGCGTTGATGTTGCGGTTGTGTATCTTCGAGCCGTAAGGCGTACCGAGAGGGTTAGCCATCATCTCGTCGTACATATCCTTCTTGTAGCCCATCTGACCACCTATGCGGTTCTCGTTTACTACCTTCCAGCCCCAGCGCAGCTGCACGCCACCAGCATTCTGCCAGAGCCACTTATTAGCTACGTTAATCTGATTAGCCTTAGGCATATCGGCAAAGCCATCCTCGTTCATATCGTGCGTGGCAGTATCCAACGAGCCGTGTGCCATGATTACGGTCGAGAGGCTCTTATCCTTAGTCAATGGTATTGCTGACGATACGTTAATCTCGGGACGAAGCTCCGAATCGAAGTAGAGGTTTAGGAAGAAGCGCTCATCATCGGTAGGCTTGCGGTGCTCAAGATTGATCTGGCCGGTGATGGCCTCGTGGCCAGCTGTCACCGATGCTACACCCTTAGATACCTGGATAGAGTTTAGCCACATGCCAGGGGTATAGCTCAAGCCGTAGGCAGCACCCGCGCCCTGCATAATGGGACGGTTCTCGTCGAGAATCTGGGTGTAAGTACCCGCCAAGCCAAGCATCTTAATCTGTCGAGCACCTGAGATAGCGTCGCTATAACCCACAGTCACCGAGGCTGAGTTCTCGAACGACTCTGCCAGTGAGCAGCACGCCATCTTGCAGAGACCCGCAAACGATATCTGCTCCTGACGTGTAATACCACTCTGCTTAGCGTAGTTGCCACGCTGCTGACCCTCGACAACCACTTCGTCGATGTCTACTGCTGAGGGAGTAAGCTCGATGGTAATGGTGTTCTGCTCCTTATCGCTGAGGTCGAGCTCCACGATGTCGTAGCCGAGGTAGTCGACCACAAGAGTATTGAAGCCGTTCACGCGACGGATAGAGAAGGTGCCATCTACTGTGGATGTCGCACCTGCAGTGGTATCCTTCCAGTAGAGCGTAGCACCAATAAGAGGCTGCTGGTTATTGGCATCCACTACAATTCCCGTTACGGTACGCTGTGCGAAAGCCATTACTGGCATAAGCAGCATCGCAACGAGGATAACTAAGATTCTGTTTTTCATTTCTATATTTTAGTTATAGGTAGTTTGATTTATTGTTGTGCGTATGCGCACATGTGTGGGTTTTATGTGATATACACATGAGTGAGCGTGCCCACCTTGGGGCACGACGCCAGATGCCTTGTAGCTATTACAACGCACCTTATGCTAATACTGGAGGAGCACGCAACGCATCGAAGCGTGTGAATGCCGCGCATGGCGGCGCCGATTCATAGCCAATGTAATAGTATTCACGCTCTTTGGCTATGACATCTAGAGATATACTTGAGGCAAGAAGCGCCTCGGTAAGGTCTAATGTTACGGGGTGAAGTTCGTTTGAGTCACTACCCTCCTTCTCCACGATAATTGCCGTGTGTGTGTCGCCAAGAAGGTCGTGCTCATGGTCGCAACACTTCGACGAAAAGGCTGCGATGCCATGCTCAGCACTATGAGCGTGACACGTGCACTCGGTGTGTTCTGCGTGGTGGTGGTGATGATGAGGATGGTTGCACGTAAGCACATCTAATGATGATAGCAACGAGGCCGTCACGTATATAACCGCCAATATTGTCGCATATATCACCCTAAGCCCTCTCATATATCACCGTGTAATAGGCTATTCAATTAATCCGCACTCGTCGAGCTTATCCACCCATCGTGTAGCATCACGCAGTGCCACCTCGTCGTCGATGCCATAGTGCTCGGCAAGTAGGTTGGCTACCCTATCGATGCTGAAATCGGTGTCGTAGATAGCATTCCATAGGTACAACGCACTCTCGTTGAGAGATATTATGCGAGTCATGTCGGCACCATACTTACCCTGCATGATTACCACATGCTCACCCGCCATTTCGCGCACCTTATACTCGTGCTTAATCTTCATAGCTACATATACATAATTACGTGGCAAAGATACATTTTTTTTAGAAAATAAAAGTGTATTGGGTAAAAAAATAGGGGAATTAAGGGGAAACTATTGCTGATAGCTTCTCCTTAATCCCCATAAATTCACTAAATTCTCTATAACTGAGACATTACGCCTGCAGCCACTTATGCTTAGCGACGCTATAGATGGGCACGAGTGGAAGAAGGATGGGGGTGCGTTTGATGTATGCCTGGAACTCTGGGTCGTTGCCATACGTCTCAGTCTGACGTAGTTCGAGGCGACGAGCTCCACTAAACATCACATAGATAATGCCTATATAACCGAGCGCGGCCACCACCCACTGCCATACACTACAGCAAGCACCAATACACACGAGGAAACTACCAGTCCACATAAGTACCTCGCCAAAGTAGTTGGGGCAACGCACAATGCGATAGAGACCGTGGTCGACAAAGCGTTTAGGATTGCGCCTCTTTGCGGCACTCTTCTGGGCATCAGCAATAGCCTCAATAAGTACTCCCAAGGCCGCAACCACAGCGCCTATCCACATCCACAGCTCGTTAACCTCTGCGCCCTCTGCCATGTTGGCGAGATAGAACGACGCGGGGCTAATCTGTCCCACATAAAGCAGTGCGCAAGATATCCATATCATCAGCATGACAAACACGGGCTTACGCTGCGAAATCTCGGGCTGGTAAAGTATTTTTTTATACGATGCCGACCTCTTCTCGCGGATAAGCAGATACATCGCTAAGCGGATACCGTAGATAAACAATACGGCAAGTAGTGCAATCGACGGAGTGGTCAGCTGCTCATAAAAGAGTATGACCGTTGTAGCCGAGAGTGCCGAGATAGACAGTCCGTAACCAATACTAAAGAAGTAGATAAAGTAAATCCACCCTACTGCTGATACGGCAAACGATACCGCCAATAGTATCCACAAATGTTCCATAGTCTATAGTTTTGCGTTTTACATTCAAATATTGTGCTTATTTGCGAAAAGTAAAATATCGAGCCGCCAGAAAGCTATACATCGCTACAATCGCCGTAGTTAGCATTTTCGATACAGTGGGCCATATATGGCACGCCTCCACAAAGAGTTTTACTAATACGTAGTTCAGTATTATGGAGCCAACGACAGAGAGTGCATAGCGTATGAGCTGTTTTCGTGTGCGTTGCTCTGTGCTGCGAAATGCGACGTAGCGGTTGAGCAGAAAACCCGTAAAGAAAGTTATTGGGAACACGATTATTAGTGCTGCGATATGTGGCGAAATAACCACAAATCCTAAGTCGACATTCTGCTCAAGTACCACATAGTGATAGATGAGATAGTACCACAGAGTGTCGAGCACCATATTGGCTCCACCACACAGTATATAACCGAAAGTATAGCGTGATATAACACGCTCTATGGGCTTGATATAGAGCGTGTCAATCAACGATATTAACAGTCGGGCTATTGCCATATTACTTATACTTATTGGGGGTAAATATCCACATCTGGTCGTATTCGTAGCGATACTTGCGCATGTAGTTCACACAGTCGTCACGGTCGGCACTGCCATACGCTGCCACAGCATACATCCAGCCAAGCGTGAAGATGTCGCAATAGGTATCGGGGTGCTTCTGCTTAATCTGTTGCAATGCTCTCTCGGCATTCTCCTCGGTTGAATAGCTACCCACAACCACCCAGTGGCGGATGTCATCACGCAAAGTCCAATCCTCTGCACGGTCCCCATTCGGAGTTGTAGACACTGGCTTTGCTGGAGTCTTAACCTCGGGCTCTTCAGTCTCCTCTACCTCTGTTACCTCTTCTGACTCCTCAATATCATCTGTCTGCTCTATCACCATTTTAGGTTCAAGCTCAGGCTCAGGCTCAGATTCAGCAACACCCGCTTCATCTTCTGTATATACAAACTCCTCGAGGTCAGCATTGCTATCATTCTCACTTATAGCAACATTCTCGCTTGCATTCCTATTATCAAGCATAGCTGCTATCTTATCGCGGAAGAACCAACCCGCAGCACACAGCGCTGCGACAATAAGCAAGATAAGGATAATAACGAGCGCTCTCTTGCCACCCTTTTTGCCATGCTTCTTAATACGTCTTTTGCCTCCGGGGGCATTAAACATAGCAATGAACTCTGGGTCGGCAACAAAGCTCTTGTCACGGAGTGTTCCGACACCCTCGATAATTAGAGTGCTATCGATGCGAACCCTCTCCAACCAGCGCGAGTATATATCCTCGGCGCTAATAATGTCGATTGAGCCCTCGTATGCAATGGCGTCGACCACCGACGTAGCTTGCGCGTGCGACGAGAACTCAACAACGTATGTGGGTGCTGAGATAAGGTCACTGGACTCCATCTCCGCAGAGCGTCGTACTACTGAGAGGGTGCCAACACCAGGAAGGTGTGCAGCCTGCTCCTGAACCAATAGGTTGTAGATGATATTATTGACTTCGTTTACCATAATTTATTTAACTATTTCTTACCCTTTTTATTCTGTTTTTTCTCTTCGCTTGCATAGTAACGATTTGCGTTCTCAACCACAGCATTAATATCTGTAACCTGAGGACGCATCATCGCGCGTACTATCATGTAGATGCCAAGGAGAATGAATGGAATACTAAGCAGCTGACCCTGATCTAAGGCCATGCCCTCTTCCCAAGGCTCCTGAACCTCCTTGCAGAACTCAATAAAGAAGCGCGACAGGAAGATGCCAATCATCGCAATACCGAACAAGAAGCCGGGGCGACGACGACCGAGGTCCTTGCGATAGTATAGCCATAGGATTATGCCAAACACAAGGAAGTAGCACAACGCCTCGTAGAGCTGTGCGGGGTGACGTGCGGGGATCTCTGCAATGACCTCTGCTGGCACATTGCCGTCGTTTGTCTCCCAGAACATACGGCTTGTAGGGTCGCTATACAAGAACTTAAAGCCCCATGGCAGGTCAGTGGGATAACCCACTATCTCATGGTTAAATAGGTTGCCAAGGCGAATAATGGCACCGCTAAGTGGAGCAACAATAGCAATGCGGTCGATACCCCAGATAAATGGGAGGTGATTGCGCTTGGCAAATATCCATATACCAACCAGGATGCCGATGGTCGCACCATGGCTCGCCATGCCACCATTACGAATGCCTGTGATTATCTCCAGAGGGTGGCTTAGGAAGTACTCTGGGTCGTAGAAGAGACAGTGACCAAGACGTGCGCCTACGAACGTACCCAATACAATCCATACAAACGCAGACTCAAGAGTCTTTGGCGGGAGGCCTTCGTGCTTAAAGGTGTAGTGACACACACGCTCAGCGGCTAAGATAGCAACTGCCCACATCAATCCATACCAGCGTATGTCGAGCGAGCCTAATTGTACGAGTGTCGGATCCCAATCCCAAACAATTGACAATATATTCATATTCATATTTAGTTTTTTAATTATTTACACTTATACGTCTTAGCTGACTAATATCGTCATGCGAGTGATTACGCGCCATGCATCGCGAATGTCTGCCTTGTTAACGATGGTATCGGGGTATGCTGCCCTATCGTAGGCCACAAGACGCCATTCGTCGGGATTCGACTTGACGCTACGTAGCTTGCGCCATAGTACCTCTTTGTCGGTGCAAATGATGTACTCGTTACCCTGGACTATCTCGTCAACTTTCGACTGTTTGAGGAACAGGTCGGTGGCAGCCGTACCAGGCATAGCCATAGCCTTATCTGCCGTTCTAACAACTATATCGCAGTCGCAAGCGTATGGTAAGTGGAACATGCCATTGGGGGTTATGTCGTTGTACGACTGGAGGATACGCCTTATATCCCCCTCGAAAAATGGCGCTGTTGTACACTTTGGCTCGCTATGACGAAGCATATTTCCCATGCCCGACAGCAACCATGTGGGATTAATCTCGGGATAGTATCTTACGATGCGCTCCGCGAGGTCCTCCGATATTCCAAAGTTACCTCGCTTGATGTGATAAATATTCTCTGAACGTGTAAGGCCTATACTCATAGCAAAACTATGCGCAGTGTGATTCGTATAGGCTAAAATCTGTTCGATACGTTCCCAATTATTATACTTATTAGTCATGTTTCATTCCATATCTATGCGCTAAACTATAGTGATTATGCGCATCTATTACTCTAAATTTATCTTTTTTTCTCTTTTTTTCGAAAAATAATTAATACCTTTGTCGCATGGCTCCGTAGTTCAATGGATAGAATTTAAGATTCCGGTTCTTACGATGAAGGTTCGAATCCTTTCGGAGTCACTATCACCAAGTGGGGTGTCGCATAATATGAGATGCCTCCCTTTGTTTATTTACCACACCGCCCCTCAATCCATCCACCTTATGGCGAAAATACGCAGATGCAAATATACAATATTTTTCTTATTTTTGCACATGTCTTCAGAACTATTCTGTGGATAACCGACATTTGTGCTGTTTGCATTAATTTTGTATACTTATAAGATAACATACGCTACTGATGGGAAGCATTAAGAATGAAAAGCGAGTGGTGAGCCGCATGATTCGGCTATATTGCAGACATAAACTTGGCCTACGCGAGTTGCCTGTGGAGTATAAAGAGCTTGAAGTGTATGCACACAAGCGTCTGGATAATTGCAAGTTCGGCGACAAGAAGCCCGCCTGCAAACGGTGTACAATACACTGCTATAGAAGTGACATGCGCCAGAAGATTCGCGACGTGATGCGCTGGGCTGGGCCTCGCATGATTATATACGACCCTATTGCAGCCATTCGTCACCTATTAAATATATAGCAAAACTATCATATATGACGGGTGGTAGATATGAAGCATTTTCCCTATATTTGCCATCAAAATATTATTGAGCTATGAGTCTACATTTTACAGGATTGATTATTGGTGTGGCCACATTTCTAATTATTGGCATCTTCCACCCCATTGTCATTAAGGGTGAATACTATTTTGGTGTTAAAATTTGGTGGCTCTTCCTTATAAGCGGCATTGTTACGGGCATCTGTTCACTGCTTGTGGCCGACGTATTATGGTCTACACTTCTTGCCGTATGGGCAGCATCGTCACTATGGGGCATAGGGGAACTCTTTGAACAACGCAAACGTGTGGCTAAGGGATGGTTCCCAGCACGACCAGGAGGTAAGTTGTGGGATAAGCATAGAGAAAAATAGAGAAAATCGAAAAAAATGACGGTTGCGATGTTACATTTGCAGCCGTCATTCGTTATATAGGTAAAGAAACGCTTAAAAACAGTACATTTTGAAGACCGAGACAGAATATATAGAGTTCGTTAGTGCGCTGCATGATACGGTCTACAGACTTGCACGCAGCATCATTGGCGACGATGTGGAGGCGGAGGATGTCGTTCAAGATGTCTTCGAGCGAGTGTGGAGGGCTCGCGACGCAGTGCTTGAGAGCGACTACCCTCGTGCCTATGTCTGTAGAATGGTGAGAAACCTCGCAATAGACCGACAACGAGCAAAGCAGCGGGCTCAGAGCTTCTCTCTCTCTGAAAGGTCGGCAGGAGTAAGCGATGGCGAGGGCTATATCAATACGAAGGATATGGCTACGTTGACGATAAAATTGATAGAGCAGCTGCCCGAGCGACAACGTCTAACAATTCATATGCGCGACGTCGAGGGGTATGAGATAGAGGAAATCGCTCATATATTGGAGAGTGACGAAGCGAGTGTCAGAGTAAATCTCTCAAGGGCACGAAAGAGTGTTAGAGAGCAACTTATTAAGATTATGAGCTATGGAGTTGGATAGAATTAAAATATTAATTGATAAGTATTTCGAAGGTGTTACCTCATTAGATGAAGAGCAGGAGATTGCAGCCTACTTTGCTGAGAATGACGACATCCCAGAGCAGTTTAAAAGTGCGAAAGCGATGTTCGAGGCATTCGGCAAATTGCGCAGTGAAAAGCCCTCAGCCGAGGTACATACCCCCAGTATGAGCGACCGAAGAATTGGTGGCATTACACTAAACCGCAGGTGGTGGGCAGGTGTAGCAGCGTCGGTTGTACTGATAATGGGCGTATCAATAGCAATACTTAATAGTAGAAACGCTGATGTAGAGCGTGTTAATGCTACAACCCCTGAATTTGTGTGCCACATCAATGGGGTTAGGGTTGAAGATGAACAGTTAGCTTATGCCGAGATGGATCGCATATTGGCAAACGTATCTAATGATATACAGGTTGCCATGGTCGAGATTGACAACATAACTAACTATACTAAAATGAGATAAAATATTCATATAAATAAAATTAGAGGTATGAAAAAACTAATACTTATACTATCTGCACTATTGATTTCATCATCGTTGGCATGGTCGCAAGAAGTGGTTATAGAGGACGATGAGAGCGTGATATATCTCGACAGTAAGGGTGCGAACAGTGTTTCGTCCAACGACGGCAACCTATCACTGATGCTCAACGGAATACGCTTCAATATAGGACAAAGCAAGAAACAAGACAGTAGTAGCGATCCCAAAATTGTGTCACGTGGTCCCAAGAAGGCCTACTTCGGACTATTTGGCGTAGGCTCACCAAGCTGCAATCATATTGCAGCTTTTGAAATAGGCGCAAGCACCTTTGTTGGCACAGACTATTCAATGTATTCTAATGAGGAGGCTAACCAGTTGATGTTTACTAATAAAAAGGCGATCAACTTCACCTTTAATGTAGGTAACTTCAATGTACCACTTAACCCTCGTCGTACATTGGTACTATCAGGCGCATTTGGCTTTACGTACGACAACTACTCATTTGCCGATAACTATACTATGGAGTACCGCGATGGAATGATGCACGCTGTAGCCATCGATGGCAATATTAAGAAGTCGAAGATGGTGGCGACATATTTCCACATGCCAGTGATGATCGACTGGAATATAGACAAGGGATTCTTTATCTCGGCTGGTGTAAATCTCGACGTTCTGATTAATTCACACCTAAAGTATAAGTTCCCAAAGACCTCGATTGAGGATACAATCACGCTTAATCCTGTGCAGTTTGGAATAACTGGACGTATTGGATGGAAACGACTTTATGGCTATGTAAACTACTCGTTTATCGATATGTATAAGAAAGGTACTGGCCCTGGTGGTAGACGCCTATCGGCAGGTGCAGGAATATGGTTCTAACTAAATACTACTTTATATGAAACGGCTTATTTTCTTATTAATTACAATGTTGCTACCTATGGTCGCAATGGCCGAAGAGGTAGTAAGCACGGAGGATAATGACACAACAAGCGTCGTTAGTGATGGCTTCGATGAACTTATGAAACGTTACTCGTCGCAGCCTGGATGCACCACCATAAACATCTCTAACAGCATGTTTCGATCGATGGAGGCATCCATAGATGCCGACTATATGAAGGTGATATCTGTGGAGAACAAGGAGCTTATCCCCACCTTTAAAGAGCAAGTAGAGGAGCTTATAGGCGCGTACGAGGTGATAATGTCAGTAAATAGTGGCGGTGAGAGTGTGAAGATATACCAGAAATGCGCTGAAAACGGTTCGGCTACCGACCTCTATATATGCACATCGAATTCCGATAGCAGTGTACTGATACATCTCCATGGCAATAACCTTGAACTCAATAATGTTGGAAGTTTAATTAATTTACATCACTAAAAGAAGGATTATATGAAACGATTTATTTTGTTGGCAATCATGTTGTTGCCAGTATCGCTAATGGCACAGATACCTCAATTCTCAAAGCTCGCTGAGAAGTATTCCGACAATGAGGCCGTAACCTGCATGACGATTAATAAGCAGATGATGACTATGTTCGCAGGAGAGAATGAGATGATAGAGAATCTGAGTGAGATAGAGATCATAGTGACCAAAGATGCTGCTATTGCAAGGAAAGTTTTAGATGACACTAATAAGATTGTTAAGAAGATAGATACCAAGGAGCTCATCTCAGTAAATGAAGATGGCGAGAAATTCACAATCTACACCATTGCGCAGAATGGCAATATAACAAACATTATCATCGCCATTGATTGCACAGCAGATGAGGGTGAGTCGGGTGTAATAGTTGTTTCGGGCAATATCCCCGAAGAGAAACTCGGCGAGGTAGTGCAAATTGTAAACCAGTAACCATAAGCAATTTTTAACAGATGATGTCGCACTTATATTGAGGTGCGACATCATCGTTTTCTATAACTTAGGCCAGATGGTTGGAGGCTGAATCGACACCCACTCGGCACCATTACCGCGCGATGTGCAGGTTATGCGCACCGCCTTGATTGGACGTGCTGGATACTCTATATAGTACATACCACAATCCAACTCCCCTACTCGCTCAAACATCGAACCATCGTAGCTAACCTCCACATAGCCATTCTCAAACGTGTAGCGTGGCAGCTGGAAGTTGCCCGTAGCCACCTTCATGCGTCGGCACGACACGGGACTATCGAACGTAAACATCACCCAATCACCATCATCTGCAGCGCTTGAGGTGCGTGCTATGCGCCCATAGCGCTCCGCCTTGTCGAACGAGAACTGCTCTCGATCGGTCATCGACGAGGTGATATTAAAGGCAGGGGTTATCGTTTTGAAGTGGGCTGCGATGGCTACCTCTGGAGAGCGTGCCGAGCCACGATGCGATACAAACGAGTACTCTGCAGGGTTATCAGTCGCGATAGGTCCCGTATATAGCATATCTATGCCCATGGGCTCACGACGATAGAATATGCCGCTGCCATCGTCAGTTGTGGCAGTAAGCAGACCGTTAGCGTACGTAACCTTTGGAGGCATAAGTCGATACGCAACACCCATAGCATCCAGACGATCGTAGTGGGCGACCATACGTTTATAAAAGTCTAACTCATTGCGCTCGTTGTCATTAACCCATGCTACCTCAGCAAGAGCTACAATACGAGGGAATGTCTGATAGTGAAGATAGTCGGCACTCTCTGGGTTGCGTGATGCGTAGGCCTCGCTAAAGAACGAGCCCTCCAATCCTATCACGTTTACCGACTCCGTAGCGGTGAAGCCCAACGAAGGTAGAGTCACGTTATAGACCTTAGTCCAGTCGAAGATTGCCGCCCAATCGTGTCCAGGCTCGCGTGATGACTGCTTCATATCGAAGTAGAAATATTGACCTGGCATAACGACAGTTTTGTAGCGAGCGGCTGACTGACGGCACTCCTTGACGCTCTCCCATCCGTACACACGTGTGTCGTGCGAGAGGCTACCACCGTCAATGGCCTCATTCCACACTGCGGGCTTTTTGCCGTGTAGTGCAAGAATATCTGAAAGGCGCAACATGAAGTACTGCTGTAGTTCAGATGCGTTAGTCATGTTATTATTAGCCATTAACGCCTTGCAGTCGGGACAACGTAGCCATTGCGACATATCCACCTCATCTCCACCAATATGTATATATTCCGAGGGGAACAACTCACATATCTCACCAAGAATTTCTGCTAAAAACTCGTAGTTCTCTTCCTTAGAGGCACAAAATGCCGAGCGGGTATCGTAGCCAAACGATGCGGAAGTACGGGGCGTGTAGTTGCATAGAATCTCAGGGTGCATTGTTGCCATGCATAGACTATGACCAGGGAGATCTATCTCAGGGATAACCTCAATGTTTCGCACTGATGCATAGTCGATTATCTCGCTCATCTCAACCTGAGTATAGTAGCCACCCCATCGCTCATTCCACTTGCCATAACGTGGCCAGATAGGGCTATCGCCGCCACGATAGCCACCCACCTCGGCAAGTTCTGGATGCGACTTAATCTCTATGCGCCACGCCTCATCGTCGGTGAGGTGCAGACGTAGCGAGTTAATCTTATGATAGGCAAGCAGGTCTATAAACTCCATCACAGCCTCCTTATCCATCCATGTGCGGCACACATCAAGCATAAAGCCTCGGTGTTCGAAGCGTGGCCTGTCAACAATCTCACAGCAAGGTATCGTGAAGCTGGATGTGATACCCTTCTCGTAGACCTCTGCTGGCATAAGCTGCATAAGGGTGACGACTCCATTAAAGGCGCCGCCATAGTCACCGCCATAAATGCTAATACCCTCTTCGGTTACATTCAATCGATACTCTTCAAACGAAAGGCTCTCGTCTATGAATATACTGATATTAGCGTTATTACAAACTTTACCTATACCAAATTCTTGCGATGCGTAATCGACAAGAGGTTTTAGCTCTTCACACTCTGTACCAACGGTAGAGCGTGTGCTAAGAGTGTAGCTCCCGTCGTTATATACAACACTGCAGGGTGTAGGAATAACATTAGGCTCATGTGCTTTGAGAGCAACATGAGCCATGATAATCACTATAGATAGTAGAAACTTTTTCATCCTAATAATGCTAATCGTTCGAGCGCCTATTAGATAGGAACATAACGATAAATATAACGAATAGTACCACATAGGTCACAATGCGGATAAATACCTGTGACTCATGCATTGTCAGCTCATACATACCCTCTACCAGACAACATGCATCCCATATTGCTGACGACATGGCAAGCATGGTCATAAAGAAGAGCAGCTTATTCATGCGCTGATCGGATAACTTCTCTCGCTTAAGGTTCTGGCGCATAATCTTATCGTAGAGGCGCTCCTTCTCGATAGCTATCTCCATTGAGCTGCCCATAATGGCATGTATTTCACATGGTAGCTTGCTGTACGCTACGGTATCGAACCAACACTTGCAATCAAACTCATCGTAACGATTCTGGAGCTTATTTGCTACGTTTCTATTGAGCTTTAGGTAGTTATCGCCAAGGTACATGCGGAAGTTCTTGTTAAGACGCGTTAGATATATCTTAACAAACATCTGCGACATGTATAACATCTTGAAGTTACACTCAATCCAGTACTCACGAATCTCCTTAGATACCTCGTGACCAAGCATAGTGAATGTGTCGTAAAGCGCTAAACCCTTCCAATTGTTGAATATATCGATGCGACCTGCCTCCATGGTACGCTGGAAGTAATCTTTAGATGGCGAGAATAGGTCGTTGGGATTAACCACACCTATGCGCGACATTGAGCCGAGCTCGAAGAGTATATGATCAGTGTCACCATTCACCCATAAGTCATTATCTACAGATGCTATCTGGAAGAGCCTGAACTTATTGGTGTTCTCAACTAAATATTTACATGAGGCAGGATCCTCAATATTGAATCCATGTTCACGGTATGCGCCACACGAAGCATACACCTTCATAATAGGTGTAATGGCTATGGAGAAGAACTCATCCAACGAACGGTCGTTAACGTATAACGATACGTAGCGGAACTTATTTACCACCTCAATAAGATCATCGATATTATCTGTGTCGATATCGAAGCGAACAGAGAAGAGTACGACACTGAATGGTGCATGACTAACTTCAAGCTCTCCGATATGTAGTGGTAGCTTGTGTCCATTACTTGGCACAGTAATCTCGATGTCGGCATTAGCATCCATTGAGTAGCGACGAAGACCCGTATTACGGTCCTTACCACGGTGGTAACAGAAGTCGTAGAACTCCGAAACATATAGTCTATGGCCAGCGGCACGCGCCTCAGCACTCTTAACAACTGGCTGCCAACGGGCATCAATATTCTCAAAATTAGAGTCTCCACCTACCGCGGTAAAGCCTCCGCATATAAAACCAGTATACACCATCTCTATGTTTTTAGTTACACAATATTCTCATCTGAGCACCGAACCGTACTACTTGACCCTAAGTCGTTGTCCGATACGCAGTATCGACGTCGACTTGATGCCGTTTAGTTGGCAGAGACGCGACACCGAGGTACCATACTTACGTGCCAATGCTCCCAGCGTATCTCCCGAGCGCACCGTATGATACTGCACGGCAGCGGCAGCCTTACGCTCAGCCTCCTCCTGCTTTGCAACCTCCTCTTCGTCGGTGAAATCCTGCTCATACTTAGCATAGATGCTAAAATGACGACGACGCAACAAGAGCTCAGGGCGACGAAGATCACCCGTAGTAAAGTCGATAATACGCTCTGGGTCAAACGACTGCCCACGATACCTCACCTCAAAGTGTAGGTGGGGACCAGTACTTCTACCAGTGCTGCCACCGAGGCCAATCTGCTGGCCCGCAACCACCCAATCGCCAACCTCTACATCGCGCTGAGAGAGGTGTGCATAGTAGGTCTCAAGACCATTGTTGTGGCGTATAACTATCAGATTACCATAGTCGCCAGCAGCCTTTGAGAAGCGCACCTTACCATCGAATGTGGCATAGATGGGGTCGCCAGTCTTTAGGCCAATATCGAGGCCCTGATGCGCACGACCACGACGTGGACCATAACGAGAGGTTATACGCCCCATATATGGATAGTGATAACTCTCCAACGAGTCGACAAGGCGTATAACCGTAGACTCTGGCAGCGAGTTTACATCAACATCACCATAGGCATGCGACGCGCTGGTATTCCAGTGGTCGTTAAATACCTCAGGGTCGTTTTTGTAATCCTCAGCCAAGATGTAACGCCATGTGTTATCGTTAAATAGCACTATGCTCAACGCATCATTACCCGTAGGCAATGTGTCGATAACGGCCACCTTACCCAAGGTGCGTACAGGATGTACCGGTACAGCTGGGGTGTCTAACTCTACAGTGCGCAACGAGTCGACAGTAGCCACTTTTGTGGTGTCACTCTCCTGGGCATGCACACTTAAAGTAAAGGTGAATAATATACTAAGTATTAATAATTTCTTATTCATTATATAAACTGAATTATAGCTTCTATTTCATCTCTTTTACCATCTCCTCAGCCATCTCCAGCTGCTTATAGAACTCCTCCCCGAAGGCACGTATAATAGGCTCTTTGAGTCCTTTATACACTGGCATGCCAATCTTTTTACCACACTCACGCGCCGAGCCACACACAGCCCAACGATGGTAGTTTAGGCCCGCTGAGCCATTACGGAAACGCTTAACACGAATGGGATATAGATGGCATGATATGGGCTTAATAAACGAACACTTACCCTCGCGATAGGCACGCTCGATAGCACAGAATGTGACTCCATCCTCCTCAAAGGCATAGGCGCAAGCTGCATTGTCAACCAATGGCGTAGTGTAGTCGCCATCAATATCTACGACCATGAATCCCTGCTCCTCGACAGCCTTGCGGCCCTCTTCGGTCATATAGGGCGCGTAGTTCTCCCACTCCTCCTCAAGAATATCTACTTCATCAATATCGAGTGGTGCGCCAGAGTCTCCCTCCACGCAGCATATCCCCTTACACTTCGATAAATCGCAGCAGAAATTCTCTCGAATAATATCGAGGCTAACTATCTTATCATCAATCTCTATCATAGCGTTATCTATTACGGATTGTAGATGTCTTTATAGCGGAACGAGAGTATCTCATAGACCATATCGTGTAGCTGCTGTGCCTCCTCGCTATTGGGATTAATGGCCTTAGCGCGGTTAAAGTCGTTGATAGTCTTACCCCACTCGTTATGCTGGAAATAACACTTACCACGCTCAATATATAGTATCTCACGCTCATCGCCACTCTCAATCATAGAGGTTAGGCGAACAATACGGCCAGCAGGCGTCCACAGCTGATTCTTCACAATGTAGTCAGCCACAGATGGTGCAACCATTGCAGATATATCCTCGCTACGTTCCGCCTTGCCACGCACCTCAGTAGATGAATACTCCACAAATGGAGCATCCTCCAAGAGTGTTACCCTATCGGCAAACTTCTCCACAGCATAACCCTTACGTGGATAGACATATATCTTATACTCATTAAGGATTCGCTCATATTCCTTCCACTCATCGAAGCGTGCCCAGATGTCGCTGCCAGTAATGATGGCAAACTCCATGTCTTGACCGCAATTCTCCTTTAGGTAATCGAGTGTATTGATTGTATATGAGGGCTTTTCGAGCACAAACTCCACTACCGATGGTTTAATCTGTTCGGGGTAACGACTCTCACGACATGCCAACTCGGCCATCTCGTAACGAGTGTATTCGGGAGTCTGCAACACATCTGCCTTAAAGGGGTTTTGAGGCGATATGATTAGCGCAACTTCGTCGCACAGATTCTTATCTAAAGCGTACTCAGCAAGTGCAATGTGACCATTATGAATAGGGTCAAATGAGCCGAAGTACAGCAACATACGTTTTTTCATCTTAATCTCTACTTTAAGAAGTTATCAATAATTTTAGTGGCCTCATCCACAGCATCGGCAAGCACATCATTTACAACTGTAAAGTCGAACTCATTGGATTTAGAGAGCTCAAACTCAGCCTTGTCGATACGCTTCAGGATAACCTCCTCCGAATCGGTGCCACGACCACGTAAACGGCGCTCCAGCTCCTCGACCGAGGGTGGCATGATAAACACCGAGCATGCATCGTCACCAAAGAGACGCTTAAGGTTGATGCCGCCCATAACATCTACGTCGAACACTATAACATTACCCTTTGCCCATATACGCTCCATTTCGCTCTTTAGCGTACCATAGCATGTGCCGGCATAGACCTCCTCCCACTCTACAAACTCGCCACGCTCCACGCGCTCGCGAAACTCCTCATTAGAGAGGTAGTAGTAATCGACACCATGCTGCTCTGTACCACGTGGCTTACGCGATGTGGCAGAGATAGAGAACTCAAACTGCGGAAAACGTTTCAGCAACTCACGCACGATTGTTGTCTTGCCCGAGCCACTCGGTGCTGAGAATATTACCAACTTACCCATATTACGAACGTATATTATAAGATGTTTAGTACCTGCTCTTTAATCTTCTCTAACTCATCCTTCATTTTAACTACCAAACGCTGCATATTTGCCTCGTTTGACTTTGAGCCCATGGTGTTAATCTCGCGACCAAGCTCCTGCGCAATGAAGCCGAGCTTACGACCCGCAGCCTCCTCCTCGGCCGACACCTCGCGGAAGTAGCGACAGTGGTTGTCGAGGCGCACCTTCTCCTCCGTGATGTCGAGCTTCTCGATATAGAATATCATCTCCTGCTCAAGGCGGTTGTTATCCACCTCAAGCTGCAACTTCTCTATATTCTCGCGGATACGGTTCTTGATGGTGTCAACACGGGCCTTTTCAAAGGGTTCTACCTCGTGGCGATACTGCTCGATAAGGTCGATGCGCTTAAGGAGGTCAGCAATAAGTATTGCACCCTCCTGCTGGCGGAACTTATCCAGCTCTGCACACGCCATCTTTGCCGCCTCCAAAATGGCTGCAATCTCTGCCTCCGACACCTCCTGCTCCTCGCAGGTAACCACATCGGGCATGCGTAAAATGGCACTGAGCAGCGCTGCGTCGTCAGTGTTGATGCCATTGGTAGTGCACACACTGCGTAGCTCCTCGGCATATGCCTTGAATGTCTCTGCGTTGATATGTGCGGGTGTTTCAGCTACGGTTGCCTCGAACGACACGAAGCAATCAACCTTACCACGCTGCAGCTCGCGTGTGATGATATTGCGCAGCTCTGCCTCGGCAGCACGGTATCTGCCTGGCAGCTTGATAGATAGGTCGAGCTGCTTCGAGTTTAACGAACGTAGCTCCACGCGTATCTTCTTATCTTCTATTACGGCCTCGCCCTTGCCGAAGCCCGTCATTGACTTTATCATATCTTTGTAAAAGAGTTATTCGTACATTTACTTCAATTTACAAAGGTATGAAAAAAAGCTGAAAATACAAAGAGATAGATGTTGATAGTTTTTAGTTAAGATGGTTGGGTATAGAGGGTATATTACAAAGTACCCATAAATACTCAGCGCTTGTTAGTTGTTAGAGATTTTTAAGACGAGTAAGACCAATAAGACAAGTAGGAAGTAAGACTTTTGATACCCGACCTCTTATGGTCTTAAGGGCTTAAAGTCCTAATGGTCTTATAAAATTTACCACCTCCCAGTCACCACTACCCGATTTATTGTCAAAAGTCGTGAGATGTGGTGTATCACAAAAGAAGAGGCTTCGGGATAGTACCTTAGTACAGCCCGAAGTATTATCAAGTTTCCAATCAGCACGACCTAATTTCTTGTCAGAGTGGTGATAATTTACCACCGATAAAGAAATTGGGTTGGATGGATAGTACTTGTCGTACATTCCATTCAACCCAATGATTGAGGTGGCGAAGTATCGCCGCTATCACAAGAAATTATTCCTCGAATGAGTGAATAACAACACCCGAACGCAACTTAGGCTCAAACCAAGTAGTCTTGGGAGGCATGATGTTGCCAGTGTCGGCGATGTCGATAAGCTGCTGCATTGATACTGGATACAACGCAAAGGCAACCTTCATCTCACCGCTGTCAACGCGCTTCTGCAACTCGCCCAAACCACGGATACCACCTACGAAGTCGATACGCTTAGATGTGCGGAGGTCTGCGATGCCTAGAACCTTGTCGAGAACGAGGTTAGAGAGGACGGTAACGTCGAGAACGCCGATAGGATCGTTGTCGTCGTAAGTGCCCTGCTTAGCAGTCATCGAGTACCACTCACCGTCGATATACATCGCGAAGTTGTGCAATGCGTTAGGTGTGTAGATCTCTGCACCCTTCTTCTCCACTACGAAGTTCTCCTCGATAGCCTTCAAGAACTCCTCCTTCGAAAGGCCGTTGAGGTCCTTAACTACGCGGTTGTAGTCGATGATGCGGAGGTGTGATGCAGGGAAGGTAACTGCGAGGAAGAAGCAGTACTCCTCGTCGCCAGTGTGGTTAGGATTCTTCGATGCGCACTCCTGACCTACGCGTGCAGCAGCAGCGGTACGGTGGTGACCATCAGCTACATACAATGCGGGGATACCCTTGAAGAGCTCGGTGATGCGGTCGTTGGTCTCCTTGCAACGGATAACCCACATGTGGTGGCCAAAGCCATCCTCAGCTACGAAGTCGTAGTCAGCCTCATGCTCCTTAACCCACTTAGTGATGATAGCGTCAATCTCGGCGTTATCGGGGTATGTGAAGAATACGGGCTCGATGTTAGCCTTCTGGTTGCGCACGTGAATCATACGATCCTCCTCCTTATCGGGGCGAGTAAGCTCGTGCTTCTTAATAGCGCCTGAGAGGTAGTCGTCGTAGTGGCAGCACATAGCGATACCATACTGGGTGCGGCCGTTCATAGTCTGAGCGTAGATGTAGTAGTACTCCTCGCCATCCTGTGCCAACCAACCCTTCTCCTTCCAGATGCGGAAGTTCTCCATAGCCTTCTCGTAAGCCTCCTGTGAGTGCTCGTCGGCGATGGGATCAAAGTCGATCTCGGGCTTGATGATGTGGAGCAATGAGCGCTCGCCAGCCTCAGCCTTAGCCTCTACTGAATTAAGAACGTCGTAAGGACGTGATGCTACCTCTGCTGCGAGTTCCTTTGGAGGGCGGATACCCTTAAAGGGCTTAATTCTTACCATATTAGTATTGTAGTTTTAGCTTGTTAATATTTTTCTATGTAAGGGTGCCAACCGAAATTGACACCCTGCTTATTATAAATAAGGAAGAGATTAGGATAGTTTGGTAGCTGCTCGAAGATTTGAAAAGCGCAGTTTACTCAAGGTAAATGAGCATTTTCAAAGCAAGGTAGACACCAAAATATTCAATCTATTATTTATTAACCTGGAAGCGGACGTTGCCGTTAACGAAGTAGTCAACAATCTGACGAGCAGCAGCAAGACCAGCGTTTACGTTAGCCTCAGCAGTCTCAGCACCCTGCTTCTTAGGAGTGCCGAAGTAGCGCTTGCCGAACTTCTCAGCGTATACATCCTTAGCATCGGGAGCGATGTCGGTGATGTACTTGAGGTCCTCACGCTCCTCCATAGCCTTCATGAGACCCTCCTCGTTGATAACCTCCTTACGAGCAGTGTTTACGAGGGTAGCGCCCTTAGGCATAGACATAGCGAGGTCGTAGCCGATAGAACCCTTAGTCTCAGCAGTTGCAGGGATGTGCAATGAGAGGTAGTCAGCAGCAGCGTAGAGCTCAGCGATAGAGTTCATCTTCTTAACGCCATCACGCTCGAATACAGCGTCGTCGGTGATGAAGGGGTCGTAAGCAACAACGTTCATACCGAGAGCCTTACCCTTCAAGCCTACCAAGCGACCTACGTTGCCGTAAGCGTGGATAGCAAGGGTCTTGCCCTGAAGCTCAGAGCCTGTGCCTGGAGTGAACTGGTTACGAGCCATAAATACCATCATACCGAGAGCAAGCTCAGCAACAGCGTTAGAGTTCTGACCAGGAGTGTTCATAACAACTACGCCCTTAGCCTTAGCTGCAGCGCAGTCTACGTTGTCGAAACCAGCACCTGCGCGAACAACGATCTTAAGCTGCTTAGCAGCGTCAAGAACCTCAGCAGTAACCTTGTCGCTACGGATGATGAGAGCGTCAACGTCAGCAACAGCTGCCAAAAGCTCAGCCTTATCAGTATACTTCTCAAGGCGTACCACCTCGTAGTTAGCCTCCTTCAAGATTGACTCAATACCCTCAACTGCGGTCTTAGCAAAGGGCTTCTCGGTTGCAATAAGTACCTTCATAATATTAGGTCTATTCTTATTTGTTTTGTTATTAACTTATCGAGGCAGCCACCCTACTTCTCGGATGGCTACCACGATGATTGATAATTGATTACGTTAGATTACTTGTGAAGCTCCTCGAACTCCTTCATGCAAGCTACCAAAGCCTCTACAGACTCCTTAGGACATGCGTTGTAGATAGATGCACGGAAACCACCTACTGAACGGTGACCCTTGATACCTACCATGCCACGCTCCTTAGCAAACTCCATGAACTCCTTCTCGAACTCCTCCTTACCAGGAGCCATTACGAAGCAAACATTCATCAAAGAGCGGTCCTCCTTAGCAGCAGTACCTACGAACATAGAGTTGCGGTCGATCTCGTTGTAGAGCAACTCAGCCTTCTCCTTGTTCATCTTGTACATAACCTCTACACCACCAAGCTCCTTAACCCACTTCAAGGTCTGGTACATAACGTAGATGGGGAATACAGGAGGAGTGTTGAACATAGAGTGGTTGCGAGCCTCCTCGGGATAGTGAGTAGCGTAGTCAACCATAGTCTGAAGCTTGCGGCCAGACTGACCGAGAAGATCCTTGCGGATGATAACGAAGGTAACACCAGCAGGACCTACGTTCTTCTGAGCACCACCGTAGATCATACCATACTTCTTAACGTCGATAGGACGAGACATGATGTCTGAAGACATATCAGCAACCAAAGTTACGGGTGAGTCGATATCCTCGTGGATCTCAGTACCGTAGATAGTGTTGTTGGTAGTGATGTGGAAGTAGTCAGCATCAGCGGGGATGGTGTAGTTCTTAGGAATGTAGCTGTAGGTCTTGTCCTCAGAAGAAGCGACAACCTCTACCTCGCCGTAGAACTTAGCCTCCTTAACGGCCTTCTTAGCCCAAACGCCAGTCTGCAAGTAAGCAGCCTTAGTCTTAAGAAGGTTAGCGGGAACCTGGAAGAACTGAGTTGAAGCACCACCACCTACGAAGAATACTGCGTAGTCATCGGGGATGTTGAGAAGGTCGCGCCAAAGCTGCTCTACCTCAGCCATTACGCGCTCCCAGCCTGGAGTACGGTGTGAGATCTCAAGAATACCGATACCAGTGCCATCAAAATCACGGATAGCCTCGATAGCTGCCTCTACAGCCTGACGTGGAAGTACGCATGGACCTGCGTTGAAATTGTGTTTCATAAGTTTTAAGTGTTTTTATTAAGTTTGTATTGGTAAATAAAAATTACTTTCTTCTCATTCTTTGAGACTTAGACACGTCACTTCCAGACGGGCGTATCTATAGTCACACAAAGATAATCATTTTTTATGATTCCGCAAAATAAAAACACTTTTTTTATTTCACACAGCATTTTTAGAGCAAATGGTCAATGAGCAGAGAGGTCAATGAGCAGAGAGCATAAAGACAATACCTACGCTGTCATTCTGAGTACCTCCCTTTGTCATCCTGAGCGTAGCGCAGCGCAGTCGAATGATCTGCCGAGAGCAAAGAGCAGAGATACTATCGCCCCAATTACCAGATTCTTCACTACGTTCAGAATGACAGAGAGTAGTCAGAGAGAGAGAACAGGGAGAGAACAGAGACAACGCGGAAAACGCACTCCGCCCTCCCTGAAAATTCCCCGAACTCTCCCTAAAACTCTCTGAAACTCCCCCACGGCCCCAATTTCTTGTTAGAAGGGGGGGGGAATTTGGCGCCGATAAAGAGAAAGAGCCTCGGATGGGACATACTTTGGTGTATTTCCCATTCGGGGCTCTAAGTTTGGTGCCGCAGATTGCGGCTTATCAATAATAGAATAAATTTCTTGTCAGAAGGGGTTAAGCTTGGCCTATCGCAAAATAAGATCCCCATGGGATAGTACAAGTAGTACAGCCCGTGGGGTCTTACTTTTGGGATGGGTCGAGAATGACCCCTTATCACAAGAAATAATTATTTCTTTGCCTCCTCTACAGATACCTTACGGAACTCCTTCAAAAGCTTAGTAAGCTCCAACGCTGCCTTACGTGCACGTGTGCCGGCTGCCTTATTATTCTTCTCAAGCTGCAAAGCTGAATTCTTTGCAAATGCCTCATACTGAGCTGCAATGTTTTCTACCAATGTCTTCATATCAATAAATGTATTATAAGGTTTTTCGTTTTGCAAAGTTATAAATTATTTTTGTTTTGCAAATATTTTTTCAAAAAAAAACGTCATAATCTCGTGATTTACCGACAAATCACACCGTACGGGCCATTATTTATGCAATAATTATGCAACTTACATTTGTTCGCATAGGCCAATATCCCCAAAAGTGGGGATTGTGTACTCGCACATTTTTCTCTATCTTTGTGCGAAATTAATATATAATAATACAAAAGGTAAAATGCGACTAAGTGAACTCAAAACAGGGGAGACAGCCACGGTAGTCAAGGTCATTGGCTACGGAGGCTTTCGTCGTCGCATTATAGAGATGGGCTTTGTGCGTGGTCGCGAGGTTACTGTCGTGCTCGACGCACCACTAAAGGACCCTATCGAGTATCGCATCATGGGCTACGACATCTCGCTGCGCCGCAAGGAGGCGGAGATGATTGTGGTGATGACGCGCGAGGAGGCGGAGAAGCTATCAAAAGGCGAAGCGCCCACCCTCATCAACGACGTAGACATCATCGAGCAGGCTGTGGACAGCAGCCACAAGCACATAAGCGTAGGACTGGTCGGCAACCCCAACTCGGGCAAGACATCGCTCTTCAACACACTCTGCGGACGTAGCGAGCATGTGGGCAACTATAGCGGCGTCACGGTAGATGCCAAGCGTGGCAAGCTACACCACAAGGGCTACACCATAGAGATTACCGACCTGCCAGGCACCTACGCTCTCTCGGCATACTCTCCCGAGGAGGTCTACGTACGTCGACACATTATAGACGACACCCCCGACATCATTGTTAACACGGTGGTTGCCTCAAACCTCGAGCGCAACCTATACCTCACCACGGAGCTTATCGACATCAGCCCCAAGATGGTCATCGCACTAAACATGTACGACGAGCTCGAGGCGAGTGGTGCGAAGTTCGACCATGAGGCCTTGGGCGAGATGATAGGCGTCTCAATAATCCCCGTTGTGGCACCATCAGGACGAGGATTGGAGGAGTTGCTCGATGCCATCATTGCGGTGCACGAAAACCGCGATACGCGCGTCAGACACATCCACATCGGCTACGGCACTGTTATCGAGGAGCACCTTGAGCCACTAAATGCCGACATGCGCCAGCACTACGACGAGCTTGTGGCACACTTCCCGCCACGCTACTTCGCACTCAAGCTGATCGAGGGGGACAAGGAGATAGAGCGACTTCTCGAGAGCTCACCACACAAGGAGCGCTGGGTGAAGATGGCGACTTCGGCACGTGCGGACATTGAGCGAGCGCTCGGCGAAGACATCGAGACAGCACTATCGAGCCAGAAGTATGGTTTTATCTCGGGAGCGCTTAAGGAGACCTACGAGGCAGCAGAGCGTAAGCGCAATACGATAAGCGATAAGCTCGATGCCATTGTCACGCACCGCATCTGGGGCTTTCCCATCTTCTTCGGTATAATGTGGCTCATGTTCTACACCACGTTTGAGCTTGGCGCCTACCCACAAGAGTGGATAGAGATGGGTGTAGACTGGCTCTATGAGGCTCTTCGTGGCGCTATGGAGCCAGGAGCTCTTCGTGACATGCTCACCGATGGCGTTATTAGCGGCGTAGGCAGCGTGCTGGTCTTCCTGCCCAATATCATGATTCTCTACCTATTCATCTCATTCTTAGAGGATTCGGGCTATTTGGCACGCGCGGCGTTTATTATGGATAAGGTTATGCATCGCATGGGTGTGCACGGCAAGTCGTTCATACCCATGGTCATGGGCTTTGGCTGCAACGTACCTGCCATCATGTCGTGTCGCACGATTGAGTGTCGCACCTCACGCCTTATAACCATTATGGTGGTGCCATTCATGTCGTGTAGCGCACGCCTACCTATATATATGATGGTTGTAGGACTCTTCTTTGCCGAGCATGCGGGCACGGTACTCTTCCTACTCTACCTGCTCGGTATTCTCATGGCGGTGATTACGGCAAGGCTTATGCGTCGCTTCATGTTCCGCGAGCAGGAGGCACCATTCGTCATGGAGCTATCACCCTATCGCATGCCCATGCCGATGACTACGCTTCGTCACATGTGGACTAAGTGTGCGCAGTATCTTCGCAAGATGGGTGGTCTGATACTCATTGCCTCGATAGTGGTATGGCTCTTAAGCTACTATCCTCGCCCCAAGTACGACAACAACTCCCCTGAGGCTCCCGTTTACGAGATGTCGTATATGGGCATGATAGGCGAGGTCACGCAGCCCGTCTTCGAGCCTATGGATATGGACTGGCAGGCATCGGTGGCGCTCATTTCGGGCATACCAGCCAAGGAGATTGTGGTGAGCACAATGAGTGTGCTCTACTCGGAGGCAGAGGATGCCAACGTCTCGGAAGAGATGCAGGAACACGCTATAGGCAAGCGCGTTGCAAGCAGTATGTCAACTCCTACTGCAGTTGCATTTCTCATCTTCGCACTACTCTACCTCCCATGTATTGCCACCATTGTGGCCATAGCCTCGGAGCTTAACTGGAAGTGGGCAATAGGCTCGGCACTATACAACACCGTTATTGCGTGGTTGCTTGCCTTTGCAGGTTATCACATCACCCTACTATTCATGTAGTTGCGTATGGATTGGCAGAGTGTAATTGTGGGCATCATTGCTGTGGTTGTGGCTATAGTCATCATCCGCAAGACATGGCGGCTATTTAGTTGCCGCGATACATCCAAGTGCTCGGGGTGCGACAAGGATTGCAGCCTAAGAAAGTAGATAAAAAGAGTAACCCGAATGTCTATTCGGGTTACTCTTTTATTATTCTACGCGTGTGGTTGGGTTTAGAAGTCGTCATCAGATGGCTCGTCAGCAGCCTCTGCCAACTCATCTGCGCCCTTCAAATCGTCCTCGTCGTAGTATGAATCATTATCATCGTCCTGACCATCATCAACCTTAACATCAATCTTCACCATGTAGTATGTATCCTCAGTCTCGTAGGGCACGGTGTAGAAGAATGTGCCATCAGGCTTATCGTAACGGGTCATAACATCGGTAAATCCGAGGGGATAGAGTGCTTTGACCTCAGCCTGCTGCTCAGCAGTAAGGTTGTGAAAGCTGGTAATCAGACGTCTCTTCTTGTTATCAGTAGCCATAATCTATAATTAATACGTTTCTGTTATAATCAACATGAACAGCACTGCAAACACGCACTGTCCAAAATTTTCCGCAAATGTAGCGACATTTTGATAATGTGCAAGCATTGCGCAATATTTTTTTTATTTTTTCGAAAATTCTTCGTTGTTCCAAACAAATTGTGTAACTTTACCACATAATATGCGCGTAAAGATAAGATGACACACCATTCAGAGATAACACGTATGCGTGAGCTCGAAACACTACTCGAGCATTACAACTATCAGTACTACGTAGAGAACTCACCAGAAGTCTCAGATTATGAATTTGATAGACTTCTGCGCGAGTTGCAGGACTTGGAGGCAAAGCACCCCTCAGATGCCGACCCTAACTCCCCTACACGACGTGTGGGCAGCGACCTAACGTCGGAGTTTGAGAGCGTCGAGCACCGCTACCCTATGCAGTCGCTTGCCAACACCTACTCTTCGGAGGAGCTGGGCGAGTGGATTGACCGCATCGTTAAGGAGCTTGGCGAGGTGGAGTTTGTCGTGGAGCTTAAGTTCGATGGCACAGCCATATCGCTATGCTATGAGCATGGCAGACTGCTACGTGCTGTTACACGCGGTGATGGTCGCCGTGGTGACGATGTCACAAACAACGTGCGCACCATAGGCTCCGTACCTTTAAAGTTGCGTGGCGAGGGTTACCCCGACATATTCGAGATTCGTGGCGAGATAATCATGCCCTATGCCTCGTTTGAGCGCCTTAATCGTGAGCGTGAGGCAGCGGGTGAGGCACCTATGGCCAACCCTCGCAATGCCGCCGCAGGCACTCTTAAGCAGCAGTCATCGCAGGTTGTTGCACGCCGCGGTTTGGACTGCACGCTATACCACATTGCTGGCGACAACCTCCCCTACACCACTCATGCCGAGATGCTCTCTGCGGCGCGTGACTGGGGTTTCAAGATTTCGGACCACACAGCCATCTGCCGCAGTCGCGAAGAGGTCGAGAAGTTTATCGCATACTGGGACACCGAGCGTAAGCGACTACCCTACGCCACCGACGGCATCGTTATCAAGGTTAACGACTACGCCATGCAGCGCACCCTTGGCTCTACGGCAAAGGCACCACGCTGGGCTGTAGCCTACAAGTTCCAGGCGGAGCGAGCATTGACGCGCCTTATAAGTGTCGACTTCCAGGTAGGCCGCACAGGTGCTGTAACGCCCGTAGCCAACCTCGAGCCTGTGCAGTTGGCGGGCACGGTTGTTAAGCGAGCATCCATACACAATGCCGACCAGATTGCAGCCCTTGACATACGCCTGGGCGATATGGTCTACGTCGAAAAGGGCGGTGAGATTATACCTAAGATTACCGAGGTGGAGCTATCGGAGCGCCCTGCCGACAGCAAGCCATTTGAGTATATCACCCACTGCCCCGAGTGTGGCAGTGAGCTTGTTCGCTACGAGGGCGAGGCCAAGCACTTCTGTCCTAATAGTGCCGAGTGCAAGCCCCAAATCATCGGCCGCATAGTCCACTTCGTCAGCCGCAAAGCGATGGATATTGAGGGTCTTGGTGGCGAGACCATAGAGCTACTATGGCAGAATGGTCTTATCAAGGATATAGCCGATATATACGACCTTAACCCTCAGCAGTTAGCGCAGTTGCCACGCCTTGGAGATAGGTCCGCAGCGAACATATTGGAGGGAGTGCGCATATCCAAGGAGGTCCCGTTTGAGCGAGTGCTCTTCGCCTTAGGCATACGTTTCGTGGGTGAGACAACGGCAAAATACCTCGCCTCACACTTCCGCACGTTGGATGCCATAGCCGAGGCTACCACCGAGGAGCTTGCCGAAGCTGAAGAGGTGGGTGAGAAAATCGCCATAGCCATAACCGAGTACTTTACCAATGAGCACAACCGCTCTATCGTGGAGCGTCTGCGTGCTGCGGGGCTCAACTTCGAGATAGAGGAGAAGCAACGCACGTCGAACGCACTGGAGGGCAAGAGCGTTGTTATCTCGGGCAAGTTCGTGGGTCGTTCGCGTGACGACATGAAGGCATTGGTCGAGGAGCATGGTGGCAAGAACCTCGCTGCGGTCTCTGCAAACGTAGACTTTATCGTTGCGGGCGAGAATATGGGTCCTGCCAAGCGACAGAAGGCCGAGAAGTTAGGCATAACCATACTTAACGAGGATGAGTTTATGGCACTTATCTCTAACGGCACACCCACCGCCAAAAGCGAAGGCGAAGTCCCTCAAAAGAGCGAGGAGCAGAGACCTATACAAGGAACACTTTTTTAGAGCAAAACTAACTTTTACTACTATGGTACAAGATATGATTAAGGGTGTAGGCGTAGCGCTGATTACCCCATTTAATAACTACGAAGTCGACTACCCAGCCTTGGAACGCATGGTCGACTATGTTATCGCCGGTGGCGTAGACTACATCGTTGCCCTTGGCTCTACTGCCGAGACTGCAACACTATCGCTCAAGGAGCGCGATGAGGTGTTACGCTTTATTGTAAAGCACACCAATGGGCGTGTACCCATTGTGGCGGGCATGGGCAGCAACAACACTGCCGACCTCGTTGAGCAGCTACACACGTTTAATTTGAGTGACGTAGTGGCCATTTTGAGCGTTGTGCCCTACTATAATAAGCCCTCGCAGGAGGGCATCTATCGCCACTTTATGGCTGTTGCCGAGGCCTCTCCCGTGCCCGTCATTATCTACAACGTACCTGGCCGCACGGGTCTCAATATGACCGCAGCAACAACCCTCCGCTTGGCTCACGCAACGCCTAAGATTGTCGCCATAAAGGAGGCATGTGGTAACATCGAGCAGATGCAGGCCATCCTCGATGGTCGTCCCGAGGGTTTCCTCGTTCTTTCGGGCGATGATGGCCTTACGGTAGAGCTTGTTAAGCGTGGTGGTGATGGTGTTATCTCGGTTGCAGCAAACTCGCTACCCGAGCGTTTCTGCGGCTGTGTACACAGAGCTATCGAGGGCAATATCGCAACTGCCGAGAGTGAGATGGCTGAGCTTACCCCCGCCATAGACCTACTCTTCAAGGAGGGCAATCCAACGGGCGTAAAGAGCATGACAGCAGCCATGGGACTAACACGCAGCGAAGTACGTCTACCTCTGGTCGAGGGTAGCATATCGCTAATGGAGGATATAAAAAGTGCTATCACGAAGTACGATTTGAGGTAACCGAGGCGTTATGCTCAGAAACATAGCTATTATGAGACGACTTTTGTTGCTGTTTACCCTACTTGTTGCCAATGCCATGGTGGCAACAGCACAATTTGAAGAGCGTGAGGTACGTGTACCCGACGAGAATGATGTTATCCACCAGACAATATCTACCTCGTCACCCTACTACTACACCAACCTTATGCTTAAGTACGTAAACGGTGATGAGCCACTAACTCCCGACGAGTACTTCTATCTATACTACGGCTTTGTCTATCAGGAGGACTACTCCCCCTTCAAGGAGAATCCTGCACTCGACCGCATGTTGGCCGTAATGACGGGCATTAACCCCGATGAGCCTACAGTAGGACAATTAGAGGCGCTTGTGGAGAATGGTGTAGCAGCACTCGAGGTAGACCCATTCAACCCCAAGGTACTCAACATGATGGCGTATGCTTATGGTGCGCTCGACGACCCTAAGCGTGAACAGCTCTATTACAACCATCTGAACGGCATACTCTCTACCATCGAGTCATCGGGCACGGGTCAAAAGGAGGAGAGTCGATGGCATGTGCTTATGTTCTCACACGCCTACGATTTGCTCGCCTCTAAAGGGTATGCATATAACGAGAGTCGTATAATCAGTCGCGATGCTATGTTTATACCTCTCACCCGCAAACAGGGACGCACCAAGGGCTTCTATTTCGACTATAGCCGCATCTACCGCAATAAGCCCGACGACGTAACATTCAAGCGCGACCGCACATGGCAATTCAACAACCTTAAACCTCGCGAATATAAGTAATTGGGTAAATGGAGATTTTTTTGTATCTTTGTCGCCCCAATATAGATAGTAGAAATGAAACGCCTATTAACCATAATCACACTGCTGACCTCATTGATGCTCGTCGTGTCGTGCAATAACAACAACGACTCACTCCCCTACATCACCGTGGCAAGCACCCACAGTTGTAGCTACGACAAGCAAACTATAGAGATTAGCTATCGTTTAGCTGGCGAGAGTGCCACCGTCACAGCAAGTAGCAACGCTAACTGGATTACAAACATCAACGTTGCCGACTCTAAGGTCAAGATAGACATTGAGGCCAATGAGGGAGCCAAGCGCACAGCAACGGTAACCCTCACAGCACCAGGCTATAGAGCTACCACAGTAAGGGTTACGCAAATAGCGCCACCAACCCACACGTCGCAAACGCTGATGTTCTACTTCTTCGGTACAAGCCTTAATCGCTACTTTAAGACAAACATCGACGATGCTAAGGCAGCAATTCGAACAGGCATACTCGGCACGGAGAATCGCGTCATATACCTCATGCAGGATGGCAAATATTCGGCACGTATATGCGAGATATGCTACGACCCCACGAACAAGGAGTGCGTTGAGCGCGAGATTGAGACAATCACAGTAAACGTAGAGCAGCTTACACCCGAGGAGATTGCCCACAACATAGACAAGATGGCGGCGTATGCACCAGCTGACCGATATGGTCTGGTGTTGGCTGGTCATGGCCAGGGTTGGATTACTCGCGAGGTGCTTAATGGCTCACCCCTGTCGGTACTCAGCACAACAGGCGGCGTATGGCAACAAGCCATTGGAGCGGAGGTAACACGTGCCCTTGGCGAGAATAATGTCATGATGCAGACATACGAACTCGCAGAGGGTATAGAGGGAGCAAGCATCGACTTCGACTACATTCTCTTCGACGCATGCTTTATGGCAAACATCGAGACCATCTACGACATGCGCAACACGGCAAACTACATCATAGCATCGCCTTGCGAGATTATGGGTCGGGGCTTCCCATATCACCGCACGCTACCACACCTCTTCAAGGATAACGGCACGGTCACAGACTATGTTGGTGCCGCGGAGAGCTACTACAAATTCTACGATAGCGAGTATATGGGCAACTCACGCTGTGGGTCAATTACGGTATTCGATTGCCGTGAGGTAGAGGCACTTGCCAACGCTACGGCTGAGGTGGTTAAGAGCGCCAAGAGCGAGTACGACAAGGAGTCGCTACAGACCTACGAGGGACAAAGCGAGCACCACTTCTACGACTTTGGACAGTGGGCAAATGTTGTGGCTAAAGACGAGGAGGCCCTCGCCCGCTTCAACACACAGCTTGATGCCTGCATAGTTGAGACCTTCACCCTCGACACATTCTACTCTGCCTATGGCAACTATGGCACCTACCCCATCGACACCGACGTCTACACTGGCGTGACAACATCGGCACCAAGCACCTATGCTCCAGGCCCATGGAAGCAGACAAGTTGGTATAAAGCAGTATGGAAATAGGAAATTTAAGATATATTTTATATCTTTGCACGCTAATACACGCAAGCAGACTATAAAGCGTAAATAATTAAAGACTAAATAAACTATGTTTGAAAATCTAACCGCGAAACTCGAGCGCTCGTTTAAGATTCTCAAGGGCGAGGGTCGCATCACCGAGATCAACGTTGCCGAGACCCTCAAGGAGATACGTCGTGCCCTTATCGACGCCGATGTTAACTACAAGGTGGCTAAGACATTCACCGACGAGGTGAAGCAGAAGGCTTTAGGTCAGAACGTGCTCACATCCGTGAAGCCCGGACAGATGATGACCAAGATTGTGCGCGACGAGCTTGCGACATTGATGGGTGGCACAGCTACCGACGTTAACCTAAATGGCACACCTGCCGTTATCCTTATCGCAGGTCTGCAGGGTTCTGGTAAGACTACCTTCTCGGGTAAGTTCGCCTCGTTCCTTAAGAGCAAGAAGGGACGCCAGGTGTTGCTCGTAGCGGGTGACGTATATCGTCCTGCGGCTATCGACCAGCTTAAGATTTTGGGCGACACCGTGGGTGTGGAGGTGTACACCGAGCCAGGCAACAACAACCCTGTTCAGATTGCTGAGAACGCCATTAAGTATGCCCGCCAGAAGTCATACAACGTAGTTATCGTCGATACGGCAGGTCGTCTTGCGGTGGATGAGGCTATGATGCAGGAGATTACCGCCATAAAGGCTGCCGTGAAGCCCTCGGAGACACTCTTCGTGGTGGATGCGATGACTGGTCAGGATGCAGTGAACACAGCTAAGGAGTTCAACGACCGCCTCGACTTCGATGGCGTGGTACTCACCAAGCTCGATGGTGACACTCGTGGTGGTGCTGCTATCTCTATTCGCTCGGTTGTAGACAAGCCCTTGAAGTTTATCTCGTCAGGCGAGAAGATGGATGCCCTACAGGTATTCCACCCTGAGCGTATGGCCGACCGTATTCTCGGCATGGGTGACGTTGTATCACTTGTGGAGCGTGCTCAGGAGCAGTTCGACGAGGAGGAGGCACGCAAGCTTAAGAAGAAGCTGATTAAGGACCAGTTCAACTTCAACGACTTCCGCGAGCAGATAAACCAGGTCAAGAAGATGGGTAACCTCAAGGACCTTGCATCAATGATTCCAGGCATGGGCAAGGCACTTAAGGATGTGGACATCCCCGATGATGCATTTAAGCAGACCGAGGCCATCATCGACTCGATGACTCCTGCGGAGCGTGAGCGCCCCGAGATTATCAACACCAGCCGTCGTGAGCGTATTGCGAGGGGTTCGGGTACTCAGGTGGCAGATGTCAACCGCCTACTCAAGCAGTTTGAGCAGACACGCAAGATGATGAAGACCGTAGCAAGTGGTAACTTCAAGCAGCGCGTGCAGCAGATGCGTGGCATGCAGCGTCGCAGATAACATATAATGCGGGTGTTGTTGGCATTTTTTTCCGCAGACAACAAAGTTTCGCAGAGACAATTTTGGTAGTATAGAAATATTTACTATCTTTGCACCACCAAATACGAGAGTATTGGTATTCGGAGAATCCGTAGCTCAGTCGGTAGAGCACAACACTTTTAATGTTGGGGTCCCGGGTTCGAGCCCCGGCGGATTCACCAGTCGACGAGTGACAGAGTTCAGAAATGAACTCTGTTATTTTTTTTATTTATACAGCCTTAATGCAAGCATCAGGCGTGTATAACAAAAAAAACATAGCTATGCTATGTCACTCGACATCCACCGCGCCTACTCACATTAAGCGGGTTGAGCCGATAGATATAAGTATATTGCTCGGGCTTGCGCCCTGCGCTATGAGGTATCGGCTCTTCGGCTAAGCCGTCCAAGCCCCGGCGGATTCACCTATAATTGTTGAGCGGCAGAGTTTTTTTACTCTGTCGCTTTGTTTTTATAATTATTGCAATTATAAAAAAGATTGTGTAACTTTGTGAGAAGATTAATCCTCACTGTTAAAATATAACGGACATGACTCTGCAAGAGTTTAATACAAGATTTACGTATAATCCCGCGACCGACTCGTTAGGTGGTGGTGGCTTTGGAAAGATATTCAAGGCGTGGGATAACGATAACGACTGCTACGTAGCCCTCAAAATACAGAACGTAGACCCTCAGTTTCCGGAGGTGCGTCTCAGCAAGGAGGTGGCAATGGCGGCGTCACTCAAGCACCCCAATATAGCACACTACAAAGAGTGTCACACGTTCAGTACGCTCACAGGCAAGGTGGATATTGCCATCATGAGCTACTACGAGAATGGCAGCCTCGATAAGCTAATGGCCGGCAGACAGCTATCCTACGACAACAAGGTAGATATTCTCACACAGATACTACACGGCATAGCCTACCTGCACGACCATGGCGTGATACATCGCGACCTTAAGCCACAGAATATACTTATATTATATATAGATGGTAGGTATATCCCCAAAATCACCGACTTCGGAATTTCGAAGCAGCTGAAAGAGGGAGATAAGTCGTCGGTTGTCAACTCCATGAAGTTTGTATCTCGACTATACGCCTCACCCGAGCAGCTATTAGGCGAGAATATAAAGAAGAATACCGACCTATGGAGCTTTGGCGTCATTGCCTACCAGATGTTTGTGGGTAAGACCCCATTCAACACAGCAGGTCACACGTTCGACAGCGAGTTGGGACGAGCCGAGTTCTTCCGTCAGGTGACATCGGGCATGCTTCCCCAAGAGATTGAGACAATACCTGGGGCGTGGCAACAGGTCATTCGCCGCTGTATGACCATAAGCAACAATCTCCGCTATTCGCAGGCATCCGAGGTTCTTAACGACCTACCTGCAGCTGTCAACAGCGGTAATTCGAGTGGCTCAATTAGCAACAACATGAACGAAGCAACCATCTTGGAGCACAACAAGCAAAAGCCCAAGAGAGGTAAAAAGCTATGGTTGTGGATAGTGTTAGTAGTGCTATTAGTGGGTGGAGGCATCGCACTAATACTCAGCATCAACAGCGACAAGAAAGAGGAGTCCGCAAAGACAGACGAGCTTACCGATGAGGAGTACTTCGAGGAGTTTATTAATGCTATCAGCCAGACTGAAGCGCAAGATATAGAGATAGGCATCGTAGAGAGTTCAAGCATAGAGCCTTTCAGCTTTGATAGCTATAGTTGCTATGCAAGGGCTGGCGAGACACTCACTGTGATTGTCGTAGGCGATGGCAACACCGACCTCGACCTATTCATCCTCGACAGGTATAACGAGCCCATTATGGCTGACACCGAAGATGGGAATGAATGTGTATGCGAGTTTAATATCGAGGCCTCGGGCTACTATACGCTTGCTGTAATCAACTGGGATGAAGAAGATTATAACGATTACTTGATATTGATAGATGATAACTCTTGCGTAGAGGAGAGCGGCCGTGTGGACGCAGATGAGGTTAAGTATTACGAGTACTATGCCGAAGAAGGCGAGAGTGTATCGGTATATGTTAAGGGTGATGGTGATACCGACCTTGACCTATTCATCTTTGATGAAGAAGAGAATACTATTACAGCAGATAACGACGATACTGGCGACTCATGCTCATGTGTCTGGACTGCCGAAGAGAGTGGCATCTACACTATTGCCATCAAGAACTGGGGCGATGTGTATAACGAGTACACCATCACCATAGAGTAACTCCCCGCCCCACAAAACAGAGAGACCCGAATAAATACTATTCGGGTCTCTCTGTTTTATGCGAGGTGATTTACTCCGATACAAGAATACGACCGCAGTACTCGCAGACGATAAGTTTCTTGCCCTGACGGATGTCCACCTGGCGCTGAGGAGGAATACGGTTGAAGCAACCACCACAAGCGTCGCGTGTAACGGTAACAACAGCCAAGCCATTGTGTACGTTGCTACGGATACGGTTGTAGGCTGTGAGCAAACGCTCGTCGATAGGCTGCTTAGCCTTCTCTGCCTGTGCCATAAGGTCGGCAACCTGCTGTGCTGTCTCAGCCTCGATAGAGTCAAGCTCCTCCTTCTTAGCCTTATAGTCGATGTTGCGCTCCTCTACCAAGGCGTTAGTCTGCTCGATGATAGCCTTCTTAGCCTTGATACCTGCAGAGTACTCCTTCAAGCGCTTCTCAGCGAGCTCAATCTCAAGCTCCTGATACTCGATCTCCTTGCTGATAGCATCGAACTCACGGTTGTTACGTACGTTGTTCTGCTGCTCCTTGTAGTTGGTGATCATGATCTTAGCCTGGTCAACCTCGCGCTTACGCTGACGAGTGAGCGAGTTAAGTTCCTCGATCTCGGCGTTGATATTCTCAATACGGGTATTGAGTCCTGCGAGCTCATCCTCAAGATCCTGTACCTCGAGGGGCAACTCACCCTTTACCTTGTTAATCTCATCGATCTGAGAGTCAATCTTCTGCAACTCGTAGAGTGCCATAATCTTCTCCTGCATCGAGTAGTCAACATCGTTAGTCTTCTTCTGTGCCATATAATTGTAATTTAGTTATTTTCGACTATCAACTAAGCCATAAACGCTACCCTATTATGGTAATCGCGATGTCCACTTATGCTAAGTAGTGCACTGGGTTTCGCGAGCAAAGGCTCTTGCGAACGGCAAAGTTACACATTTTTTTTGATATTACATCATGTAATATGCGAATTGCGCAAAATTCGCTCTCAAAATGGCCAATATCCATCAAAACCATGCGTCCCTCACCACACATAAAGTCGTTATAGCGGAGGTCGGCAGTGATGTAGACATCGGCATCAGCAGCGAGAGCATCGTCGATAAGTGAGCGACCTGAGCCAGTGCATATAGCCACACGGCGTACCATCATATCCTCCGAGGGAATATCGCTGTAGCGCACAGCACCCACATCGAATATCGCCTTTACACGATTCATAAAAGCCATAACGCCCTCGGCACGTGCCAGCGTTCCAACAACACCGAAGCCCGTTACAGGGTTATCCCTGCGAGGTTCGAGCACCGTCATTGCATCAAGACCTATCATCGAGCCAAGCTGCCAGCTCATGCCATACTCAGCACTATCGAGATTGGTGTGAGCAGCATAAAGCGCAATACCCTTACGTATAGCTCGCTCAACGCATCGCTCGACGTATGTTGCTGAGTTAAAGCGCTTAAGGGGTGAAAAGATTATGGGGTGGTGCGTAATGATGAGGTCGCAGCCCTCGCGCTCAGCCTCATCCAAGACCTCCTCAGTGACATCAACAGCAAGAAGCACGCCGTGCACTTCATCGTCTAACCTGCCGACAACAAGACCAGAATTGTCGTAGTCGGCCTGGAGTGCAAGCGGAGCGAACTCCTCAATTAGGGAGACTATATCTCTGATTACCATAGTTTCACCTCATTAAAATAGTGACTGCTCGTAGAATGGGAAGAGCTCCTTTACCTCCTCGCCCTTCTTCGACTTACTACGGCGACGTGTTATGCCTGTCTCCGTAGCACCCTCCTCCACAGTATCGGGATTCTTGCGGGGACGACCACGACGACGAGGTGCTGGCTCCACTGCCTCCTCTTCAACAATCTCAGCCTCAGACTCTGGGTTTGTAACAGCTGTAACAACCTCGTTTTTAGCCTGCTGCTCCACATCGGTGATTAGCTCCGAGACAGCATCTATAGGCGCCTCATACTCGATAGGGCTATTGTCACCCAACGACTCACGCACCTCGATAAGCATGGCGCGGATATTTTGCAATCGCTCCAATATCGAGACATCACGCTTAACACTCTTGCCACGACGCTTCATAGCACTATTAGCGCCCTCAAGTGTCATACCCTTCTCCTTAACAAGGTGGTAGATAAGCTTAAAGTTCTCAATATCCGAAGGGGTAAACATGCGGTTACCCTTCTTATTTTTGTGAGGCTTGATGCAGTCGAACTTCGACTCCCAATAGCGGATGAGCGATGCGTTAACATCAAACATCTCGGTAACCTCTCCCATGGAATATAACAACTTTTCCATACCTCTCATATTATAGTTTTACAATTCTCAAATCCTTTGGATACATATTGTTGCATCGCGCACCTATGCGCTTAACAAAGCCTATAGGCACACCCTCGTATGCCACCACATTTATACCCTCCTCAAATTGGCTGGCAGCAATATCTTGACGACGCAAGAAGTCCTGGGCATCGCCAAGCGATACGTTGACCACTGGCACAACGTCGCGATTTAGTCCGACATACAATGCCAGGGCATGCTCAGGTTTTAGCCTCTGTTTGAATATCCTTCCCATAGCGACACCCGAGTATATCACTGATAGATACTCCGATATGGTGATTACATCATCCACTACGTTAGCATTATAGGCATATATATCATCGCCCACCATTCTGAACGAGTGGCCGTCCGTAACCCAGCGCTCCAACTCTCGCACGTCAGCTTTTGCGGGCTGCGTGAAGAGTTTACGACGTGCCTTAGGCATGCTGCGTCGCGCCACACCATCACGCTTGCGAGCTATGGCTGCAAAGAAACCTTCACCACGGCTCTTGTGAGGATAGAAGTGAAAACATTGCCAGGGACCTATATCGCTACGCACAATACCCCACTCATCCATGGTCTCCACCCTATCCGATGTCTCCAACTCATCGCCATACTCACTCATCAGCCACTCAACAACGCCCTCATCCTCAGTAGGGTTAAAGGTGCAGGTACTATAAAGGAGCGTACCTCCTGGGCGTAGCACTTTCCACGCCTCTTTGAGTATCTCGCGCTGGCGCATAGCACACTGCTCAGGGGATGATGCCGTCCACTCGGTGCGCGCCTCCTCCATCTTGCGAAACATGCCCTCACCCGAACATGGGGCATCCACAGCCACAACATCAAACCAGTGTGTGAAGGCGCCGATATGGCTCGGCTCGTTGCACGTAACGACCACATTGCCCATGCCCCAACGCTGCACATTGTCGGCCAATGCCATAGCGCGACCATGGTTGATGTCGTTGGCAACGACTAAGCCCTCACGCCCCGTAAGCGTAGAGTATATAGTGGTCTTACCACCAGGCGCAGCACACATATCGAGCACTCGTGCCCCTTTAAGGTCGAGGTTCGAGAGTAGGTGTGCCACAAACTGCGACGAGGCCTCCTGCACATAGTAGGCACCGCCATGAAGCATAGGGTCGAGCGTAAACTGCGGACGCTCCTCGAGGTATCTACCCCACGGGCACCACCCCACCTGCTCGCCATCAAACGTCGTGGCTGGCTTCGCAGGGTTTAGTCGTATCGACACAGCTGGGTCGGTGTCGAGAGCCTCGAATAGGCGCTCGGCATCCTCGCCAAGTCTCTGGCGCATCAACTCGGTAAATGCTTTAGGTAGCGGCGTAGGCATCGTTGTGGGCTATAGCTGACGTTTTCCTGTGCACATCTCCTCTACCGAGGCACAGATGCGGTCGATAATCGAGGGGTCTGCAACAAAGTCATCGACATCCTTGTCGACAACAAGTACACGACCCTCATAGATATTCTCAATCCAGTTGTTGTACTTCTCGTTGAGACGCGACAGATACTCCTCGTCGATATTCTGCTCATAATCACGGCCACGCATCTTAATCTGCGAGATAAGCGTAGGCACACTCGCTTTTAGGTAGATGAGAACATCGGGCTTAGGCAAGAGCGTCTGCTCGATGTTAAACATCTTCATGTAGGTGTCGAAGTCGCGGCTTGCCATAAGACCCATGGCGTGGAGGTTGTCGGCGAAGATGTGGGCATCCTCATAGATTGTGCGGTCCTGCACCACATTATCCGACTCGTCGGCAAGCATCGTCAACGTCTGCTGAATACGGCTACCGAGGAACCACAACTGTAGGTGGAACGACCAGCGGCCCATATCCTCGTAGAAGTCGCTGATGTAGGGGTTAGCCAAGTCCTCGTAATAAGCCTTTGCGCCATAACGCTTAGTTAGAATCTCGGTTAGCGTAGTCTTGCCGCTACCGATATTTCCAGCAATAGCTATGTACATAATGGTTAGTGTTTTATCTGTGTTATCTTATCTACTAATTGATATTAATTGAAGAACTCTGCCACGCGAGTAATGGAGTCGGGCATGGCAAATACAACCACACGGTCGTAGGCATTGATGCGCGTGCTATTCACAGAGATGAATACCCTATCGCCACGTACCACACCGCCAATCATTGCATCCTCCGGCAGACCCAACTCCTTAATAGAGCTCTTAGTTGCAGGAGAGTTAGGCTTAACGATAAACTCGAGTACCTCCGCCTGACTACCTGTCAAGCACTTAATGGCCTGCACATCGGTGGTCATCGTAAAGCGGAAGATGTTCGATGCTGTAACGAGCTTCTTGTTGATGATGGTGTTGACACCCATACTCTCAGCAAGCGAGATATAGTTGATATTCTCCACCTCAGCAATCACCTTTTTAACACCCATACGCTTGGCGAGCATCGCAGCGAGGATATTTGTCTCGCTTCGTCCAGTAACTGCCACAAAGGCATCCATGCCCGAAATATCCTCCTCAAGCATTGCTTCAGTATTTCGGCCATCCTCGTTGATAATAAGTGTCTTATCAAGTAGCTTCGAGAGCATAACAGCCTTATCGGCATTATAGTCTACGAGCTTAATGTTCACCTTATTTTGCAGCTCCTTAGCGATGCGGACGCCTATGCGAGAGCCACCCAATATCATCATATTGCGTATATCCACCTGACTATTACCCGAGAGCTCCACAATATCGCTTGTTGCGTTGTGGCGAGCTATGATGTACACCATATCCTCCTCCTCGTAGCGATGTTCAGCGGTTGGGATTATTGTATGCGAATTACGCACGATAGCCACCGTGCGATACTCCATATCCTCATCCATATTATCCTCGTCTATGACCTTGCGGCCAAGAAGAGGCGAGGTTAGTTCGAGCTTGAATGCTAACAACGAGAGCTTTCCAGCAGCAAAATCGACATACTCCGTGGTTGATGAATGACCCAAAAGATTGATAACCTCGCGGGCAGCAATATGCTCAGGGTAGAAGAGGTAGTCGATACCCATGTCGATAAATATCTCCTTGCTGTTGGGCTCGAGATACTCACTGCTGTCGATACGCGCAATAGCCTTGCGAGCGCCGAGCTGCTTAGCCATAACTGCCGAGAGGATATTGTCATTCTCCACAGAGCGCACAGCTATAAATAGGTCACACTTGCGCACGCCCGCCTTCTTCAACACCGAAAACTGGGTAGTATCTCCCTCGATAGTCTCCACATCCACAAGTCCACCAACTTCCTCCAATGCCTTAGGGTCTACATCGGCAACAGATATATCGTGACCATTACCGCTAAGCATCTTGGCGAGGTGCGTACCCATATCGCCAGCACCAGCTATTACTATCTTCATAAACTAATCAAATGAATATAAACCAATTACATACAGCCGTCACCTAATAACGAGCTATAACATTTGCAAATTTAACTGCAAATATATAAATTTGTAGCCGAAAAACAAACTATAAAACAAAGTTTTAGTAATATAACACTATGTCATCAACACTCATCACCATAATTGCCGCGGTGCTCATTGTCGGTTTCTTCGCCTTAGCCATGTCGCTAACGCTCATCTTCAAGGGTCACCACATACAGTCGGAAATATCGACAAATCCCAACATGCAGAAGATGGGTATCAAGTGTGCTGTGCAGGAGACACGCGAAGATATGGGTCTTAACGACTGCGACTCGGACAACATCTGCTCGGGCAACTGCGCAGGTTGCGATATCGACCATTCGGAGGCTAAAAAACAGAAGGAGTAGTATGCAGAATAGCGAGAATAACACATGGCTATGTCGCAATTGCAACACACTTGTTAGCAACGACTTAACAGCATGTCCCAAATGTAATGCTTTACACCCCGAGGAGACCGAGCTGGAGCCAACCACACCCCAGGAGATAGCCACCGAGATAAAGATGGACGACTATGCGAACAATCTCCCCAGTGACAAGGATAGTTACAACTTCAAAGAGTCGGTGCTAACCACCGTAGCAGACATCTCGCTTGTGCTCGGATTATTCATCACCGTAGCCACACTCATTGCACCTCATATCATTGAGTTTACACTGCCGAAGTACACCGTTACTTTAATATCTATATGCGCGGCTGTGGTCCTCGTCGCCATAACCATGACAACATGGGCGCTACTGCGTTGCGTTGCCGACATATCACGCCGCACGCGAGAGATGCACAAGGCTAATTTTAAATAATACAAACAAGGCCGTTGGCAATCCCAACGGCCCTATTTTTAGATATAATCTTAAGGAGAGGTTACTCCACCTCAATAAGCTTAACGCCCTCATCCTTAGCGCCACCCTCGCGTTTCGGTAGCTTAATACGCAAGATACCGTGTTTCATCTTCGCCTTGATATGGTCACGGTCGACACTATCCGGGAGGTTGAAAATCTGGCGGAATGACGTATAGGCGAACTCGCGACGTAGATAGTGATGCTTCTCATCGGGTGAGCAATCCTCATCGCCACAACACATTTTGTCGTTGCCATTCTCATCCTTTTCCATACACTTCTCCAAGCAGACGATAAGTTGATTATCGCCATTAAGCTCGATTTTGAAGTCATCTTTTGTCATACCCGGTGCAGCAATCTCCACCTTAAACTTCTTATCTGTCTCGATGACGTTGATAGGAGGCGTAGCCCCACGCTTAGGGAAGACCTCAGGCCACTGGTCATAGAAGAGATCCCCAAAGACTCCTGGGAGTCGATTCAATTTCTTTACTGGCATCATAATTAATGTTTTAATAGTTAAACTCACCCTACAACATGCAAAATATGCGCCCAAAGACCAGAAAAAGAGAGAAAAATGTTTGTTGTTTCGGAAATTGTGCGTATATTTGCGCGCTGAAAACCCGCATGGGTTATGCGTAATTAATTTTTAACCAATAAATTTTTATAGCAAAATGGCTGTTAAAATTCGTTTGGCACGTCACGGTAAGAAGGGTTATGCTTTCTACCACATCGTTGCCGCAGATAGCAGAGCGCCACGTGATGGTAAGTTCATCGAGAAGTTGGGTACATACAACCCCAACACGAATCCTGCTACAATCGATTTGAAGTTCGACCGAGCTTTGGATTGGTTACTTAAGGGCGCACAACCTACGGATACTTGTCGAGCTATTCTCTCGTACAAGGGCGTAATGTATAAGAAGCACCTTTTGGGTGGTGTAGCTAAGGGCGCATTCACCGAGGCTGAGGCTGAGGCAAAGTTCAACAAGTGGGCTGAGGAGAAGCAGGCTAAGATCGATGCAAAGAGCAACAAGCTCGCATCTGACGCTACTGCTGCTAAGAAGGCTCAGATCGCTGCCGAGGTAAAGGTTAAGGAGGAGCGTGCTGCTGCTATCGCAGAGAAGAAGGCTGCTCAGGCTGCTGAGGCTGCAGCTGCAGAGGAGGCCGCTGAGGCTACTGAGGCTCCCGCAGAGGAGGCTTAATCCTGCAAGGTGCGATGATCGCCGTGGGACGCATAGGCCGCTTGTTCGGCACAGATGGTGGCGTAATGATTACGCTATACACAACGTTCCCCGACGATTTCCAAATGAAGGAACCGCTGTTTGTCCGTGTGGATGAACTCGCGGTTCCTCTCTTTTGTTCCTCATTTGAGCGTCGCGGACAGGCTGGCGCTGTGGTCCACTTCGACGATATAGACACAGAGCGTCGTGCTGAGGAGTTCCTCGTAGGTCGCGAGATATTTATCGTAGAGGAGGACGAGGATGACGACGAGTTCTACATGGAGGACCTCATCGGCTTTACAGCCATCGTAGGCAAGCGTCGTGGTGAGGTAACAGACTACTATGACAGCGAGGCGAACCCTCTCTTCGAGATTAAGATTGGAGATAAAGAGCACCTAATCCCTGCACAGGAGGAGTTTATCGCACACATCGACTTCGATAAAAGAGCAATCAAGTTTATCCTACCCGAGGGACTCTTAGAGCTTTAGACTCGCCACATACTTATATATAAAATAAATGGGGTTGACCACGAAAGTCGACCCCATTTCTCTTTGCTACCAGACACTACTCGTACTGGCCAGTCTTAAGACGCATCACCTCGTCGCGTGTAAGGAAGCGCCAAGCACCACGCTTAAGGTTCTTCTTCGTAAGACCTGCATAGTATACTCGGTCGAGCTTCTGCACGGTGTAGCCAAGGTGCTCGAACATACGACGCACAATACGGTTACGGCCCGAGTGAATCTCAACACCCACGGTGCGCTTATCCTCCGATGCGTATGCCACCTCATCTGCGAAGATGTCGCCATCCTCAAGCGTGACACCCTCAGTAAGAGCATCCATGTCGTTACGTGTAAGTGGTTTGTCGAGTGTCACCTGATATATCTTCTTCTTGTGATACGAAGGGTGAGTCAACTGACGTGTGATGTCGCCATCGTTGGTGATAAGAAGTAGGCCAAGCGAATTCTTATCGAGACGACCTACGGGATATACGCGCTCGGTGCACGCATTCTTAACCAAATCCATTACGGTCTTCTCAGCATGAGGATCATCGAGTGATGTCACATAGCCCTTAGGCTTATTGAGCACAAGATATACATTCTTCTCACCCTGAAGACGCTCGTCATGGAAGCGGACATCGTCCGTGGGAAGAATCTTTGTTCCAAGCTCAGTTACCACCTGACCGTTTACAGTTACGACACCCGCAAGGATGAAGTCGTCAGCCTCGCGACGTGAGCATATTCCCGACTGCGAGATAAAACGGTTGAGGCGAATCTCACCCACCTGCTTATTAGGGTTGTACTTGGGGTATGAACGAGGCTTATCGTCGTACTTAGCGGCTGCGGGGCGCTTGCCACCACTCTTAAAACCACCACGGTTGTCGTTGGGGCGATTGCCACTCTTGGGCTTAAAGCCTCCCTCGTAACGATTTTTTGCACCACGTTCAGTGCGGTTGTAGCCACCACGCTCGGTACGCTCAGTACGGTTGTAGCCACCATACTCGCCATCGTTGTCACGGCGTGGACGAGCTGGACGCTGCTCATACTCAGGACGCAGACGGTTGTCCGACGTAAAATGAGGATTGTACGAAGCACGTGGTGTCTTCTCGGTCTTTGCCACACGTGGGCGGAACTCACGGTGGCCCTCGTTGTCAGCCTCACGGCGAGGACGAGGAGTACGCTCAACACGCTCCGTAGAGCTTACACGCTGACGCTTATCGCGCGCAAAACGCGAGAGGTTAGCAGTTGAGTCTGTGTTGTTGTTTTTCATCTCTTTTGATACTTTATATAATTCGTGGCAAAGGTAACCTTTTTTTTTGATATTCCACTCTTTTACAATATCCATGCCTAAAAAATATAGCCAATCAAGTAAATTTGTGTAACTTTGCGACCACAAATAACGAAGCAATGAATAGAGAGATACTGCGCATAGCCATACCTAATATTATATCGAACGTCACGGTACCACTTATGGGTATCGCCTCCACGTTTATCGCCAGCCGCGCCTGCGGTGGAGATGGCACGTTGGCCATAGGCGCACTCTCGATAGGTGTTACCATCTTCAACTTCATATACTGGAACTGCTCCTTTATTCGCATGGGCACCAGTGGTCTTACGGCTCAAGCTTTTGGTGCGGGAGATCATAAGGAGTACACGCTAATGTTATGGCGTGCCATCATCGTAGCCCTCGGCGTGGGTGTAGTCGCCTTTATGCTACAATACCCTATTGGCGAGCTATCGCTATGGTTTATGGACACGGGCAACAGTGAGACCAACCAGATGATTGCCGACTACTTCTACACGCGCATCTGGGCTGTGCCAGCTGGCATTATGCTCTTTGCCTTTAATGGGTGGCTTACAGGCATGCAGAATGCTGTGGTGCCAATGATTGTCGCCATACTTGTCAACCTCCTACACATTGGTTGCAGCTACCTCTTTTCAATCGCTGGCACCATGGGTCTCGAGGGTATTGCGTTGGCTTCGGTAGTTGCGCAGTGGACAGGAGTTGCTGTTATGGTTGCCATTATCTACTTCGGCTATCGCAAGCGAATAGTAAGGGTGAGCATGCGCGAGGTAGTGAAGATGAGCGCCATGCGTCGCTTCTTCTCCATTAATGGCGACATCATCATCCGCACCTTCTGCTTGGTTGCGGTATACACCTTCTTTACTAAAGCATCAGCTGATACGGGCGACGCCAACATCTTGGCTGTTAACACAATACTACTTCAGCTATTCACCCTATTCTCATACATGAACGACGGTTTTGCATACGCTGCCGAGGCTCTTACGGGCCGCTTCATTGGGGCGCGTGACGAGGTGTCGTTGCGACGCTGCATTAAGCTCTGCTTGGTGTGGTGCTTTGCCGTGTCGTTCATCTTCATTGGAGCATATATTGGCTGGTGGCGCGACATCTTCATGTTGCTTGTTGAGCCTGGCCAGGGCGATAGTGCCACTCTACTCTCTGTTGCCGAGAGGTATATCGGATGGATAATAGCCATACCGCTTGCTGCAGCCATGCCCTTTGTGATGGATGGCATTATGGTTGGGGCCACACGCAGTCGCATCATGCGTAACTCGATGATATGGTCGAGTGTGGCGTTCTTCGTTATCCTATATGGCTTAAGCTGGCTTATAGGCAACAATGCTCTGTGGCTTGCTTTTACGATGTATATGTTCCTGCGTGGGGTGTTCCAGTACTTCATGTCGGACCGTCTCCGCGACATCTACCGCGAGGCAGGGGAGAGATAGCCAATCTATCTAATTTCGGCGTTGCACGTTTAGATTTTTTTTCGTATCTTTGTGCGATTATAGCCATCACATGCTGATAATAATTAAAACCATATAACTATGAACGTATCATTCAACTGGCTTAAGCGCTACCTCGATTGTGACCTATCGGCTGAGCGCATGGCCGAAATACTCACCGAGTTGGGTCTCGAGGTCGAGGAGTTCGAGAAGATTGAGACCATCAAGGGTGGCTTGAAGGGTGTTGTTGTAGGCGAGGTACTCACCTGCGAGGAGCATCCCGACTCTGACCACCTACATATCACCACAGTAGATGTGGGTGCAGAGGCTCCATTGCAGATTGTCTGCGGTGCTGCCAACTGCCGTAAGGGTCTTAAGGTTATGTGCGCCACCGTAGGCTCGGTACTCTACCCTATCGACTCCGAGGAGGAGTTCAAGATTAAGCGCAGCAAGATTCGTGGCGTTGAGTCGCTCGGTATGCTCTGCGCAGAGGATGAGCTCGGCATCGGCCGCAACCACGACGGCATCATGGAGCTTCCCGCAGAGGCTGTGGTGGGCACTCCTGCCAAGGAGTATCTCCACATCGCTGACGACTACCTTATCGGCATTGGTCTTACACCCAACCGTGTAGATGCAGCGTCACACATCGGCGTAGCACGCGACATCGCGGCATATCTTAAGAGCCGTGGTGAGCGTGTTGAGTTCAAGCTCCCATCTGTCGATGGTTTCAAGGTGGATGACACATCACGCACCATCGAGGTGGAGGTAGTGAACACCGAGGCAGCACCCCGCTATGCAGGTATCACGGTTAGCGGTTGCAAGATAGCTCCATCACCCGAGTGGATGCAGAACGAGTTGCGTGCTGCGGGCATCAACCCCAAGAATAACCTCGTGGACATCACCAACTATGTGCTCTTTGAGCTCGGCCAGCCTCTCCACGCCTTCGATGCAGATAAGATTGAGGGCGGCAAAGTGGTTGTTCGCTCGGCTGAGGAGGGCGAGAAGTTCGTTACGCTCGATGGCGTAGAGCGCACCTTGACTGCCAACGACCTTATGATTTGCTCGGCAGAGCGTCCCATGTGTATCGCCGGTGTCTATGGCGGACAGGACTCTGGTATCTCTGACTCTACTGTAAACGTATTTATTGAGAGTGCCTATTTCCACCCCGTATGGGTGCGTAAGACAGCCAAGCGCTTTGGTCTCAACACCGACGCTTCGTTCCGCTTCGAGCGAGGCATCGACCCCAATATTCAGGTATATGCCCTTAAGCGTGCCGCTATGCTTATGCAGGAGCTGGCAGGTGGTCGCATCACTTCGGAGATTATCGACATCAACCCCAATCCTGCCAAGCACTTCGAGTTCGACTTCTCGTTGGAGCGTGCCCGCAAGCTCATCGGCAAGAATATCCCCGAGGATACCTTTATGACCATCCTCTCGGCATTGGATGTCGAGGTACGTGGTCGCGAGGGTGAGGTATTGAAGGTGGCTGTGCCTCCCTATCGCGTTGATGTTCAGCGCGAGGCCGACCTTGTGGAGGATGTATTGCGCGTATACGGCTACAACAACATCGAGATTTCGGACCACGTGAACTCTACTTTGTCGTATGCTCCCAAGCCCGACAAGGCACGTCTACAGAACGTCGCTTCAGACTTCCTCACATCGAATGGCTACACCGAGATTATGTCAAACTCGCTCACCAAGGCGGCATATTATGAGGGTTCGCAGTCATACCCCGTAGAGCGTTGCGTGAAGATATTGAATCCTCTTTCACAGGATCTGAACGTTATGCGCCAGACGCTCCTATTCAACGCATTGGAGGCTGTTGAGCTCAACGTTAACCGCCGTAACGCCAACCTTAAGATGTATGAGGTGGGTAACTGCTACGCCTTTGCTGCCGACAAGGCCTCTGAGGAGAACGCCTTGGCCAAGTACGAGGAGAGCTACCGCATAGGTATCACCGTAACGGGTCTTAAGACACAGCTTGCATGGAACAGCAAGGAGGAGTCTTCGTCGTTCTTCACGCTCCGTGGCATCGTCGAGCGTCTGTTGAAGCGCTTTGGCGTAGACCTCTACGCGCTACAGTGCGAGTCGTTGGATTGCGACCTCTATGCAGATGCGATCCTCTTCAAGCAGGGTCCTAAGGAGGTATTGCGCATGGGTGTGGTTTCGCCCCTCGTGCGTAAGAAGTTCGACATCAAGCAGGATGTATACTTCGCAGAGATTGACTTCGACCAGCTTATCAAGATGACTAAGAAGGCTAAGGTGCAGTTCAAGGAGCTCTCGAAGTTCCCCGAGGTTAAGCGTGACTTGGCACTGCTCGTAAATAAGGATGTAACCTTCTCGCAGCTACGTTCTATCGCATTCGCTACGGAGAAGAAGTTGCTTAAGTCTGTATCGTTGTTCGACGTCTACGAGGGCGACAAGCTCCCCGAGGGCAAGAAGTCTTACGCCTTGAGCTTCATCCTTGAGGATAAGAACCAGACGCTTACCGACAAGCAGATTGAGCGCACAATGGCTAACCTCCAGGCACAGCTCGAGCAGAAGGCTGGCGCTGAGGTACGTAAGTAATAGCGACTACACTTAAACAGAGAAACGGTGAGCGGAATCCACTCACCGTTTCTTCATTTATACGTTGTGCTCGTTACTTTGCGGGCTCCCACTTGCAGCGTACGGGCGAGACGATTGCGCCCTCATCCTTGAGCTGCTTCATGGCCTTGTCAACCTCCTTGCGGTCGATGCCCGAAAGCTCAGCAATCTTACCAGCGTTTAGAGGCTCACCTGCCTCCTTCATTGTAGCCAATACCTTATCTTTAGTCTCCATACAATCAATCTGTTTTAAGTGGTTATCTAAATCTATTTACACCTTATCGAAAAGCTGCTTACCTACGCCACATACGGGGCAAGTCCAATCATCGGGTAGCTCGTCAAAAGATGTGCCAGGCGCAATACCGTTATCAGGGTCACCAACCGCGGGATCATAAGTCCAACCACAAGGCATACATGTATACTTCTCCATAATCTTCTTAGTTTTAATTGTTATTAGTTATCTTATTATGTTTTGTTTTTGTTTCTGGTGCAAAGGTAATAAGTTTTTCTAATATACAACAATATTTTCAATCATACTTTCTTATAGCCGTATTAGTTGAAACTATACCTTACGATTGGCGTGGTATGCCTTAAGCATCTGCGAGCTTGACAGGTGACAGTAGCCTGCGGGATTCTTATCGAGGTAGTCTTGATGATACTCCTCAGCCGCGTGGAAGTTCTTAAGCGGCGCGACCTCCACCACAAGCTCCTGGCCGACCACCGAAGCTACCTCAGCATAAATTTGGTTTATGGCTGCGAGGTCATCCTCCGACGTGTAATATACTCCCGTGCGGTAACGCGTGCCGATGTCGCCACCCTGCTGGTTTAGCGATAGCGGGTCTATCGAATCAAAGTAGAGCCGTAGCAGCAGCTCGAGGCTGACCACATCGGGGTCGTAGACAATATGCACGGTCTCGACATAGCCTGTAGTATCGGTGTATACCTCCTCGTAGGTTGGTGATGGTGTATTGCCATTAGCATACCCCACCTCGGTACTCACCACGCCACGTACCTGCTTAAAATAGTGCTCCGTACCCCAGAAGCAACCACCCGCAAAATATATCTCCTTCATAGCTATAGTCTATATTTGTTACACAAAGTGTGTGTAAAGGTAGTAAACTATTCTGTAATATTCATATATAGGATTCACTTTTTAGCCCGAAAATTTGGAAAATTCATGGGGGGGGGTAAATTTGTAGGCACAAATGCAGATAATTATAGAGGAATAATATGTATATTTGTAACCAACTAATTCACGCACCACTATGAGACAGTTTTTCACAACATTAGTTCTGCTACTCGTAAGCATAACTGTAAGCCTCGGGCAGAACATCCCCGCCATCCATAACGATGACATTGAGCAATCACGCCGCTACATTAAGGGCAATGCCTTCCAGCGTGACCTACTCCTGTATGTTGATATGCTTGCAAAGACACACCCATACTATGCCGACGAGAGTAACCGTGCAGAGCTTATGCGCTCGGCACGCACGTGGTATAAGGAGTGTGGCGAGATTGAGGATGATGCTACCCTATTCCGCGCCTACCTTGAGCGTATAGCCTCGCAGCTCAACGACGGTCACACCTCGGTGGTCTACTGGCAGGAGTTCGACATTCTCTTCCCCATACAATTCGACATCGACGGCAGTAACCCCGTCATTATAGAGGTTAGCACAAAGGATAGAGAGGACCTTTTAGGCAGAGAGGTTGTGGCAATTAACGGGCTGACGATGCAGGAGATAGTCGCAAAGGCACGTCCACTGCTTAGTGCCGACAACTCGGTAAATTTCGAGAATACGGTACGTGAGTTTCTGGCATTTGCCGACTTCTGGGGTCTGATGGGCTTTAGCAACGAGGTGTTAAACATAACCTTAGACGATGGCAGCGAGGTGGCCATCGAGGCTCGCAGCAAGCGTTCGGGCATCAACTTCTCGCTCCTACAGAGAAATGCCGCAAATCGCGTTACAGCTCAGCGTAACGTACTCTTCGACTATCAGATATACGACAAGGAGGGTATCTGTTACCTGCAATTCAACCAGTTTGCCGACAGACTCACCTATCCTCAATATCCACAGTTGGCACGCTTCGACGAGTTAGTCGCAGAGATGATGGCTGAGATGAGCGCAAAAGGCATTGAGACACTTGTCGTAGACCTACAATACAACGGCGGTGGCAACAGCACCCTTGGCGACGTATTGCTTTCGTGGCTACACCCCCACCGCGACACAGAGTCGGTATCGGTGGAGTTGCGCATGTCGGAGCTACTTGCGGAGCACTACCCCTACTACCGCGAGTTTACCGTCGATGGCAAGCCACTCGAGATGGGCACGGTATATAACCCTAAGGAGTTCGACAACTCATCGTGGAACAAGGAGATTGACTACACAGCGCCACAAGACCCATCGAAGCACGTCTACAACTTCGACGACGCGCGCATATTCAGAGGTAACGTAGTCTTCATCCAAGGCAAGGACTCGTTTAGTAGCTCTACCATACTGCTCACCATGGCACGCGACAACGGCATAGGCATAATCGTTGGCGAAGTATCTGGAGGTCGCCCCTCACACTATGGCGATGTGCTCTATGGCCAACTACCTAACACGGCTACGCTTATCACCGTAAGCCACAAGCACTTTGTGCGTCCAAACCGCGCAGCTATGGACAAGGAGTATATCTACCCCGATGTAGAGATTGAACTTAACGACCCAGACCGCGATTTGGTATGGGAGTGGATAGTAGAGAACTATGGCAAGAAGAATTAACATTTAGGATAATAGCCACGCTCAACGCCCCGTGTACGATAAGCGCGGGGCATTTTTTTTAGTCTTGATGTCAGAAAACCGAACATTTGGTGTCTATAGTGCAGAGAACAGCAGAAAATGACAACACAAGAGTTTGAAATATTTGCAGCACGCAGTCGCGCAAGGCTACTCACCACCGCACGTAGCTTAATCGCTAATGGCGACGAGGCGGAGGATGTCGTGCAGGAGGCGCTCATCAAGCTCTACTCAATGCGCGATAGGCTCTCGGAGTATCGCAACATCGAAGCGCTCGCCACTGTGGTAGTCAAACACCTTGCACTAAACGTGCTACGCCACCACCATCGACATCGAACTACGGAGCTAAACGAGCGAGTGCTATACAGCGAGGAGCTACAGCCAGACGACCGCATCGACGAGCTTCTTAAGGCGATAGACTCACTCCCTTCGAAGCAGCAGATGATACTGCGAATGAAGCATATCGAGGGTATGGAGGTCGAGGAGATAGCCTCCGCAGTGCAGATGAGCCACGATGCAATATATCAAAACCTCAGTAGAGCACGACGTGCGATACTCGAACAATTCAAACAACGCAAAAATGGATAGAGCGAAACATAACCCACATGGTTGCGAACATATAGAGGAGCTTGTTGAGAAGTTTCTCGAGGGTCGCACCTCAAACAGTGAGGAGCGCGAGCTATACGACTGGTTTGCCACGAACGACGTGCCAGAGGAGTGGAGCGAACTTAAAGAGATGTTTGCGTGGTACGCGGCAGGTATGCCCGAGGCTGCAGTTGTAGAGGAGCAGAGCCCAGCCCCAGTAGCTCCGCACCACCTTCGACGCTCTATGGCGCTACGCCTTGGTGGTTGGAGTGTAGCAGCAGCCGTGGCCATTGTGCTGGGCATAGTGCTATGGCCCGATGCCGAGCCGACATACACACCAACTAACATCTACGAGGGTAGCTACGTGGTAGAGAACGGCATTCGCAACGACGATATTGACTACATCCACAAGGATATTGAGGCTGTATTAGCGCGTGCTGACGCAATGGAGCAGCGAGCCAACGAGCTACTTGCTTGGGCCGATATATAGCAGACTTTGAGAGTACTCTAAAACCAAATATGAACCTAAAAAAACAGTTAAAAGCGAGTAACAATGAAACGATTATTAATTATAGCGATGTTTGCCATTGCATCCGTTGCCGAGGGTAGCGCCCAGGAGCATATCGATGCGCTCGTCAATCGAGATATTGGAGGCTCACGCAGTGGTTATATGTGTACCAAGCGAACGGCCGTAAAGCGAGACCCCGATACTGGGGAGATTATAAAGCGCGTCACTGAGGTGGTCATACGCGACAACAAAGAGCTCGCCAAGCAGTTTGTCGAGGCCTTTAAAACAGACATCCAGACGGCTGAGGTGTCGGAGGAGAGCGACAAGCGTAACATCTACATTGCCACAGCCATATGGCTCGATCCCAAGCGCATCTACAACATCTCCGTGACTGGAGACGTGGTCGTAGTAAACGTCCAGACAATTTACCGAGAGGATGAGTAAACTTTTAACCGCAGCGAGATTATGAAACGAATGATTATAATGGCCGTATTGCTACTGGCGGCAATAACCACAACAAACGCACAGGCACGCATCGAGAAGCGCAGTGTCGGTGCAGGCGAGATTGACTACATCACCAAGGAACTCACGTGCGAGGAGCTCACTCAGATAAACTGCTCCCTCCCCGTTGAGCTACGCTTAGTCGATGGCGAGGAGGGTCACATCGAGATTAGCTACCCTATGGATGAGCACCGATACATACGTTACGGCATCAACGATGGCACGAAGCTAAGCATTGGCCGCGACGGTTTTCAGAAAGCCCCTAAAAAGACGATACTCAGTGCCGATACACCCATCTACCTCACCGTGTCATCTTCGAAGCTGTGCTACATACTAAGCACACAAGATACCGAAGTATTCGTTGAGAGCGACCGATTTGCCGACGAGTTAATGCTTGCCAACTCTGGCTACTCGCTCTCTATAATTGCCAAGAGCATCACAGCCAAGGAGTCTATCAAGATACACACTACGGGCACAATGACCTGCGAGGTGGAGGAGTGGAATACCGACAATCTACAGCTGTTTAACAACGGCTACCTCTACATCGACGGCACCACCACCGCAAAGCATATCAAGCACTCGAGCCTTGGCATCGATAGCACCCGACTCACCGTCGACTGCGAATCACTTGAGGTGTTCGCCAAGGGCGAGGGCATCATCAGCTATAAGGGTACTGCCGGCAACATCACCATCAACTCACTGGGTAAGACAACCATCCGCACATCGGAGCTAATACAGAAGTAACAATGAAAAAGAGCATATTTATATTCGAAGCACTCATGTCGCTATGCGTGAGCATTAATGCTCAGCAGATTACCGCAATCAACTCGTGCGACACATCATATAAGACCACAACCATTGAGCATATGCAGCTCGAGCAGATACACTCAACACTTCCCGTAGCACTCACCATCACTGCGGAGAGTAGCGACACCATCACCATAGAGTATCCCGAGACGGTCGAGCCATATATCAAGTTCGAGATAAATCGCGAGATGCTATCTATCAGCGAGCGCGACGAGGAGGTCACACGCAGACAACTGCTGCAACTCGGGTCGCTACAACGTATCAACGTACGAGTACCCTCTTCTTGCATCAACTACGTAGCCAACTTCTCGGATATGACTATAGACTTCGAGAACGAAAGATATGCTAAGAGCCTCGAAATTATCAACGCAGGCACTATGTATATCAAGGGCAAGGCTATCACTGCCGATGTAAAGATTGATATAACCAACTTCGGCACTCTGCTATCCATGGTTGAGCACTACACAACAACCTCGCTTGCCATCACCAACTCAGGTCAGCTATCAATCGTAGGCGATATCTCCGCCACATTTGTTGAACATAACACCATGGGTGTTGAGAACTCCGACATTAACGTCAAGTGTCATCAGCTCGACATTACCACATTTGGCAGTGGCATCCTCAGGTATTCGGGCACAGCCGATAGCTTCAATATATCGCACGTGGGAGATGGGCAAGTTATAACCTCAGGACTAAACATCGAGCAATAAGCATTAGTATTTTTTTTCGGTCAAGTACGGTGGCATTAGCCGCCGTACTTGCTGTAACTATGCCCCTACACGACGCATATAAAACGCCCAACATAATTATGCAATATGCTAAAATTTTAAGGGTTAGAATAAACTTTTTAGCCTAAATATTTGGAAAATTCATGGGGGGGGGTAAATTTGTAGTCGCAAACGGAAGAGTCCGTTAAACGTATAAATAAAGCAATATTTTTAATGTGCACTGTATAACAAAACCGAGCCATAAACGTTATAAATAAGGAGTGTGTATAATCAAACAAAACATATCAATTACGAAAGGGGTAATTCAATGAAACGATATATCATCATACTAATCGTATTACTCTCCCTTGCTTCGTGTACCGAGTACTCCGAGCATTGGAATACACTCGCGCAGGTGGAGTCATATATTGAAGAGAGACCCGATAGCGCATTAGTGGTACTGCAAGGTATTGACAATGAGGAGTTGGCTAACGACGAGGAGCGAGCTAAACATGCCTTGTTACTCTCTATGGCCCTTGATAAAAACTATATCGACAAGACCGACTTTGAGGTTCTGCAGCCCGCTATTGATTATTACGAAGATAATGGCTCGGCAACGGATAAGTTGCGCACCTACTTTTATCAAGGTCGTATCTATCAGAATGCAGGCAATGATGCTGCGGCGATGGAGTCTTTTGTAAAAGCAATTTCTGAAGGTGAAGAATCGGATGATATATTAACAAAGGCTCGAATATATTTTAATCGAGGCTCAATCTATTATTCGTTATATGAGTGGGACAGCTTTATTGAAACAAATAAAACGGCTGCATCATACTTCAAACAGGCTGAAAGGCATCATAGTTATGTACATTGCTTAATCCTTATAGTTAACGGATATACCTTAAAAAATGAGCCTGAAAATGCTTTGCCATATATTGATGAGTGTAAGCAACTAAGGGAGATTATGAGTTTTCCTTTGTTATGTGGTTTCTACTCATCTTATATAACATATCTCGAAGATTGTGGCACCGATGCTGAAATTAAAGATGTCATAAAAGAGTACCTTAATACTATTCCTGCAGAGAGCGTAGATTGGCTTACACTGACCAATGCGTATATTAGATTAGGTCAATATGAAGATGCTCTGCAAGCAATCGAACAATACAAAAACTATAAAAATTCGTCTGAGGAGATAAAGTACAAGGCCTTAAAATCTGAGATTTATGAGAGATTAGGACGATACGAAGAGTCTCTAAGAGCATGGAAAGAGTATATGGTCGTATCAGATAGTACCACCTGGGCTATAATGCAACAAGACACCAAATTTGTCGAGGAGCGTCATAACTTGGAGATGGCAAAAGCTAAGGAGACCGAGGCAAAGAATAGGCGTACTATTATAATATTGGCATGTGTCGTAGCTTTGATTAGCTCAATACTGGTTATTCTGATTATCCGCCGACGACTGCAAATCACCCGCGCAAAGAACAGGGAGTTAGAGGTTGAGAAACAGAGGTATGAGCAGTTGTATGCAGATGCTGTTGCCGAGCGTGATGCACTAACAAAGATGGTCGAGGACTCAAGCATTAAGGAGGAGGCGAAAAGCGTTATTAAGGCGCGACTCGATGTGCTAAATAAGGTCATCATATCGCAGATTACTGGCACTACATCTGCTAACAAAAAGGCCTATGAGGAGTTAGAATCATTGCTGGCCGACAAAGAGAGCTTTATCGAGTCGACACGCCTCACTATCGAGGGTAACAATCCCGAGTTTATCACCACACTCAAGGAGCGAGGCTTGACCGACGAGGAGATAGACATCTGCTGTTTGTATGCAATTGGCTTAAAGGGTAAGGATATCAAAGCATACACAAGCCAGCCGCGCCACTATCACCATAGTGCCGACATCAGACACAAGCTCGGCTTGACCGAGAGTGATACAAATCTTTCGATTTTCCTCAGAGATATGCTCGAAAAGTAGGTTTGTAAAACTTTTGGGTTACACTGCAAAACAAATATTTTTAACACGTGCTGATTTACAGTGAATTACGCATTAAAAATCGCAGGTATTTTTTTGCTGTGTAAAACTTTTTCCTGATAATTTTGTGCTTAGAATCATTAAGCGCAAACAAATAAACATGATATGATGAGATACTTTATAATACTAATTTATAGGTCTATCATGGAACTTTGGTCGTCGCCGTGTCGATGTACAGAGTATAAGCAAGTATGTCGAAAACGATGATGGCAACGAATAAAAAGCAATATTATTAGCACTTCATATTTATGCAATATGCTAAAATTTTAAGGGTTAGAATAAACTTTTTAGCCTAAATATTTGGAAAATTCAAGGGGGGGGGTAAATTTGTAGGCGCAAACGGAAGAGTCCGTTAAGCGTATAAATAAAGCGATATTTTTAGCACGTGCGTGTAACAAAACTAAGTTACAGACGTTATATATAAAGAGAGTGTGTAATTATCAATAAAACATATCCAATTATGAAGAAAACTATTCTTATTCTATTGGTTACATTAGTAGCTATTGCAACCGATGCCGAGGCACAGCAGACAAAGTACAACTACCACAAAACGGGATACTGGGGTAACGTCGAGGCCGAAGGAGGCGTTCTACTCAGCGGCGGTGGCGGCGGTAGCAATATCGGCTTTACTACCGTACACGGCGGTCGCTTAGGACACGGCGTGGCAATGGGTCTCGGTGTAGGCGTATATGTGGACATCAACAGCTACTACTACGCCTTGAACGTGCCCATCTTCCTTGAGACGAAGTACTCGCCACTGAAGAGCGGCAGATCGCCATTCCTATCGCTACGTACAGGTCTTAGCGTTACGGACACCCTCGACACAGGATTCTACCTCGCGCCAGCTGTTGGTGTTGACATCGGTCGTCTATCGCTATTTATGCGCTACGGTTTCAACCTCTTCCCAACATCTGTCGACATCAGCTTCCCTGAGCTCGACACAAATATAACGACAACGGCCAATATCAAGATGCACACCGTGTCGTTGGGCATAGCCGTAAACTTCTAATAAATAGCATCAAAAAAATCATGAAACGACTACTATACGGTCTGGTCGCGTTAGCATTTGTCGCGTGTGAGTTGGAGATTGGTGTAAATGGCAAAGAGGCGATGCTATCGAACGTAACCATAGAGTGCATCGACGAGACTGTCATCACTAACAACACCAGCGCGAATAACGAGCCATTCACCAAGCATACGTATCTATGCAGAGGCTATGTGGGCGGATTCCGTGGAGAATGTGAGATTAGAGTGCTACACAACAATTTCATCCTATTCAAGAGCTACAACACAACTGTAGCGGGCTTGAAGATGCCCTTCGAGTTTACGTTTGCACCCGAGCGAGCGTACCTCGATGAGCCATACAACAACTTCGTGATTGAGGTTGTCGACGCAGATCGTGGCGAGCTCCTTTGTAAAACCTCAGTGGTTGTCACCAAGCACCCAGACAGCACTACCGAAGAGCCTACGGATGTTCCATATATGGAGTATTCGTTATGGGGCACAGAGTGCGAGTGGCAGCTCCCTGATGGCAACAACAGCGTTATCATCGTCAATAGCGATGAGGAGCTTAAGAGATACATCGCATCGGAGGCTGGCGAGGGCTACCCCACTGTCGACTTTACTAAGTACACGATGATTATAGCTTATGGCTACACGGCGCGTGGCATATACGACACATACGTAGAGAGTCTTCAGCAGACCTCGGAGACGGAATATGCTCTAAACATCAATGTTGTAACCACCGACGCCGAAACCCCAGAGAAGTGGACAAAGGCCTTGCTTGTTGACAAGTTTGACAAGGTATACACCATCAATCTAAATGTGGACGTCACAAAGCTAATCAATTAATACTTAAAGTCTATGAGAAACCTTATTTTGTGCCTTATGGCATTGGCGTTTGTTGCCTGCGACAACAATGATGCAGAGATCTACACAGGTAGCAGCACCTACGCATTTAAGCAGAGTGAGATTGTTGTCAACGCCTCGGAGACAGACAGCTTCCGCCTCGAGGTATACTACATCGAAGAGCCTGAAACCGACTTGGCACGTAATCTATTTAGCTTCCATGTCGATGAGGAGCGTTCAACGCCTGACTGGAAGGAGTACTTCAAGACTGCACCACATACCGTGCAGATGGAGGAGACCGAGGATGGCACCTTCTTTAGCTACATCAACATCAAGGCCGACAAGGTGAAGGAGGATAACAAGGAGGTGGTTGTCTACCTCAATACGTTTGGTAGCCGCGATAGTTCATTGACCGGTTTCGACGGCAAGGAGCCTATCTACGACATCGTAATCAGGCTTCAGCCAACCTCTCCAGTGATTGACTAAAGCACTCTAAATAACCATAATACGAATAATGGCTGTCCTCGGCGGGACAGCCATATTTAGTTTCAGTGGTTACACAGTTCTCCTATATCGTCAACCATTCTTTGCAGTAGATGTTCAACAGTCATCTGAGAGGTGATTTTATTGTATACATAAACATAGTCGGGGTTATATTGACAGTGATTCTTGTTCTTATTGCCATCGTGTTTAATGCAAGATATAAAGTTTTTTTCCTTAACCTCTTCCCAAATTTCATCCAATGTGATATTTGGTCGTTGCTCGTCATAGTAGTTTATACCATGCCTATACTGATAGCCCTGTATGACTATCTCATATATTTCGTTCTCACCATTGTACACATATGCAGCTATCTGTCCTACAGCATTAAAAACATTCCAATTCAGATATACATCTACCCTATTCTCAGGCACAGTATGCCCCCATAGTTCTCGAAACCTGAATCCTCCAACTGATACTACCGTCGCCGATAACCCCTCAGCTGCTAATCTATTCTTGAGTAATTCTATAAACTTCAATCCTCGCAACTTGATATATAGGTCGTGGAGACGATACTTTTTGTATAGGCCATAATCTGACCATAGCTCTTCACCCTCGAAGTTGCCAGATACGATCTGCTTCTGCAAGTCATGCATACTGGAGATAAAAGAGCAATAATCATCGATATATGTTTGATCTTTACCTCCTATGCCTTGATAGTGTTCTCTTATAACCTTATGTAGCGTATCATAGTTTACAATCTTCCATACCTCTTCATCTTCAACCTCTTGACGGTCACAGAAGTTTTCGATAAGTGAGAGGAGCAAGTAGCAAGGAGTACCATGCATCACCTTATCTACATAGTCGTCTAATTGCTGCTTAGATGGTATGCTCTTCACTTTATTTTCGATTATGACATCGTAGATGGTTTTTCCTTTGGAGTCTTTGTGATATATACACAAATCGAAGTTCTCTTTTTCGCGGCTCAATATATAACTGTCGTTATTGAGTACATTCTTACCCAACAACTTATTTATCATATTCTTTAATCTATCGCTATCAACACTCCAAAGATACTCCAAGAAGTTACTGTGAAACAACTCCTTCGAGCCAAGCGACATCCTAAATATAGGTAGTCCATTAAGCTCTTTCAATATTTTATCTGCCATAGACTTTTATATATTCTGTCTCTATTCTCTATAATCGGTTTCGGCATTACACGTTAATACCACCATAAATATAGAAACTTTTGCATAAAATTTCAAAATTTCAGCGACCTTTTTCCATATAAACATATCGTTTCGTAAGTAGCGCCTAAATATCTCTACAAAAACGATGGCGGAACTAACGCTCCGCCATCATCTATAATTACTCATATTACGTTTATTCAATTAGTGTGTCCGCGACACGGAGAATAACTCTCGAGAGCTCGAGGCTATCCTCTAAGGTATGTCCCTCGGGACAGAAGATATTACGCATCTTAAGATGTTCATAGCCATGTATGGCACCTATGATATTGCCACACACCGAGCCTGTAGAGTCACTATCACCGTTGTGATTAACGGCTGCCTCTATAGCCATCTCAACACTGTCGACATGTCGCACCGCAGAGTACAGAGCAATAGCCCACGCCTCATCACCAGTCCAGCCCTCACCAAGCTGCTTCACTGCATCGGCATCTGACATATCGGTGCGTGCGAGACTAAGAGCCATCTCGGTAAGTGAGCGTAGAGCGGCTCTCGACGTATCAAACCTACCATCGTAGAGCGAGTCGAGCACATCCAGCGTCTCGCAAGCGACATCTCCAATATTGGCCTTGAGGTACTCCACGGGGAGCTGTACAACCCTATAGATAAACATGGCGAATAGTGCCGAGGAGAGGTAGCCAAGCGGATGTTGGTGCGTGAGCTCCACGGCATCAACAGCTAAGCGTCCGACCTCCTCGATAGTCATGCGGCCACCAACTGCGCCATAGAGGCCAATGGGTGCAACACGCATAATGCCGCCACATCCCTTACTATCGTTAATTGGCTCACCGCCCTTTGCCAACTGACTAAGTGCCGACATACAGGTAAAGCCCGGTGCACGACGGCTATATAGTTCTCGCTCCTTGCTTATCCAGCAATCCTCCTTGCCCTTAGGGCCCTTTTTTAGTTGAGTGTTAAGCCACTCAATATAGGCTTGAGCAATAGCGTATTTGGGCTCAATACCCTTCTGTTTGGCATTAGTGAGGCCGATTGCTGTGTATAGCGTCATCTGCGTATCGTCGCTTATGAGTGCCTTTACTCCGCCATCGAGCTCATACTGTGTAATACCACGCTCACCATATCGCGCAACGATAGCCTGTCTTGGCATAAACTCAACGACATATCCTAAGGCATCACCCATAGCACCCGCCATGAGCGAGCCCCTAACTCTATCTTTTATCATCACATTACAAATCTCATTTAACTAAAACTCCAGTCTAAAGCCCTTCTGCTTTAGCTCGGCATACTTCTCGGCATTGAAGCGATACTTCGTTGGTGTGCGGCGTGGCGTTGTTGCCAAGCGCTGCTCCGCCTCTGTTAGGATGCCAAGTTTAAGCATCTTATTATAGAAGTTGCGGCGGTCGAACTTAACACCCAAGATAGCCTCGTACAAGTTCTGAAGCTCGGGCATAGTAAAGACTTCGGGCAGTAGCTCAAAGCCAATAGGCTCAAAGCATATACGCTCCTTAAGACGGTTAAGCGCCATGCGTAGGATACGGTCGTGGTCAAATGCCAAACTCGGAATATCCTCCTCGCTAAACCACTGTGCCTTAGAGGCATCGTCACCGCCATGCACCTCCGAGAGCTTAACCAGGGCGTAATAGGCAATGGTTATCACTCGCTCACGGGGGTCGCGGTTAACATCCGTAAAGGTGTGAAACTGCTCCACCGAGGCTGCCTTAAGGCCCGTCTCCTCCTCCAACTCACGTCGTGCACACTCATCGGCACTCTCATCAATCTTCATAAAGCCGCCAGGCAATGCCCACTTACCCTTATATGGCTCAACGCCACGCTCAATCAAGAGCACCTTGATTCTCACGCCATCAAATCCAAAAATTACACAGTCTGTCGTCACTGACGGATGTGGATACTTATAACAAAATTTCTGTTCGTTCATAATCTTATTGCGCATTATTTACACAAAGATAAGAATAATTTTCATATCCTCCAAATATTTTATGTATTTTTCACGCAAAAAAATAATGCTTGGATCGCAGACAAAAAAAGAGAGGGGATGACTAAAAAGTAAATTAGCCATCCCGTTTTACATGAGGTTGAATAAAAAGATGTAGTTTTAGGCATGCGAAGCCCGAAAAAGCGGAGTTTACTTAAGCGTAAATGAGCATTTTGAGGGCGAGCATAACGACAAAATACACTTTTTATTCAGCCTCCCTACTAATAATTGAGGATATTAGTCCTGCTCCTCGTCTGTAACCAAATCGTCGCTACGGCTCTTCATGTTAATAACGGGCTTAACAAAGTAGAGCACATCTACCGTATCCTTTATAGCCTCAAGAATCTCGCGTGGATCCTTATAGGCCATTGGGCTCTCGTCGATGGTATCGGTCTGCACCGAGGTAGAGAAGATACCCTCCATAGAGTTCTTATACTCCTCCATATCGATAAGCTCCTTAGCCATCGAGCGCGACATCAAACGGCCAGCACCATGTGGTGCAGAGCAGTTCCAATCGGGGTTAGACTTACCCGAGCAGATAATCAAGCCATCACGCATATTGAATGGGATAACAAGCTTCTCTCCCTTAAGTGATGCCACAGCACCCTTACGCATCATGCGACCCTTGAAGTCGATGTAGTTGTGTGTTGTAACAATCTGCTCCTCAATATCCAAGCCTCCCTCAATCGACATGAACACCTCGTTAATCAAACGGTGGATAATCATGTGGTTGAACTCGGCATAGGCCTGTGCGATAACCATATCGGTAATATAGCCCTTCATGCAATCACCCGCGAGATAGCCACCTGCTGGATGGTTAAACGTTGGGTTATGAGCCACCGTGTGCCAATACTTCCAGACCTTCTGTCCGAAGTTACGGCTACCACAGTGCACCGTAACGGCGTAGTTACCCTCGGGCGTAATACCAATCTCGACGAAGTGGTTACCACCACCTACAGTACCAATCTGGCGATAGAACGTCTGTGCGTTCATCTCCACGCGATTAAGCAGCTTCTCCACACCTCGCTCCGAGACATCGGCATTGTCTACGTACTCGCTCCATGCGAGCTGTGCCTCCTGCAGGCGTGTCTTAAGATGTGCATAGAATTCGGCATTCTTAAAACGGGTACGATCCTGTGAGGTCATACCGAACTTAACCTGCTCTCTAATTCGGCGCTCAATCTCTGCATAGTTATCGGGGTTTACCGCAGTACGCGTGATGGTTGTACTAACCGTGCAGCCGATATCGCCACCGATGTGATCGGGGTTAACCGAATCACGGAACGGTGCTGTAAAGCCCACGACAATATCCTTACCCGCGTGGACATCGGGCATGATTCGTATCTGGCTACCCTCGAACATAGGGTGGTTAACGAATCCGTAGATGATGCTACGTGCATCCTGTTCCAAAGTATCTGAATATACGACGCAATCCTTACAATAGCGTCCAATAATCTGTTCCATAGTTGTATATCAACTTAAATGTTGTGTTCAAAATCTATATCTAATCTAAATCTCCTATGTGACCCAACACGCCTGGCGCGTCAGTGTCAATGCTATCTATTACATGGTTCCTAATTTATAAACAGTTAAACAATCACTTAACTATATAATTATTAGGTATATCTCTATCCTATTAAATTATCATTTTACATCTTACTTAAGGCATCTGCTGCCCATCGCAGGTACATTGCAGCCTTTTCGTCGGCCTCTGCTGCGTATCGCATCTGTGTCTGGTACTTATCCATCTCGTTCTCGGCATAACGTGAGTAGGTCTCGGCGCGATCCAAATCACCTTGGCGAGTGTAGTAGGCCACCTCTCGCTGGTAATCCTCGGCACGCTTAAGGCGATACTCTGCCTCGCGACGATAGCCATCAGCCTTACTCTGATAGTACTCCGCCTCGCGAGTGTAGCCGTCGGCCTTTCGTCTATAGTAGTCATCCTGCGCTGTAGCAGAGACCATAAACGCCAAAACAAATGTAAATATAAGCAATAGCCGTCTCATAATATTTGCAATTTCACCTATATAGATGGGTTGTCGGAGTGAAATCTATCACTATATGCGAAGAAACGGCACTTTTCTGGGCTGTAAGTCTATTTTTTAGGAGCGTTTATTTGTTATCTTCATTTTAGTTTGTAACTTTGTCGCATCATTTTACAGATGAGTATGAAAGTAGTAAACACCGTAGCTGAACTAAATGCAGCTTTGGCCAACTGCCAGCCTAAGGGCGTTGGCTTCGTGCCCACAATGGGCGCACTACACGCAGGCCACCGCTCACTTGTGGAGCGCGCACGCCGCGAGAACGACACCGTTGTTGTAAGCGTCTTCGTAAATCCCACACAGTTCAACGATAAGAACGACCTCAAGAACTACCCCCGCACTCCCGAGGCTGATTGCGCCGTATTGGAGGCAGCAGGTGCCGACATCGTATTCATGCCCTCAGTTGAGGACATCTACCCCGAGCCCGACACACGTGAGTTCGACTTCGGCCTTATCGACAAGGTGATGGAGGGAGCTACACGTCCTGGTCACTTCAATGGCGTAGCACAGGTCGTTAGCCGTCTCTTTACGCTTGTACGCCCAGCGCGTACCTACTTCGGCGAGAAGGACTTCCAGCAGATTGCCGTAATCAAGGCTATGGTCGAGCAGCTTAAGTTCGACCTTGAGATTGTCGAGTGCGCCATCGTACGTGGCGAGGATGGCCTTGCCCTATCGTCACGCAACGAGCTGCTTACTCCCGAGCACCGCAAGGCCGCACCTCACATCTACGCCACCATCAAGCAGTGCGCCGAGAAGATGACATCTATGAGTCCTGCGGAGCTCACCAAGTGGGTAACAGAGACAATAGACTCTAACCCTCTTTTGAAGACCATCTACTTCGAGGCTGTGGATGCCCGCACTATGCAGAAGGTGGAGCGCTGGGAGGATTCAGAGCGTATTCAGGGATGTTGCGCCATTCAGGCAGGTGAGATTCGCCTTATCGACAACATCCGCATAAAGTAACGAGAAAACTGACCCAAACATGTTTATTGAGAGAATGAAATCGAAGATTCACCGCGTACGCGTTACGGAGGCGAATCTAAACTACGTAGGCAGCATCACCATCGACGAGGACTTGATGGATGCCGCAGGTCTTATCGAGGGCGAGAAGGTGCAGATCGTTAACAACAACAATGGCGAGCGCATTGAGACCTACGTCATCAAGGGTGAGCGTGGCAGTGGCTGCATCTGTCTCAATGGTGCCGCAGCGCGTAAGACTGCTGTGGGCGACATCGTCATCATTATGGGCTACGGCTTTATGGACTTCGAGGAGGCTAAGACCTTCCAGCCCAAGGTTGTATTCCCCGACGAGCGCACAAACCGCCTACTATAGGAACGACATTTTCAACGCTACAGACTATGTTATACAGATGTATAGCATAGTCTTTTTTTTGTTATATATGAGGTATTTGGGAATTTTATTATTAAATTTGTAGCAACTAACTCATAAAACATTAAACACCATGAAAAACATTACTAAAATTATTCGTACGAGTGTTGCTGCCGTTGTAGCCATACTTTCACTCGTCTCATTGAACTCTTGCCAGGAGATGGCATCATCGGCTATTGAAGAGGCAGTTGAGGAAGTCAATCAGCAGTGCCCATTCAATGTAGGTAACGGACTAATATGCGACAGAGTATATATCTCTGGTAAAAGCGTAGTTTTCAGCTACTTGTCAGAAGACTCAAATGTGATTGACGGCATCAACATCTTAGGCAGCACTGCTACAGATCTTGTTTTCGAAGAACTACAGTCACTGGCTCGCGTGGACGATAATCTAAAAACAATGATTGAGCTCTGCGTCGAGGCCGAGTATAATATCACTTATACGTATAGTGATTATAGTGGCAGAAGCGCAAGTGTGACCATAACACACTCTGAGCTATCACTAATATAAAAAAAATACCTCCAACGCACTTTAAAAAGGGGCTGACACTGTACTGACCCCAAAAAGATGGGCGGTAAAAAAAAGAATTTTACTGGTAAAGAGTTCGGTATTGCACCGGACTCTTTCCATTTATTTTTTTAATTAGAAGGTAGTAGATACAACGCTCGGCAAAAATCCCGACGATGGGTAGTACTTGAGCGTACGACCCATTGTCGGGACTTTTTGTTAGCGGCAGTAGATGCTGCCTTATAATCGAAAATGATTATGCCTCAAGAGCAAAACGCTTGTAAGCCACAACAGTAGCCTCCTTGTCTGCCTTCTGGATAAGCTCACGGATAGACTCCTTCTCACCAACTACACACTGGTTAAGAAGAGTGTTCTCCTCGTAGAACTTACGCATCTTACCCTCAGCGATCTTCTCGAGGATAGCCTCAGGCTTGTTAGCGTTCTTAGGATCCTGCTTCATCATCTCCATCTGGATAGTCTTCTCCTTCTCAACGAGGTCTGCGGGGCAGTCGTTCTCGTCGATAGAGATGGGAGCCATAGCTGTTGCCTGCATAGCCACCTTCTTTGCAGTATCCTCGTCGATAGCCTTGTTGAAGCCAAGGATAGTACCGAGCTTCTTGTTGAAGTGAACGTAAGCTACGCAGTAGGGAGCCTCGATACGAGCGTAGTAAGCGAGCTCTACCTTCTCACCAGTCTGGCCAGACTTCTCGGTTACCATCTCCTCTACAGTGTTACCAGCCTCGTTCTTTGCTGCCATAAGAGCGTCGCGATCTGCTGCGTCGTTAGCAACAGCAACCTCCAAGATAGCGTCTGCAGAAGCACCGAACTCTACGTTAGCTGCAACGAAGTCAGTCTCGCAAGCGAGGCAAAGGATATAAGCCTTCTGGCCAACGATCTTAGTTACAACAACACCCTCAGTAGCAGTACGATCAGAACGCTTTGCTACAACGAGCTTACCCTTCTCGCGGATGATATCCTTAGCGCGGTCGAAATCGCCCTCAGCCTCCTGAAGAGCCTTCTTGCAATCCATCATACCAGCACCGGTCATCTTACGGAGCTTCATTACATCAGCTGCTTTGATTTCCATATCTCAAAATGTTTTAATTCGTTAATGATAATTAAAAAACCGTGGCGAGCGGGCCTTATGCCTACCCGCCTCGGTAATGTTTGCCATATAGGCATTGAGAAACTTCCTAAAGGATTACTCCTCCTTAGCCTCCTCAGTTGCAGCAACAACCTCAGCAACAGTAGCCTCCTCAGCATCAACAGCAGCCTTTACAGCCTTCTTGATGCGGGGCTTTGCCTGCTTTGCGCCCTCCTGAGCCTCAGCCTCCTGAGCCTCCTTCTCCTTCTCGAGCTTGCGCTCCTCAGCACCCTCAGCGATAGCTGCGCACACTACATCAAGGATGGTAGCGATTGACTTTGCAGCATCGTCATTTGCAGGAATTACGTAATCAATGTCGGTAGGATCACAACAAGTATCAACCATTGCAAATACGGGGATGCTCAAACGCTTAGCCTCCTTAACGGCGTTCATCTCCTTCTGTACGTCGATAACGAACAATGCAGCGGGAAGACGGTTAAGGTCTGCGATAGAACCAAGGTTCTTCTCAAGCTTAGCACGCTGACGAGCGATCTGAAGCTTCTCGCGCTTTGAGAAATTGTCGAAAGTGCCGTCGTTGGTCATCTTATCGATGGTAGCCATCTTCTTAACGGCCTTACGTATAGTGGGGAAGTTTGTAAGCATACCGCCTGCCCAACGCTCTGTAACGTAAGGCATACCTACGGCTGCTACCTTTTCGGCTACGATCTCCTTAGCCTGCTTCTTTGTAGCTACGAACAATACGCGACGACCGCTCTTTACGATCTGCTTCAAAGCTGCAGCTGCCTCATCAAGCTTAATAGCTGTCTTGTGGAGGTCGATGATGTGGATACCGTTCTTCTCCATGAAGATATATGGAGCCATTTTGGGGTTCCACTTGCGCTTCAAGTGACCAAAGTGTACGCCGGCCTCCAACAGTGTGTTAAAATCTGTACGTGTTGACATTTTCTTTAAGTTTTTTTTGTTTTAACTCTTTAATCAACCTGCAAGTAAGTCTCCACCGAGGAGTAGTTCTTGCTGGTTTAATCGCAATCGGGCAACCGCTGTGGCAGCACACCTATATTGCAAGGCGTAGTCCGCAGTGTTTAGAACCCAGATTGTGCTTTTGCCGAAAGTAGGTCGGTAAGGATTAACGCTTACTGAACTGGAACTTACGACGTGCGCCGGGCTGACCGGGCTTCTTACGCTCAACCTCACGTGAATCACGCATGAGGAAGCCGTTCTTCTTCAATACAGGACGCATCTCTGCATCGATCTGGCAGAGTGCACGAGCGATACCCATGCGGGCAGCCTCGGCCTGACCCTTGATACCACCACCTACGAGGTTGATAGTAACGTCGTAGTTCTCCAAAGTGTTAGTAACCATCAAAGGCTGCTTTACCTCATACTGGAGAATGTGCAAGGGGAAGTATACCTCGAGCTCCTTGTGGTTGATTGTAATCTTACCTGTGCCGGGCTTCACGAATACGCGAGCAACAGCTGCCTTACGGCGACCTACGGTGTTTACAACTTCCATAATTCTTACTTAATCTCGTTTAACTTAATCTCCTTGGGGTTCTGTGCAGCGTGAGGATGCTCTGCGCCAGCATAAACCTTCAAATTCTTCATAATTGCCTCACCCAAACGAGTCTTAGGCAACATGCCGCGTACGGCGTGCTCTACAACGAACTCAGGCTTCTTACCTACTGTGAGGAAGTCCTCAGGTGTTGCAAAACGCTGACCACCGGGGAAACCAGTGTAGCGTGTGTAGACCTTATCGGTCATCTTTGCGCCCGTAAGCTTCACCTTGTCCGCATTGATTACGATAACGTAGTCACCGCAATTAGTGTGGGGGGTGTAGCTGGGCTTGTTCTTGCCACGAAGGATCTTTGCTACCTGCGAAGCAAGACGTCCCAAAATCTCGTTCGTAGCGTCGATCACGAACCACTCCTTCTGAGCGTCCTCAGCCTTGATCGAGATAGTCTTGTAACTTCTTGAATCCACTTTGTTAAAAGTTTAGTTAATACTTAATTTATTGTAATCCAACTCCCGAAATCACTTTTTCGGGCTTGCAAAGATACTAATTTTTCATTAGATGCAAACCTCGCAAAGATCTTTTTTTTTCAGTGAAAACGTTATCTTACAATTAATCAGTGCGTTAACATATTTTTCAGCCGCGAAAATAGTTTCACCACATGGTTTAAATATACATTCAATGGGTCTCGACAACCATCGTAAGTCATCGAAACCCATCAAACGATAATTTAGACGATACAACGCCTTAGAACGCTATTCGACGTAAAGGCTTTTCGATAGAAGTTTTGAAGTTCTCAACCTCCGCTGCCAACGCCTCGCGACGTGCCTGGTCGATAGCATTGCGATCATGCTCCGTAACCTCAATCTCAACATGCTGTTTGCGCTCTACCTTTATATTATTAATAGAGGCACCCTCTGCGTTATAAGCAAGAGGTCGTGGCATAGCCAACGCTGAAGGCTCGCCACCGTATGCCTTGAATGCCTCGGGCTCAGATGCTCCTTCTTTTGTCAGGTATATGAGCTTTCTGAACAATTTACTTGGCCTATACATCGCGTCATATGCCACTGCGACAACTGTCATCTCCTTATCGAAAGGAACAGCTACGATTAGACTCTTTGCCGAGAAACCATAGCTTAAATCATCGTAGAACATTTCATCGGGCAAAAGCTCCTCATCGGTTAAGTCGCGGCTGTATATTGCAAAATAGAACTCATCGTATTCACCCTCAATATTCACGCTCACTGGAACAATCGCCTCGTTCGAGCAAGTTTCGAACTGTGAGTAGCCATACTCAAAGAGAGCCTCGCCATCCCAGTACTCATCCCACTCTACAGAGATGCTCACATCGGCATAATCCATTGCATCGGTAGTAAACACATCACTGAAAATCATATCCGTAATAAACTCCGCAGTGTCATAGTCCATGATAACAACACCTATCTTGTAGTCGGTCTCGGGGAGCAGATCATAGGCCGTGGTGGTGATATAGCCCTGTGTAAGCTCCCACGATGAAAATGCGGGGATGTCACCCTCGTAGTACTTATTAAGAATTGTGTCGTGGATATAGCTCTTGGCCTCCTCTGCGGTAATTTCAGCTGGATATATTAGCCAGTTGTAGAAATGACCCTTGTCCGAGGGGTCAATCTCAAGCCAAGCAGTATCGGAACTGGGCACAACGTTAAATGTGAAAGTACAATCCTGTGGGTCGCCAGAGGCTGTCGTTGTCACCTCTATTTTTATCATCTCTGTAGTCATCGTACCCGCCATGCTACCAAATGCAAGAATTGTGTAGTTTGTCTCGGGGCGCATACGCGAGAACGTATGGGTATAGTCTCCATTAAAGGTATACTCACTAACTAAGTAGTCGTACTTGGTTGTCACCAGGGTGTATATCTCCTCATCTGACATGCCTGCGATATCCTCCGACTTTATGGGGATAACAACATAGGGATCATAATTAGTGGTTGTCACCCTTACTGTCACTTGCGACTGGTTCACCTCCTTAATCTCCACCTTTAGCTCATTATTTGACATCTCCGCAGGTGCTGTGACATACTCTGCGGTCGACACCTCGCCGATAAGCTCACAATTCTCATCCCATTTTGCGGCATAGAGGATATACTTGGTATCGGCCTTGACGCGCTCCCAGCCATCATCTACCGTGTCGTAGACATTGCACATATCGAAATAATCTTTGCGCGAGTCGATGAAATCATAGCTCATAAACATGTCGATATTCGCCTCGATGTCACCCTTCTGTATAGCATCGCGAAGGTTGTCACTACCGGCCAACTCCTTCCATGCCTCAATCTCGGCCTCGGTGGCTACGCCGTGGTAGTAGTTAACGCCCTTATGCGAGGGGTTTACTACGAACTCCATAATGTAGTCCTCCTCCTTGATGTCGAACGTGAAGGTGATGTCACCCTCGTAGGGTTTCTCTGTAGTAGCCTCTCGTGCCACAATGTCGGTAGTGCGCTCGCCATCGATGGTAAGACCGTAGACATATATCACAAAATCTGTCTCGGGCGTAAGGCCTGCAATCTCGATACCCTCCTGCGAGCCCACACCTACCATATCCATAAGGAACTCTTTGAGAGTAATGCCAGCGTTTTCAGCCATATACTCAAAATAGGCCAAATCCGAGACAAACACCTCGTCGTCGCTCGGCTTCTGATCCCAATACTCCTTATATGTCACCATAGGAATCCACGTCATATCGGGGTGCGACGCCTCGACATTAAAAGTTATGGACGTAGGGCCAATCTCGGCAATCTCCAACTCGAGAGATAGATTCTCGCGTGGAACCTCTACATTAGGCTGTTTAACGGTAATCTCTACGTTATCAGCATCATTATACTTAACAACAATATTGATTATACGACCCGAAGTGGTAAGATTCTTATCGGCCGAAAGGCAAATCTTATCTTCGGTAGTCTCCACCAACAGCCAATCAGCCAGACACTCTATCTCGGGCTGCTTGCGATTCTCAGCAGTTACATTCTCGATTGTATAGCCAATCTCAATGGTCTCGCCATGCGAGTCGAGTGTCACTTCTGTAGCATCGACCTTGATGACGGGCTTCACGTCGGGCGTAGGAGCAGGCTCCTTATCGCACGATGCGAGACCCACGACAACGAAAAGCGTCATCAATAGTAATTCAATTCTCTTCATAATAGAAATTTTGTTAATTAATATTTTAATGTGTGTTTGCTATATTACTACATGTCATTTAGTATATGCAAATATAGATATTTATGCGACAAATGCAAAATATTTATTCGCAAAAGTCGGTTAAAGGGCGATGAGTAGTACTCCCTACCGAATAGAGCCACTACATATCGGCTATATCGGCGCCCTTGTCGAAGACCCACTCGGGGATATAACCTCGCGTAGGTGGTGGTGTTGCTGTTGCTTTGTTGCTTTTCCCTATGATTTGCAACAAAGCAACACAAGAGATTGCCACGAGCCTAACGGCTCTCGCAATGACGCCACGGAAGAGTGTCATTCTGAACGAAGTGAAGAATCTGGTAATTGGGGCGATAGTATCTCTGCTCTTTGCTCTCGGCAGATCCTTCGACTACGCTGCGCTCCGCTCAGGATGACAAAGAGAGAGCACGGGCACATTGCGGCTCCGCTCAAAGACCCACTCGGGGATATAACCACGTGGGGGAGGTGGCGTTTGTCCACTGTCCATCCATCCATTTTTCCTATGGTAATGGACGAATGGACAGATGTCTACTCCCTATTTATCAGGTTTATTACAGATTGTGGACTCTTATACCCCAACTCCTCGGCAATCTGGCGATAACTCTTGCCCTCCCTGAAAACTCTCTGAACTCTCCCTGAATCCTCCCCACTACCTTAATTTGGCGCCGACACGATAAATGGCGGATGGGAGACACTTAAGCGCATCATTCCCATTCGCCATTTTGACCAAAGCGTCGCAGTAGCACGACTACAATATACCTACGCGCTCAAAGATGAAATCTACATTCTTGAGATAGTACTCCAGCGTGAAGCACGAATCGAGCTCCTCGCGGCTAAGGACATCCATAACCGCAGGAGTCTCGGCAAGAAGCTCCTGATAGTCGGCACGCTCGCTCATGGCACGCATAGCTACAGGCTGCACGGTGTCGTAGGCCTGCTCACGAGAGAAGCCCTTCTCGATGAGGGCGTTCATCACGCGCTGTGCGAAGATAACCTTGCGTGTGCGGTAGATATTCTCCATCATAACATCCTGGAACACAACAAGGTTCTCGAGGATGCCACGGAAACGGTTGAGCATATAGTCGAGAAGCATCGTAGCATCGGGAAGGATGATACGCTCGGTAGATGAGTGCGAGATGTCACGCTCGTGCCAGAGAGCCACATTCTCGTAGAATGCCGCCATATAGCCACGCATAACACGTGCGCAACCACACATATTCTCCGAAGAGATGGGGTTACGCTTGTGAGGCATAGCGCTCGAGCCCTTCTGACCCTTGCCAAACGACTCCTCCACCTCGTGCACCTCGGTGCGCTGGAGGTTACGAATCTCCATAGCCATCTGCTCGATGCTCGATGCGATGACGGCAAGCGTAGCCATATAGTAGGCGTGGCGGTCGCGCTGGATAACCTGTGTAGAGATGTTGGCGCTCTCGGTGCCGAGCTTCTCACATACGTAGTCCTGGATAAATGGAGGGATGTTGGCGAAGTTACCCACAGCGCCCGAAATCTTACCCACCTCTACACCGCGTGCGGCGGTAACAAAGCGGTTAAGGTTGCGCTTCATCTCCTCGTACCACAATGCCCACTTAAGGCCGAAGCTGGTGATGTCGGCGTGGATGCCGTGTGTACGGCCGATACAGGGTGTCGACTTGAACTCGATAGCGCGCTTACGCAACACCTCGAGCATCTTCTCGATGTCGTCCAAGAGGATGGCATTGGCCTGCTTGAGCAGGTAGCCGTTGGCAGTGTCGACAACGTCGGTGCTGGTTAGGCCGTAGTGCACCCACTTACGCTCCTCGCCAAGGGTCTCGCTCACGGCACGTGTGAAGGCCACGATGTCGTGACGTGTCTGCTGCTCAATCTCATAGATGCGGTTGATGTCGAACGAGGCGTTCTTCCACAACTTCTCTACATCCTCCTTGGGCACCACGCCAAGCTGGCTCCAAGCCTCCGAAGCCAAAATCTCAACACGCAAATATGCCTCGAACTTGTTCTGCTCGGTCCACACCTTGCGCATTATCTCTCTGCTATATCTCTCAATCATAAGGCAGGTTAGTTAGTTTATATTTGATTACTGTTTATTCATTCTATTAACAAAGGCCTCGACGGTGTTCTCCATAAGGCAGGTGATGGTCATAGGACCTACGCCACCAGGCACGGGGGTGATGGCAGCAGCTACCTTCTGCGCCTCCTCGAAGTCTACATCGCCACAGAGCTTGCCATTGCGCGTGTCGCGATTAACACCCACGTCGATAACCACAGCGCCAGGCTTAATCATGTCGGCAGTAACGAAGCGCTCACGGCCTATAGCCACTACAAGGATGTCGGCACGGCGAGCAACCTCAGCGAGGTTCTTCGTCTTGGAGTGAGCCACGGTAACCGTTGCGTTAGCATCCAAGAGGAGCTTGGCTACGGGCTGACCTACGATATTGCTACGGCCAATGACCACAGCCTCCTTACCTGCGATGTCGACACCAGCGAAGTGAAGTAGCTTGATGATACCCTTAGGGGTGCAGGGAAGCATACATGGCTGCTTAAGCCACAACTTAGCCACATTCATGGGATGGAAGGCGTCGACATCCTTCTCTGGCGAGATGGCTGCGATGACCTTGTTCTCGTTGATATGCTTGGGCAGGGGTAGCTGCACAAGGATGCCGTCTACGGCGTCGTCGTTGTTGAGCTTGTCGACAAGAGCCAAGAGCTCTGCCTCGGAGATGGTATCCTCCAAGCGGATGGTGTTGTTGGCGATGCCCACCTCGGTGGCAGCCTTCGCCTTGCCCGTAACGTACGAGACGCTACCAGGATCATCACCCACGAGCACTACTACAAGGTTGGGCGTGCGGCCGTACTGGTTTTTGAGTACCTCGACACGCACCTTGAGAGCCTCTTTAATAGATGCTGATAGATCTTTACCTTTTATAATCATAGTTTTAAACGTTTTAATTGGTTATTTGAAGGCCTTGGCACCTATATCCGTGCGGTGGAATAGGTTATCGCACTCTACCAGTGCAACATCAGCCTCGGCCTTTTGCTGTGCCTCGCGGAGCGTTGCAGCCTCCGCAACGACAATCATCACACGGCCACCTGCCGTTACCAGCTCGCCATCTTTCTTGGCGGTGCCCATGTGGTATATCTTAGACTCTACACGTTCGGTGCCACGAATCACTGCACCCTTATCGTAGCTACCAGGATAGCCCTTCGATGCAAGTACGATGCCGAGTGTTGCACCCTCCGACCACTCTGCCGCAGGCTGCTCGTTATTTGCAACGGCCATAAACACTTCGACAGCATCGCTCTTCAAGCGGGGCAATACAACCTCGGTCTCGGGGTCACCAAAGCGGGCGTTAAACTCGATAACCTTGATGCCCTGAGGGGTCTTCATTAGACCGCCATACAACACACCGGTAAAGGGAGTACCCTCCGCAACCATAGCATCAGCCACGCGCTGCATAATCTTCTCCATAGCATAGGCGTGATCCTCTGCCGAGATAAACGGAAGCTCGGTGTAGGCACCCATACCGCCAGTGTTGGGGCCCTCGTCGTTGTCGTAGGCACGCTTGTGGTCCTGAGCTACGGGCATAGGAGATATCTTGTTGCCCGCAACGAAGCACATCAGCGAGAACTCCTCACCCGTAAGGAACTCCTCGATAACTACCCTACCCTCGCCAAACTTGGTGTCGAGGAGCATATCGCGGAGCGTAGCCTCGGCCTCCTCCATAGTCTCGGCAATAACAACGCCCTTACCAGCTGCAAGGCCATCGTACTTAAGCACGGTGGGCAGCGTACCCTTGCGGACATAGGCCATAGCCTCGTCGAAGTCGGTGAAGGTGGCGTAGGCAGCTGTGGGAACATCGTACTTAACCATTAGACGCTTTGCGAAGTCCTTGCTTGCCTCAATCTCGGCAGCCGCCTTTGTGGGGCCGAAGATGGCGAGTCCCTCCTCACGGAAGCGGTCTACAACGCCTACAGCGAGTGCCGCCTCGGGGCCTACGACGGTGAGTTCCACGTTGTGGCTCTTTGCGAACTCCACAAGCTTCTCCACCTCGGTATCCTTGATTGCCACGCACTCGGCCAACTGGGCGATGCCGGCATTACCAGGTGCAGCGTATATCTTTGATGCTTTAGGCGAGCGTGAGATAGCCTCCACAATGGCGTGCTCACGGCCACCCGAGCCTATAACTAAAATCTTCATCGTATAATTAGAAATTAGCAGTTAGTAATTAGTAATGGGCTTTATCCCGCCCAATTTGTTGTCAGAAGGGGTCAGGTGTGGTGCCGAGTGATATTGCCACGGATGGGACATACCGACGTATTTCCCATTCGGGGCAATAAGCTTGGTGCCGCAAATGTGCCCCTTATCACAACAAATTAATGCTTAAAATGGCGCATACCGGTCACCAACATCGTCATACCGAACTCGTTGGCCTTAACGACAGAGTCCTCATCGCGAACAGAGCCACCAGGCTGAACAAGAGCCGTCACGCCATACTTCTGGGCGAGGGTTACGGTGTCGTCGAAGGGGAAGAAACCGTCCGAAGCGAGCACAAGACCCTCGGTGAAGCCCGCAGCCACAGCCTGCTTTAGTGCAATCTCTGCCGAGCCTACGCGGTTCATCTGACCTGCACCAACGCCTACGGTGTGGCCATCCTTAACCACCACGATAGCGTTCGACTTGACGTGCTTAACTATGCGCCAACCGAAGTTCATATCCTCAAGCTCTGCTGCCGATGGCTTACGCTCCGTAACACACATATCGGCAACAACCTCCTTGGTATCGGTGTCGAGCTTCTGCACCAAGAGACCACCATTAACCGTGACGTACTGCATCTGCTCCAAGTCCGAGGTAGACATATCCACCTCCAAGAGGCGAAGGTTCTTCTTCGTGCATAGCACCTCAAGGGCCTCAGCCGAGAACGATGGCGCCATAATGATCTCCAAGAAGATAGGCTTCATAAGCTCTGCCACCTCCTTAGTAATCTCGCGGTTTACGGCAACGATGCCACCGAAGATGCTCACAGTGTCAGCCTCGTAGGCCTTCTGCCAAGCCTCCTTGATGTCCTTACCGATAGCAGCACCGCAGGGGTTCATATGCTTCAAGCCCACAGCGAAAGGCTCCTTGAACTCACGCACGATGTTGAGCGCAGCATTAGCGTCCTGGATGTTGTTGTACGACATCTCCTTGCCGTTGAGCTGCTTAGCTGTAGCCAACGAGAAGGGAACACGCTCCTGCGAGGCGTAGAACTTGGCAGCCTGGTGAGGATTCTCGCCATAGCGCAACGACTGCACGAGGTCGAACGAGGCGAAGAGCTTCTCATTCAACTCAGCCTGCTTACGCATATACGTAGCGATGCACATATCGTACTCTGCGGTGTGGGTATAGGCCTTAGCCGAGAGCTCAAGACGAGTCTTAAGCGTGGTGTTGCCACCCTCCTCAATCTCGGCAATGATGCGAGCATAGTCCGTAGGGTCGCATACGACGGTTACATCGCGGTAGTTCTTCGCTGCCGAGCGGAGCATCGAGGGACCACCGATGTCGATATTCTCGATGGCATCCTCCATCTTCACGTCGGGCTTGGCAATAGTCTGGCGGAAGGGGTACAAATTGACACACACCATATCTATGAACTCTATTGCGTTGTCCTTTAAGGCCTTAAGGTGGCTCTCATCATCGCGGCGTGCCAACAGACCACCATGCACCTTGGGGTGGAGGGTCTTAACACGGCCATCGCAAATCTCGGGGAAGCCCGTAACCTCACTGATGCCGATAGTCTCTACACCACTATCCTCGAGCAGCTTCTGTGTGCCACCCGTAGCGATAATCTCCCAACCAAGGCGACGTAGGTTCTGGCAGAACTCCACAACGCCACACTTGTCGCTAACACTAACTAATGCTCTCATATATTATAATTTCTTGTTTATCAGTTTATTAATGGTCTTAACATAGAGCTTGTGCTCGATGCTGTGAATGAGGTTGGTAAGCTCCTCGATGTCGCTACCCTCGTAGACGATAGCACCCTGGTCGATGATGCGGCCACCATCCAAGGTCTCGTCCACAAAGTGGGTGGTCACGCCAAAGACCTTGACACCAAAGTCCATAGCGTCCTGAATGGCGTGTGCGCCCTTGAACGAGGGGAGCAACGAGGGATGGATGTTGACGATGCGCTGCTCATAGCGATTTAGGAGCACCTTGCCTACGATACGCATATAGCCAGCAAGGCAGACGAAGTCTACCTTATGGTCGTCGAGCATCTTGGCAAGCATCGTCTCGTAGGCCTCACGCGACTCGTAGTCCTTGGGGTTGAAAGCGAAGCTCTCAGTGCCGAAGAGCTTGGCACGCTCCAGCACCTTAGCCCCTGGCTTGTCGCAAACGAGCAAGACAATCTCGGCATCGAGCCTACCATCGGCACACGCCTCGGCGATAGCCTGGTAGTTGCTACCACTACCGCTGGCAAAGACAGCTAAACGGGTCTTTCTCATAGCGTTAGATGATAGTTACGCCCTCACCCTCGATAACACGGCCGATGACCGAAGCACGCTCACCGCACTCCTCCAAAATGGCGATAGCCTTTGCAGCATCTGCCTCGGGTAGAGCGATAACCATACCTACACCCATATTGAAGATGTTGAACATCTCTCTATGCGATACCTTGCCATACTTCTCCAAAAGGCGGAACACAGGTAGAATCTCCCACGTGCCTTCCTTAACCTCGACACCCTGACCATCCTTCAAGATACGGGGGATGTTCTCGTCGAAACCACCACCCGTGATGTGGCTAATGCCGTGAACATCGCACTCGGCGATAACCTTCAACACCTGCTTAACGTAGATGCGTGTAGGCTCCAACAGGGCCTCACCAAGGGTGCGACCAGGAATCTCGTCGTAGCTCTCGCTGAGCTTGAGGTTATTATCGCTAACAACCTTACGCACAAGGCTAAAGCCATTAGAGTGAACACCGCTTGAGGCGATACCCACAAGCACATCACCCACCTTTACACGCTCGCCAGCATCGATAAGCTTCGAGCGCTCTACAACACCTACAGTGAAACCAGCGATGTCGTACTCGCCATCCTGGTACATACCAGGCATCTCGGCAGTCTCGCCACCAACCAATGCGCAGCCAGCCTGACGGCAACCCTCTGCTACACCCGACACTATAGCCTCCACCTTTGCGGGCTCGTTGTGGCCAACAGCCACATAGTCCAAGAATACCAGAGGCTCTGCGCCCTGTGCCAAGACGTCGTTAACACACATAGCCACAGCATCGATGCCGATAGTGTCGTGCTTATCCATCTCGAACGCCAACTTCAGTTTAGTACCAACGCCATCGGTACCACTAACCAATACGGGCTCCTTGATGTTGAGCGCTGCAAGGTCAAACATACCGCCAAAGGCGCCGATATTACCCATCGAACCTACGCGCTTTGTAGATGCTACGTGCGACTTAATGCGTCGTACTACTTCGTAACCAGCCTCAAGGTTTACACCGGCTGCTTCGTAACTTTTTGCCATAATTGTATATATTATTTATTATTTCTCTTCAACTTTATTCTGATACAATGATGTAGGATAGCAGCCATTGAAGCATGCCATACATAGCTCTGAGCGGTTACCCGACTTTAGCAACGACTCCTCCGAGAGGAACTCCAACGAGTCTGCCTCGATAGCCTTGCACGCCTCCTCCTTCGACATGCGGGCACAGAGTAGCTCCTTGCGGGTGGACATATCGATGCCGTAGAAGCAGGGGTTGGTGATAGCAGGGCTGGCGATACGCACGTGTACCTCCTTGGCTCCCGCCTCCTTCAGCAGGCGCACGATACGCAGCGACGTAGTGCCTCGCACGATGCTGTCGTCGATGAGCACCACCGACTTATCCTTAACTAGTGAGCGCACCGCCGAGAGCTTCATACGCACACCCTTCTCGCGCATCTCCTGCGAGGGCTGGATGAAGGTGCGGGCGATATACTTATTCTTGATAAGTCCCATCTCGTAGGGTATGCCACTTGCCTCGGAGTAGCCGATAGCGGCACTGATGCTCGAATCGGGAACGCCGATAACCACATCGGCCTTTGTGGGGCACTGCTCATAGAGGTAGCGACCCGAGAGCTTGCGGAACGTATGTACGTTGCAGCCCTCAATATCGCTATCGGGGCGAGCAAAGTAGATATACTCCATAGCGCACATAAGGTGACGCTGGTAGCGCGAGTAGTAGTTAGAGCGGATGCCGTGATGGTCGATAGTGACAATCTCACCAGGCTCTATATCGCGGATATACTCAGCACCTACGATGTCCAGTGCGCAGGTCTCCGAGCTGATGACATAGCCATCGCCGAGCTTACCTATTGACAATGGACGCAAGCCGTGCTTATCGCGGCAGGCGTAGATGCGGTTCTTGGTCATAATGAGGAAGGCGAAGGCTCCCTCGAGCATATTCAGCGCCTCGATGATGTTGTCGATGCGGCGATTCTCGCTCTTCTCCTTCTTGATAAGGTGCGCCAGAAGCTCGCTATCGCTCGACGAGTGGAAGAGGCTGCCTCGCACCTCAAGGTAGCGTGCCAACTCACGCGAGTTGACGAGGTTACCGTTGTGCGCAAGGGCAAAGTCACCCGTATAGTGGTTGAACGAGAAGGGCTGCACGTTGTTGGCGCCACCACCACCCGTTGTAGAGTAGCGGACGTGGCCGATAGCTATGCGTCCCTTAAGCTTCGAGAGTTTCTGCTGGTTAAAGACCTCGGTAACAAGACCCTCACCCTTTACTGTATTCAATTTATCGTCGTCGAATGCCGAGATACCGCAAGCCTCCTGACCACGGTGCTGCAGAGCATGCAGACCATAGTAGGCGAGGTTAGGAGCATCGTCCACACCGAAGATACCAAACACACCGCACTCCTCGTGCAGGTCGTCGCCATATATATCTAATGAATCCTTAAGCATACCTATATTTATTTAAGTGCGTTGTGTAGTCGCTGGGCAACCTCCTCGTATGTCTCGCGCACACGACCCAAGTCGCGGCGGAAGCGATCCTTATCCATACGCTCTCCCGTAGCCGTATCCCAGAGGCGGCAGGTATCGGGCGAGAGCTCATCGGCCAAGACAAGGCTGCCATCCGCAGCACGGCCAAACTCAATCTTGAAGTCGACAAGCGTGATGCCCGCCTTGGCGTATAGCTCCGTAAGCAGGTTGTTGATATGTGCAGCAGCTGCATATATCTCGCCTAACTCCTCATAGCTGACTATGCCCAGAGCCACAGCGTGGTGGTCGTTGATGAGTGGGTCGCCAAGTTCGCTATTGCGCAGGCAGAGGTCAAAGATGGTATTCTCGGGAACGATGCCCTCGTCAATACCCAAGCGCTTGGCCATAGAGCCCGCAATGACGTTGCGAACGATAACCTCGACATCTACATGGTCGACAACACGGCAGAGCTGACCATCATCACCCACACGCTCCACGAAGTGTGTGCTTACGTCATTGTTGTTGAGGTACTCAAGCACCATAGATGAGATGTCGGCAGTGATGCGACCCTTATTCTCAATCTTGGCGCGCTTGATGTTGTAGAACGCCGTGGCGTCATCCTTGAAGCGGACAATGACGTGGCTATTGCTCTCGGTCTTGTATATCTGCTTACTCTTACCCTCGTAGAGTAATTCCAACTGTTTCATACTCACTATCGGTTAAGGAAGTAGTTAACTGCATTAGAGAAGATATCCTGCACCTTCTCGCCGTGGATATTCTTCATAAGGTCACGCTCGTAACGCTCCGTGTGGCCCATCTTGCCGAGAATCTGACCCGAGGGGTCGATAATACCCTCGATAGCGAAGCTCGAACCGTTGGGGTTGTATGGCGAGTCGGTAGTAGGACGCCTCTCCGCGTCGACATACTGGAATGCCACCTGACCATTGCGGAAGAGCTGCTCGGCCATAACATCGCTGACAACGAACTTACCCTCACCGTGGCTAACGGCGATAGAGTGGATGTCGCCAACCGAGAATGAGCTCAACCAGGGCGATGCGGTAGTACCCACACGCGTAGATACTATCTGCGAGATATGGCGGTTGATGTCGTTACGGAAGAGCGTGGGCGAATCCTTGGTGACCATACCCAAACGGCCATAGGGCAGCAAGCCCGACTTAACCAGAGCCTGGAAGCCGTTGCAGATGCCGAGCATCAAGCCTCCACGGTCAAGCAGAGCATGGATAGCCTCAGCTACCTCCTTGTTGTTGAGTACGTTGGCGATGAACTTACCGCTACCATCGGGCTCATCACCCGCAGAGAAGCCTCCCGAGAGCATCATGATATGACACTTGGCAATATTCTCGGTCATCTCCTTGATAGACTCCAGCACATCGGCACCCGTGAGGTTCTTAAACACCGTGATAACAACCTCGGCGCCAGCACGCTCAAAGGCACGAGCCGAGTCGTAGTCGCAGTTAGTACCTGGGAATACGGGGAGGTATACCCTAACCTTATCCACAGGCTCACCCTCATACTTCTTAACGAAGCCCTTGCCATCGCTTACGCGTGTAGGCTCACCCTTGCGACCCTTATCTGCATATACCTGCGTGAAGCGCTCGGTGTTAGCCTCCAGTAGCTCGTCGATAGAGAGGCGTGTGCCGTTGATGAAGAGTGCCTCCTCCTCCGAGGTGGTACCTATAAGCTCTGCCGAGGGGTGGTTCAACGTACGGCGGCTCTCGACAACGATAGAGCCGTAGGCGTAGTTGTACAACATATCCTCGTCGCACTCGATGGCAGCACCTACCCTATTACCAAACGACATCTTGGCAATAGCCTCAGCAACACCACCGTTGCCTACAGCCCACGCCGAGAGGATGTCGCCCTGGGCAATCTTCTCGGACACGAAGTCGAAGTTGGCCTTGAGGCACTCGGTAGAAGGCATATAGTTAGCCTCGGGAGTGTGACGGATAACGTAAATCTTATTTCCTGCGGTCTTGAACTCGGGGCTGATGACAGTGCGGGCATCCACCGTAGTGATACCGAACGCCATAAGCATAGGTGGCACGTTAATATCGCGGAACGTACCACTCATAGAGTCCTTACCGCCGATAGATGGCAGGCCAAGCTCCACCTGCATCTTCAATGCGCCAAGCAGCGCAGCCATGGGCTTACCCCACGACTTATCGTCGGTCATACGCTCGAAGTACTCCTGGTACGAGAAGCGCATCTTATCGTAGCGGGCACCTGCAGCCACAACCTTAGCACAAGCATCTACAACAGCGTAGGCAGCACCGTGATAGGGGCTCCACTTAGCGATGTAGGGGTTGTAGCCGAATGCCATAATACTTGCTGTGTTGGTAAAGCCACCACCTACGGGGAGTTTCTGCACCGACACCTGAGTCTCGGTGGTCTGTGTCTTACCGCCGTAAGGCATAAGCACGGTAGAGGCACCAATGGTCGAGTCGAACATCTCGACAAGGCCCTTCTGCGACACTACGTTATCATCCTGAAGGATGCTCTTCATACGCTTAGTGGTGGTAGCACCATCGACCTTGCGCTCAAACGGATTGCGGTTCTCGACCTCGCCAATGCGCACCTTGGTGTAGTGCTTAGCACCTGCCGAGTCGATGAAGTCACGCGAGAGGTCAACAACGACCTTATCGCCCCAGTACATACGCATACGACGGGTATCGGTGACATCGGCAACGTAGGTAACCTCGACATTCTCCTGGTGGCATAGTGCCTTGAATGTCTCCATATCCTTACTCTCGATGACTACCGACATACGCTCCTGCGACTCCGAGATAGCCAACTCCGAGAAGTTCAAGCCGTTATACTTCGTAGGCACGCGGTCGAGGTAGATGTCGAGGCCGTCGGTAAGCTCACCGATGGCTACGCTGACACCACCCGCACCAAAGTCGTTCGACTTCTTGATGAGGCGGGTTACATCGCCACGGCGGAAGAGACGCGCCAATTTGCGCTCCTCGGGAGCATTACCCTTCTGCACCTCCGAGCTACACTCCTCCAACGAGGTGAGCGTATGCTCCTTCGACGAACCTGTAGCGCCACCTACGCCATCGCGGCCAGTGCGGCCACCGAGCAGCAATACCACATCGCCAGGTGCGGGGCTCTCGCGGCGTACGTTCTCTGCCTTAACGGCACCCACAACGGCACCCACCTCCATACGCTTAGCCACATAGTCGGGGTGGTACACCTCGCGGACATGTGTTGTGGCAAGGCCTATCTGGTTACCATAGCTCGAGTAGCCTGCGGCAGCCTTGGTAGAGATGATACGCTGAGGTAGCTTACCCTCGAGCGTCTCATCGAATGGTTTGTATATGTCGCCAGCACCCGTAACACGCATAGCCTGGTATACGTAGCTACGGCCTGACAATGGGTCACGAATAGCACCACCGAGACAGGTTGATGCGCCACCGAAGGGCTCAATCTCGGTTGGGTGGTTGTGTGTCTCGTTCTTGAACTGCAACAGCCAACGCTCCATCTGGCCATCGACATCGACATTGACGAAGATGCTGCAGGCGTTGTTCTCCTCGCTCTGCTCCATATCATCGAGCTTACCCTGCTTCTTGAGGTAACGGGCACCGATGGTGGCAAGCTCCATAAGGCAGAGGCTCTTATTCTCGCGGCCAAGCTCCTGGCGGATGCGGCGCATAAGCTCCAAAGACTCCTCGAACTCAGCCTTCATGAACGACTCGTCAAGCGTAATTTCCTCAATCTCCGTGGTGAAGGTGGTATGGCGGCAGTGGTCGCTCCAGTAGGTATCCAAGATGCGTAGCTCGGTCTCGATGGGGTCGCGACCCTCCTGGCGGAAGTAGTTTACTACCTCGCGCAAGTCGTCGGCATTCATGGCAAGACCATTGGACTTGCAGTATGGGGCCAAATCCTCCTCCTTCATCTCGCGGAAGCCCTCCAATACGGCCACGGGCTTAATCTCTGCGCTCTCATTGTCCGAGAGCACATCAAGGTTCTTCTTGCGCGACTCTACGGCGTTGATTAGGTACTTCTCGATGCGTGCCATAGCCTCCTGGTCGACGCTCTTGTCGAAGACATAGAGGCGTGACGACTTAATCTTAACCTCGGCATTAGGCTCGATGAGGTGCACGCAGTCTACAGCAGATGCGGCACGCTGGTCGAACTGACCAGGCAGGAACTCCACAGCCAAGGCGGGCATACCCTTAGTATCGTAGTCGTCGGTGACAAGGTCGGTAACAACCTCGCCAAAGACGCTATAGCGGCACTTCTCCACGAGCTCGTCCGAGAAGCCGAAGAGGTCGTATACGTTGACATAGTGCAACTCCTCGATGTTTAGTCCGAGGTTGGTGTTAAGCTCGTTGCGTAGCGACTGAGCCTCGACCTCGAAACGGGCGTATTTCTCTACAAATATGCGGCGATTCTTCATAATCGTATCGTTATGGGGTTAGCGGGTTATTATAGCTCTGCAGCGAGCACCTTCTCGGTCTGTGCCTTGCGGAAGGCGATGAGACGCTCCTCGAGAGCCTTGTCCGTTAGTGCGAAGATGGATGCTGCGATAAGGGCTGCGTTCTTAGCACCGTTGATGGCGGTGGTAGATACGGGGATGCCACCAGGCATCTGCACAATCGAGAGCAACGAGTCCATGCCACCGAGTGCCGAGGTCTTGATGGGCACGCCGATAACTGGCACCGTGGTCAACGCTGCCGTAACGCCCGCAACGTGCGCTGCACCACCAGCACCCGCGATGATGGCACCGATGCCACGCTCACGTGCCGACTCGGCATACTCGACCATAAGATGGGGTGTGCGGTGCGCCGAGATTACGCGCTTCTCGTACTCAATACCCAACTCCTCCAAAGTCTCGACTGCGGCCTTCATTACATCCCAGTCGCTGGTTGAACCCATGATAACTGCTACTTTCATAATTCTCTTTAGGTTTTATATTATTACGTTTTTGTTTCGTTCTCCTCGCACGCGCACACGTAATAAAACAGCCGCCAACACACTATATGTCAGCGGCTTATGTTTTATAATCGTTCTACGTTACGCATTTTTTCGGGCATAGCACAAGCGTCAGATGTTTGCGTCACCTGCGTATGGCAGGGAGCCAACTGCACCACACATCGCTGTCGACGGCGTGCAGACGCTGTTATGCGCATATATCCTCTAAAAGTATTCATGCAACAAAGATACTATTTTATAATCAAATAAAAAATGCCCCGCAGCACTTTTTTCAACTTTTTTTTAACAATTACGAGCGCAGCAAGTATAAAAATTAGAAATATTTTTCGTTGATACGGGCTTGGGGCGTCGCTGTTGTTGCTGTTGCTGTTGCCGCTGTCATCCTGAGCTGTTCTCGCCTTGTTATTCTGAGCATAGCGAAGAATTTGGCAATCGGTACGATAGTGATAACACAGCCAATGTTGACATGTTGCTTTGTTGCTTTTACCTATGATTTGCAACAAAGCAACACAAGAGATTCCACGAGCCTAACGGCTCTCGCAATAACGCTTTAGTAACAGTAGTAACAATAGTAACACATGGGTACACCCCTGTTACTTTGTTACTTTTGTTACTCCGTTGATTATCAACTGCTTTAGCACGTCATTCCGAGGAAGCATAGCGACCGTGGGAATCTCATGCTAAAACAACTGAAGAGATTGCCACGAGCCTAACGGCTCTCGCAATGACGCTTTAGTAACAGTAGTAACAATAGTAACACATGGGTACACCCCTGTTACTTTTGTTACTACTGTTACTAATGACGTCTCAGCGGAAGTCACGACGACCACCCACTCGGGGATATAACCTCGCGGAGTAGGTGGCGGTGTTCGGTGGTTGGTTGGTTGTTTTCCCTATTAAAAAAAAAAAAACAACCAACCACCACAACAAAATAATATCAATATGAATAATAATTATATATATCAATTAGAGAGATATATAGGGCGTAGTGCTCGCTATGTATCTCCTGAGGTGTGGTAGAAAATATACATTTACTAAATATATTGATACATATAATAATATATATGTCAATAATAATATATATATCAATGATATAGTATGTAAATTTAATCGTCTTGATAAGTACGCCCCAAGACAATACTTTGAGGATAACCCGTGGTTAAGAGAGAGCGTTCGTTCTTTTCGGTAGGAAAACGAACGAACACCTCTCCTCCCCCTCCTCCGCGGGGTTATATCCCCGAGTGGGTCTTTGAGCGGAGCCGCCAAGAGCAGAGAGCCGAGAGATTCGCACTGATTACCAGATTCTTCACTTCGTTCAGAATGACGCTTTAGTAACAAAAGTAACAAAGTAACAGGGGTGTACCCATGTGTTACTACTGTTACTACTGTTACCAAAGCGTCATTGCGAGAGCCGCTATGTACCCGTGCGTGCTTTGTCATCCTGAGCGGAGCGCAGCGTAGTCGAAGGATCTGCCAAGAGCAGAGAGCAAAGAGATTCGCACTGATTACCAGATTCTTCACTTCGTTCAGAATGACAGGGAGTATCCAGAGAGAGCAGGGAGAGAACAGAGACAACAGAGAGCGCACAGAGACAACGCGCCAAACGCACTCCGTCCTCCCTGAACTCGCCCTGAAACCCTCCCCACAACCTTAATTTCTTGTCAGAAGTCGTGAGATGTGGTACATTATAAAAGAGACTGCCACGGGATAGTACACTAAGGTACAGCCCGTGGTAGTCTACTTTTAATAATGTGCCGCAGATTGCGGCTTATCACAAGAAATTACTTGAAATTCACCAGTGAGACACCCGTCATCTCCACAGGCTTAGGCAAGCCCATAAGGTCGAGAACGGTGGGTGCAACATCTGCAAGGATGCCATCCTTAACGCTCGCTACCCTATCTGACACCACAACGATGGGCACGGGGTTGAGCGAGTGTGCTGTGTTGGGCGTACCGTCGGCGTTCACAGCGTTGTCGGCATTACCGTGGTCAGCAATCTGAACGACCTCATAGCCATTAGCCTTAGCGGCCTCCACAACATCCTTAACGCACTCATCCACAGCCTTTACAGCCTTTTCGATAGCCTCATATACGCCAGTGTGACCCACCATGTCGCCATTAGCGAAGTTAAGGCAGATAAAGTCGTACTTCTGCTCGCCAAGAGCCTCTACCAACTTATCCTTCACCTCGTATGCCGACATCTCGGGCTGCAGGTCGTAGGTAGCCACCTTGGGCGAAGCTACAAGGATGCGGTCCTCCTCAGCGAACTTATCCTCACGGCCACCGTTTAGGAAGAAGGTGACGTGTGCATACTTCTCCGTTTCGGCTATACGCAGCTGCTTAAGCCCCTGATTTGCAATATACTCGCCAATAGTATTGGGCACATTCTCCTTGTCAAACAAGATGTGCAAGCCCTGGAACTTAGCGTCGTAGGGAGTCATGCAGCAGTAGTACAAAGGCATGGTGTGCATACCCTCAGCCTCCATATCCTCCTGCGTGAGCACGATGGTGAGCTCCTTAGCGCGGTCGTTGCGGTAGTTGAAGAAGATAACGAGGTCGTTAGGCTTGATGGTGCCAATAGCGTTACCCTCCGAGTCTACATTCACTATAGGCTTCACAAACTCATCCGTAACACCCTCATCGTATGACTTCTGCATGGCCTCCACCATGTTTGTAGACTTCTCGCCAATGCCGTTTACCAACTGGTCGTAGGCAATCTTCACGCGCTCCCAGCGCTTATCGCGGTCCATGGCGTAGTAGCGGCCGATGATTGATGCAATCTTACCTGTCGACTTAGCCATATGCTCCTCCAAGGCTGCGATAAAGCCCTTACCACTGCGTGGGTCGGTATCACGACCATCCATAAAGCAGTGTACATAGGTATTCTCTATATCGTAGTGCTTAGCGATGTCGCAGAGCTTGAATAGGTGGTCGAGCGACGAGTGAACACCGCCATCCGACACAAGACCCATGAAGTGTACATTTACGCCATTCTGCTTAGCATACTCAAAGGCTGCAACAATCTCCTTGTTCTCCAAGATAGAGTTATCGCGGCAGGCGCGGTTAATCTTCACCAAGTCCTGATATACCACACGGCCAGCGCCAATGTTAAGGTGACCTACCTCCGAGTTACCCATCTGACCCTCGGGCAGACCAACATTCTCGCCATCGGTCTTAAGCTCAGCGTGGGGATACTTCGCCGTCATTGCCTCAATGTAGGCGGGGTGCATCGAGTAGATGACATCCGACTTAGAGTGGTCGCCATTGCCCCAGCCATCCAAAATCATCAATAAAACATTATTGCTCATAGTGTTATGTTCGTTTATATCGTCAATTACTTTACCTTCTCCATAATCATCTCCACAGCCTTGTCCACAGCCGACTGGAGACCATCTGGATTCTTACCACCAGCCATAGCGTAGTGCTTCTGGCCACCGCCACCGCCGTTCATGAGCTTCGCAGCCTCACGCACCGTAGCACCAGCATCCACACCCATAGCCACAACGTCGTCCGAGAGCATGATATTAAGCGTAGGCTTGCCGTCGAAGAGGTTACCTACGACCATCACCAAACGCTCCGAAACACGAGCACGCAAAGCGAATGCCAAGTCCTTCATAACCTCGGGTGTATGCTTTGCAGTGTGGGTGATGAGCTTCACACCACCACGCATAGGGGTATTCTCGGCAAGGCTCTCGGCGAGCTGTATCACCTTCTCCTTGCGCATCTCAGCCACCTCACGACCCAACGCATCGTTCGACTCCATCATCTTCTCGATAGCCTGCACGAGCTTAGGGTTGTGTACCATCTGCTCGAGTGACGAAATCATATCCTGTGCCGTATAGACCATAGTCTCAGCAGCCTCGCCTGTCACCGCCTCGATACGACGTACACCCGCCGAGATGGCACTCTCCGAGATAATCTTGAAGAGACCAATGGTACCTGTTGCCGAGGTATGCGTACCACCACAAAGCTCCGTAGAGGGGCCGAAGTTGACGACACGTACCTTGTCGCCATACTTCTCACCGAAGAGCATGATAGCACCCTCAGCCTCAGCCTCAGCCATAGTAGCCTCGCGGTTCTCCACCAATGGGTAGTTTGTGCGGATGAGCTTGTTCACAAGGCGCTCAACCTCGCGAAGCTCCTCGGCAGTCACCTTCTGGAAGTGCGAGAAGTCGAAGCGCAAGCCCATAGGGCCTACCATCGAACCCTTCTGCTCGACGTGTGAGCCAAGCACCGTACGTAGAGCGTAGTCCACAAGGTGGGTAGCGGTGTGGTTATTGGCAGCCTTCTGGCGTGCATCGGCATTAACCACAGCGTGGAACTCAGCCGCGGGATTCTCGGGCAACTGCTTAGCAATGTGGATAATAAGACCGTTCTCCTTCTCGGTAGCGACAATCTCAATCTTCTCGTTAGCGCTCTCGATGTAGCCCACGTCACCAATCTGACCACCCGAGTTACCATAGAATGGCGTGTGGTCGAAAACAAGCTGATAGGTCACATTGTTCTTCGACTTAACACGGCGGTAGCGAGCGATGCGAACATCCGACTCCAAGGTGTCGTAGCCCACGAATGTGCTCTCGGCGATAGGCATAATCTCCTGCCAGTCGTCGATATCCTGCTGTGCAGCGTTACGCGAACGCTCCTTCTGCACCTGAAGCTCCTTCTCAAACTCCTCGATGTCTACCTCTACGCCCTGCTCCTTGGCGATAAGCTCCGTAAGGTCGATAGGGAAGCCGTAGGTGTCGTATAACACGAAGGCATCCTTACCCGAGATTTTACCCCCTGCCGACTTCTTGATGACGCCATCCAAGAGGTTGATACCTGTAGCCAAGGTGCGGAGGAATGAAGCCTCCTCCTCCTCGATTACGCGCTCGATAAGCGTCTGCTGCGCCACAAGCTCGGGGAACTGATGACCCATCTGCTTAACGAGGCCATCAACGAGCTTGCAGATGAATGGCTCGGTGAAGCCGAGGTATGTGTAGCCGTAGCGTACAGCACGGCGTAAGATGCGGCGGATAACGTAACCCGCCTTTGCATTAGCGGGGAGCTGACCATCGGCAATCGAGAACGAGATAGCACGCAAGTGGTCGGCGATAACACGCATAGCCACATCACACTTCTCATCCTTGCCATACTCCTTGCCCGAGAGTGCTGCAATGCGAGCAATCGTAGGCTGGAATACGTCAGTGTCGTAGTTCGACTTCTTGCCCTGAAGAATCATACACAAGCGCTCGAAGCCCATACCCGTATCTACGTTCTTTGCGGGCAGTGGCTCCAACGAGCCGTTAGCCTTGCGGTTGAACTGCATGAATACGAGATTCCAAATCTCGATAACCTGAGGGTGGCTCATGTTGACCATCTCACGGCCAGGAATCTTCGCCACCTCCTCATCGTCACGGAGGTCGTAGTGAATCTCGCTACAAGGGCCACAGGGACCAGTCTCGCCCATCTCCCAGAAGTTATCCTTCTTGTTACCACGGATGATGTGGTCCTCAGGCAGGAACTGCTTCCAGTAGTCGTAAGCCTCCTGGTCGAAGGCTACGCCATCCTCCTCGCTACCCTCAAATACGGTAGCGTACATACGGCTCTTGTCCAATTTGTATACCTCTGTAAGCAACTCCCATGCCCACTCGATAGCCTCCTTCTTGAAGTAGTCGCCATACGACCAGTTACCGAGCATCTCGAACATGGTGTGGTGATAGGTGTCGTGACCTACCTCCTCGAGGTCGTTGTGCTTGCCCGACACACGCAGACACTTCTGCGTATCGGCAACACGTGGCCACTTGCGGGGAGCGTTACCAAGGAAGATATCCTTGAACTGGTTCATACCAGCATTGGTAAACATCAACGTGGGGTCATTCTTTACGACCATAGGAGCAGATGCAACAATCTCGTGCTGCTTCGACTGGAAGAAATCCAGAAATGCTTGTCTTGCTTTGTTAGAATCCATTATTACAGTATCTATTTTTAATTTATTTTATACCTATTTTTATACGCGGTTGCAAAATTACACAATTTACTTTAATTTTGCATCGTTAAATGTGAGATTTTTTAATATTTTTTATTTTTGGGGATGAACCTTAAGGCAATAGGCTCGACATATAGGAGAATAAAGCGATGGCCACGTGGCTACCGCATCTTGCTACGTCTCTTCATTGCGCTCATCATTGCCGTGGCATGCAGCTACACCGTCTCGACCTTTGTCGACACGCCCAAGATGCACCGCATCCGCAAGGAGAACCACCACCTTAAGCGCGAGTACACCATCCTCATGGAGAAGATAGAGGCCTCGGAGCAGGTGCTCGCCGACATCAAGCATCGCGACCACTATGTCTATCGTCCGCTTCTCGGCATCGACACCCTGAGCGACCCCGACATTATGCGCGTCTACTCCGAGTATAACGACGATAAATACGCCGACTACAACGACGACCAGTACGGAGCGATGATTGCAGATGGCTGGCGTAGGCTCGACAATCTAACGCGCCACATCTACTACGCCTCGGTTTCGCTCGACGCCACGCAGGAGCTTGCGACAAACAAGGAGGAGTTTTCCACCGTCATCCCCGCCATCTGGCCCATCGACCGCACCAAGCTACGCAGCGTGAGCAGCCTCTACGGCATGCGTAAGCACCCGCGATATGGCACATGGCGCAAGCACGAGGGTGTAGACCTCGCAGCGCCTAAGGGCACACCCGTCTACGCCACAGGTAATGCAGTGGTCTCTGAGGCACGTTGGCGCAATGGCTATGGCGAGCTTATCGAGCTCAACCACGGCTTCGGCTACAAGACACGCTACGGTCACCTCTCGAAGATGTACGTCAAGGAGGGCGATAGCGTAACACGTGGTCAGGTAATTGGCGAGGTTGGTAACACAGGCGTCTCTACTGCCCCACACCTCCACTACGAGGTGCGCTTCCGCGATAACACCGTCAACCCCATCCACTACTTCAACAAGGATATGTCTCCCGAGGCATACGTTGAACTTATGCAGCAAATCGAGGAGTCAACCATAAACAACTAATATAATGGGACTTAAGAGCAACATATCAACTAAATTATCGAAGCGCAAGTATCGCATCCTAAGCGTCACCATCAACATCTTGGTGTGGCTTGCCATGATTGCTGCGTGGTATGTTGTCATACTATTTACCGTAGACATGCCTGCCGAGTATGAGCTACGCCACTCCACCGACGAGCTACGTAGCGAATATAGCGACATGACAGAGCGTTACGCAGAGTTAAATGAAGTAATGGATAATGTAATTAGGCGCGATGAGAACGTCTTCCGCAAACTCTTCGAGTCTAACCCTTACGACCTAACCATAGATGACGACCAGCGTCGCATCGAGCTACACGAGAGTCTTATCAACATGGATAACGACGAGCTACTCACCGAGTTAGATAACCGCGTGCAAAAGGCTGAGGCTGACAAAGATGCCCTTACTCGCTCCTACGAGGATATGATGTATACACTCGAGACCAGCTCACTATCAATCGATTGCATACCAGCAATTCAACCCGTCAACAATCGTCAGCTCACCCTACTTGCTGCGGGTAAAAAGCCTTTAATTAACCCATTCCATCGCGCTATGCGTGAGCATCATGGCGTAGATTACCTTATACCTGAGGGAACGCCTGTTTTTGCCACAGCAGATGGCATCGTACAGTCGCTCTCGGAGAAGAATACTACCCACGGCAAAGCCATCACCATCGACCACGGCAATGGCTACCAGACATCGTACAGCCACCTCTTGGATATACGCGTAAAGAGTGGGCAGAGCGTAAAACGTGGCGACATCATCGCCCTATCGGGCAATAGTGGCCTATCGTTTGCGCCACATCTCCACTACGAAGTTATCTACAACAGCATGCGCGTAGACCCCGTACACTACTTCTTCTTAGAGCTTAATGCCGAAGAGTATCAGCGCATCATACGCATTGCGCTATCAAGCATGCAATCATTCGATTAACATGGCTCACATAAAGTTAATTCTATTAGACTTTGACGGCACCTTAGCCGACACTTGCCGCGCCAATGGCGAGGCATACATCGAGGCACTCAGCGAGGTGGGCATCACGCTCACACTCGAGGACTACTCAACAAAATATTTTGGCATGCGCTGCCAGGAGTTCATGCAGTCGGTAGGCATCTACAACGAGGAGTTAGCCCTAAAGGTTCGTGCTCGTAAGGTAGAGCTCTACCCCAACTACTTCCATAGCGTCAAGCTCAACACCCCACTTTGGGAGTGGTGCAAAATGATGCGCAATATGGGAGCAAAGGTGTGGATAGTGTCTACTGGTCACATAGATAACATCACCAATGTGATGCGTTACTTAAAGCTCGACTCTGGCATCGACGGCATTATTTCGGGTGACGACGTACCACAATCCAAGCCCCACCCAGAGTGCTTCCTCCGCGCCATGGAGATTGAGGGAGCGACACCCGCCGAGACCATCATATTCGAGGACTCTGCCGTGGGGCTGGAGGCTGCGGAGCGCAGCGGCGCCTCGGTTGTTAAAATATCGTTGTAACGCTCAAAAGTTTCAACGAACGAGCAGCTATCTATTAAGAATAGATAAAAAGTGGCAATTCATTTGGTGGATTGCCATTTTTTTATTACTTTAGCATTTGAAACTATAAATTTAGATGCCATGAAAAGGTTGTTTCTAACGATATTCGCCATATTCAGCGCACTCACCCTATGGGCACAAGAGCCTGAGGGTATCATAACTCAGAGTGGTCCCATCACCGAGCGCCTATCGAGCTTCTGCGCTATCGACGTCAACGCCCCCATCAAGCTCAAGCTAATCAAGATAGATAGCACCGAGACACCCTACATCGTCTATGACACCAAGGGTTGCTACACCTCGAAGTTCACGTTTGAGGTGATTAAGAGGGATGGTGGCATCCTAAAAATCGACGAACGCAGCGACTCTAAGCGCGAGACCATCACCGAGGTGGAGGTCTACTTCAACGAGCTTACCGACATCTCCATCTCTAAGGCCGATGTCACGGTTGAGGGCACGCTCACCTCGTCGCTCCTCGACCTTAACATCACGAACGACTCACACTTCGTTGCCGACATCGACGCTCTCGACATCGTCGTTATCGCCTCGGGACGTTGCTGCATAGTGCTTTCGGGCAGTGCTCACTACCAGACAGCGGATATATCTACCGCCGACTATAACGCATCGAAGCTAACAACCATATCTACCGTAGCTCAGTCGGCACACAACGCCATGGTTAAGGTCTACGCCTCGGAGCGTCTGGAGGCTAAGACCTCGACAGGAGGCAAGATTCTCTATGCCGTAGAGCCCGTCATACTCCGCTCGGCAATCACCCTCTTTGGTGGCGACATTAAACCGCTTTAACAGTCAACACCCCTATTAGCGTATGCAGACATTTCAGGAGGAGCTTGCCCAAAGACTCCTCGATAGCTATTCGAATGACCTATCTTCGCTCGTGGTGATGTTCCCATCGCTACGAGCACGTTCGTTCTTTAACGAGGCGGTGCAGAAGGTTGCCACACGCCCCATCTGGCAGGCTAAGAGCACCACCATCAACCAGCTTATGGAGAGTGGTTCAAGTCTGATTATCGGCGACCGCATACGCCTACTCACCGAGCTATACAGCATCTACAAGAGGCACCACCCGGGCGAGAAGTTGGACCACTTCTACTTCTGGGGCGAGACGCTCATCTCGGACTTCGACATGATAGACAAGTACATGGTCGACGCCAGCATGCTCCTACGCAACATTACAGACATCAAGGAGATAGAGGCTGACGTGTCGTATCTCAGCCCCGAGCAGGTGGAGATAATCACCCGCTTCTGGCGTAGCGTCCACAGCGACAAGACCCTAAGTGAGCAGAAGGCCAACTTCGTAAAGATATGGCGCAGCCTGCCCACCATCTATGAGGAGTACCGCACACACCTCATCAGCCTCGGCATTGGCTACCCTGGTCTACTCTACCGCATCACTGCCGAGCGCATACTCAAAGGTGAAGATATACCTCTTGAGAATAAGCGCTACGTTATCGCTGGCTTCAACGCTCTATCCAAGAGCGAGCAGATACTCTTCGACTATATAGCCAAGAGCGACAAGGGCGCCGAGTTCTACTGGGACTACGACAACTATTATGTTGCCAACAGCGAGCATGAGGCTGGAAGCTTTATGCGCAAGAACCTCAAGCAGTTCGCCCAAAACGAGCAGCTCTCGCATGACAACTTCACCTCACAGTCCAAGAAGATTGATGTCACGGCCTGCGTATCGAACATAGCCCAAATCAAGCACCTCAAGTCGATACTCGAGGATATTCCCGAGCAGCAGCGTGGCCGCGATACAGCCATCGTGCTCACGGACGAGAGCCTCATTATCCCACTCATGCACTCTCTGCCCAAGGAGCTGGGCAAGATAAACGTAACCATGGGCTACCCTCTAAAGAACACCCTGATATATTCGTTTATCGAGATGCTTATATCACTACAGGCGCATAGTCGACCAAAGGATGAGGTAACACACTTCTACCATCAGGATGTCACATGGTTACTCTCCCACCCCTATATTATCGACTGCTGTGGCAAGCGTGCTGCCGACTACAACGACATCATCGTCTCTAAGCGCATGGTATCGGTCGAGAGCGCCCTCTTTGCCGACGACGACGTGCTATCGCGCATCTTCATAAGGCCAGCAGACTGGAGGTCGTTTAGTCGCTATCTTATCGACGTTGTCAGCATCATCATGCAACACATGCCACTCGATGAGCCTCTGCAACTCGAGTATCTGCGCACCGCAAGCGAGGAGATAACCAAGCTAACACGCTCTATCGAGAAGTGCGACGTCAAGATAATCGACGACCCGAACGATGGTCTAAGCATGGAGGTATTAACCTCGCTCTTGCGCCGCCACCTTCAGACGGTAACCATACCCTTCGAGGGAGAGCCTCTTGAGGGCTTGCAGATATTGGGTATTCTCGAGACCCGAAATATCGACTTTAGGAACGTCATCATCCTCTCGATGACCGACGCCAACTTCCCTGGCAAGCACTCCGAGCAGAGCTCCTTCATTCCCTATGGTCTGCGTGAGGCGTACGAGCTACCCACACCCACCGAACATGAGGCGATGTATGCCTACTACTTCTATCGTCTTATCCAACGTGCCGAGCGTGTCAACATGCTCTACTGCTCGCGTGCCGACGAGAAGAGCACAGGCGAGTGTAGCCGCTACATCTATCAGCTCGACTTCGAGTCGCCCTACAACATAGAAAAGCACGCCGTTGGCGTCGACCTCAGCGTCAATAGCAACCAACCCATCGAGATAGCCAAGGGCGATTATGAGATGAATATGCTCAACCGCTACCTCGACCCCAATTTCAAGAACACACTCTCACCCACGGCTCTATTCCGTTACGTGGAGTGCCCCTTGAAGTTCTACTTCGCCTCAATCGCCCACCTTAAGAGCCAAAATGAGCTCTCGGATAAGATTGATGCCATGACCTTCGGCAACATCCTCCACGAGAGCATGGAGCTTCTCTATGGCGATATTGTAGATAAGCCACACCCCAAGGCGCTTATCGACCAGAAACGCACACAGAAGAACGTGGAGCGGGCCGTAGACCAGATTATAGGCAAGATACTCTACGATGGTGGCAAAGCATCAATCGAAGACTATTCGGGTGATACTCTACTTGTTAGAGACATTATCGTAAAGTATATTCTACGTGGCATTATGCACCACGACACCTCGCACGACGACTACACCATCACAGGTCTTGAGAAGGCTATACCCCACAAGTATCGCATAGGCTCAGGCAAGGATGTGAAGCTCGAGGGACGTGCCGACCGTATCGACCGTCTCTCTGATGGCACCATTCAGATTATCGACTATAAGAGTGGCAACCAGCCTCACTTGGAGTTCTTAGACATACACACTCTCTTCCATGGCGAGAGCCAGCAGCGTATCTCTAACATCTTCCAGACGTTTCTCTACTCGATGATTCTCTACCGCACCGAGGGTGTCGACACCATGCCATCGTTGTTCTACGCCTCGCGTATGCTTAACGACAACTATTCACCCCTCATCACCGAGATGAATACTAATCGTGCCATCACGCGCTATAGCATGATTGCCAATGAGTTCGAGTCGGAGCTAAGCGCCACCCTTGATGAGTTGTTCGACCCCGCTACGCCATTCCGCCAGGTAGAAGATAAGAGATGTTGTGAATACTGTGATTACAGCAAGATATGCAGACGACAAAACGAGCAAAAATAATAAGTGCCAGTGCCGGCTCAGGCAAGACTTACAGTCTGGTGCTTAAGTATATATGTGACATCATCGAGCGTCCCGACCGATATCGCAACATCCTTGCTGTGACCTTTACCAACAAGGCTACAGAGGAGATGAAATCGCGTATCGTGAAGGAGATACACCTGCTTGCTGCTAACCAGCCGAGCGAATACCTCGAGAATATCATCAAGCAGACGCACTACGGCGAACAGCACATCAGAGCCATGGCCCTCAAGGCGCGCACGAAGATTCTCCACGACTACTCGCGCTTTACGGTACTCACCATCGACCGCTTCTTCCAGCGCATCCTGCGCGCCTTTATCAACGAGCTTAGCCTCGACCTAAACTACAATATCGAGCTCGACACCAACATGCTCTTAGAGCGTAGTGCCGACAGCCTAATTGAGAGCATAGCCGACAACGACGACATCAAGAACTGGCTTTTGGAGTTTGCCGAGGAGCGTCTCACCGATGGCAACCGCTGGGATATGCGCCGCGACCTTCGTGCCTTAGGTAGCGAGCTATTCAAGGAGGGTACACACACCAAGCCAAACATGAGCAAGAGCGAGCTGCGCGACGCCATAAAGAAGCTTGTAGACCACGACAGCGCCATACTTCAACGCATAAAGACCATCGGCAAAGAGGCGATTGAATACCTTAAAGACCAAGGTATTAGCCCCTGTGACTTTAAGGGTGGCAAGAACTGTTTTGTCAACAATTTTGCGAAGTATGCAGCGGGAGAGCTCAAGCCCCCTACCGACAAGATGCTTAAAGCGGCAGAGAATATCGAAGAGTGGTACACCAAGAGTTCAAGCGGAAATGTGGTGGTCGCCGCAGGCGTGCTTATGCCCAAACTCAACGAGATATGCACGCTCTACAATAACAACATATCAAGCATAAACACCACGAAACTACTTAGAGAGAACTACCGCAGCTTCGCACTGCTTACCGACCTATACAGCAAGCTCAAGGATATATGCTCCGAGGAGAACATCATGGTATTGGATAAGACCAAGGAGATACTATCCACGTTTGTCGACCAGAGCAATGCTCCATTTATATACGAGAAGGTAGGCACACGCTACGACCACTACATGATTGATGAGTTTCAGGACACATCGCTGCGTGAGTGGCGCAACCTACGACCACTGCTCCTCGAGGCGCTATCATCAAACCCCGAGGCTTCGGTATTTATCGTGGGCGACATCAAGCAGTCTATTTACCGTTGGCGCGGTGGTGACTGGCGACTACTTAACAGTGGCGTCATCGAGGACTTAGGCGCAGAGAACACCGATATTGACCGCCCAAAAATCAACTATCGAAGCTTAGAAAACGTTGTAGACTTCAACCGCAAGTTTATCGACAACATTGTCACGAAGGACAATAATTATCTAAACGATGTCATATCCAGGGCTTTGGCTAACAATAAAATATCGCAATCAACTCACAACACACTTCATAACATTATGAAGCGTGCCTACGTTGATAATAACCAAACGGCAAATAGCAAGAGCGACGATAAAGGCATTGCAGAGGTGTGTCTATTCGACCCCAAGCACACCGACTCTCCTTTTATCGAGGCTATAGAGGATGCCATCGCTCGCGGATACCGCTACAGGGACATTCTCATCCTTGTTCGCGGCTCGTCGGATGGCCGCAAGGTTGCCGAAGCACTCTACGCCTACAAGAATAGGCGTTTTACTGCGAACAACGAGACTGGATTCAACATTCTCACCTCCGACTCGCTCACTATCGACTCGAGCGATGTTGTCCAGTTTATAATTGCCGTATTCCGTCTTGCCACCAACCCTGCAAACGACATTGAGCGAGGCGTATACAATGGCTATTTGAAGCTACCATTCCATCGGGAGTTCAGCGAGGAGGACTTAACATTCTTCAAGCGACTATCACACCTATCGCTCATCGAGTCGTTCGAGGTGATTGTCGAGCGCTACGCCCTGCACACCGTAAAGAGTGACATCGTATATTTACAAGCGATGCACGAGCAGATACTCTCCTTTGCCAGCAGTCATATTGCCGACATCCAGCACTACCTATCGTGGTGGGAGGAGCGTGGCTGCAATGAGACGCTAAGCGTGGAGATGACCGACGACACCATAGAGATTACTACCATCCACAAGGCCAAGGGTCTGGAGCGTGCCGTGGTACTCATTCCATACTGCAAGTGGAGCATGTCACCCAACGCCAGCCTACGTCCCATTATATGGGCAAAGGCAGCGAAGAGCAGTGGCACGGCTGCCGACATAGGCGAGTTCCCCGTGGTCTACGGCAACGCCATGGAGGGTTCAGCCTTCTCCGAGGAGTACTACAACGAGCTTGTAATGAGCCATATCGACGGACTTAACATGCTCTATGTGGCAGTCACACGTGCTGCCAACGAGCTTTACATGTTCGTACCCAAGAACCTGAATACCAGTTCAAAGGGCAGCGACAACATATCTGACACCACGCCCTTAATTACAGATGCTGCATCGACGCTATGCGAGGCTACCAAGCAGTACACAAATGATGGTCACGTGGAGTGTGTTCGTTACAGCTACGGCTCAAAGATAGCTCACTTCACCCCCAAGAAGAAGAGAGCCAGCGCCGACAGCATCATCCTAGATGACTACCCCACAGCCACTCCCGAGCTTGTCATTCGCCACCCCAGCTCACGCTTCAGCGAGGAGGGACTTATACCAGGCTCCGAGGCGTGTCGCAATGGCATTCTGCTACACCGTATGTTCGAGGGCGCCATAACCGAGGCTGACCTACACAGCGCCATAAAACGAATGGAGTCACAGTCACTTATCGGCGAGCAGGAGATCGAGCAACTAAAGCGTGGCATCACCACCGCCATGCAGGACAAGCGCGCCAAAGAGTGGTTTAGCGACATCTGGGACGATGTGCACACCGAGACGGGCATCATATCCCACCAGACATCACGTCGTCCGGACCGAGTAATGATAGCGGGCGACAGAGCCGTTGTCATAGACTATAAATTTGGAAATAAGATAGATAAGAGCTATAATAAACAGGTGAAGGAGTATATCAAACTACTCGAAGAGATGAAGCGTTACACACGCATCGAGGGCTATGTATGGTATATCCACCTTGGCCACATCGAGAACGTTAACGAGGCATAGTAGCCGATGAAGAGACTTTGGAGCATCATACCGCAACGCTATCGTCGCCGCACCATCTGGGTTGCTGTGACCATCTTTCTGCGTGCGCTACTCAACTTCATTGGCGTGGCTACGCTCATACCCATCCTTGTGCTCATACTCGACCGCGATGCCGTGACATCAAATGCCTACGCCATGGAGGCATACAAGCTTCTAAACGCTGATAGCTACAGCAGCTTCGTGGCCATCGTATGCGCCATTGTGGTGGGTATCATCCTCCTTAAGAACATAGCCACACTGCTACTCTACCGCACCGAGCGCAACTACATATATTCGCTCTATAAGCACCTATCGGAGAGCCTTTACCTATCATACCGCAACCGTGGCCTCGAGTTCATTAAGGCGAACAACTCTGCCGTGCTTACTCGCAACGTAAATGTCATAAGCCTAATGTTCGTGGCAGGTGTGCTTAAGCCCATTGCCACCATTATTAGCGAGATACTACTCTTCACGCTCATCATGGGAGCAATCACATGGTACGCCCCCGTAGTTGCGCTCATCGCCATGTGCCTATTTCTACCCGTGGTCTTTGTATTCTACTTTACCATGCGCCGACGTCTACACAACATCGGAGAGTTAGAGAATGCAGCGCAACGACTTAAGAGCCGCATCGTCGCCGAGAGCTTCCGCGGCTATGCAGACATCGAGATTGGTGGTGCCTTTCCACAGATGTTCAAGCGCTTCGAGGGTGCTGTCGACGATATTGTGGAGCTCCGCAAGCGCAATGCCACCATAGGCATGCTACCACAGATGTTCACCGAGGTGGGCCTCGCCATTGGACTTACCTCCCTTGTATTAGTAAGTCTCAGCCATAGCGGCGACAACATTGGCATGATATTCGGAATCTTCGCCGTGGCGGCCATACGCCTTGTGCCCTCCATTCGTGGCATCATGTCGAGCTGGAGCACAATACGCTACAATCTCTACACCATCGACACCATGACAGGCATCGAACACGAGCCAGCTAAACCAACACATCATACCGAACGCTTCAACCTACACTCAACCATAGAGTTGAAAGATGTATCATTCACCTTTGACGATGCCTCAAAGCCAACCATTGATCACCTCTCACTCACAATCAACAAGGGCGAACGTTTAGGCATCCAGGGAGCCTCGGGTGTGGGTAAAACCACCCTATTCAACCTCATCCTCGGGCTCTATCGCCCCACCGAAGGTTGCATCATGATAGATGGCGAGATGCTCACCGACCAAAATCTGCACAAGTGGCAGAACTCCATAGGCTACGTATCGCAGTCAGTCTTTATCAGCGAAGGCACCCTTGCAGAGAACATTGCCTTTGGCTGCGACAAGGAGTCCATCGACCTTAAGCGCATTAACGAGGTCATCGACTATGCCGACCTCAGGGAGTTTGTCGAGGGATTAAGCAACGGTCTCGAGACACACATTGGCGAGCAGGGCTCACGCATCTCAGGGGGTCAGCGCCAACGTATAGGTATAGCACGCGCACTATATAAGGGTTGCGATGTGTTGCTTTTTGACGAGGCTACATCGTCGCTTGACAACCGCACAGAGAAGAATATAAACCAAGCAATAGAGCGTCTTTCTCGCGACAACAAGTCGCTAACAATCGTGGTCATCGCCCACCGTGACAGCTCAATTGAATATTGCGACAGAATAGTCACACTACAATGCCACGATACTTCGACTATATAATTGCAGATGTTCGCCTACGTAGCAATAGCGACATCGCTGCCCTCGGACTTAAGGGTTTTAAGCCATTTGAGGCAGAGGTGGCGGGAGAACCTATTGCCACAATCAACATTAGCCACACATCTCCAGCTGAGGCTAAGGGGGCGATTGTTTCAACCTCATATCTTAGCGAGACAAACGCCGATGGCGTGCTTATGCGCACCGATAGCGGGTATGCCTACTACGTAACGCGCCGCGATGCGAACAAATGTCAAGCAGCATTTCACATAGACACATCTAACAATATAATTGACTGTAACATAGCACTCAAAGACCATATCGATATATCGATACTACGATTTGGACTATGGGTGATGTTTGGCATAGTCATAGCACCACTCCGTGGCATCGCCATCCACTCATCCACCATCGAGTACAATGGTCGATGCTCACTATTTCTCGGCGAGTCCGGCACAGGTAAGAGCACACATACACGCCTATGGCGCGAGAATATCACGGGGTCGAGGCTGCTTAACGACGACTCCCCTATCATCCGCATGATTAATGGCGAGGCTCGCGTCTACGGTTCTCCATGGAGCGGTAAGACCCCCTGCTACATAAACCGCGACTTTCCAATCGCAGGCTTTGTGCGTCTAAGACAGGCGCCACATAACAAGATAAAACGCCTAAACCCACTTGTTGCAATTGGGGCGCTACTACCCTCTTGTCCTCACCTCTTCGCCGAAGATGAGACACTGCAAGATGAACTATGCAAGACTCTTAGCGAGGTTATTGCCACAACGCATGTATACACCATGGAGTGCCTACCCAATTCGGATGCTGCATGTTTGTCTCACGCCACACTCTACAGCCTATGAAGAACTGCACTATAGATAGATTTGAGGAGGCTGTGGACTATGGTGAGTGCTTTAACATCCGTGTAGATGGCACAAGCATGTTACCACTCTTAGGCTACGGGCGTGACACCATCATCATACGGCGCACACGTGGTAATGAACCTATCGAGGGTCGCATCGTGATGTACCGACTCGAGGCAAATCACTACGTTACCCATCGCGTTGTTAAGGTTGACGGCGAGACGGTAACAACAATGGGTGATGGACGCATTACTCGCGATGAGCCCATACACCGCAGCATGATTATAGGCGTCGTGGAGGGCGTCATTCGTAAGAGTGGCCGAAAACTAAGTTGCACATCGCGCATTTGGCGATTTCGCGAGTGGTTATGGCTCTGGCAACCACTGTTCATCAGACGCTATGCCCTCGCCATCATCCACCGCTGGATGAGACTAACAAAGAAGCAAACAAAATAATAGTACGAAATATGGATATAAGAGTAGGACATGGATTTGACGTACACGCCCTGGCAGATGGGCTTAGACTTGTAATCTGCGGCGTCGAGATCGAGCATACCAAGGGGTGCGTTGCTCACTCCGATGGTGACGTTGCCATTCACGCTATCTGCGACTCGTTGCTCGGAGCATTGGCACTTGGCGACATTGGCAAGCTATTCCCAGACAGCGACCCACAGTTTAAGGATATCGACTCTCGCAAACTACTTAAACATGTGGTTGACATAATTACAGAGAAAGGATACACTATCAGTAATATAGACTGCACTATTGCCATGCAGCGTCCTAAGCTACGCCCCCATATTGACACTATGCGCGAGCGTCTCGCCGAAGTGATTGGCATAGATGTAGACCGCATATCTGTGAAGGCCACAACCACCGAGCATCTCGGTTTTGAGGGTCGCGAGGAGGGCGTATCAGCCACAGCTGTCGCACTGATATATAGGTAGAGTCCCACTAAAAATACTCCTCTCGGTAGCTGTAGTTGTTGCGCATCGACTCGAAGTTGTTAGGTGACGACTTCAGACTATTCGTCTGCTCCAAAATAGGGCAATAGTCATCTATCGTCGCGCACATCTCATCCCACGATATAAGTCGTGGCTTGGAGGGTGTTACACCCTCAGGATACCACTTCGAAAGTGGCAGCCCGAAGTAATCAGCCAGGGCATTTACCGACATTGCCGTAGCATTAGCCTTGCCTTGCAGCGAGTAGCCTGCAATATGTGGCGTGGCAAGCATAGCCCGCTCCAAGCATAGAGTGTCCAAATTAGGCTCCCCCTCCCACACATCGAACATGTAACGATGCGAGCTCTCGGCGACTGCAACGCCATCTACTACCGATCCGCGTGAAACATTGATAATCACTGCGTCATGGCGCATCATATCAAGCAGTTTATCACTTACAAGATGACGCGTTGAATCATCCAATGGCGTATGAAGTGTTATAATATCACAGCTTCGAGCAATCTCCTCAATCGAGACAAAATCACCCCCTTCACGCTCCTTGCGAGGAGGGTCACACATCAGGACATCGAAGCCCCAATGTCGGGCATACTCAACGACCAAGCTACCCACATTACCGACACCCACAACGCCGAGTTTTCTATGCTGAGGGCAACAACCATCAACAGCAAGCAGATGCTTTAGTGCAGCTGCCACCCACTGCAATACACCGCGGGCATTGCATCCCGCAGCCGAGACCACATTGATACCCGCCCCACGACAATAAGCCTCGTCGATATGATCGCGGCCGATGGTGGCCGTAGCGATAAACTGCACATGAGAGCCCTCGAGCAGCTCTCTATCGCAGCGAGTACGAGTGCGGACAACCAGAGCATCGGCATCTCGAACAACTTCCCGCGTAATGGCCGAGCCACCACAATATACCACCTCAGCCCATGGCTCAAGAATACCGCGGACAAAGGGGATAGCGCTATCTATGATTACTTTCATCGACTTGGTGATTATGATGTAAAATTTTTCACAAATATAGGTGTTTTATTCAAAAAAAATGTTATTTTTGCACGATATTTTGCTAACAGAGAATATAATTTTATAACCTATGTTGACAAAGACGTTTGACCCCAATGGTGTGATACCCGACAATGGTAACTATTTCGGTATTCCGCTTGAACCACAGGATGGTGCGCTTGTTCTAATTTCTGCCCCCTGGGACCTCAGTCTTAAGGTACGAAATGGTAGTTCTTACGCTCCCGATGCCATCATTGAGGCATCGCGCTCTGTCGACTTCTTCGAGCCCATGGCACCACACAGCTGGCGTAAGGGCATAGCTACTGTCCCCATCGACTACAGCATACAGGACCTATCACACCGCCTACGCTCCGACGCTGAGCGTGTGGTTAAGGTCTATCGTCAGGGAGGCACAGCCTTCGATGGTCTTGTCTATGAGCGCAGTCTACGTCGCGTAAACGAAGGATATGCAACGCTCAATGCCAACATCTACGAGCAGTCAAAGACATGGCTCGACAAGGGTAAAATTGTAGGTCTCGTTGGCGGTGACCAATCTACAGCATACGGCCACATTCGCGCAGTTGCTGAGCATCATGGCAAGATTGGTATTCTCAACATCGATTCGAGCTGCAATCTTAAGCGTTGTCATCAGGGCTTCGAGTTCTCACACGCATCAGTTATGTACAACGTTCTACGCGACATCCCCCAGGTGGAGCGATTGGTGGGTGTGGGCGTTAGAGCCTTTAGTCCCGAGGAGTGGGAGCGAGTGGAGACCGACTCACGCATCAAGCTCTTCACTGGCCAATCCATCTGGACTCGTCACTTTGAGGGCACGCTGTGGTCGACCATAGCAAATGAGATTATCGAGGAGCTTCCCGAGAACGTATATATATCACTCGACATCAACGGTCTCACCATCGAGTGCTCACCCCACACTGGCATGGTTGTGGCTGGTGGCATCCGCTTCCCAGAGGTAGTCTACCTCTTAGGTAAGATTGTCGACTCAGGTCGTCGTATCGTTGGCTTCGACCTCTCGGAGGTTGTCCCCGACATGGAGGATAAGACCGATGCGGCCATTGCAGCGCGACTGCTATACAACATTTGCAGCATGGCACTCAAAAACCATGAGGCCCCAATAATTTTGTAATATTGAGAAACAAGAAACAGCGCAACAATAAATTAACCCTTTAACTCGTACGTTTTATGCAAGTAGAACTATGGATGGTGATTCCATTTGTGGTAATGCTTCTCACCATTGCCATCGCCCCACTGATGGCTGAGCGCTTATGGGAGAGCAACCGCAATAAACTCATCTTTACGGCGATAATCTCAGTTGCGACGATTATCCTACTCTCATGCTATGGACTCGGCGGCGATATAGTCCACGGACTATTGCACGAGTACATACCCTTTATCATGTTGCTCTTGGCGCTCTTTGTCGTCACTGGCGGCATTCACATCAGTGGTGATATTACGGCTACCCCACTCGTTAACACATTTATTTTAGGCTTAGGCTTCGTACTCGCATCGGTTATGGGTACTACGGGTGCCGCTATGCTTCTTATCCGCCCACTTTTGCAGATTAACCAGCAGCGCGTACATAAGGTACACACTGTGCTATTCTTCATCGCTATCGTAGCAAACTGTGGTGGTCTACTCACGCCTCTTGGCGATCCCCCATTGTTCCTACTCTATTTGAAGGGCGCTGATTTCGCATGGTTCTCGGGAATGTTCCCACAGTGGCTCACAGCAGGTGTATTGCTTCTCGGCATGTATATGCTCACCGACCGCTACTACTATGGTAAGGAGCCTGCCGAGGCCAAACTACGCGACCTACAGGAGCAGGAGCCAATTAAGCTGACTGGCGCACGCAACTTCCTATACCTCGGTATGGTTATCGCAGCCGTGCTCTTCATAAATAAGAACTATATCCCAGCCATGGCTGATGAGCACGCGCCATTCTATATCACCTTCCTGCGTGACATTGTATTGGCAATCATAATCATACTATCGCTTGCAACCACCAAAAAGAGCGTCCGCCAGGCTAACAACTTCTCATGGGCACCTATCATGGAGGTAGCCATTCTGTTTGTCGGCATCTTCGTCACGATGACCCCAGCGATGCTATATCTCAACCAGAATGCGCAGTCGTTAGGTCTCACCGAGGGGTGGCAGTTCTTCTACTCAACAGGTACACTCTCAGCATTCTTGGATAATGCTCCTACAGCCGTGGCATTTCACGCCGTAGCAGCAGGTCTACCAGATGTTGCAGGTGAGGTCGCTGGTGTCTCTGTCCTACTTCTTCAGGCAATATCTATTGGTGCAGTATTCTTTGGTGCCATGACCTATATTGGCAACGGTCCTAACTTTATGGTCAAGGCTATCGCGGAACAGGAGGGAGTTAAGATGCCATCATTCTTTAGCTACATCCTCAAATTCTCGCTCGTGGTACTATTGCCCGTATACATCATCGTACAGCTAATATTCTTCCCATTCTAATCGACGTGGGATAAAACAAGTATAACGAACAATGAAAAAGTCGCTTTTCGCAACCGCAACCATCCTCAGCGCGCTACTCTTTGTGGCATGCGGAGGCGGTGAGGCACAAAAACAGAGTCTCCCCACGATGCAGACCAGTGCCGACTCAATGTCCTACGTCTTGGGCATGAACATTGGCCGCAACCTAATTGTTGCCGACTCGATGATTAATGTCGAGATGGTATGCCAGGGTATACGCGATGTATATAGTGGCGAGCCTAAGTTCACCGACGAAGAGGCACGCATGGCCTACATGAAGTATATGAACTACGACAACTACGAACGTATCAAGGCCTTCGAGAGCCAATTCCTCGAGGAGATACGCCGTGGCGACCGTAAGTTTGTGGCCACTACATCGGGACTCACCTATAAGGTTACCGACGTGGGCGACTTAAGAAGTGTTGTACGCAACAACCGCGACACCATGCTCGTACGCTACCGCATGCTCAATATGGCAGGTGAGGTTGTCGACACCACCTATCTCCATGGTGACACTCTCCGCATAGCTGCCGGCGATGTTCCCAAGGGCGTGCTCGAGGCTACGAAGCTTATTGGTAAGGGCGGACACATCGAGGCATGGCTCCCCTCGCCATTGGGTTTTGGTGCCGAGGGTTGCGACTCGCTGGGCGTAGGTCCAAATACCATACTCTACTATGAGCTATGGCTTGTTGATGTTGAGAAACGATAATTTAATATATAAACAATATGCTTATGAAAAAAATCCTATTTTTTACTGCATGCGTCATTGCCCTTGCATCGTGTGCAGAAGAGAGCGCAAAGGATATCGAGCTCTACTGCGAGCACGAGGTTTTGCGCGTTTACGACGACCCCGAGGCTGAGATGGACACCCTCTCTTATGCTGCGGGCATGGACCTCGGTCTTGTAGCATCCATTCGTTTTGCCGACTTAGGCCTCGACATGGAGGAGGTTATCTCTATCGTAGACAAGGAGCTTCAAACTGCCGATATCGACTACGATGCCATCAAGAAGTGGAACGAATATGCCAACGACTATTCTACCAAGCTCTTTCGTCCATATATGATGGCGAAGCAGGCCAACTCATTCGTCGCTACAGATCGTCCCGACACCTTGTCACTCCCCGCATTGTACGACGATACCTACACCAAGGAGAAGATGACCGAGTATGTTGGCATAATGTCAGCAAATCAGCTTCGCTCACAGCGCATCCCAGCAAACCTCACATGGGTATACAAGGCTATGCGTGATGCCAAGAACGTAACCAGCGCCGATGACATTGACGCTAATATGGCTATCACCCAGGAGGAGTTTATGAACACCATGCGCAGCTATTCACAGGTGGACTACCCTGCTTACAACCAGGAGCTCTCACAGGCATGGTTGACTAATATCTCTGAGAAGGAGGGTATAAACAGACTCAGCGAGAACAAGAACATATACTACCGCATCAACCGCGCTGGTAACGACACTAAGCCCGTGAATGTTACCGACACCATCGGTGTTAAGTATGCCGTATATAGCCGTACTGGTCGTGTTGTCGACTCTAACGACACCTACATCGAGCGCCTCGAGTCACAGAAGAAGTTCTACGGCAACAACACCATGCTCCCCGACTCAGTACGCCAGAAGTACATTAAGCAGATCGACGAGGAGATTGCTAAGTGCGATGTTTTGGAGTTCCCCTTCAATCGATTCTTGACCGCCAATATTCAGGAGGCAATGAAGCTCGTTGGCGTTGGTGGCAGCATCACCATCTGGGGTGATGGCACAGCAATACTTGGCTATCGCGCCATGCAGGCTCTCCCCGCAAACGAGGCTGTTGTTGTGAATATCGAGTTGGTAGATGTCACCACAGTTGATCCGCTCTCTATCCAGCCACAGGCTGTTCCTATGAATATGCAGGGTCAGACCGTGCGCCCCAGCGCAGCTAAGGGCACCCCTATCACGGTACGTCCAAATCCCACGGTACGCCCAAATCCCACGGAATAAATCTCATAGGTCGACCTTTTAACAGATGATACTTTCGGGTATCATCTGTTTTTTTTATTAGCTGCAGTTGGGTATAGAGAGGCGGCTTATTTACTTATTGGTCTGCACTGACACAAGACTAAACACCATAAAAACAAAACAGATGACTTTTTCAAGTCATCTGCTCTGCAACAAATGGGGTGGAAGATGGGATTCGAACGGCTTTAGCCGTAGAGCCGATACCACATAAAAAGCGCAGACCAAAGGTCAAGCAATAAATCACTATCATATCGGCTCAACCCTGCTCAAAAATAGCCATCTTACATCCATTGCAGAGTTACCGCCTAAGCGGTTTTGTTTTGATGGGTTAGTGTGGGCTTGCACAGACTAAACACCATAAAAACAAAACAGATGACTTTTTCAAGTCATCTGCTCTGCAACAAATGGGTGGAAGATGGGATTCGAACCCACGACCTTAGGAACCACAATCCTCTACTCTAACCAGCTGAGCTACATCCACCGTGTAGATTTGTTTCCAAATCGGTGTGCAAATATACACACTTTTTTCTATTCTCCAAAATTTTCGGAGATTTATTTTGAAAAATTAAGAGTTACAATAGTTATTCCTATTGACTATCAGCCAGCTATGCGCCATTATAAAAAAATGAGCGAGGACGACACAATGTCACCTCGCCCACTATTATAGCCTGAGCTAATTAGTATATCTCCTCGAGCAATGCTGCCAGGCGAAGTCCTCCCTTCAGGAACTGCTGCTCGATAACGGGGGCATAGATTGCCACGTAGTCGTACGAGAGATTCTGCTGTGTGGTAGACTCCTCGTAGATGTCGTTTGCGAGCACTACGGTCTCCTCAATCCAGTCGTTAGGGGTACCCTGCACTATCGCCTTCTGCTCCTTCTTCGATGCGCGGTCTACCTGGAACTGCCACTCTGAGTAGCTCCAGCGATGTGCCGACTCAACGATCTCGCTATCCCACACCGAGTGCAACTTCTTCTGCTTACCGAAGTACTTAACCTGGGTACCATTTCCTCCGCGGTCGCTCTTATGTCCAGCATGCATAGGACAGTGCATATCACCAACGAGGTGTATGAGCATCATAAGCTGTGCCTGCTCCTCCTCGAGTGTCAACTCACCGCTCTTCAGGTTCTCGACGATGCTATTAATTGCCGTAACCACATCACCTGCAGCATCCTTCTTCGAATTAGCATAACTACCCTCCTCAGGGTCGACATTCACATAGTGCCATGTCTTGGTATAGGCATACTCGTTGGTGTGGCTGGCATTATCCATCCAGTTAGCGACATATACAAGAGAGTGACCATCGAGCACCTCCTGCACTCTCTTAAGCGTCTTCTTCGAGAGGTGTTTCTCGGCGATATATGCCACCGTATCATGCCCCTTAGGTCCCCATGCCGAGGCATTAAGGGCTATAACCATTGCGAGGGCGAGTACTATAAATCGTTTCATCTATTCAATCTCTATTTTAGTGTTTATTGATTCATTGTTGCGAGGAACTCCTCGTTATCGCGTGTTAGGTTCATCTGTTTCTGCAAGAACTCCATAGCCTCTACCGTAGTCATATCCGATAGGTGCTTGCGCAGTATCCATGTACGCTGCATCACCGACTGTGGCAATAGCAAATCTTCGCGGCGAGTACCCGAGGCAACGACATCCACAGCAGGATAGATACGCTTATTCGAGAGCTTACGGTCGAGTTGTAGCTCCATGTTACCCGTACCCTTAAACTCCTCGAAGATAACCTCGTCCATCTTAGAGCCCGTGTCGATAAGCGCCGTGGCGATGATTGTAAGCGAGCCCTTCTCCTCGGTGTTACGCGCAGCTCCGAAGAAACGCTTGGGTTTATGCAGTGCGTTAGCATCTACACCACCCGACAGCACCTTACCTGATGCAGGCTGCACCGAGTTGTAAGCACGTGCCAGACGGGTAATCGAGTCAAGGAAGATGACAACATCATGGCCGCTCTCCACCATACGTTTAGCCTTCTCCAGCACCATCTCTGCAACCTTAACATGGCGTGATGCCTGCTCATCGAACGTAGAGGCGACAACCTCTGCCTTGACGTGGCGTGCCATCTCGGTCACCTCCTCAGGGCGCTCGTCGATAAGCAGTACTATCATATATACCTCGGGATGATTGTCGGCAATGGCGTTTGCAATCGACTGCAACAGCATGGTCTTACCGGTCTTTGGCTGTGCTACGATTAGTGCACGCTGGCCCTTACCGATGGGGACAAAGAGGTCGATAATACGGTTCGACTTCGAGTTATGACCATTGCCCGTAAGGTTAAACTTCTCCGATGGGAAGAGTGGCGTAAGATACTCAAACTGCTGACGGTCACGCACAATATCTGGCTTAAGACCATTGATTAACTCTACGTGTACCAGTGGGAAGTACTTCTCACCCTCCTTGGGTGGGCGAATGGTACCATAGACTGTATCACCCGCCTTAAGGCCAAAGAGCTTAATCTGTGATGGTGAGACATATATATCGTCGGGAGAGTTAAGGTAGTTGTAATCGGCAGAGCGCAGGAAGCCATAGCCATCTGGCATAACCTCCAGCACACCCTCACCCTCGATAATCGCCGAGAAGTCATCCTTGGTAATATCCTCCGACTCCTCTTCGCCATCATCGAAGAGCTCGTCGCCATCGATAACATCCTCATCTTCATCACCTTCAGCAATAACATCCTGTAACGAGACATGTTCAATAGGCATCTCACCATACTCCATGCTCTCAATATTTATGGCGCTATCCTCCTCTTCAGTTGGCACCACGACAGTATGGCGGTTAAACTCATCTATTGGTTGCTCGTTGTGCTTATTTGCATGCTTTGGCTTACGGCCACGGCGCTTTGCAGGGGTTGCCTCATGTGGCGCAGCGGGCTCCTCGGCAGGTACTGTCTCCTGCACTGCGGGTGTTTCTGCCACGGGTGCTACGGCTGGCTCCTTGGGGGCCACTCCCACCTTTACGCTATTCATGCGTGGGCGTCTACCTCGCTTTGGTCGAGCGGGCTCATTGTCATTATCAGTTACTGATTCCGAACCAGATGCGACCTCTATAATCTTACTCATCAGATCGCCTTTCTTCATATTCGAGGGGGTAATACCAAGAACCTTAGCTATCTCGCGCAATTCGATGATGGTTTTGCCCTCTAATGCTGTTAAATCTTGCATATATTGTTTTTGACTGATTAAAATCCGAATCCCAAATGAGTGGGTTGGATAAGTATATGGATATATATACTCGAAATGTGTGATGCAAATATAGTATCTTTTTTACTTCTCCACAACTTTTTCAAGATATTTTTATCTTTTTTTGCGGATTATGTATTACATTTGTATCAAGTAAATAGAGTGTAGTGCTACTAATCACTTATAGTAACCGTTATGAACATTATTTTCAAATATCGAATGTTGAGCGACGAGAGTGATAATTTCGTTCGCGATTTTGAGGTCTACCCCGATATGACCCTTACCGAGTTTCACCGCTTTCTTATTGAGGCGTTGGACTACGACGACTGCATGGTGTCGATATTTAAATCCGATGCTGAGTGGCGTCCAGTGGAGGAGTTCTCGGAGATAGACATGGGCGAGGATACACCAGGCGCACCACGCTGCATGGACAACGTCACCCTTATGGAGGTAAACAACCAGTTCCACGATCGCCTTATCTATACTTTCGACATGCTCAACGGCCGCTCCTACTACCTCGAGCTTATCGACATGCAACGCCCTCAGGAGGATCTCTCCTACCCACGTGTTGCCTTCGAGCACGCCCCCACACCCGACCAGTACGACCCCGAGGCTACCGAGGAGTCGGGCTCAATCTTCGAGGAGATGATGAGCGACTACAACGAGTTTGATGGCGACGACGGCTACGACGATGAGTATTAGCCGAACAGATAAGCGCGGGACGCTGATAGTTGTTGTGGGCCCCACTGGCTCGGGTAAGAGTGCCCTCGCTGTGGAGCTTGCGAAGCACTATGGTGCACCCGTCATATCCACCGACTCGCGCCAATTCTACCGCGGGCTACCCATAGGCACAGCACAACCTACGGCCAAGGAGCAGGCAGCTGCCAAGCACTACTTCATTGCCGACAGAGAGGTCGAGGATGACTTCAACTGCGGCAAGTACGAGGTGGAGGCACTGGCGCTACTCGACAAACTCTTCACGGAGCACGACCACGTTGTCGCTGTTGGTGGCTCGGGGCTCTATATCCAGGCGCTATGCGAGGGTATGGACGACCTACCCGATGCCGACCCTACACTACGCGAGGAGCTAAAGCAGCGCTTAGAGGATGAGGGCGTAGTAGCACTTGCTGAGGAGCTTCGTCAGCTCGACCCCGCCTATGCCGAAAAGGCCGACCTATGTAATCCCGCACGTGTTATGCGAGCGCTCGAGGTATGCATATCTACGGGCAAGCCCTACTCCGAGCAGCGTAGTGGCAAGGTTGCGGAGCGCCCATTCCATATTATTAAGGTAGGCACCGACATGCCACGCGACATACTCTACGAGCGCATCAACCGCCGCGTGGATATGATGATAGAGGAGGGACTTATCGAGGAGGCACGCAGCGTATACCCCAAGCGCCACCTTAATGCCCTGCAGACGGTGGGTTACCGCGAAATGTTCGACTACTTCGACTCGAAGTGTACGTTAGAGGAGGCTATCGAGCTTATCAAGCGCAACTCGCGCCGCTATGCTAAGCGACAGCTCACATGGTTTCGCCGCGACACAGAGATTGGATGGTATGCTCCGAGTGATGTAGAGAGCATAGTAAAATTTATAGACGGCAAGATTTTGCAGAATTAAATAAAATCACTACATTTGCATCGTCTTTCGGGACACAGGTTGCTCGGATGGTGGAATAGGTAGACACGCCGGACTTAAAATCCTGTGGGCAGTAATGCCCGTACCGGTTCGACCCCGGTTCCGAGTACTGTTGAGAGGTTCTATTATGGAGCCTCTTTTTTTGTATGTTGGCGAGGGACTGCATCCATATGCTTACTCTGCGACCTTCTACCCCCGGTTCCAGAAAAAGAAATAGAGGAGTCTAAAAATCAAGACCCCTCTATTGATTGAAGATACACAGAGTTTATCTATACTCGCCCCAACGTGCATTATACTGGGAAATAAGCGAATCTCTATAGGCAATCTGCTCATTTATAAATTGAGTCACAACCTCTTTCTCCATCTGTAGCTCCTCCATATCCACAGAAACATAGTTGCTAAGTTCCTCATACAACGAGAGGTATTCACTCGACGTAGCAATCATCTTATCCACAGCATCGGAGAATGTTTTAATCTTCTGATATGCCACCTCCTGAGAATCTCTCTTATGCAGGGTCGTTGACGACACCGCTTCAAACTCTTCGAGTGCAACACCAAAGGCATTATAGGCCTGCTCCCAAGACTCATACAGACGCTCTACAATCTCTTCTGTCAGTCCCATCTCATTAACAACAGTTCGTGTTTTAGCCACGCACTCCTCTAATTTCTCAATAGTAACATAGACCAAACGCTCATACTCAGCTGCAGGTAGCGTAAGCGACACATCGAACTTATAGTTAAGGTCTCCCACCCTATTCGCAATGCTATCCTTGACATGGTTGGGCAGTGCTGATAGAGTGTGTAAGAAGCCGTAATAGCTACACTCCAACGACAACTTTGATGGCTCAAAGTCATACTTAAGATTAGCAGCAGAGCGACAACAATCTCCCGCAAACTTCTCATATAAATCGAGCTGTGTTCTCATATCCTCATAGAACATCTCATACTCCAAGTTAAATGCCGAAACATCAGCCACACTCAACGGTTCACCACGCATAAGAACAGCATCGGCATCCTCAACAACAATCGCGCGAGGCTCCTGCAGTTGCTGATAATAGCCCTCAATACGCTGATGGAAGGCCTCCTTCTGTTCCGCAGCCATCGACTCGTCGTAGCTATCACAGAACGCACATAGGTCATTATACGCCCTCTCCACCACCGATATATTGTGGTCACACTTAGTGTATTCGTCGAAAATCCTATTTATATACTTAAGGTATAGTTCATCATTAGGATTACCCACTGCAGCATAACTGGCAGTGGCAAATAGTAGTTGGGTAATCGCCAACATCATAACAGATAGTTTACGCTTCATAGTTTGATTGGTTTTGCTATTGATTTTTTATTGAGTTATCATCTATATCCTTTACACCCGACAATTTACGAGCATATTCATCCACCGAATACTTAACCGCGTCGCTCATACGTCTAAACTCAGCCGTTTCATCATTCACTCGCACCATGGTAAAGTGCTCAATCGCTGGCGCCATGCCATATATATCGGTGTAGATGATGTCTGGCATCTTGGATAGTGTACACAACAGCGTATAGTAGTTGTACTCCAACTGCTTGAGCGTATATTCTGCATATAGCTTGACATACTTATTATACATAGAGGGATATTGTTGCTCGGCGCACTGTATCATATAATCCATAGCGGTGACTACCAAGTCGTAGTGTGTATCCGAATTCCTATTTAGGCCGTTTATATCGCTTATATCCACGCCATTAGCACGCAATGCCACAATATCATCCTCAAGAATACGAACATGGTCTCGAGATGGAAGCGTGTTTTTGTACATCTTTATGGTCTCAATAAAAATTCGCGCATCGGCTGGGTCCCCACTATAATCCTCCACGAACTCTTCCCACGCCTCATAGGCATCATCCAACGACCCTTGAACATAGTCGTTTTGTATATAATCGTCAAACATGAGTTTGGCATAGTCTACACCTATCTTATCGTATAGTGCCTGCGTCTCGGCATCAACTGTTGACTCGCTCTTCGGCGCCACATAGACCACCTCTTTCTTTGTCTGCTCTTTCTCATGCTCAGGGGCGGGAGTAGGGGTAACATCTTCGACGGATACAGTATCCACTGACGTAGTATCGGTCACAACCACGTTATCGACGACATCACTCGTTTTATCACCCTTACCCTGCTCATCACCCTCACACATCGTTACACACAAAACTACTACCACAGAGATAATTAAAACAAGTGATATAAAGGCAAACTTGACATATTTCGACTTTGGGCGAGATAGGAGGAAGTTCTTCTTGAGGCGCTCCATATTCTCGGTGAATACATTCGGGTCTGTCGCAGTAATAGCATTATAGTTGTGTAGTTCGCGCATTGTTGGAGGGAGCACACTGGCATCAGGCCACTCAAAGCCTCGCAGCATGATGGGGATAATGTTCTTATTAAACTTTAGGGCATGTTCCACCTCCTGACGCACCCAATCATCCTCATTCACACATCTATCCAACGCATTGGCAGGCAACACTACGATAAAGTCTGTACACCCCTCTATGACCTCAAAGAGTTTTTCGTTGAATTTACCCGAACGAAGCGTCTCAATATCTATAAAGACATTATATCCAGCCATGCTCAACTTTGTTGCGATAAGGTTTGCCGTATCGAATGAAGTGCGCCTATAGCTTATAAATATGTCGTACTTTTGTTTCATTATATAGAAGCCTCCTTTTTGAGTATTAAAAAGAGGTGGAGTAGTTGTACAATGCAACCACCCCACCTCAACTATTTAACGGCGACGACTACTTGCAAACCTCGCTCAACTCTGCAAAGAGAGCAGCATAGCTTGACGCCATGTCACGACGCAATGCTGAATAGTGCTTGCGAACAAGTGAGCGATTCTTAGGCTCTGCAGGGTTGTTTGCCTGAGTGTAGAGGGCATTGCGCAAAGCGATGCTCTTCTGCATAAGCTCAACAATCTGCTCCTCCTTGTTAGGCTGCACGAAAGCTGCCATCTCACAATCGAAAACGAACTCCTCCAAGCGGTAGTCAATCTCCTTCTTCAAAACTCGTAAATTTGCCATATCTATATTGGTTTTAATATTTGCTATTATGCAAAGGTAGTGAATCCTATTTATTTTTGCAAATTTTTAGCTATTTTTTCGCCACGCAACTCCATCCGTCACGCTTTACTACTCACCCCAACGACGATGCGTAACATCAACACCCGCCATCTCTACAGCACGCGACGACACTGTGAGGCATAGTTCCTCGATAGTCGCGGGAGTGAAGTAGAACGATGGCGATGCAGGCATAACGACAGCACCAGCCTCCGTGAGCGTAGTCATATTACGCAGATGTATAAGCGAATAGGGACTCTCGCGAACCACGACAACCAATCTACGACGCTCCTTGAGCATCACGTCTGCTGCTCGCTCGATAAGCGTACGCGACACACCCGAAGCTACACGTGCAACCGTCCCCATCGAGGCGGGAACGACAATCATAGCATCCCATCGAGCCGAGCCACTTGCCACCGATGCCCACATATCGTTGTTATCGAAGCGCTCCATACGCTCCGACTGTGGGAGCTCTACCCCCTCAGCACGCATAACATCCTCGGCATGGTCACTCAATATCAACGCAATACGCTCAACAGACTCTGCCTTTAGGAGCAGCTCCACACACTGGCGGGCATATATAGCGCCACTGGCACCCGTAATCGCAACTATTATCTTCATAGCAGTTATAGCTCCAATATTTTACACTCTAAGCCCTTCTCGCGAGCTACACGTAACAATGCGGGGAGCACATAGCTCGTATTACGGAACGACTTAGCGCTGTCGTGCAGCGAAATAATATCACCACCCTTCAATCCACGTATGGTACCCCTAAGGCACTTCTTTGGCGAGAGGTTGCGATTATAGTCGCGCGACAAGACATTCCACATTACGATGCGATAGCGCTTAGCAACAGCCCTAAGCTGTGGTCGTGTGATGCGTGCATAGGGCGGGCGAAACAGCTCCGTGTGTACCATATCTGCCGCAAGGTCTATATCCTCGATATATCGCTCGGTCGACATAGTCCACCCCTTCTGGTGCGAGTAGCTATGGTTACCCACCTTATGTCCCCTATCGAGAATCATCTGATATAGGTCGGGGTATAGCTCCACATTCTTACCCAGCACAAAGAATGTAGCCTTAGCATCATAACGATCGAGCGTATTTAGTATCCACTCCGTAACGCCTGGTGTTGGGCCATCGTCAAATGTCAGATAGATACCATCAGGATCATCGACCTGCCACACGACATTCGGGAACATCCAGTTAAGAATCTTACCAGGGTTTACTCGCATACAATCACTACGTTTTATTCTATCATACTCTTTCAGTGTGCAAAAATAAGGCTTTTTTTTCGTAAATAGAAAATTATGACTACCTTTGTACATATAATAATATATATGCTTGGTCTCATATTTGGAGCAAGCATATCAAACATCACAACTATGAGAAATACGACAATTCTATTAGCACTCGCATCACTTCTAATATTCACTGGCTGCCGCGTTGAGTCAGGACCAGAGCCAAAGACTACAATTGGTAGCGACTACCAGGTGATGGTTATATGTGACGACGACATCTGGGATGGAGACCTGGCAATGGCCGTGTGTGACCTACTGGAGAGTGATATTCCAGGTCTTGTACGACCCGAGGGGTACTTCAACATTGTGAAGCAGGTAGCTCCGCAAAATGCTACCGACATGGATAAGCGCTATGGCATCATCTTCAAAGTGGAGCTATCTGCCGCAAGCACAGAACCTAAATATAGTGTAACGAACAACCTCTACGCCCGCCCACAGATTATACTCACGCTCACCGCAGCTAACATCGAGCAGGCTGTTGGATTCATCTACTCTCACGCCGACGAGCTACGCGAGGTGATGAACGAGAGTGAGCGCAACGAGGCAATTAAGGCGGCCTATGGCAAGCCAGCACAGCAGCTCATGAATGACTTCTCAAAAAGCACTGGACACAAAATGCTCATACCTCACAGCTTCTTCAAGGCCAACCCCGCAGACGAGGAGCTAACATGGTACATACGCGACTACCCCAATAAGGCACAATACATCTACGCTTTCACCACCGACTACGACCCAGAGGTAAGCATCGAGGACGAGAGTGCAACAATCGTAAGTGCCATAAACAACAAGTTCAACACCATATCAAGCAAGGGGGCAGATGGTTCGTATATGCAGATAAGTCCATATAGAGAGATTGTTGCCGATGTGTTGGACATCAACGGCACACCCATGCTGGAGTTACGTGGCTGTTGGGAGGTTGAAAACGACTATATGGGAGGCTCGTTCACGGCATACACCATCTTCGATGCCGAGACATCGCGCGCCACTGTGGTGATATTCGCTATATATGCTCCGGAGGATTCTCAGCGCAACCTTATGCGTGAGCTGGAGTGTTTAATCTACACTTTGGAGTAGTTACCTAATAATCACGGCGTTAACAAGACGCACGCCTGCACGACTATTTATTAGCTCGGCAAGCTGATCGCGACGATAGAACAGGTCGTTACGCACGATACTCGAGCTGACACTCACGTAGAGTATGCCACGCTCGAGACGCACCTCGTTGGTAACACTCGCGACATACTCGCCTGTCACCTCGCGCCAAAACTCAGGGAGTTTTCCCTCAGCAATCTTACGTGCAACGTAGGGTCGCTTGAAGAACTCCTCGAGGATGTCACCTATGCGTCGTGTCTGTGTACGTTTCATAACGCAGCCTTACCATTAGTTATATTAAATAGTTGATACTCTGCCTCCGCCTCATCGAGCGTCTGTTGCAGACGATGTTTATTGCAATCTGTGATAAATATCTGACCAAAGTTTGGGTTATGCGTGAGTTTTAGCAACTGCGACACACGGCGCATATCGAGTTTATCGAAGAGGTCGTCGAGAAGCAATATAGGTTTGCAGCCAGAGTGCTGTGCAAGTAGCGTATATTCGGCGAGTTTGAGCGCCACAAGGAACGACTTCTGCTGACCCTGCGAACCAAACTTACGAAGAGGATGGCCACCGATGCAGAAGATTACGTCATCGCGATGAACACCCGACGTAGTGTGCTCATTCACAAAGTCACGCTGACGTGATGCTAAAAGCAGCTCCGAGAGCGATGCTGTCTGCAGCTCCGAGCGATACTCCATGCTTATGGTCTCGCGCTTGTCGGAGAGCACTGTATAGAACTCCTCCACCAGAGGTATCATGGCCTCGATAGTCTCCATGCGCTTCCTATAGATAACATCTGCATTAGTTGCGAGCATGCCATCATATATTAAGAGTATATCCTCCGTAGGTGAAGTCTTAAGTAGCTTATTACGCTCCTGGAGAGCTGCCGAATAACGCATCAGTGCCGTAAGATACGTACGGTCGACCTGAGATATGAAGCGATTCAGATAGCGACGGCGCTCCTCGGCCGAGTCGCTAATAAGAGCTGAGTCGGCTGGTGAGACCACCACAATTGGCACCGTACCTACATGCTCCGACAGACGTTCATACTCCTTACCATTACGCTTAAGTGTCTTACCTCCGCGGCGTGTGTATGAGCATACAACCTGTTCGGGGCGACTATTGTCACGCGTAAAGCGGCCATCTATCACAAAGCCATCTTCGCCATGACGAACACTCTGCGAATCGGCGAGCGTGTGCATCGACTTAGCCATCGATAGATAGTGCACCGCATCGAGTATATTTGTCTTACCAGCACCATTATCTCCGACGAAGCAATTGATACCAGCCGAGAGCGACAAATCCTCGCTTTCGATATTCTTAAAATTTATTATCGATAGTCTATCAAGTCTCATTACGTCATACTTTTTGACAAAGATACAAAAAAAATCAATTTTTTATGCCACAAGAGTGGGAAATTAAAACTTTTTATGTACTTTTGTAGATTGAATTGCGAAATTATAAATTATTAAAACATAGAAACTACTTATGACAAAGAAAGCACAGACGCCCGAGACCGACATCTTGGTTGAGAGCAAAGGTAAGATTGAGACATTCTTCGACAAGTTTGGCAGCAAGGTGATGTGGGGTATCGTAGCGGTAACAGTTATCGCTGTAGGTATCTTCATCTGGAGCAACTACTCTGACAGCAAGCAGGAGCAGATCAATCTTGACGCCGAGGCTAAGTTTATCGCCACTCAGAACGAGTATCCTTTCGGCTTCACCACACACTACACTGAGGCTGCTGAGGCATATTTGGCTATCGCTAACGAGTACGAGGAGGCTGCAATCAACCCCATTTGCTACTTTGTAGCAGCATCGTCATACCTTCAGGCATACAGCACATCACTCGATGTTGCAGACCTCGAGAACGCTAAGGCAGCTATTGCCAAGTTCACCAAGGTTGAGGGTGAGTATGGCAAGCACATCAACGCAATGGCTTTGACACTCAAGGGCGACATCGCTGTTGAGGAGAAGGATTACGCTACTGCAGCAAATCATTTCGAGAGTGCTTTGGCTGCAAGCACCAATTCAGACATCTATGGCATGAATGCCGTTAAGCTTGGCTTGACCTACGAGGCTCAGGGCAAGGATGCTGAGGCTCAGGAGGTATACAAGAAGGCTGTTGAGGAGTATCCTGCACTCGACGCTAAGATGAAGACTTACATTAAGTAATAAACATCGTCTAAAGTAATTGTTGAGTATGCCTGCAAGAAACATGAAGTTTGGCATTGTAGTAACAAGCGAGTTTGCGGAGTACATCGAGGCCAATCTTTCTTTGATAACAGAAGAACTTGAGCAGTTGGGATGCCTACCACAGAATATTGTGATTAAGTGCGTACCCACCCTGCACGATGTTCTAATGGGAACCCAGTTTTTTGCAGAATTCACCGATGTTGATGGCGTAATCATAGTTGCTCCCAACAATCGAGTAACCGGCCACCTTGCACTTATGAATGGCATCGTAGCACTTCAAGTGCAGTGGAATATGGTCGTTGAGATTGGTGGCGCGGAGTGTGCGAGAAACATCGTCGACATGATAACGCTCCAAAACGAGATGGAGATAAACGCTGTAGACCATAAGGTGCGCCACAACTTCTCATAACTCACAATTACAAATAACAAAATTAAGTAGGGATTGATTAAGTTCAATCCCTATTTTATTTACCACAAAAGTTTTTTGTTTCGACATTTTTTTTCTATCTTTGTGGGTCATGGATGCACGATTTAAATACCAAGATATAGAGTTAGCCTACACCGTTGAGGGTGAGGGCGATACCGTCGTTCTACTGCATGGCTGGGGCTGCGACCACACCATCTGGAAAACGACCATCGAAACGCTCCTCCCCCACCGCAGAGTTATCGCCGTTGACTTTGCAGGATTTGGCAACAGCAACGAGCCCACGACAGTGTGGGGCGTAGAGGAGTACACTCGCTCAATCGAGGCGCTACTGCAATCACTCGGCGTTGTGCGCCCAACACTTATCGGACACTCTTTCGGAGGGCGTGTATCCATTGTCTACGCCTCGCGCAACGAAGTAGTAAACGTGATTCTCACAGATGCTGCGGGTGTAAAACCTAAGCGCTCGTTGAATTACTACCGCAAGGTCTACACCTTCAAGCTTCTTAAAAACACCCTACCACTACTTATTGGCCGCCAGAAGGCACAGATGATTATCGACCAGCGTCGCCAGAAGGCGGGCTCGTCGGACTATAATCGTGCGACTACCACGATGCGTGCCATTCTCTCGAAGTGTGTCAACGAGGACCTATGCCACCTTATGCCTAAGGTGACAGTTCCCGTGTTACTCTTCTGGGGTGACAAGGATACGGCAACACCTTTAGCCGATGCACACAAGATGGAGCGTTTGATGCCCAATGCGGGACTTGTTATTGCCGAGGGTGCAGGACACTTTGCTATGCTTGAGCAACCGGCGCTATGGTTAGCTACCCTAAAATCGTTCCTTAAGATTGAATAGAATATGGTGGTTGCAGTACATACATTCTCAGTCGTGTGGCTACTCTTCTTCTTTGCCACCATGCGTTACTCGGTGCAGATGTTCCAGCAGAACTCCTACCGTGTGGCACGCTACAACCGTTGGCTACGAACCACTGGCGAGTGGCTATCGCGACCAAACCTCGTGGGAGTGCTCTCAGCAGCGGCATTTACCTTCTACCCACACTGGGGCGTGATGCTTACATTCGGTATATGGATGCTAATCATTGCCATTACCGAGTTCTCTATACGCTACAAAGTTCCCGTAGTCTACACCATGCGCGTAAAGCGACTTATGGCGACACGCATCACTCTTAGTGCTGCCGTTATCGCCTTGGTACACATCTTTGCTGTGCGTTACACACTTGTCGCGATGATGTTGCTCACGCTCGACTACTGGACCATCGTTGCCAACCTTATTAACAAGCCTATGGAGGCGGCAATAACACGTTGGTACTACAACGATGCTAAGCGCATACTGCGCTCTATGCCCCAACTCACCATTATCGGCATCACGGGCAGCTTCGGTAAGACATCAACAAAACACTTTCTGCATCGTGTACTCTCGGAGCGCTACAATGTGCTGATGACTCCAGGCAACTTCAACACCACACTTGGCGTTGTTCGCACCGTGCGCGAGCACCTCAAACCACACCACGAGGTATTTATCGTAGAGATGGGAGCCAAGCAGCGTGGCGATATAAAGGAGATATGCGACTTGGTATGCCCCTCGATGGGTATCGTGACGTCGGTTGGCGAGATGCACCTCGAGACTTTCGGCACGGTGGAGAATGTGGCACTCACTAAATTCGAGCTTATTGATGCTCTTCCCGAGGGAGGCTTTGGCATCGTTAACATCGACTCCGAAGCGGCATACAACCACATCAAAAAGGGTGGCATCGCAGTTAAAACATACGGCATTGATAACAGCGAGGCCGATTATCGCGCCACGGATGTTATCTACGCCCCCCAGCGCACCACTTTCACTGTTAAGGATGGCGACTATGCTACGCACCTTTTAGGTCGCGGCAACATACTAAATATTACTGCTGCTTTAGCCGTTGCTGAGCAGATGGGTATTTCGGTTGAGGCACGCCGACGCGCAGTGCGTCAGATTGAGCAGGTAGAACACCGCCTGAGCATGCGTACAAATGGTGGCATAACCATCCTCGACGATGCCTACAACTCAAACCCTACAGGTGCTCGTATGGCATTGGAGGTGCTTAGCGGCTTCGAAACCGAGGGGGCACGCTATGTGGTTACACCAGGATTTGTAGAGATGGGTGCCAAGCAGTACAACAACAACCGCGCATTTGGTGTAGATATAGCACACTCGAAGGCCGACGCTGTAGTAGTCGTTAACGAGGTTAACCGCGAGGCTATAACCTCGGGATTAAAGGATGGCGGCTACGACATGGCAAGGGTGAGCACCGTGGCATCATTCAAGGAGGCCATGGCAGAGCTACAACCACGTCTTAAGGCAGGGGATGTGGTATTGTATGAGAACGACCTGCCCGACTCGTTTAAGTAAGATAACTAAAACTAAGATACAATGAAGATTAACGTAGGTGTAATATTCGGAGGTCGCTCTGTAGAGAACGAGATTTCGGTAATCACAGCAGCACAGACAATGGCAGCGATGAATAGCGAGAAATATAACATCGTGCCAATATACATCTCAAAGGATGGTCACTGGTACACAGGCGAGAAGCTTATGACCACAGACAACTACCGCGACATGAAGACACTTCTAAGCTCGGTTGAGGAGGTCTACTTCCGTCCTATCTATGGCGACAACAACCTCTACAAGGTACACAAGCCCATGTTCGGCTCGAACATAGCTACTACCATCGACGTAATTCTACCATGCCTCCATGGCACATCAGGTGAGGATGGCTCGTTCCAGGGACTTATCGAGATGACAGGTATCCCATACGCTTGCCCCAATCCTCTTGCGTCGGCAAACGGCATGGATAAGATTACGATGAAGATGATTCTTAAGGAGAGTGGCATTCCCGTAGTCAACTACGCATGGTTCTCAGATAAGGAGTGGCTCTCGGAGCAGGAGGCATGCGTTGAGCGCGTGGAGAAGCTAAACTACCCCCTTATCGTCAAGCCCGCGAACCTCGGCTCGTCGGTAGGCATCAAGGCTGTACACAACCGCGAGGAGCTCGTTGAGGCTGTAGACAATGCCATCAAGTACTCGAAGCGTATCATCGTGGAGAAGTTGGTTGAGAAACTTAAGGAGATTAACTGCTCGGTGCTCGGCGACTACTACGACTGCGAGGCATCGGTATGCGAGGCACCTGTGCGCAGTGGCGAGATTCTTAGCTACGAGGATAAATACCTCGGTGGTGGCAAGAATAAGCCCTCTGAGGGCATGCACTCTACTGTAAGAGAGATTCCGGCGAACCTTCCCGAGGATGTTACCGCATTTATCCGCAAGACCGCCTGCCAGACATTCCGTGTATTGGCATGTGACGGCGTATCGCGCATCGACTTTATGATTGACGAGGCGAATGGCGGTATCTATGTAAACGAGATTAACACCATCCCTGGCTCCTTGTCGTTCTACTTGTGGGAGGCTACAGGCATCAAATTTGATGAGCTCGTAGACCGACTCATTGCTATTGCTTTCAAGCGTAAGCGCGACTCGGAGTTTAAGACTACCAGCTACTCAGAGAACATCTTCGCCTACCAAGCAAAGCATGGTGCTAAGCTCGGTGGTAGCAAGGGTGCAAAGTAGCCTTAGGCGACATTAAAACAACCTTAACTAAAACCTAAAAAAAAAAGATGACTTCACTATACGACAACATTATTTTTGGTCCTGTGCGCTCACGCCGCTTAGGACTATCGTTGGGTGTCAATCTGCTTCCCATCGACTCTAAGTTGTGTAGCTTCGACTGCATCTACTGCGAGTGTGGATGGAATGACGAGCACCCAGGCAAGCGCCGCTTCAACGCTCGTGAGGATGTAAGCGCCATGCTTGACGCTACACTCGAAAAGATGGTGGCAGCAGGCACACCTCCCGATGTTATCACATTTGCGGGTAATGGTGAGCCTACCCTACACCCCGACTTTGAGCTAATTATTGAGGATACTATCGCACTACGCGACAAGCACTGCCCCGCAGCGAAGGTATCGGTGCTATCGAACGCAACGCAGATACACCGCGACGATGTGCGTCGTGCCCTCCTGCGTGTCGACAACAATATCCTTAAACTCGACTCTGCGTTTGACTCTACCGTACAGCTTGTCAACAAGCCACAGGGTGCCTACACCGTAGCACGCACCGTAGAGCTACTCAAGAAATTCGAGGGCAAGCTTATCGTGCAGACTATGTTTCTGCGTGGTGAGTACCTATCTCAGCGCATAGACAACACTACCGAGGAGGAGGTGTCGGCATGGTTAAAACTAATTGAGGAGATTGCCCCCAAGCATGTGATGGTATACTCACTCGACCGCGACACGCCATGCCAGACTCTCGAGAAGGTGGAGAAGGATGAGCTACGTGCTATTGCAGCACGTGTAGAGGCTCTCGGCATCGCATGCTCGGTAGCATAAATATTATAATGCAAACTAATAAACTAAGATAAAACTATGGATTTTGAAGGTAAAGTATTGGAGATTCTCCCACCCGTATCGGGTCAGTCGGCTCGTGGCACATGGGAGCGTCAGACAGTTGTTTTTGAGCAGCCCAACAAGCAGTATGGCAAGGAGCTCGCTGTAACATTCATGAATAAGGCGCAGGAGGTTGCCAACCTACGCGTTGGTGAGAGCTATCTCGTATCGTTCGACATCGAGTCACGCAACTATCAGGGTCGCTGGTATACAGACGTTCGCGCATGGCGTGTTCAGCCTCTACAGCCCGCAGCGACAGCTCCCGCAACTGAGATGCCTCCATTCATGGAGGAGCCACAGCCAAGCTATGCAGCAGGTGCAGGCGTTGTCGATGATATGCCGTTCTAAGCTTATGCTACTATATAATAAACGCGAGTAATTCAGTTACTCGCGTTTATTGTTATCATCAATAAGGCTATCTCTTAGCTCGTTCGAGTGCTATAACCTCACCTGCCGATACAAACTGAAGGTGATTCTTATCCACCACCGACACCACATATAACCACTCCTCGGGCTCATAGTTCATCGCCTCAGCCTCGGCAGATTGGTTCATAACCTTTAATATCAACGACTTATGCTCGTTCATCGCGCCATCATTCGGAATAAAGCTAATGTCGTTGAATCGCGAAATATAACTATTAAGCTCCATCACCACAACCGATGAGGTGTACTTCCATGTGAATCGGCTGGTTGTTGTGGTAGCCACATTTGCATCATAGGTATCGTCAAGTGCTACCATTACATTCATATTGATAACAATCTCACCCGTGCCATCGTCGTTAAATAGGAGATAGCCACTTGTTGGTGTCACATCCTCGGCGGCAAACATATGAATACTCTCGCCCTCAATCGTCCACTTTCCATAAAGTTTCGAAGACTGAGCCGAGGCATCAACAGCAAGTGCGCCAACCAACAGCAGTATTATCAATGCATATATTCTCTTCATACGGTATCACTTTTACGGTGCTAACTATAGAGAGGGATTTAGTATCACAAATCTATCAACAAGCACAACTTTTTACTCAATTTTTTCGACATGCACGAATATACGTTCGTCGAACATCAGCTGTGGAGCCCTATCAAATAGTCCGAATACGGCAGACCCCGATCCCGACATAGCAGCATAGAGCGCACCTGCATCGAGCATCGACTGCTTCAAATTCTTGATAATTGGATGCGCTGCGAAGATGTGGGGTTCAAAGTCGTTGACAACGGTCGCCTGCCACGTAGCTACATCCTCCTTAAGTAGCTCCACAAGACTTCGCTCTGGCTGCTTAGGCGTAATGCCAGAATATGCCTCCTTGGTCGAGACACTATCGTCGAGGGGCTTGGCTACAGCAAGCCACAATCCTCTCAAATCGACATCTACCGATGTCATGACTTCACCACGGCCTCGACACAACTGCGGGGTGTTATAGACAAAGAACGGGGTATCGCTTCCCAACTCCGCAGCCAATTCAGCAAGCGCTGGCTTATCCAAGCCCAACTCAAATATATCGTTTATGGCAACAATAACTGCCGTTGCATCTGATGAACCACCGCCCAGACCTGCACCAAACGGAACGCGCTTATCGAGTCGGATATTCACACCACCAACGCAAAAGCGCTCCTGCATAAGTCGCGCAGCACGCACGCATAGGTTCCTGTCCTCGGGGCAGTCCACCTCAATACCAGAGCCACAGAAGCATATAGTCTCCTGCTCACCACGCTCCACATCCACAACATCGTATAATCCACAGACAGGCAACATCACAGTCTCCAACTCATGATAGCCATCCTCTCGCTTGCTGATGACATGGAGACCTAAGTTTATCTTGCAATTTGCCTTAATGGTCATACCACACCTCTATTTATAGCTCAGGCAACTCAGCAATTTGGTTATAGTCGCGCTGCAACTGATCCTTCAAATCACTAATTGACGAGAAACGTTTCTCATCACGGAGCTTCTCAACCAACGTAATACGTAGTATACGGCCATAGAGATCGCCCGAAAAGCCTATAACATGGGTCTCTAAAAGCAAGTCCTTACCTCCTACCGAGGGGCGTACACCTACATTAGACATGGCTCTATATAGGGTACCATCAATCTCCACTCGCGAGCTATATACCCCGCGCTCCACATCCTTATAACCCTCGAGGCTCATATTTGCCGTAGGAAAGCCCAACGCTCGGCCTATCTTACGGCCATGAACCACCTCTGCTTCTATATCAATCATAATATTCTACTTAGTCATTTGACTTGTAAGTTTACGCACCACGCTATACTCCGAGAAGAACTCGCGGGCAAAGACTCTGACAATAGTATAGAGAGGTATCGCCAAAAGCATACCCCACATGCCACCAATAAATCCTGCTATGAGTATTACGAGGAACACCTCCAAAGGGTGTGCCTGGATACGCTCCGAATAGAGCGTGGGTTGTACAATAAAATCATCTATAATCTTCACGACTACAATTGTTGAGAATACAACAATTATCGTAAAAGGTATGGCGTTATCTATGGGGGTTAGCATCGAGAGACCTATCGAGAGGCATCCTCCGATAAATGGTCCTGCATAGGGGATAACGTTGAGCACACCCATAATTACGCCAATAACCAAAGCATCGTTAGCTCGCATGCCAAAGAGGATAAGCACGACAGAGATAACGGACATTATCGCAAGGCTCTCAATCACAAGACCCGAGAAGTAACGCGACAATAGTTTGGTGATGGAGTCAAGCGCACGACGTACATTATCGCCATAGTGCTCAGGGAAGAACAGTGCCACCATTCTATAGAATAGTCCATCCTCACGTAGGAAGAAGAAGGTGATGAACGAGATAGAGAAGAAAGCGACAGCGACATTAAGTAACGACCCTGCAACATCGGCAAATAGGTCGACATTAAAGAAGCTAAACACCCTATCTTTGAACATTACCTCCAAGCTGGGCACATCCATTGGAACATACTGTTCGATAAAGAGTTCCACATCGATGAACATCTCTCTAATCGTGGCAGTAATCTCTACCCAATTCAGCGTTGATAGCTCATAGGCCTTGTTTAGCACCAACGGCACGAACAGCGCAAACAGCACACCCACCACTATCCAGATAACCACCAGAGTGATGGCTGCAGCAATGGTGCGCGAGATGTTGTGACCAAAGAGTTTGATGCTTGAGATAAGAGTAACAAGGCGCCTACCAAGTATGGCGAAGACAGCTGCGGCAGCAACATACACCACCACCTGCCATAGATAGCCCACGACGGCTATAATAGCAGCGATGACAACAATGGTGGCTAAGCCCTTGATAATCTTATCAGAAGTCATACTCCCAACCTACTAATTCTCCTTATGAATGTTGCTAATACGCGCAATAGGGGTCTGTGAGCCAATAACTGGGTCGCCAATCTCTACAAACAACTCCGAATCCTTAGGGATGAGTATATCTACACGCGAGCCGAACTTAATAAAACCCAAGACACTATTCTGCTCAACGCTCTTACCCACCTTCATGTAGTTGACGATACGTCGTGCTATAAGGCCTGCAATCTGGCGAATAAGCACCTTGCGACCATCCTTAAGACGTACGACAGTCGTGGTGCGCTCATTCTCGGTTGACGACTTTGGGTGCCATGCAACAAGGAAACGTCCATGGTGGTGTTTCGTATACTCCACCTCGCCGCCAACAGGCATCCAGTTCATGTGCACATTCGTAATAGACATGAAGATAGATACTTGCAACATCTCCTCCTTAAGATATTCATCGTCGGTTACAACCTCCGTAACCACCACACGGCCATCACATGGCGAGAACACAAGGCCGTCAGCATCGTGTATCTGCACACGGCGAGGCTCACGGAAGAACGCCGCCACGAAGAACCAGAAGATAAGCAAGAATCCTGCCATAAACCATAGGTAAGCCTCCCACCCCTTGATAAAGAAGTAGACGAGGAACCATATAGCAAGGCATATAATTCCGGTAACCGAGATAATGATGTAGCCCTCTTTATTAATCTTCATAGGTATCTGTGTTTTAGGTTAGTAGACAAGTATAAACGAGTATATCACAAGATATACATACGCAAAGGGGGATGATATAAGCAGAGCATCGAACCTATCGAGCATACCGCCATGACCTGGCAGAATGTTACCCGAGTCCTTGATGCCTGCCTCACGCTTGAACATCGACTCCACCAAATCGCCAAAGACACTGGTGATGGCAACTACGGCAGCTAAGCCGAGCCACATGCCAAGGTCTCCGTCGACGACATACGAGCCAACAGCACCCATAATCAGAGCACCGGCTATACCGCCAACGAATCCCTCCCATGACTTCTTGGGCGAAATGCGTGGTGCCATCTTGTGACGACCAAACGACACTCCTGTAAGGTAGGCAAAGACGTCATTACCCCACACAATAAAGAGGTAGAAGAGGAAGGCCTCGGGGCTCCAATCTCCCGCAATAAAGATTGGGATAAATAGCATGAGACACATGGGGTATGCTACGTAGAGGACACCCATAAGTGTGGTTGCAATATTGCGTATTGGTGTCTCCGAGCCATGGAACAGCTCGACAATGAAGCATAGCGGGATAAGTACCGAGAAGTAGAGCATGCCACCGATAAGCATATCGACACCAAAGCGCGATGTCATTGGGTCAACATAGCCAATGAAGATGAAGAATGATGTGACAAAGAGCGTAATACCTGCTGCAAGACCGAGCGTACGACGTGGCTCAGCACCCGTGGCAGCTGCAATATTATAGAACTCCCACATGCCCACGGCAACAATAAGTAGAAGGAAAGTACTATAGGCATAGACACCTCCATAGGCTGCAGCGAGCACCACCGCCAACAAAACAATGCCACTCAGGGTGCGCACAATGAGATTTCGCATCTTATCACTCATAACTTAACGTAGCTACTAATATTAACTATTATTCGTTATCCTCGGTCTCAGGGCTCTTAACATCAGGCTCCAAGACATACTTAATTTCGGGCTCTGGGGCGTTGTCACCCTCCTGCTCCTTAGCCTCTGCCTTCTTAGCCTCTGCCTCCTCCTTAGCTATCTGCTGAGCGCTCTTACCCAACACCGCCTCAATATCTTCCGAGAAGATGGTCTCCTTCTCCAACAGTACATCGGCTATACGCTCGATATTCTCACGCTCGTCGTTGATAATCTTACGGGTAAGCTCCACAACCTCATCCACTATGCGACGTACCTCCTCATCAATAAGTCGTGCTGTCTCCTCCGAGAATGGCTTAGTGAACATATCGCGCTGACCCGTAGAGTCGTAGTAACTGATGTTACCCACCTTAGGACTCATGCCGTAGTAAGCCACCATAGCATAAGCTGTCTTCGACGTGCGCTCAAGGTCGCTAATAGCACCCGTAGAGGTGATACCCATCAACTCCTGCTCAGCAATACGACCACCAAGCAAGCCTGCCATCTTGTGGCGGAAATGCTCAACGTTATGGTTTGCGCGCTCCTCGGGTAGATACCATGTAGCGCCAAGCGAGCGACCACGTGGGATGATGGTCACCTTAAGCACAGGATCGCAGTTCTTCAAGCGCCACATCACCGTAGCGTGACCAACCTCATGTATAGCTGTTGAGCGACGCTCCTCGGGGCTCATGGGCATATTTCTACGCTCCAAGCCTCCTACAATACGGTCGATAGCTGCGAGGAAGTCCTGCTGCATGACAACCTTATGGTCGTTACGTGCAGCGATAAGCGCCGCTTCGTTACATACGTTTGCTATGTCAGCGCCTGCAAAACCAGGTGTCTGCTTTGCCAGGAACTCGCGATCGAGCTTCTCGTCGAGCTTCAACTTCTTAAGATGCACATCAAAGATTGCCTGACGCTCCTTGACATCGGGCAAACCGACCTCAATCTGTCGGTCGAAACGGCCAGCACGCATAAGCGCCTTATCCAATATATCCACGCGGTTGGTAGCTGCCAACACGATTACACCAGCATTCGTCTGGAAGCCGTCCATCTCCGTAAGCAGCTGGTTGAGCGTATTTTCACGCTCGTCGTTACCCGAGAAGCCCGAGTTCTTTCCACGTGCGCGACCGATAGCATCTATCTCATCGATAAAGACGATACATGGCGCCACCTTCTTAGCCTGCTCGAACAAGTCACGCACACGCGAGGCACCCACGCCAACAAACATCTCCACAAAGTCGGAACCCGAAATTGAGAGAAAGGGGACATTAGCCTCACCTGCCACAGCCTTAGCAAGCAACGTCTTACCTGTTCCCGGAGGGCCGGCCAAGAGAGCACCACGAGGTATCTTCGCACCAAGTGCCTTATACTTGTCGGCATGCTTAAGGAAGTCGACAATCTCCATAATCTCGACCTTTGCCTCCTCCAAACCAGCAACATCCTTGAATGTTACTCGATCTTTGTTATTCTTATCCGACATCTGGGCACGAGCCTTACCTACATTCATAAGACCATTGCCACCACCGCCTGCACCACGCGACATCGAGCGCATGATAATGAACCACACAACGATGATTAGAATCCATGGAAGGAAGTCAAAAATGTAGTCATACCACGCCTTTTCCGAGAAGCCATAGACCACCTTAACATCCTTCTGCTCGGGATTATTCTGCTTAGCCACCGCCTCTGCAGCCTTTAAATCCTCACTGAACAGAGATGGGTCGCCGTGCGAAGTAAACTGAATCTGCACACCTGCACGAGGCATATCCTTAAAGCGACTATCCTTAAGCAAGGAGTCAACATGCTCTTCGTTCAAATAGACACTCATCTTATGGTTATCGAGCACCTCGATGCGCTCTACCGAACCACCCTCAACAAGCTCCTCGACCATCTGCCAGTCTCCCTTAATTGGCTGGCTATCCGAGTCGCTAAACATGGCATAGAGGACAATACCGATTGCCACCATAGCCCAAAACCACATAAAGTTAAAACGTGGTCTTGGTGCTGGGCCATTATTTACATTTGCCATTTCTTAATCACTAAAAATCTTACTACAACATCACAACTTCTAATCACCAAACTCATAGTGCTTCATAGGTGCATCGGCCCACAACTCCTCCAAACGATAGTAGTCGCGCAAATCGGTCTGGAAGATATGAACAATCACATCGGTGTAGTCCATAGCCACCCAGAAGGCATTCTGACGACCCTCCACACGTGCTGGCCACTCACCCATAACCTCAAACACCTTCTCCTCGATACCACTCGAGATAGCATCGACCTGTGTTGTAGAATCAGCGTGACAGACCACAAAATGCGAACAAATGGCACCATCAAATCCCGACAAATCAAGAGACACAATACCCTGTCCCTTCTTGTCGTCAATCGCCTCGACTATCGTATCAATAAGCTTCTGCAAATTCTCCATAATTTTATTTTACTGTTTTACAATAATTTACACGTTAACACTCTTTTAGGCAGCGTACGCACGTAGACATACATATAACGCACGCACGCGCTTAATTCTTGCAAATATACACAAAAAATATGAAATTCCAAAGCTATCGGCTATCTAAATAGAGCTGTCCACACAAAAGAATTGAGGTTGGCAACATGACACCAACCTCAACACTTATATTCGTTATAATTAAAATAACTATATTCTTCTACTTCGCACCCATCTATATCTTCTCCTGATCGACACACTTTAATATAGTCTGGCGAAGAGCCTCCACAATCGACTGCTTAACATAGGTGCGACTAACAGCCAATGCCACACGGCGCGACGTTGCACCCTTGGCAATAGACTTAACACGATTGCGACGCGATAACGGGATGAATTCCAATGCCATTTCAGGAATAATAGTCATGCACGTTGTGCAGTCAACCATACGCATAAGCGTATCGAGCGAACCCGACTCAAAGTAGAAGTGTGAAGGTATCTCGTGCGCCGCCTGACAGAGCTCAAATATCTGATCACGCATACAATTACCTCGGCTCAAAAGAATCAAATCCTTAAAGTCAATATCCTCGATACGGATATTCGAGCGCTCGAACAACGGATGCGACGGAGAGACATAGGCATAGAAGTGATCACTGAATAGATCATGCTCCGTAATACCCTCTCCACACGTTCCCGACGCCACAAGCGCAGCGTCTATGCGATCACGTTTTAACGCCTCGATAATATCGGCCGTGACCATCTCGTGTATCTCAAGTTCAACCTTAGGATACTCCTTAACAAACGTGGGAATAAACTTATGCAACAGGTAGGGAGCAATAGTAGGGATAACACCCAGACGCATCTTACCTGCCGTATCGCCACGCATCTCAGCAACCGTCTCATGGATATGCTTATAGGAGCGCAAAGCTTCACGCGCCTGCTCCAACACCACCTCACCTACAGCCGTAGGGATAATAGGTTTCTTCGTACGATCGAGAAGCACTACGCCGAGCTCCTCCTCAAGCGCCTTAACCTGCATCGAAAGCGATGGCTGCGTCACAAAACAGTGCTCTGCAGCAAGCGAAAAGCTACCGCAATTTGCCACCGCAAGAAGATACTCGAGTTGAATGATAGTCATAGTTTTATAAGGATAGAGTGTTTAGTTATTGCAAAGTTATAAAAAAAAACTATACCTGCAACTATTTATGGCAGAATCTGCGTTTTTTTTATATCTTTGTCCGCTGTATCGCGCGTATAAGATTGTACGCGCACGCACATAACTTCTAATGCAAAGTAAAACAACTAATTATGGCAAAGATAATACTCACAGGTGACCGTCCAACAGGCAAACTACACCTCGGACACTTCGTTGGCTCGTTAAGCCGTCGCGTAGAGCTTCAAAACACTGGCATCTACGACAAGATATTCATCATGATTGCAGATGCTCAGGCACTCACCGACAACGCCGACAATCCCGATAAGGTTCGCGAGAACATCATCGAGGTGGCGCTAGACTATCTATCGTGCGGTATTGACCCAACAAAGTCGACCATCTTCATTCAGTCGTACGTAACAGAGTTAACCGAGCTTGCGTTCTACTACATGAACCTGGTGACGGTGCAGCGTCTACAGCGTAACCCCACTGTAAAGGCCGAGATTCAGCTCCGTGGCTTTGCCGAGAATGGCGAGGAGCAGGAGAACCAGCAGCGTAAGGGCACGCCCGTAGGTTTCTTCACCTACCCTATCTCACAGGCTGCCGACATCACAGCATTCCGCGCCACCACGGTACCCGTAGGTGAGGACCAGGAGCCCATGATTGAGCAGACTCGCGAGATTGTACACAAATTCAACTCGGTATATGGCGAGACGCTTGTTGAACCAGAGATTATGCTTCCCACAAACGCGGCATGCTTGCGTCTACCAGGCACCGACGGCAAGGCTAAGATGTCGAAGTCGCTCGGCAACTGCATCTATCTTTCAGACTCGGCTGAGGATGTAAAGAAGAAGGTTATGAGCATGTATACCGACCCTGACCACCTCAAAGTTACCGACCCAGGCAAGGTCGAGGGCAACACCGTGTTTACCTACCTCGACGCCTTCTCTCGTCCCGAGCACTTTGCTAAGTACTGCCCCGACTACGAGAACCTCGAGGCTATGAAGGAGCACTACCGTCGTGGCGGCTTGGGCGATGTTAAGTGCAAAAAGTTACTCATAGCAGTATTGGAGGAGCTTTTGGAGCCTATTCGCGAGCGTCGCAAGCACTACGAGCAGCACATCGAGGAGGTTTACGACATACTTCGTCGCGGTTCGGATGAGGCGCGCGCCATGGCAGCATCGACACTTAACGACGTGCGCAACGCTATGCGCATCAATTACTTCGACGACAAGGAGCTCATCGAGCGCCAGGCAAAGGAGTATCGTAAGGAGTAACCCAAACTATAAGCATGAAGTTTGAACAACAGATAAAGGATCGTATCTACAACGCCTATTTAGTCGTCTCGCGCCGCCTATCGGAGTCGCAGATGATGGCTATATTGGCCGTTGTTGTGGGTCTGTGTGCCGGTATAGGGGCTTACGTCTTTAATACACTCCTACACTTCATTTCCCACTCGCTAACGTCGTGGACTCCCGATGACCAGGCACAATGGCTCTACCTCATCTACCCTGCCATAGGTATCATTCTCGCCACACTCTTTGTCAAGTATGTGGTTAAGGATGGCATCTCAGAGGGTGTGACGCGCGTACTCTACGCCATGTCGCGAAACAACTCACGCATACGTGGTCACAACACCTGGACCTCGATTGTGGGCGGTGCTACGACCATCGGCTTTGGTGGCTCTGTAGGCCCCGAGGCTCCTATCGTACTTACGGGTGCGGCCATAGGCTCAAACGTTGGTAAGCTTGCGCGTCTTAACTACAAGAATATCACGCTGATGCTGTGCTGTGGTGCTGGTGCTGCCGTGGCCGCAATATTCAAGGCGCCTATCACGGGTGTTATCTTCGTGCTGGAAATTCTCATGCTCGACATCACTTCGAAGTCGATTATCCCGCTACTGTTGGCATCAATGACGGCGACAATCACATCGCTCGTTCTACACGGCTTCTCGCCCATTATCTCCATTTCGCTATCGAGCAGTGATATGTTCCAGGTTGAGCAGGTACCATTGTTCCTACTCCTTGGTTGCTTCTGTGGCGTGATGGCATTCTACTTTACGTCGGTAAACTCGAAGGTCGGAGGCTTCTACAACAGCATACAGCAGCAGTGGCGCAAGTGGTTGTACGCGGGCATCTCGCTCGGCGTGCTCATCTTCATCTTTCCGCCCCTCTATGGCGAGGGTCACGACAGCTTTGGTGCCTTGATGATGGGTGACACCGACAGTCTGTTTAACCATACGCTCTTCCACTCGCTTAGCTCTACCGACTGGTTCCTTATCGTCTACCTCATCGCCATCATGCTCTTTAAGGTTATTGCCATGGCTACGACAAATGCTGCTGGTGGTGTGGGTGGTACGTTTGCACCCTCACTCTTTGTGGGTGCTTTTGCGGGTGCTACTCTCGCCGTTATATGTCAGACGGTATTCGGCTGGGATGCATCTATCACGTCATTTACACTTGCCGGCATGGCGGGTGTGATGTCTGGAGTGATGAAGGCTCCACTCACAGCCATCTTCCTCATCGCCGAGCTATCAAACGGCTACGGACTCTTCATCCCGCTAATGATCGTGTCGTGCATATCTTTCGCCGTGAACTACGGTCTCGACCGCGACTCTATCTACACCAAGCAGTTGCGTATGCGTGGCGAGCTCCTCACTCACGACAAGGACTCTTCTGCCTTCGTATTTCTGCGTCTCGACCAGCTTATGGAGACCGACTTTATACGCATCCGCGAGTCGTTGACATTGGGTGACATCGTAAACATTATTTCGAGTGCCCGCCGCAACATCTTCCCCGTTGTGGACAACTATGGCAACCTCCTGGGCATTGTTCAGCTCGATGACTTACGTCGCGATATGTTCGACCGCGATAAGTGGGGAACACCCATCATGCACTATATGATACAACCACCCGATAAGATTCTCGAGCACGAGATGATTCAGAGCATCATGCCACGCTTCGAGCAGGCAAATACCTGGATGCTCCCCGTGGTGGACAAGCAGAACCACTACCTCGGATTTATCTCGAAGTCGCGCATCTTGAATGCCTACCGCGAGGCATTGGTTAACGTATCGCAGGCCGACTAATAAACAGTAGCAGAGCTAATAATTAAGAAATAGAAACAAAATAAAGTATAAGATAAGATTATGGCATTACAATGTGGTATTGTAGGACTTCCCAACGTGGGCAAGTCGACACTATTTAACTGTCTGTCGAACGCACGTGCACAGGCAGCCAACTTCCCCTTCTGCACCATCGAGCCCAACGTGGGTGTAATCACCGTGCCCGACGAGCGTCTAACAAAGCTCGTAGAGATTGACAACCCCAAGCGCGTGGTACCCACCACCATCGAGATTGTGGATATCGCAGGTCTTGTTAAGGGTGCATCTAAGGGTGAGGGCTTAGGTAATAAGTTCCTTGCAAACATACGTAACACCAACGCTATCATCCACGTATTGCGTTGCTTCGAGAATGAGAATATCACTCACGTTGACGGCACCGTAGACCCCGTTCGCGACAAGGGCATCATCGACACCGAGCTTCAGCTCAAAGACCTCGAGACCATCGAAAACCGTATAGGCAAGTGCCAGAAGCAGGCCACGGCTGGCGACAAGAACGCTAAGCGTCAGTACGACATCCTCTGCCGCTATAAGGAGGCATTGGAGCAGGGTCTCTCGGCACGTACCGTGGAGCTTACAGCCGAGGAGCGTAAGAGCGTGTGGGACCTAAACCTACTTACAGATAAGCCCGTACTCTACGTATGTAACGTAGACGAGGCATCTGCTGTTAAGGGTAACGCCCACACCGAGGCTGTTAAGGCAGCTATTGCCAACGAGCACGCTGAGATGCTTATAGTAGCAGCGAGCGCCGAGGCCGACATTGCAGAGTTGGAGACCTTCGAGGAGCGCCAGATGTTCCTCCAGGATATGGGTCTTGAGGAGTCGGGCGTGAGCCGCCTGATTAAGGCCGCATACCGTCTCTTGGACTTGCAGACATTCTTTACCACGGGTGCCGACGAGAGCCGTGCGTGGACATTCCGCCGCGGTATGAAGGCTCCAGAGACTGCGGGCATCATCCACACCGACTTTGAGCGTGGCTTTATCCGTGCCGAGGTGATCAAGTATGCCGATTATGTTGAGCTTGGCTCGGAGCGTGCCTGCCGCGATGTGGGCAAGATTGGCATCGAAGGTAAGGAGTATATCGTCGAGGATGGCGACATTATGCACTTCTTGTTCAACGTATAACCGATAAAAACATACAACTATGGGAAATCTTTGGAAATATATCATCATCGCCGTAGGCTTCGTATTGGCAGCAATAGTTGTTGCAGCGGCCTACACCGAGGGTCACAAGCCCGCACAAGGCACCATTTCCGTCACAGGTCTTGGCGAAACAGAGTTTACATCTGACCTTATCGTAATTGAGGGACATATCACGGTTGAGGCCTATGAGGCTGCCGATGCTTACCACAACCTTGAGCGTGACCGCGCAAAGACTGTCGAGTTCCTCGCATCTAAGGGTGTTAACGAGGAGACTATATCGTTCGAGATGCCAAATACAAATGAGTTGTTCCGCTCTATCTACGAGAATGGCGACTATATCGGTCAGCAGTTTGCAGGCTACCAGATCACACTGTCGTTCACCATAGAGTCGGCAGATGTAGACACCACCGAGTCGGCGGCACGTGAGCTCCCATCGCTTATCGCCGAGGGTATCGACATCCACGTATTTAACCCCATGTACTACTACACGGGCTTGGAGGATGTTAAGCTCGAGCTTCTCTCTGCCGCAGCTGCCGATGCTCGCGAGCGCGCAGCAAACATCGCCAAGAGTTCGAAATCAGCATTGGGTGAGCTTAAGCTGTCGCGTGCGGGTGTCTTCCAGATTACTGCCGCTACGGGTGACGAGGAGTTCTCGGCAGGTGGCTCATTCAACCTCTCTTCGCGCGAGAAGAAGGCACGCGTGACAGTACGTTCGGAGTTCTTTATTGATGAGAAATAAATTAACACTTAAACCATTATACCTATGACACGTGAAGTAAGAGTGCGCTTTGCACCCAGCCCTACGGGTCCGCTACACATTGGCGGTGTGCGCACAGCACTATATAACTACCTATTTGCTCGTCGCCACGGCGGCAAGATGATTCTACGCATCGAGGATACCGACTCACAGCGCTTCGTGCCTGGTGCCGAGGATTATATCATAGAGTCGCTCAAGTGGTGCGGCATCGAGATTGACGAGGGCGTAGGCGTAGGTGGCCCACACGCCCCCTACCGTCAGAGCGAGCGCCGCGAGATATACTTGAAGTACGCCAAGCAGCTCGTTGATGCTGGTTGGGCATACTACGCATTCGACACTCCCGAGGAGCTTGATGCTCTACGTAAGGAGGCTGAGGAGGCGGGCAAGACCTTCGCATACAACTACGAGGTGCGCGAGAAGCTCCCCACATCGCTCTCACTTTCGAAGGAGGAGGTTGAAGCACGCATAGCACGTGGTGACCAGTGGGTTGTACGCTTCAAGATGCCCGAGAATGAGGTGGTTAAGATGGATGACCTCATCCGTGGCCATGTGGAGGTTAATACCTCTACGCTCGACGACAAGGTACTCTATAAGTCGGCAGATGCACTGCCCACATACCACCTCGCTAACATCGTCGACGACCACCTTATGGAGGTATCGCACGTAATTCGTGGCGAGGAGTGGCTGCCATCGTTGCCATTGCACTACCTTCTCTATCGTGCCTTTGGTTGGACTGATACTCAGCCTGAGTTTGCACACCTACCCTTGCTTTTGAAGCCTACGGGTAGCGGTAAGCTCTCGAAGCGTGATGGCGACAAGATGGGCTTCCCCGTATTCCCATTGTTCTGGACATCGCCCACAGGTGAGACATCGCGCGGCTACCGCGAGGATGGCTACTTGGCCGAAGCCTTTATAAATATGTTGTCGTTGCTCGGCTGGAACCCTGGTACCGACCAGGAGATCTTCTCTATGCAGGAGCTTATCGACTCATTCTCGCTCGACCGCGTATCTAAGGCGGGCGCTCGTTTCCAGCCAGATAAGGCTAAGTGGTTCAATGCGCAGTATATGCATTCGCTCACCGACGAGCAGTTTGTTCCCTTCGTGCAGCCCATCTTGCGTGAGCACGGCATCGAGACTACAGACGAGCGCGCGGGTAAGGCTGCTGGCATTATGAAGGAGCGTATGACCCTCGTAACCGATATTTGGGACCTCGTATCGTTCTTCTTCGTGGCACCTACCGAATATGAGGAGAAGCTCGCAAAGAAGCAGTGGAAGGGCGACAACCCCGCTATGTTGGGTAAGCTACGTGGCATCCTCGAGGGTATCGACGACTTCTCGAAGGAGAATACCGAGGCCGTAGTTCGCGCGTGGATTGAGGCCGAGGGCTACTCTTTGGGTCAGGTGATGAACACCCTACGCTTGGCATTGGTGGGCGCTGGTAAGGGCCCAGGCATGTTCGACGTAACAGAGTTTATTGGCAAAGAGGAGTGCTTGAAGCGTATCGATGCACTTATGACTAACCTAACACCCGCAGAGTAATGGAGATTTTGCAGCATATATGGGGCTCTACCCCCGAAGGTGAGGGTATTATCCTCTACACTATGCGCAACGAGCGTGGCTCTGAGGTGCAGCTGTGTAATATTGGTGCATCAATCGTAGGCGTTAAGTTCGCTGACCGCAATGGCAATATCGACGATGTGGCTCTTGGCTACAAGGATCCGTTGAGTTACATTGGCGATGGCGCAGCAAGCGGAAAGAGCGTAGGTCGTGTTGCCGGCCGTATCGCACGCGGACAGATGACCATTGATGGTGTGGAGTACCGCCTTGAGGTAAACAATGGTCCCAACCACCTACACGGTGGCTCTAAGGGCTTTGCTAACCGCTACTGGGAGGGTCGCGTGGAGACCAACCGCGTGGTATTCAGCTATGTATCGGAGGATATGGAGCAGGGCTATCCTGGTGAGCTCGTTGTGGAGGCTATCTACGATTTCGACGATGAGGATAACCTCGAGATTACATACCTCGCAAAGTCATCAAAAAATACTGTATGTAACCTCACCAACCACCTCTATTGGAACCTTCACGGCGAGGGCTCTGGCAAGACAATCCTCGACCACGAGCTTAAACTCAACAGCTCGGAGGTGCTTGAGATGGATACCGTGCAGATTCCCACAGGTAAGCTTCTCGCAGTTAAGGGCACTGCCCTCGACTTTACCGAGGGTCGCATCTTTGGCGATGATATAGACTCGGAGTTTAACAACATTCGCACTTTCCACGGCTACGACCACTGCTTCAAGGTGGATGGCTGGCAAAAGAACATCCTTGGCGAGGTTGGCGAGCTACGCTGCGAGGCTACGGGACGTAAAGTAACCGTGCTATCATCACAGCCTGCAGCAGTGCTCTATACAGGCAACTGGTTGGCAGGAGGCTGCCCTAAGACCAAGTCGGACAAGTACTACGACGACTATGCCGGTGTGGCTATCGAGTGCCAGGCATTTAGCGATGCTGTGCACCACCCCAACTTCCCCACCATCGAGCTACATGCTGGCGAACTCTACTGCAATAAGATAGTATTCAAGCTCGGCACGTTCTAACATAGCGAATAGGGACAAACAGAAGGGCGGGCGCTGGCTTGCCCTTTTCTTGACAATCTGCGAGTTACGATTTGTAAAATGATTATTTTTACGTATATTTGTGGACTACAGGTGTGTAACAAGAGAAACTAAAACTACAAATATGAATAGATTTTATCTGGCAATCGTTGCCACGTTGCTATGCATGGCATGTGCAACCGATAATGTTGACCACATTCAACACAATGAAGACTCCTCAAACAAAATCCACAACTGGGGAGACAGTGCCGCTCAGGGACGCCTCATGGTACGTCTGACAAACAGCACCGAGGACATCAGTGTCGAGGGTATTACCTTAGAGGTGGAGCCCCTGTTTCCCACAACTACAGGCAATGACAAACTCGACCGCTGGATGCTTGTTCACTTCGACGAGAGTCTTGACCTTAAGGCTGTGGCCGAGAAGATTGCAACACTGGAGTGTGTCGAGCGCGTGGAGTTCGACCTTAAGATGAAGCGTATTGCAAGTCAGGCGCTGCCTATGCCCACGTCACGCCCCGAGCCTACGCGCTCGGTAGAGATGCCCTTCGACGACCCCGAGCTACCCTGGCAGTGGCACTACTACAACGATGGCTCGGTAGGTAATTTTTGTGTAGCTGGTGCCGACATCAACCTCCTCAACGCGTGGAAGTACACCGCAGGTGATCGTCGCGTTATTGTGGCTGTTATGGATGGTGGTATTATGTATGACCATCCCGACCTCAAGGATAATATGTGGGTCAACGAGGCGGAACAGAATGGCCAACTGGGCATAGATGATGATATGAACGGATATGTCGACGACATCTATGGCTATAACTTTGTTAAGGACTCGGGCAAGGTTACGGCCGACGACCACGGCACACACGTGGCAGGTACTATCTCAGCAGTAAACAACAACGGCTATGCTGTTTGTGGTATTGCTGGCGGTACGGGAAATAACGACGGTGTGCGACTTATGTCCATACAGATTTTCGAGGGCGAGGATGGATGTTACCAGCACCAGATTGTGCGCGGCTACCAGTATGCTGCCGACAATGGCGCAGTGCTTATCAACAACTCGTGGGGCTACGAGCCAGATGTCTACATCTCGGACAATCAGTTTGAGCAGTACGACTCAGCTCTTAAGAATGCTATCGACTACTTCCAGACCAACGCCCGCCTTGATGGCGTTATGGAGGGTGGAGTAGCAATCTTCGCTGCGGGTAACGAGACATACACACAGCCCTGCTACCCAGGCGCCTACCATAAGTATGTCTGCGTTACGGCGATGTCATCGGACTACACCGCAGCCTACTATACTAACTATGGCCCAGGCTGCAATATTGCTGCTCCAGGTGGCGATGCCAACTACGGCACTGTGTATTGCATATCGTCGACCTCAACCAGCCTCATATATGGCTATGAGTATATGCAGGGTACGTCTATGGCTACGCCCCACGTCACGGGCTGCGCTGCGCTGGCGCTGTCATACGCACTAAAGCAGGGCTACACGCTCACGCCAGACTACCTCCGCGCGCTCATTCAGACCTCGGTGCACGACATAAACCAGTATCAGACAGGTACAAAGCAATTTTTTGACTATAATACTGGTTCATACTATGATATGAATCTTGCACCTTATGTCAAGAAGCTCGGCTCGGGATATATCGATGCGCACCTACTTCTTATGCAGATGGATTCAACACCTTGTCTATACTTTAAGACTGGCGTGGCATCACTACTATCACTCGACGAGTACTTCGGTGCTGGCTCGGAGGATCTCTCGTATCAGGGTTGCGAGGTATCTGACGAGGTGCGCGATGCACTCGGCATGCAGGGCAAGCCACGCATCGAGAATGGTATGCTCTCAATTAAGTGTAACAATCCTGGCTCGGGCCGCATAAAGGTCAATGCCATCATTGGTGGTCAGACCGTTGGTGGTGGCGACCTAATGGGCGGTATGGTAGTAGAGCGAGAGTTTGAGTTGGTTGTTCGTGGCGCAAAGGCCGAGAATGGCGGATGGTTGTAATACTTAAAACAGTGACGAATATGAAGAGACTATTATATATATGTGTAGCAGCCTTGCTATTTACAGCGTGCGACGAGATTGAGCAGATAATTAAGCCAAGCGTCAATTACTACTTCGGTTCACCTCGCTCTGAGACTACCGAGACAAGTGCTAAAATCATTATTGACCAGCCCTTTGCAGCGGTCGATGGCGAGATATACAACGAGGCGGTTATCACGCTGGGATATGTGCGCGCCGAAGATCAGTTTGTTGAAGAGCTGACCATAGTCAAGGAGTATGAAACTAAGGAATCGGTAATAATATTCACCATCAACGACCTCGAACCATCTACACAGTATATAGCTTATACGTTTATTGACGCTGGTGAGCATGGTGGTAAGAAGAGTGAGGCTTATCGCTTCGAGACAAAGACTCACACACCCGAATATGCCGCAATGTGCAGAGCGTCGGTAGAGGCTAAAGGTATCATGGCGACTATTACGCTCTCGGAGGTAGCATACCTCGTAGACGATAAGGAAGTACCTTTTAGCAACGTACGAGTAGAGTATGCGCGTAAACGCTCCGAATTGGAGTGGATTGGTATCGACATCGCTGGCGAGAACTTTAGTGACGGCACAGAGACTATCACTATTCCCGCGGAGGGTGCCGACTACCTTGAGGAGTATAGCCCCTACCTCTACCGTGTGGTCTTCACCCCAGCAGACGACCAATTCCCAACCATCACCACAGAGAGTGACGAGTTTATGACCGAGTATGCTGAGGTTACAGCAGAAATATCTACACCAGATGTGACCATCGTAGGCGACAACATCGAAATTGATGTTGAGAGCGTAAAGGTGTGGTTTGATGGTGTGGAGCGTCCCGACTACTACAACTTAGAGTACTACGTATACTATCGTGAGCCAGGTGGCGAGCAGTACTATTGGTCGAATAAGACTGAAGTAGAGCTAACCAATGGTGGCATAAGCCTTTCGCTTGCCGTAGCATCGTTCGAGGAGGGTAAGGAGTATGAGTTTGCCGCTGCTGTTGTGGCAGGTGCTGAGAAGAAGGTAAAGCTCTCGGACGTAGTGACAATCACAATTCCCAAAGAGGAGACACCCACCCCACCTACACCTCCAACTCCTCCCGTTGGTGGCGACACTGACACCACAGCAATTGCTGGCGACTGGCAGTTGACACTATGGCGTGGTGCAGAGCCATCATTCGATGTATATCTCTCGATTACCGAGGATGGCGTAGTGACCCTCTGGCAGCGCATCGAGAGCCGTGAGTGGGAGCAGTTCTACAGCACCACAACCCTCGAGAATAGTGTAATCTCGGGTGAGTACACCGATGGCACAGCATGGAGCGCATCCTATACCGTAACGGTGGATGGCGACACCATGACATGGATAGACACAGCCGACGACACAGACATATCTGTATACACTCGTTGTACACTACCCGACTTCAACACAGGTGCAACAACACGTAGCGCCCACAACAACCGTTTCTTGTAACGATAAGATAGGTGTTAAAAAGAGTAAGGCTGCCCGAATGGGTAGCCTTACTCTTTTAATGTAGCATCTAATGCTTATACGAGCTTAAGCTCAACCTTGATATCCTCAAGCTTCTGGTCGAGTGCAGCAAGCGTCTCGTCGAACTTATCCACAGACTCGAGTTTAGCCTTCACACCGAAGTAGAACTTAATCTTAGGTTCTGTACCCGAAGGACGTACCGAAACCTTAGTGCCATCCTCAGTAATCCACTGCAATACATTGCTCTTATCGTCGATACCCTCGATAGGCTTCTTTGTACCAGTAGCAACATCGAGCTCCTCCAATGTCTTATAGTCGAGTATCTTAACCACAGGAGAGCCAAGAATCGACTTAGGAGGATTCTGGCGGTAGTCTACCATCATCTGCTGAATCTCGGCAGCACCATCCTTGCCCTTGCGAACAACATTCACAAGGCCCTCGCGGAAGAAGCCATACTTAACATAGAGCTGCTGCAACCACTCATATAGTGTGATGCCCATAGTGTCGCGTGCCCACGCTGCAGCCTCGGCAACGAGCGTGATAGCCGACACACCATCCTTGTCACGAACATAGTCGCCAGGGAGATAGCCAAACGACTCCTCGCCACCACCAATATACTTAGTCTTGCCCTCCTGCTCGCGGATAATCTTTGCGATGTACTTGAAACCAGTGAGGCAGTTGTAGCACTTAACGCCGAAGTGCTCAGCAACAGCATCGGGCATCATAGAGGTTACGATGGTCTTAACCACAAACTCCTTACCCGTAATCTTGCCAAGCTCTGCCCAGCGAGTAAGCTGATAGCACATGAGAAGCACGAGAGTCTGGTTACCGTTCAAAAGAACGTAGTCACCCTTACCCGTACGCAAAGCTACACCCAAGCGGTCGGCATCGGGATCGGTAGCCATGGCGAAGTCTGCACCCTCCTTCTCGGCACGCTCGATAGCCATAGCCATAGTCTTGCGCTCCTCGGGGTTGGGCGATGCAACGGTGGGGAAGTTACCGTCGAGCACCATCTGCTCATCTACACATATAATATTATTAAAGCCGTAGTTGCGCAACGACTGTGGAACGAGCTTTACACCCGCACCGTGAAGAGGTGTATAAACAATCTTCATGTCGTTATACTTTGCCACCGACTCGGGCGAGAGCGAAAGCTCCTTGATAGCTGCCAAATACTTCTTATCAAACTCCTCACCAAGGATGTGGATATTCTCGGGATTCTTGCCCGTAAGCACCTGGTTATTGTCGGTAATCTTACCCACCTCGGCGATGATATTAACGTCGTGTGGAGAGGTTACCTGCGAACCATCGTTCCAGTATGCCTTGTAGCCATTGTACTCCTTGGGGTTGTGCGAAGCGGTGACCATAACACCCGACTGGCAACCCAACTCGCGAATAGCAAATGAGAGCTCGGGAGTAGGACGCAAAGCGTCGAAGAGGTAGACAGTAAAGCCGTTAGAAGCGAAGATGTCAGCTACGCGCTCTGCGAACATACGCGAATTGTTACGGCTGTCGTGCGAAATAGCCACCTTAATCTGCTCGCCTGCAAAATTAAGTTTGAGATAGTTTGCAAGTCCCTGAGTAGCAGCACCTACAGTATAGATATTCATGCGGTTAGAACCTACACCCATGATACCACGCAAGCCACCAGTACCGAACTCGAGGTCTTTGTAGAAACTCTCCACAAGCTCGTTGTGGTTTGTCTCCATCAACATGCGAACCTCCTGCTTGGTCGCCTCATCGTAGTTACCGTCAAGCCATGCCTGTGCCTTCGACATAACCAACTTATCCAAATCGTTCGTCATAGTACTATTGATTATATTTATAGATTATTGATTGACTAATAAAAAATCTAATATGCAAATATACTAAAAATTATTGAAATACTACTATATCAGCACATTAAATTTCACAGCAAAAATTAGGCCCCGAATCCCATACTAAAAAAATCGAATTTTGCAACTCTTTTTTAGGTTTATTTTAATAAAATTATCCACATCTTTGCAATGTCAAAAACGCCCTTATTGCTCTCGGCAAATCGAGGGTGGTTTTAGCAAAAAAAAGAGATAAAAAGCATAACTAATTGAAGCAGAGCATTTGAACTGTTTCGAGGCTTTTATCGCCCCATGTAAAAAGAGTATTTTAAGAACACAACAACACAAGTGACGTTAGCAATGATGCAGACGGAGAGATATACAGAAGTGTGGCAAGACTGCCTCGACAGACTTCAACTTTCAATCACGGAGGAGGAGTTTGTCAAGTGGTTCAAGCCCATTCGACCCATCGGTTTCGACGGGTCTAACCTCCGCCTACGTGTGCCCAACGAGAGTTTTGTTGTAAATATCGAAAAGCTCTATCTATCACGCCTTAAGCCCATTATCATGGAGCTATATGGCTCTGATACTCAGCTGCATTATGCCGTACCTCGCGAGGTTCGTCCTCAGCAGGTAGAGACAACAGCTACGGCCGTACCAGAGTTCGCACGCCCCATTGACACTGCAAAGATAAAAAATCCTTTTGCACTTCCAGGCCTAAGACGCATAGTTTTTGACCCACAGCTCAACATTAACTACACTTTCGACAACCATATCGAGGGCGAGTGCAACCGCTTGGCACGCTCGGCGGGTATGGCTGTGGCTGTTTCGCCAGGTAGCACGGCGTTCAACCCATTGTACATCTATGGTGACTCGGGTCTTGGCAAGACACACATCGTTCAGGCGATAGGTCACGAGGTGCGCCAGCGTCACCCCGAGCTACAGGTACTATACGTCTCGATGAATAAGTTCCAGGCGCAGTTCCAGACGGCGTACAAGAATGGTGAGATTACCGACTTTATACACTTCTACCAGATGGTCGACGTACTCATCATCGACGACATCCAGGAGCTTACCGGAAAGACAGGTACACAGAACGTATTTTTCAACATATTCAACCACCTTCAGCTTGCGGGCAAGCAGCTAATCCTCACGTCGGATAAGCCCCCCGTGGAGCTCAAGGACATCGAGCAGCGCCTGCTCACTCGATTTAAGTGGGGTCTATCAGCATACCTGAGTGTTCCCGACTACGATACTAAGGTTAAGATTATCCGCGCCAAGGCTCAGCGCTTGGGTGCCAACATCCCCGAGGATGTCGTTGCCTACCTCGCTGAAAATATCTCGGCAAATGTGCGCGAGATTGAGGGTGCCCTGTCGTCACTCATCGCCAACGCCTCGTTCCTCGGTCGCAAGATTACCATCTCGCTGGCAAAGGATATATTGAAGGTCTACGTTAAGCTCACACAGCGCGAGATTACCATTGACCACATCGTTAAGGTTGTCTGCGAGTACTACGATATCGACATCGACACCTTCAACTCTACGAAGCGTACGCGCGATGTGGCACAGGCACGCCAGGTGGCAATGTTCTTAGCAAAGCAGCACACCAAGGCACCGCTTACGGTGATTGGCTCGTCAATAGGTGGCCGTAACCACGCCACGGTATTGCATAGCTGCAAGGCTGTTGCCGACATGATGGATACCGACAAGCAGTTTAAGGCGCAGATTGAGGAGATTGAGCGGATTGTGCTCAACAAAAACTAAATTTCTTGTGATAAGCCGTAATCTGCGGCACGAAACTTAGAGCCCCGAATGGGAAATACGCCAAGTATGTCCCATCCGAGGCTCTTTCATTTCGCACCACATCTCACGACTTCTGACAAGAAATTTCACGGGATATGGAGACTCGACCGTCAGGCATCCCACAACCTTAATTTCTTGTCAGAAGGGGTATAATTTGGCGCCGATAAAGAGAAAGAGCGGATGGGACATACTTGGCGTATTTCCCATTCGCTCTTTGGATTGAGGCGTCGAAGGATGCCCCTTATCACAAGAAATTAAAGGCCGGTGAGGCGCTTTATCTCATTAAGCTTATTCAACGCCTCGAGAGGTGTGAGGGAGTTAATATCAAGCCCCTTAATCTGGTCGCGGATAGATATAAGCACAGGGTCGTCGAGCTGGAACATAGAGAGTTGGATATTATCCTTAGTCTCTATGGCTGAGGCAGCCACCGAGCGACGCTTGGTGCGCTCCTTGAGGGTGGTACTTGGCACAATCTCACCCGAGCCGTAGACCTTTTCGAGATTAGATAGTATGGCTTCGGCACGTGAAACAATAGAGCGAGGCATGCCCGCCATGCGTGCCACGTGGATACCGAATGAGTGCTCCGTACCTCCGCGAACGAGCTTACGCAGAAAGACAATGTTATTGTCTATCTCCTTTACTGTCACGTGGAAGTTCTTAACTCGTGGCAACATATTCTCTATCTCGTTAAGCTCGTGGTAGTGCGTAGCAAAGAGTGTCTTGGCAGCGCCTAAGCCATTATTGTGCAGGTACTCGACCATAGCCCATGCAATAGATATACCGTCGTAGGTGCTTGTACCTCGGCCAATCTCATCGAGAAGCACAAGGCTGCGTGGCGAGATATTATTGAGGATGCTTGCCGACTCGAGCATCTCGACCATAAAGGTAGACTCACCCTCCGAGAGGTTATCCGAGGCTCCTACGCGGGTGAATATCTTGTCGACGATGCCTATATGTGCCGCCTTGGCGGGGACAAACGAGCCCATCTGCGCCATAAGTACTATGAGTGCTGTTTGGCGTAGCAGCGCCGACTTACCCGACATGTTAGGACCCGTTATGACGATAATCTGCTGGTCGGTGGTGTCGAGCTTCACGCTATTGGGGATATACTCCTCACCAATGGGCATAAGGGTCTCGATAACGGGGTGACGGCCATCCTTGATGTCGATAACATCGGAGTCATCGACAACGGGGCGTACGTAGCGGCGCTCGGTGGCTATGCGTGCGAACGACTGTAGGCAGTCGACATAAGCAACAGCCTGGGCATTACGCTGCAGTGCCACGATATATTGTGCGACAAAGGCGATAAGCTCGGCATATATGCGTGCCTCGATTTGGAGGATGCGCTCCTCGGCACCAAGAATCTTCTGTTCATACTCCTTAAGCTCCTCGGTGATGTAGCGCTCAGCGTCGGTAAGCGTCTGCTTACGTATCCACGACTCGGGCACCTTATCCCTATGCGTATTACGCACCTCGATGTAGTAGCCAAAGACGTTGTTGTAGGCGACCTTGAGCGAAGGTATGCCTGTGGCCTCGCTCTCACGCTCCTGAAGCGAGCGCAGATAGTCCTTGCCATGCAGTGCAATGCTACGCAGCTCGTCGAGTTCGGGAGATACGCCAGAAGCTATGATGCCGCCCTTATGTATCTGATTAGTCTCGGGGTCGGGATATATGTCGGACTCAAGGCGCTTAACCACATCCATAAGTGGGTCGACACGCTCGGCAAGCTGAATAAGAGCATCGCAATCGGTCGACTCCATCAGCGCCTTAATCATCTCCAAGGCGCGTAGCGAGTGCTTTAGTTGAATTAGCTCGCGGGGTGTAATACGCTCTGTGGCGATACGCGAGGCTATGCGCTCAAGGTCTGCTACGAGCGAGAGCTGGTCACGCATCGACTGCGCAAAGTCGCTATCCGAGACATACTTCTCGACGACATCCTGACGTGCCGCAATCTTTTTAATATCCATTAGCGGCATTGCCACCCAACGCTTCAACTGACGTCCACCCATGGGCGTAAGCGTGCGGTCAATGGTATCGATAAAGCTACAGCGTGCGACAGAGCTATTCGAGCTAAAGAGCTCGAGGTTGCGTATGGTAAAGCGGTCGATCCAGACTGCGTCGCCACGCTCGATACGCGATATTGATGAGATGTGTGCCGTCTGCTTATGCTCGGTGAACTCCAAGTAGTAGAGGATGGAGCCCGCAGCCGAGATACCGGCACTCATATTATCCACACCAAAGCCCTTAAGCGACTGCACACCAAGCTGTTTCGTCAGCTTATCACGATTTACCGACTCGGAGAATACCCACTCGTCGAGGCGATAGGTGTAGTGCTTCGAGCCAAAGGCGTCGTTGAAGCGCTCCTCCATGCCACGCTGAAAGACAATCTCTCGGGGCTGAAGGTTGGAAATAAGCTTATCGATGTATTTGTCGTCACCCTCGGCTACGTAGAACTCGCCCGTAGAGAGGTCCAAGAAGGCGATGCCTGTCACCGTCTTAGCGAAGTAGACCGATGCGAGGAAGGTGTTTTCCTTGCCTGCAACAAGGTTCTCGCCCATAACTATACCTGGCGTCACCATCTCCACTACCCCACGCTTGACAAGGCCTTTAACCATCTTTGGGTCCTCAAGCTGCTCACAGATAGCCACACGCTCACCCGCACGCACAAGCTTAGGCATGTAGTTATCTAAGGCGTGGTAGGGAAAACCCGCCAACTCGACATACGACGCAGCGCCATTGGCACGTCGCGTAAGCGTGATGCCAAGGATACCACTCGCCTTAATAGCATCCTCGCCAAAGGTCTCGTAGAAATCACCTACGCGAAATAGCAGGATGGCATCGGGGTGGATAGCCTTGATTTGGTAGTATTGTTTCATCAACGGAGTCTCGACATACTTCTTATCCTTAGTCATCTTAGGCTCCTTGCCGTCGTTCGTTTTCTTTGTTCTGGCCATGTGTTGTGGACTGTAAATATATCCTTGCAAAGGTAGTAAAAAAATAGAGAACCGCACACTGCGATTCTCCTTTTTTTGCTGATATGTGGTTAATACTACTCCAAAGCGCCGCCCTCGTAGAGCTCATCAACCTTCTGAAGCACAAGGCTTGAGATGTTGAGCGTAGGATCCGAATCGATAACGGTCATACCGTCGATAATCATCTTATAGCGCTTATCGGCATTAATCTCGCCAATAGCCTGACGAAGCAGGGTATTGAAGCGATTCATGACAACCATCTGCTCCTCAGCCAATGCCTGCTCCTCAGCTGCCAATGTCTGCGACTCAGACTGTACGGTAGACTGCAACGAGTTCATACGAGACTGTATCGACTGCTCCTTTGTTGCAAGCTCCTCGCTCTTCTGCTGAGCATTGAGAGTGGTGATAAGACCCTTCTCGTAGTCCTGCTGAAGCTTAACAGCGTCATTCTGAAGCTTGTTATACTCGGCTGCAAGGTTCTGCTCACGCTGTGCCCACGACTGCTGTGCCGAAGCCAAACGCTGCTGGAAGTCCTGCACCTTGGCATTAAGTGCCTCACCCTCCTTTGCATAGAGCTTACTCATGTTAAGGACAGAGTCGAGGTGTACGTATACTACATCGCCACTTGCCACACACTCCACGGTGCGAACCTCAGTAAGATCGCTTGCCGTAGCATTGCCAGTGTTCTTGTCACCCTCCTCAGCATTGTTACATGCGCTAAGCATGGCTACTGCTGCAAGGGCAAATAAAAGACTCTTTTTCATAATTTTTATACTGTTGTTTAGTTAATTTTCAAATTCAAAACACAAAGGTAAGAAAAATTTATTTACTTTTGTAAAAATTTTACATTATTTTAGAATAAGTTAACTTCAGTTACGAGCTATGTACGAATATATATCAGGTAAAATTGCCGAGGTTACGCCAACCTATGCTGTGGTAGAGGCGGCAGGCGTGGGATACTTTATCCATATCTCCTTAAAAACCTTCTCCGACATTGAGCATAGCAACGATGCAAAGCTCTTCGTTCACTTCATCGTGCGCGAGGACCAGCAGGCACTCTTTGGCTTCTCCACAAAGATTGAGCGCGAACTCTTCCGTATGCTTATCAGCGTCTCAGGCGTGGGAGGCAACACTGCCCGCATGATACTTTCGACCTATTCGGCGCGAGAGTTGCAGAACATCATAGCCACGGAGAATGCCGTACTACTCAAGAACGTAAAGGGACTTGGTTTGAAGACTGCTCAAAAGATTATCGTAGAGCTCTCGGGCAAGATGCTTGAGTTGGGTGTGGATGAGATGATTACGCCACAGACTACCGCCGCAAATAGCGCCGTGTACGACGAGGCTTTTGCCGCCCTACAGATGCTCGGTTTCCAAAAGGCAGCATCCGAGAAGGTGCTCAAAACGATATTCAAGGACGACCCCGCAATAGCTGTGGAGGAGGCTATCCGCACTGCACTAAAACACCTATAATCGCCACGGAGACTCTTTTTCTTAAGAAAAAAGAGGGGTATAACAAAATATTTATTAAATTTGCGCGATTATATGCATATGAAACTATTTCGTCAGATATCACTCTTTGTCGCTGTGGCTATCATCGCCATGGCAACTGCATCGTGTAGCAATGAGAACGACACTGTGCTTATATCGCAGCAAAATGCTATCACCAAATACCTACTAAGCACATCGCACCAGCCCAAACTAATACCCGAAGAGGAGGTGGCAATGTCGACAGAGAATGAGCCACACTTCTACACACACTGGGCTCTCGACATCTTTCGTTATATCGCCACCTATTACGATGAGGGTCGCGAGGATAAGCCCGAGGTAATGCACAACAGCGAGATTGAGATTGTCTACACGGCATATATCTTCAAGTCCGGCAAGCCCACGGTAAATGATATGTTTGCAACAAATGATGCCGACTCCATCGCCGAATTAAAAGCCGTGGTTAAGGATGGGCTAAACACTTCGTACGAGTGGACCACCGACCCCATGGTTATCAAGATGGGAACAGAGCAGATAATGCCAGGCTTAGAGACAGCACTTAAGGGCTGCCGCGAGGGTGATAGCGTGGAGATATACCTCACCTACGACAAAGCCTATGGCAAGCACTACATAGGCATGGTGCCCGCCAAGTCATCGTTGGTGTGGTACATCGACATTATAAGCGTGAAATAACAGACAACAGCGAATATAGATATGAATAGAACGATTATAGGCATGGTTGCCACATTGCTCACAGTTGCCCTTGTGGCAGTGTCGTGCATCGAGGAACCAACAATCTCTTTCAACGACATCGAGCAGCGCTCGCTAAAGGCATGGATTGATAAGCATAGACCCGACCTCGCAGAGAACTACCAGGAGGAGGGAGGCTACTATGTCGAGGTATTGGACCGCGGCGTGCAGGACTCACTACCCATCACCGGCAAGGATGTGTGGGTGTGGTACGACTTCACTGGCCGCGACCTTGCGGGCAATATCTTCGAGACGCGCAACTGGAAACTCGCCAAGCAGCTCGGTACATACAACGTGCATGCCCACTATATCCCTTCGTTCCGCTTTAGCGGCGAGGAGTCTACAACGATGATGGAGGGCACCTACCTCGCCACGTTCAACAAGCTAAAGATTGGCGACGAGGAGCTTGAGGTGCGCTATGGCACGAAGCTACGCCTATATCTACCCTCGGTAATCGTTGCCACGGAGGGTGCCGATGGTGGTTACCAAGGACAGTACGCTATGGAGGAGAACAAGCCCATGGTTGTGGAGATGCACATCTATGGTCATGTAGCCAATCCTGTTGCCTATGAGGGTAACCATG
>JAGATC010000002.1 GCA_017621455.1 Alistipes sp. | reverse complement strand
GAACTATGCCTATGCATGACCTTCCCAATACATCTGAACTACGCTTCTACGTGTATGTTTTTGAATTCAACGATACTATTCGTGCTGAGTGGGACAGCATCCTGGCTAAACAGGAAACTGAAGAATAGTTCTCAAGCTCAATACGACTATATACGAATAACATACGATGGTTTTGGTGTAGAGAAATCGAGGGAATTAACAGATTCGGAAACAATTGACTATGTTCATTGCAATATGGGCTATGATGGGGAATGCGACGGATATTACACAATGACTCTATTTGATTGCACATACATTAAGTCTGGTGACGAAATGGAAACTGGATATGGCGATAAACCATATGAGCCAGAAGATGAGGAAGAAAATGAGGAAGAGGAAGAGGAAGAGGAAGAAATATTACCCATATTTGCTTATAACTTAGGATGTATGACTTATAATTTTTAGTGTGTTAAGAAAAAATACACAATACAATAAACTATTGCAATATGTAAGAAATTAGGTAATTATGAAAAAGGTATTTGCGTTGATATTGGCTGTGTGTATAGGTCTAACAGCATGTGAAAGAAGAGATATAGGTGGTGGTTTCTTCTTCGAGGAAAGGTTACAATACATGGGGTGTACTTTTATCATTTGCGATAAAGACGGGAACAATGTATGCATGCAGGAGGACTTTAATATCGATGAGCTATCATTAGAGTACAACGGCAAAATATATAAGCCAAGCAAGGAGTATCAAAGAGTTGATGAGAACAGTAAATATCCCCCATCGTATAAGAACTCAATATATTTTGGCACTTCCCCCCATACAGATATGGGATACCCTGTTTATTGGCTGATTTATGGAGACCTTAGATGGGGTAAAAACGCCGAATATATAGTACGATACAAGGATAACGAGTGGCACTTATACTACAAAACATGGCCCCTAAAAGGTGATGGTTCTCCAGCTCAACACGAGCTATGGGTTAACGGTGAAAAAGTGGAGGAGGTACTTTGCTTCATGTTTGAGGATCACCCCGACTACGCAGATGATTCGGAGCGCGAGGTGTGGCTCTATCCCCTCTACGTAGAGTAGTAAGACTACGGATTAACAATAAAAGAGAGTTGCACAGCCCGACCGCAAAACGGTCGGGTTGTTTGATTTTTTAAAGTCATAGAGTATACTTTTACTCACCGCATACCGCGAAAAAGAGCTACATAAGTAGCATAATTATAAATAAAAGGTTACCTTTGTGAAAAATATATACGATGAAGTACTACGTTATTGTGGGTGAGCCCTCGGGCGATCTTCACGCCAGCAAACTTATGCGCGGCATACGCCACGCCGACCCCGAGGCCGAGTTTCGCTTCTCGGGTGGCGACCGCATGGCCGAGGTGGGTGGTAGAGAGAACATGCTATACCACTACACCGAGATGTCGTTCTTCGGCTTTGTGCAGGTGGCTATGAACCTACGCACCATCTTCAAGCAGATGGACAACACCAAGGCCGACATTGAGCGCTTCAACCCCGACGTGGTCATCCTCATCGACTACCCCGCCTTCAACCTACGCATAGCCAAGTGGGCGAAGATGCGAGGCATAAAGGTATACTACTACATAGCACCCAAGGTGTGGGCATGGAAGGAGCGCCGCGTGAAGAAGCTACGCAAATATGTCGATAGGCTCTACACCATCTTCCCGTTCGAGACCGACTACTTCCGAGGCCACGGCATCGAGCCGATATTTCGGGGTAATCCCCTCGTGGACGACATCGCCGAGCGTCGCGCAACGCTGCCTACACGCGAGGCCTTTAACGCCGAGTGTGGCCTCGACGAGCGTCCCATCGTGGCACTTGTCGCCGGCAGCCGCGTATCGGAGATTAAGGCCAACCTGCCCGACATGGTGGCCCTCTCGCGCCAGTTTAAGGAGTATCAGTTTGTGGTTACGGCCGTGCCGTGGATAGATAAGGCGGTATACGACAAGTATATAGGCAACTCCGACGTGCGCTACATTTCGGACCGCACGCAGCAGATTCTCGCCATGAGCACCGCGGCCATCGTCACCTCGGGCACAGCAACCCTCGAGACGGCACTTATGGGCATACCCGAGGTTGTCATCTACCATGTGCCCTGGCTCTACGAGAAGCTAAAGCCCTACTTCCTGCGCATACCCTACATCTCGCTCGTCAACATCAACCTCAACCGCGAGGCTGTGAAGGAGCTTGTGCGCGCCAACCTCAAAATCGAGGAGTCGGCACGCGAGCTTGCAGCGATACTCCCTGGAGGCTCGGGGCGTGAGCGTATGCTACGCGACTTCGACGAATTGCGCGAGATGATAGGCGAGGCGGGAGCATCGGAGCGCTTTGCCGAGGACATAGTTAACTCACTCAAACAATGAAACTTATAACCATCATAAACAACCATAGCGAGGAGGGCAACCTCCCCCGCTACTACCTCAAGGCCGACACGGCACTACTACGTAACAACGACGCCTTCTACATCCCCGACGATGTGGCTCGCGTTGTCGCCGAGCCACATATCGTGGTTAAGGTGTCGCGCTTGGCTAAGTGCATAGGCGAGCGCTTCGCTTCGCGCTGCATCGATGGCGTTATGGGTGGCGTAACCTTCACAGCTAAGGATAGGCTCGACGCTGCACGCCGCGAGGGGCTCCCCTGGGATGAGGCTGTGGGCTTCGACCACTCCTCAGCACTCTCGCTCGACACGCTTCAGCGCGATGCTATGTTAGCGGGAGCCACATTCTATATCAATGGCGAGGAGCGTGCACGCATCACGCTCGATGCTATGCGTTTTAGTCCCGACAAGGTCTTATCGCACCTCTCGGAGTGTATGACTTTGCGCATTGGCGACCTTGTCTACTTGGGTTCTCCCGCAGAGTTTGAGGTAAAGGCTGGCGACAACTACCGCCTCACGATTGGCGACCATACGCTACTCAACTTCGACATCAAGTAGCCGATACCTTATATATAAATAGAGACCTCGGGATAGTACTAAAACGTACAGCCCGAGGTCTCTTACTCTTTGGGATAGCCGCAGATGCTGCTTTATCACAACAAATCGGGGCGGAGGGCTTTGGTTCGCTCATACGCCTGCTCATCCTGCCACTTCTCTATCTCGGCGAAGTTGCCCGAGAGTAGCACGTCGGGGACCTTCCAGCCATTAAACTCCGCAGGGCGGGTATATACAGGGGGTGCCAAGAGGTTATCCTGGAAGCAGTCGGTGAGTGCCGAGGCCTCGTCGCCAATAGCACCAGGGATGATGCGCACAACAGAGTCGGCGATGACGCAGGCGGCCAACTCACCACCCGTAAGCACATAGTCGCCAATCGAAATCTCGCGCGTGATAAGGTGCTCGCGGATGCGGTAGTCGATGCCCTTATAGTGGCCGCAGAGGATGATGATGTTCTTCATCAGCGAGAGGCGGTTGGCCTCATGCTGGTTGTAGGTGATGCCATCGGGCGAGGTGAAGATTATCTCGTCGTAGTCGCGCTCACTCTTTAGCTTCTCGATGCAGCGATATACAGGCTCAATCTTCATGACCATACCCGCCTCGCCACCAAAGGGGTAGTCGTCGACCGTGCGGCGCTTATCGTCGGTATAGTCGCGCAGATTATGCACGTGTATCTCGGCGTGGCCCGACTCCTGGGCGCGCTTTAGTATCGACTCGTTGAGTGGCGATGCCAATAGCTCGGGCACCACCGTGATTATATCTATACGCATAGCCTAATTAGGTTTAGCCTTTGTAGTTAATCTCGTTGTTGAGCACCTCGACAATAAAGGGGTTGTACAACACCTCGTGACCTATGGTCGACTCACCCTCATGACCTGGGTAGATGACTACATCGTCACCCAGGGGCACAACCTCCTCCAAGATAGACTTCATAATCCACGAGTAGTCGCCACCAGGCAGGTCGGTGCGACCGATGCTCTCGCGAAAGAGCGTATCACCCGTAAACAACACCTTAGCCTCCTCGTTGAAGATGACAACATGGCCTGGCGTATGTCCTGGAGTCTTAATCACCTTAAGTGTGGTGTTACCAAAGCTGATGGTATCGACCGCGTCGAGGTCTATGTCGATGGGAGGCACCTCGTTACACTTTAGGCCATACATCATACCGCCCGAGGTGCTTTCGATAAGGAACTCATCCTTCTTAGAGCAAGCAAACTGGGCGCCGTAGGTATCCTTGAGCCACTTTACGCCACCCACATGGTCGAAGTGACCATGGGTATTTACCGCCATCACGGGCTTAAGGCCACGCGACGATATCATCTCCTCGAGGATGCGATTCTCGCCATCCTTCATATTACCAGCATCTATAACGATGCACTCCTTGGTATCGTCCCACACGATGTAAGTATTCTCGCGGAAGGGGTTGAAAACAATGCGTTTTATCTCCATAATTACTCTTTTTACTCTATTTCTGCTTTGAGGGTTATGTGTTGCGTGCCATTTGTCGCCGTAGAGTAGACCTGCAACACGCGGTAGAAGCTACCCTCGGGCGCCTTGGCGGGGTCCATAGTGATGTTTATCACGCCGCGCTCACCGGGCAACACCTTCTTTCTATCGTGCTGCACCGTAGTGCACGAACACGATGTGCGCACCTCGGTAACAACCAAAGGGATGTCTCCCACATTGGTGTACTGCAAGCGCACCATCTGCTTGTCGTCATCGCGCGACAGCGTGCCAAGGTCCACAACCTTGGTCGAGAACTCTATCTGAGCCCCCGTAGGCTCCTGGGCACGGAGACCAAATGTCATAAATAGCGACGCTAATAGAAGCGTGCACACTCTCATAACTCTCATAATGCTATACTACTGTAGCTTAAATACATAGGTAATCGTACCACCCTGCACCGTACGCTCGCTGGGCTTAAACTTAGCCTTCTTTGCCGCCTCCACAGCTAAGCTATGCAACGTGGCATCTGTCGTGGTAGAGCCGCTGAGGTCAACCTGGGCATGAGTAACGTTACCGTCGCTATCCACCTCAACGCGCACAACAACAATACCCTCCTTGTTATAGTTGGTGCTCGGCTTAGGTAGTCCCTCACGCAGACCACGTCCCTGCAAGCCCTCATCTAGCTGGTTGGTGCTCGGCTTAGGTAGTCCCTCACGCAGACCACGTCCCTGCAAGCCCTCATCTAGCTGGTCGGTTCCCTGAAGGTTATAGCCAGCACCCTCGCCCTTGTTCTGCTCCTTCTCACCATCTGGCGCAAGACGATTGCCCTCGGGCACACTCTCCGAGCTATTACCCACAACGGGCTTAAAGAGCGCTGCGGGATTGATGGTCTCGGTCTTCTCGGCCTCGCCCGATGTCTGCCTGCTGCTCTCGCTCTTTGCCTCGGTCTCGTGTGCTGGAGCCTTATCGCGGCGCTGGTCGGTGGGGGCACTCTGCTGCTTCACCGGCTTGGGCGTAGGCTCCTCGAGCACCTCATCCTCGAAGACTATCTCCACAGGGGGCTCTCGCCTATCCACGACATCCAATACGAAGGTCACAAAGCTTAGGATGGTAGCAACAACGGCTACCACCACCACGGTAACAACAGCAGCAATGCGGCGCGGACCACGATCTATGGGATCATAATACTCCATCTATTTGTAATAGTCTGTGTTATAACTCTTTAACTACTTCTTATCCTTTGTTGCAAGCACCATCTTGTAGTTCTCCTCGCGCGTGAGGTCGATAATCTCAACAAGTTGGTCTACAGTAACCTTCTCGTCGCAGCGCAACGAGATGTAGGGACGCTCCTCTTCGGGACGCTCCTCGTAGGTAGCATAGAGGATACGCAGCGCCGCAGCAACATCGCTAACAGTACCATACTCATCCTCACCATTTAGGACGAAGCGATAGCCCGAAGCCTTGGTCTGGTCACCCACAACCGAGAGCGAGATAACCGAGGGATCACCCTCCTGGCTCGATGACGACGGTAGCGTCAGGCGCACAGCGTTGTTGGGGTTGATAAGCGTAGTTGCGAGAATGAAGAATACCAACAACAGGAAGATAAGGTCGGTCATTGACGATGCCGAGAACGTCGGATCTGTCTTAGAACTTCTCTTTATAGCCATAGTTCACTATTTTTGTACGGGCTGGTTCAAAATATCCATAAAGGCGATAGTCGTAGCCTCCATTCTAAAGATAAGCTTCTCGATGCGTGCCACAAGGTAGTTGTAGGCGAAGTATGCAGGGATACCGACGATAAGACCACCCACAGTAGTTACCATCGCTACGTACATACCCTCCGAGAGTTGCGACAACTCGATAGCGCCCTCAGTGCCAGACATACCCATAAATACCTGCACCATACCTACTACCGTACCCAAGAAACCAATCATGGGGGCACCACCAGCGATAGACGACAACCATGGGAGACCCGACTCGAGCTTTGCCACCTCAACGTTAGCCACATTCTCGATAGATGTCTGGATGTCACTCATAGGACGACCAATACGCTCGATACCCTTCTCTACCATGCGTGCGATGGGTGAGTTGGTGCGACGGCAGAGGTCGATGGCTGCATCGATATTACCCTCAGAGATAAAGTCGCGGATGCGATTCATAAAGTTGCGGTCGATGGTTGTAGCCTTCTGGATGGCGATAAAGCGCTCTACGAAGATAAAGATCATAACGCCGGCGAGTAACACCAACACCCACATAAGCCAGCCACCGCTCTTGAAGAGTTTCCAGAAGCTAATAGTAAGTTCTCCCTTAGCAGTCTTAGCCACGGCGTTACCAGCTAACGAAGGAGCGAACTTAGCCTCATCTGCTGGCTTTGCAACAACCGAGAATACATACTCAGTCTCGTACTTGCCAGTGTACGTATAGGTTGTATCGTTAACTACAAAGGGGGTATTTGAGTTTGCTGTCAGCTCATAGAACGCAGCATTCTCTACAGCATCCCATGAGAGTGTTACCTTATTCTTCTCCACCGAGGTACGTACCACAGGGGTTGAAAGAGGCTCCTGAGCCACAGCCATTGTAGGCACAGCGAGTGCCAATAGTACAAAACAAATGAAAAATGTTACAATCTTCCTCATAATATTTAAACGTTTAATTAATAATTTTATCTGTTATCTATTTCGTTTCTCCTCTCGTTCGGCCTTGCGCTGCTCACGACGACTCTCGCGCAGCTCACGCTGGCTGGCACGCTGCGAGTCGCGTCTCTCAAGACGCTCACTGCGCGCTATGCTATCACGCTTAAAGCGGTTCTTGAGGCTCTCGCCAAGGTCCTCGAAGGTGTTGAAGCTCTCGCTGTAGTATACACCCACACCCGACTCCTGCATACCCTGGTTCTCACCATAGCGGTCGATGGTCTGCGTGAAGCCCTTAAGGCGGAAAGCTCCGTCGGGGTCTATAAGCCATGTGATAAAGGCCTCACCCACGAAGTTCGACGCCTTCTCCGTGGCCTGAAGTGCAGCATCCGACAGGTAGCCACCCTCAATCTCCACAAGCAGGCGGTTATCGAGCCAACTCTTCGAGAAGCCAAAGTCCACCTCGTCACCCGTCTGCTCCGTACGAGGACGGTAGCGCAGAATGACATTATAGTTATCGCCCGACAGCCAGTTACTCAACTGGTTCGAGAGCATCTCGAAGCCCGTTGTCGCTGATAGCGAGGCACCCACAGCACCCGTATCCTCACTCGAGAAGGTGTTGGCAGCCAACAGCCAGAACATCTGCGTAGCGATAGCCTGCTGGTCATTGAGCGCCTTGTCGATGACGGTCTGAATCTCAGGAGCGACATTGGGCACCTCGATATCGAAGGTCACCGTGGGCGACATCATGTCGTCCGTGAGCTTAATGTAGCAGTTCACAGGCACCGCACGCGACACGTCGATACCCTGCAGCGAGCTACCCACAAGCGGTCGTAGCGACGCCTTAGCCTCATACATAGCATCAATATTAAGCTGTGCGGCCATGGGGTCACCATTCCACGTGACGCTCGAGCCTGGAACAACCTTAAAGAGTTTATGCCAGATGTTCTGTAGCGTAAAGAGGTAGTCACCCTCGCTGATGACATACTCGCCACGCATCTCGAGGATGTTGGCCTTGGGCACGATATGCATGGTGAGCTGTCCCGAGCCACGACCCTGGATAATATCTCCAAGCGTGGGGTCGATAACAAGCTGCATGTCGAGATTTGGCTGAACATTAAGCGTCATGTCTATATCCATCACACCTCCGATGGTATTCACGGGTCGGCGCTTACGCTCGTAGGCGAGCATGCGGCGCTTAAGGAAGGTAGAGGTATCGGGACCCTCGACCTTGCCCGCGCGGAACTTAACAAAGTCGGCATAGGCCACATCCTCCTTACCCGACAACGGCATGAAGAAGTGCGAGTTATCGTTGCTTGTCGCCTCTATCTCCATCTTCGTACCTCGCTTATCACCACGGAACGATGCCGAACCTGTGGCGTAGACATGGCCATAGAAGAGGTCGTTATCCTTCGACTTGGTGTCGAGCACCAACATCTTGTTGGCATCAATCCAGATGTCGTACATCACGTTCGACAGATGGTTCAGATTGAGGTCCATATTAAAGGCTCCGACGTTACCCTCGGGGTCGTATAGCTTGATACCATCGGCATAGATGTGGTTACTCTCCACACGTAACTCACCGTATGGTGCCGAGTAGCGCACCTTGGTGTAGTCCACCGTGGTTGCGAGGTCCTCCACCGTAGCACGGCCATTGAGCTGTGCCTGACGGCCCTCACCTATGATGGTGGCATATACGTTCACATCGCCCTCAATGTCCGACACTATGCCTCTGAGGAAGGGCTGTATAAGCTCCGCCTTTAGGCGACGAATGCGGGCATTTGCATAATAACGGTTGCCATTAGGCTGATAGTATCCACGGATAAGCGTATCTCGCGTACGCTGGTCGCAGACAAATACGCGAGCACGATTCTCCTGGAAGTCCCAGTCGGTGATAATATCCTGTGGTGGTGCCACCAGACCATTCACCTCTAATTCATCGACACTAATACGTGCCTCAATCTCGGGATTCTTCAATGCCGACTTTATGGTAGCATAACCCGTCGAGGCACCATCGATGGTGTATCCCCAGCGTGATACGAGCTGCGTAAGAGGTGAAATATTGAAGTCGTCGAGCGTGAGCTGTAGTGAGTCGCTACGAAGGCGCGAGGCTACACCATTGATGTGTAGCTGCTCACTGCCATGCGTGATGCGCAGGTCACGAACATTTATGCGCGACGAGTCTATGTCGATACCCTTAGCGTAGAGCTTCCACTGCAACGAGTCCATCGTGAAGTGCGAGGGTGTGACGTTGATGCGTATCGAGCGACGATTAGTCTTAGCATCGCGACTAAACTTAGCCGCAACGCCGAGCATCGCCGAGCGATTCATGGTTCTATCCTTAAAGCCTGCTGTCACGGTGATGCGGTTCTCACGTGCGCCACCGTTGAGGTTGAAGTTGGGCATAAGTAGCGTGGCACCACGGTATACGCCCGATGACTTGACACGCATAGACATGGAGTCGCGGCTGCTGTTGTTCACGTCGAGCTCCACATCTGCCATGATAAGACCCGAGTACTCCAACGCCTCGGACTGACCTCGAAGGATGATATTATTGCTACGTGGGTTGAACGTGAGCGACAGCGAGGTCTCGGGGGCTACTACTAAGCCACCAGCAATAGCATCCAGAAGGCTGTTAATCTCGTCGTTTGCCGTGAGGGTTAACACCGTATAGTTCGAGGCATTATTCATAGCCGACTCATCCACCTTAAGCTCGTGGGTATTGTCGTAGAGTAGGGGCACGTAGGTCTTAAGTGAGTTGTAGAGATAGTTGTAGGCATCGCGATAGCTTGAGTGGCTCTGGAACTCGAAGTTGAAGAAGTCGGACATGCAGGCTACGTTCTTCTGCATAGGTGTACTCTCCATATCGATACGCATACGGTTCGAGTATATGTCGCCATTGGGATAGTTATACTCGGCATCGGCAATGCTGATATAGCCATTAAGCTCCTCAAGCGTGGCGCCACTAAGCTCCACACCGATGCTTGCCGAGAGTGTCGACACTTCGTCGCGCTTATTTATACCCAAGGCATGCAAATCGGCATTATACAGCATCATAGAGATGTTGTAGTAGGGGTTAGCCTCGTCGACATCGACATCGGCATACATATTAAAGTCGAGGTTGGGGTCGGTAGAGGCGACCTCGCCGTAGAACTTTCGTCCATCCAGAGCACCCACACCCGTGACATCATGATAGGTATAGTTGGCAAACTCAAACTCATCGACCTTGACGTTCACATCGCCAATGACACCTCCCGAGGCATCGTCGCCAATAGTTCCCGCCGTTGTTACCGAAGCAGAGAGCTTACCCAACTTCGCCTTATTTAAAATATCGCCAAGCTCAACACCAAAGAGGTTGACATCGCCATTGATACGATAGCGGCCACCCTTGGCATTCGCCAAATTGACATCCGTACGCACATGACCCTTGGGTGTGTAGACGTTACCTGCGAGGCGGAACGAGTCCCAGCGACCTCCAAACGTAGCACGCATATCCACCCACTCTACCCTGTCGACTATCTCCAAGGCCTTCGCGGGCATGGGGCGCTTAAGCACAGCACCGAGAATGGTGCGAGCATCGTTCGACGTGAGGTGCATATCCTCTACAGCCACGACATAGTTAGCACCACGCCAATCTGGCATACCTGTGATATGCGCCGTGCCAGACACGCTACTATTGTCGCCAACGGCCACATCGTCGAGCACAACCTCAAAGTCGGCAACCGTACCCTTGAATGTAACATCCACATCGCGGAGCACTAATCCCCACTTACGCAGTGCCGGTGCGAAGTAGCCGATGTCGTCAGTCGAGACCTCGGAGTTCTCCACAACCATATCCATCTGCACCTCGGGGATATATCGCTTATATTGCAGCCAGTCTACGCCGTTGATGTGCATACGCGGCATGTGCAGCTGCGAGTTAGGCGTGGTTATGTGCAGGTCGTCGAGGTGTATGATACCCTTATCTACATACATCTTACCATTGAGGTCGTCAATCATCACACCACTACGCTCCACTGCCGAGACGCGCTTAATATCGCCTCTTACTGCACCCTTTACGACGCTAAAGTTCTCGATGCGGGCATCAGCTACATTGACGCGCATATCGCCGTAGTCTACACCATACTCTGGGCATCGAGGCACGAGACGTGTATAGCGGAAGTCGACGTTATTCGCCTCAATATCGTCGATATATAGGCGGAAATTACCCTTGCCATTGGGGTTTTGTAGCTTGGCGACAATGGGCTTGATGTTGATGACGCCATTCTGCATCTCCTTCAAGTAGAACTTCACATCCGACGCCTTGGCATCGTTTAGGTGTAGGCCATCCTCCGCGATGTTGAGCGACGAGAGTGCTGCAGAGGCCCTATTGACATAGAGCAGCGTATCGCCCTCCAAGTCTTCGACATAGAAGCCATTCACTCGCACGCGCGAGAATAGGTCTAAGTCGATGCGGTCGACAGCCACACGCGTGCCGAGCTTCTCCGATGCGAACTCCGTGGCATGGCGCACAACGTAGTTCTGAACAGAGTCGAGATTTAAGAGCAGAGTTACCAAAATAGGCAAAAATATCAGTAACAAAATGATTACCGATAGCACCTTTGCCAATATTTTTATAACTTTGCGCATTGAAACGATTCTATTGCTTAATGGTCGTTTATAGCAATTAACCTACAAAAGTAATAATTTTTCTATTAATATAGAAAAAAACATAAGAAAATAATTCCAAAAATGGACATTACAATCCTTGGCATCGAGTCGTCGTGCGACGACACCTCTGCGGCAGTGCTCCGCAACCGCACACTTCTATCGAACGTAATTGCCTCACAGGCAGTGCACCAGAAGTATGGTGGCGTCATTCCAGAGCTCGCCTCGCGTGCCCACCAGCAGAACATCATCCCTGTTGTCGACACAGCACTCAAGGAGGCTGGTATAACCATCGACAAAGTCGATGCCATAGCCTTCACGCGCGGCCCTGGTCTTTTGGGCTCGCTACTTGTTGGCGTGTCGTTTGCTAAGGGACTATCCATCGCCAACAACATACCTATGGTCGAGGTCAACCATCTACAAGGACATATCCTCTCGCACTTTGTCGACCTCCCAGACCGTGAGCTACCCCACCCCGAGTTCCCATTCCTCTGCCTCTTGGTGAGCGGTGGCCATACGCAGATAGTTCGCGTGGACTCACCGACCCAGATGGAGATCATCGGCACAACCATCGACGACGCCGCAGGCGAAGCCTTCGATAAGTGTGCAAAGGTGATGGGCCTACCCTATCCCGGTGGTCCCGTCATCGACCGCTTAGCAAAGGAGGGCGACAGCACTGCCTTCAAATTCGCAAAACCCCATGTTGAGGGCGAGTTCGACTACTCATTCTCTGGACTGAAGACCTCATTCCTCTACACCCTACGCGATGCCGTAAAGGAGGATGCAGACTTTGTAGAGAGACATAAAGCAGACCTCTGCGCATCACTGCAAAAAACCATCGTCGACATCCTCTTAGATAAGCTCATCAAGGCATCTAAGGCTACGGGAATCAAGGATATAGCCATCGCTGGAGGTGTCTCTGCGAACTCTGGCCTACGCAACGGCATCGTCGAAGCGGGCAAGCGTCGCGGCTGGCGCACCTTCCTCCCCGAACTAAAGTTCACCACCGATAATGCCGCCATGATTGCCGCGGCGGGCTACTACCGCTATATGGCAGGTGAGCTCTCATCGCTTGACGTATCTCCCGTGGCTCGTCTCGAAGACCTCTAATATGGCGTTGCCTCTGCCATATAACGACTATGGGAGCGCTATGCGCCAGAGGCTTGGCGGCCGAGTGCAGAAACTCGCCATAGATGCGGAGCTCGGCTGCCCAAACCGCGACGGAACAGCAGCTTATGGCGGTTGTACTTTTTGCCTTGGCGAAGCATTTTCACCAAGCTATTGTCGTAAAGCAAGGAGCATAACCGAGCAGATAGACCTCGCACTCGACTTTCACTCATCACGCGGACGCAGCGCTAACAGCTATCTCGCATATTTTCAATCGGGTAGCAACACATACGCCACCGTAGAACATCTCAAGAGCCTCTATTTCGAGGCGCTATCTCACCCCGCAATTTCGGGCATTATAGTAGGCACACGCCCCGACTGCATCAATTCCGATATACTCCAACTTTTAGACGAGATATCGCAGCGACACTACGTCGCCGTGGAGTATGGCATCGAGTCGGTTTACGATACCACGCTTAGCCACGTCAACCGCTGTCACGACTTCTCCACAGCGGTGGCTGCGGTGACTGCCACAAAGGCACGAAACATCGACGTGGGAGCGCACTTCATCCTCGGACTGCCCTACGAGAGCCGCGAGGCCATAATCGAGGGCATTCGTCATATTAACGCACTGAGCATCGACTTTATTAAGTTTCACCAGCTGCAAATCTACACCTCAACACCCATGGCCAAAGAGTGGGAGGAGCATCCCGAGCGCTTTCTATTTAGCGAAGGCTTTGATTGTGAGGATTATATATCTCTTATCATCGACATTATCCGTCGCCTCGAGCCCACGATTGCCATCGAGCGCATAGCATCCGAGGCACCCCGCCACCTTATAGCTCACTCGCCACTTGGAGGAGTGCGCCCCGACAAACTACGCGACATGCTCGTAAAACGCATGCATGACGGCGGATTCCGCCAGGGCGACTTGCTTATTAGAGAATAATTTACTACATTTGTAGTCGTAAGTGCTACAATCAGTTCGATTTACAAACGACTAACCACATACTATGAAGCGACTATTTACGACTCTTGCCGTACTCTTTGTTGGTACTATTACCATGGCTACGGCACAACAGGCCAACGAGCGACCCATCTATCTCGACCCCGATGCCCCTATCGAGGAGCGCGTTGAGGATGCCCTATCGCGCATGACACTTCGAGAGAAGATTGCTATCATCCACGCACAATCGAAGTTCTCAGCACCCGGCGTTCCACGCCTCGGCATCAGCGAGATATGGTGCACCGATGGCCCTCATGGCATACGCCCCGAGGTTATGTGGGATGAGTGGGATCAGGCACGCTGGACCAACGACTCGTGTATTGCCTACCCAGCACTAACATGCCTTGCCGCAACATGGAACCGCGACTGCGCCCTAAGCTATGGCCGCAGCATTGGAGAGGAGGCTCGCTTCAGAGATAAGGATGTACTTCTTGGCCCAGGTGTAAACATCTATCGCACACCACTTTGTGGCCGCAACTTCGAGTATATGGGCGAGGACCCATACCTTGCATCTGAGATGGTCGTGCCCTACGTCAAGGGCGTTCAGGAGCAGGGCGTAGCAGCGTGTGTCAAGCACTACGCACTAAACAACGAGGAGCAGCACCGCCACACGGTAGATGTGTCGCTCAGCGATCGCGCACTCCGAGAGATATACCTCCCCGCCTTCAAGGCCGCAGTAACCGAGGGTGGAGCATGGTCGCTCATGGGCTCGTACAACAAGTATCGTGGCACCTACGCCTGCCATAATCACCGTCTCTTGGTCGAGATTCTTAAGCAGGAGTGGGGCTTCGATGGCGCTGTGATTTCGGACTGGGGCGGCGTACACTCTACCGAGGAGGCTATACACAACGGCCTCGACATGGAGTTTGGAACGTGGACCGATGGCCTACGTGAGGGTGCAAGCAATGCCTACGACAACTACTACATGGCACTACCCTACCTCAAGCTTATCGAGAGTGGCGAGGTGGGCACCGAGGAGCTCGACGACAAGGTGCGCCGCGTGCTTCGCCTCACCTTCCGCACGGCCATGAACAACGACAAACCATACGGCGCCATGTGCTCCGAGGCTCACTCCTTGGCGGCACGACAGATTGCCGAGGAGGGCATCGTGCTTCTAAAGAATCACAACAACAACCTCCCTATTGCCCCCGATGCCAAGCGCATCTTGGTCGTTGGCGAGAATGCCATCAAGATGATGACTGTGGGTGGCGGCAGCTCGTCGCTTAAGGTTAAGTACGAGTGCTCACCCCTCGACGGCATACGTAACTACTATGGCGACGATGTAGAGGTGCTCTATGCACGTGGCTACGTGGGCGACGTCACGGGCGACTACAATGGTGTCGTTACGGGTCAGAACCTCGTAGATAAGCGCTCACCTAAGCGTCTTATCGCCGAAGCTGTGGAGATGGCTCGCGAAGCCGACCACGTAATCTTCATTGGCGGACTAAACAAGAGCAACAACCAGGACTGTGAGGGCACCGACCGCCGCAACTTAGGCCTGCCCTACAATCAAGATGCAGTTATCGAGGCTCTTGCCGAGGTGTCGGACAACCTAACCGTAGTATTCGTATCGGGTAATGCTGTGGCTATGCCCTGGATTGACGAGGTGGAGTCGGTGGTGCAGGTGTGGTATTTGGGCTCAGAGGCGGGCAACGCCATTGCCAACGTACTCTCTGGCGAGGTCAACCCCAGTGGTAAGCTCCCCTTCACGTTTGGTGCAAAGCTCGAGGACTACATGGCACACGCCGATGGCGCTAAGTTCCCCAACCCAAAGAAGGTATTCTATCACGACGGCATCTTCGTGGGCTATCGTAGCTTCGAGAAGCGCGAAATCGAGCCACTATTTGCCTTTGGTCACGGTTTGAGCTACACCACATTCGAGTATAGCAACCTACAACTCTCAGCCACTGAGGCTGTGGCGGGCAATAGAATAGACGAGACCATCTTGGAGGCTACGGTCACCATTACCAACAGAGGCGACCGTGCTGGCAAGGAGGTGGTACAGCTCTACATCTCGGATGTGGAGTCATCGGTAATACGCCCCAAGAAGGAGCTTAAGGGCTTCGAGAAAGTTGAGCTTCAGCCTGGCGAGTCGAAGACCATCACCTTCAGTCTTACACCCGAGGCCTTGGCTTTCTATAATGAGAACAGCTCGTCGTGGACGGTCGAGAACGGCGAGTACAGGGTACTAATCGGCGCCTCCTCTGCTGATATTCGCCTCGATAAGTCGTTTACACTGCGATAGGGAATTCAGCATAAAATAAGAGTGGCTAACTGTCGAGTTAGCCACTCTTATTTTATGCGCACACGTCGCCTACTTTCCAATCGTCTTTATTCGCTCCTCGAAGCTATCTCGATTACCGAGAGCGTTATTCTTAGTACGCGCACGATAGTTATAGATGGTATTTACCGAGTAGCGCAGTAGCGCAGCGATACGCGACGAGTCGCTGATACCTAAGCGTATAAGGGCAAATATACGCAACTCCGTATTCAGCATCTCACCACGCTTTAGCTCGATGTGACACTCGGGCTTAAGCAGCGCATTGAACTCATCCACGAAGTTGGGGTAGAGATTCAAGAAAGCGTTATCGAACATATCGTAGAAGTTATTCAGCTCCTCATCCATGATGCTCGACGACGATAGCTCGCGCTCCAACTCTGCGGTCTTACCCTGCGAGAGCTTGCGGCGCACGTTACGCTGCATGGTAGTCAGTTTCTCGATATAGTCCGAGCACATCGATAGGAAGAGGGCGATATACTCCTCCTTCACGGCATTAGCCTCTCTAAGGTCGCTATTCACCAAGCCCATTCGCTCGTTGAGCTTATGCAGCTCGGCATTTGTTCCGGCAATACGCTCGTTCATCTCGCGAATCTTGCGAGATGCCTTACGAGAGCGCATAAGCATGAATACGAGGACTACGCATATACCCAACAGCAACACCGCCAAAATAGATATGATAAGGGTCTGCTGACGAGAGTATCGCTCCTTCTCCTCGAGAATACGCTGCTGCTCCGCCTGCTTGATGAGGTTCTGCTGCTGCTTCTCATGGTAGGCACCCTCAATCTCGGGTATTATGGCAGAAATCTGCCAGGGACGTAGTTTTGCGTTATAGTAGAGAGCGTCGTTTAGCGAGATGGTGATATAACGAAAGGCTCTGTCTATGTCGTTCTCCTCGATAAGCACCTGTGCAAGGCTGCATAGCGAAGCGTGGTCCTTCGTAGCACTACATATATCGGCCATTGCCGAGCGTGCAAGCCACATCTTCATATCATCGCGGCGACCCAACAACTCACATATACGCGCCTGGTCATAGGCAAACATAGCATACTCGTGCTGCTGCGGCTGATACTTTGCAAGGATAGCCAAGTTTAGGCGCTCAGCCTCCTCATACTCACCATTCTCAACATGGTTAACAACGAGCATCTGCTGGTAAATCTCATCGCTCGGGACGCTAAGTTCAAGGATGCGCTTACGATAGTAGCTGCGCATGTCATGCGACTCGTCGCGCGTGTGAGCGTCGCTCGTATAGTCCGAGAAGTTGGTATAGAAACGCTGCTGCACATCGCAGAAACGCACCAACTGGCGCCTATTGAGGCGTGCTGTATCGATGTTATTGTCAAGCACCTGGCGCGACTCCAAGAACATTCCCGCCATTGAGTATAGCTGCGCACGGTCGAGGTCAACATCGTCGATAATGGAGTTGATGCCCAACTGTCTTGCTACACGCTCACGCTCGTCGAGAATCTCAATAGCCCTATCGAACTGAAACGAGCGGTAAGCATCGTATAGCGAGCAGAGTATCTCGTAGCGGCGCTCTAACGATATGGAGGGCTTGTTTAGTGCGTCGTTAAGTTCCTGAATATTACGATTATGAACATCAACATAGGTGTGTGACATTTCGAGCGTTTGGTCCAAACGTTCAAGTAACTTAGCTGATTGTTGAGCATTAGCCTCTCGGGGCACAACTAATAGCAGTGCCGCAACTAAAAGTGATATTATATGACTGATACGACGTTTCATACTGCAAATATATAAAAAATTTTAGGAACTATACAACATCTCCACCCCGATACTCCACTTTTATACTTTCCTATATCTTTTATTTTCAACCACTTTATAATTGGTCCATCTATATTTTGGCAATTTTGGCACGCACGTGTGTGCGCACGTATCGAAAAAAATTGTAACTTTGTAGAAATTAAACACTTCACAGCATGAAACGATTTGGACTACTTCTACTTACATTTGCTATGTGCGCCATCTGCACAGCATGCGGCAATGAAGCCCCAGCAGATAAACCCATCCAGACGGTCACCTCAGTAGAGCTCGCACTCATCGAGGCTAAGAACGATAGCGTGGAGCTTAAGCTCACGCTTACAGATGCCGATGTTGCCTACTGCCTACTTCTTGACGAGGGCGCGGCCACACCTCAGCTCTCGCAGCTTATGAAGGGTAAGAAACTCACCGAGAGCGGCAACATTACCTTCGATGGTCTTGAGGCTGGCTACACATACGTGGTCTTTGCCATCGCTGGCAAGAACAACACCTTCACGGGTGTTAAGTCGCTTGAAGTTAAGACCTCGGGAGAAATCGACTACAACTACCCCGATGACGGTGTTAAGGCATTTACAACAACAGCATCTAAGTCGATGTTGTTCAAGGATATAGAGGTTAAGGATACAAGTGGCGTAGGGGATGATGTCACCACCCTTAGCATTGATAGCTCTACGCGCTATCAAGCAATGGAGGGTTTTGGTCCTGCCATCACAGGCTCGGCAGCATACAACCTCTCGAAGATGAAACCCGCAGACCGTGAGAAGATTCTAAAGGCCGCGTTTGACCCCAAGGAGGGCTTAGGCTACAACTACATCCGTGTATCTATCGGCTGCTCGGACTTCTCGCTATCGGAGTTCACGTGGTGCGACCAGGAGGGTTTAGAGTTCTTCGGCGTACATGAGGAGGACGAGACCTATCTATTCCCCATCCTTCGCGAGATATTGACCATCAACCCCAATGTGAAGATTATCGCTGCCCCTTGGACTGCACCTCTATGGATGAAGGTCGACCGCTACTCGAACGAGCCATACTCTAAGTGGGCGGGTGGCAAGCTTAACCCCGACTACTACGAGGAGTATGCCCAGTATCTTGTGATGTGGGTGGAGGAGATGGAGGCTAACGGCTTCCAAATCGAGTCAATAACGCCTCAGAATGAGCCGCTCCACGATGGTAACTCGGCATCTACCTATATGTCGTGGGAGCAGCAGCGCAACTTCATCAAGAACAACCTCGGTCCAGCCTTCGAGGCAGCCGGTCTCGACACCAAGATATGGATCTATGACCACAACTTCGACGTTACGGACTTCGTGAAGAACATCTATGCCGACAAGGAGGCATCGAAGTATGTCGAGGGCTCGGCTTGGCACGCCTATGGCGGTAGCTCATCGGCTCTTGCACAGATATACAAGGCCGACCCATCGAAGAGCATCTACTTTACGGAGCAGAGCATTGGCACCTGGTGTCCCAACTTTGGCGACAACCTCCTCTGGCATATACGTGAGGTGTGCTTAGGCACCATAAATAATTACTGCCGTGCCGTAGTGCTATGGAACTTCATGCTCGATGCAGAGCGTGGCCCCAACCGCCCAGGTGGTTGCCAGACATGCTACGGCTTTGTGGATTGCGACGCTTCATACGCCTACAACACACTCACCTATCGCAGCCACTGGTACGCTATCGGTCACATGTCGAAGGTCATTCAGCGCGGTGCATACCGCATAAAGTCGTCGGGTGCAGGCGTAACAATGTCGGCATTCGAGAACCCCGATGGCACGCTCTCAGCAGTGATCCTTAACGATAGCGACAAGGATAAGCAGGTGGTAATTAAGAGCCCTAAGGGTGACTTTACCCTGACGTTGGCCGGCCGCTCAGTGACATCTATCATCTGGTAACGGCATGCTACGATTGTGCGTATTCTAAGGTATATACTACCGCTACTACTCGCATTTGCATGTAGCTCGGAGGGTGACGACACAACGGTTGTCACCCCCTCGGTGCTACGCTCCATAGAGTGCGAGGTGGGGAGCTACACGCTCGGCGACCGCACCACTACAGAGATTGCCTTTCGTGTCGACGAGCCAAAGGCGCTCTTTAACTATGCCACAACATCGCCTGAGTGTCAGGTGCAGCTACGTCTGGCTGAAGATGTGCTTAAGCGCCCCGAAGAGTTTACGTTGCTACGTGTCAGGGCTGATGACGTGGAGCAGGGCCTGTATCACGCTATGATTGCCGACGCGGGCACGGGTAAGATGTATAGCCGTCAGGTGCGCATCGCCATCAAGCGCGAGTCGGGCGAGTTGGTGCTATCTAACCCCGTGCGTGTAGCCTCCTCAAACTACATAAGCGGCATCACCGCCGTGCGCCTAACAAAGAGTAGCAACCCCTCGCTTAAGAGAGACATAGAGTTTGAATACGACGCTCCCACGCGCACATTCCACGCACATATCGACGAGTATATCTCCAACAGAGTATTTATCCCCGAATTTACAGCAGATGGCGTTGACTGCATCGAGGTGGATGGCACGGCGATAGATAATGCTGGCACACCCATCGACTTCAGTCGCAACGCTACGGTTGTCGCCTACGTGGGTGACATGATGGTTGAATATAGGCTCAGCTTAGGGTGCTTTACGGGGCTCCCCGTGCTACGCATCGAGACCCCAGGGCGTCAGGGCGTATGGTCTAAGGAGGAGTGGGTCGAAGGCTCTACGTTGTGGCTCGATGGTATGGCACGCTTCGACGACATCGAGGGCGTGGAGATGGCAATACGTGGCCGTGGCAACTCCACATGGGGCTACGAGAAGAAGCCCTATGCGATAAAGTTTGCCGAGAAGCAGGAGGTGATGGGCATGCCTAAGCATAAGCGCTGGGTGTTGCTCGCCAACTATATGGACCGCACGCTACTACGCAACCGCGTGGCATTCTACCTCGCCGAGCAGACATCCTTAGCCTGGACACCACACTGCGAGTTTGTTGAGCTCTTCCTCAATGGCGAACACCTCGGCCAATATCTACTATGTGAGCAGGTCAGGGTCGATAACGACCGCATAGCCATCACCGAGATGACACCCCAGGATAATTCGGGAGATGCCATCACGGGTGGCTACCTCTTAGAGCTCGACTTCCACTTCGACAATATGTGGCAGTGGCACACGGCACGCAACGTGCCCTTTGCCGTTAAGTTCCCCGACGAGGAGGACCTAACCGAGCAGCAGTTCGACTGGATTATGAACTACATAGGCACGGTGGAGAGCACGCTCTACGGCAACGACTTTAAGAGTGAGGTCAATGGTTATCGCAAATATATTGATGCTCAATCATTTATAGACTACTGGCTAATATACGAGATCTGCGTAAACCACGAGCTCGCCAACCCTGGAAGCATCTATCTTACGAAGGACCGCAATGGTAAGCTCGTAGCTGGCCCTGTGTGGGACTTCGACTGGGGCACATTCTCCTACAACGCCTCACCGGCAGCGCAGCATGGCCTATTTATGCAGTGGGCATGGTGGTACGGGCGCTTGTTTGACGACCCATATTTCAAGAATTTGGCATCGGAGCGCTGGGAGATACTTAAACCTAAGTTCGAGACTGTATTTAACTTTATCGATAGCGAGCGCGCCTATATCTCTCGCTCGTGGGACGCAAACTACAGCATGTGGGGCATATCCACCGACATCAACGGCGATGAGTGGCTCACGAAAGACGAGGCAACGGATAGACTGGTGCGTATTACACGCGAGCGCATGGAGATTATCGATAGAGCACTATAATAGTTCCTCCACAGTATAAAAGAGTAGATACGGATGGCTCAGAGCCACCCGCATCTACTTTATGGTCATTATCTGACTACCTAACCTCAAAGGTGATAGCCTCACCCGAAGCCGAATCGCCAGCAACCCACAACTGGAACTCACCTGGCTCTACGACATACTCCATATCGCGGTTCCAGAAGGCCAAATCCGATACGGGAAGGTCGTACATAAGGTGCTTGGTCTCGCCTGGCTTAAGCGTCACGCGCATAAAGCCCTTAAGCTCCTTAACGGGGCGAACAACCGAGCCCACAAGGTCGCGGACATAGATCTGCACAACCTCCGTAGCCTCATAATCACCCGTATTCGTAAGGTCGAAGTCGATGTGGATATAGTCGCTCTTATTGAGGACGCTCTTATCAAGCGTTATGTTCGAGTACTCGAATGTAGTGTACGACAGACCGTAGCCGAATGGGAACAATGGGCCATAGCCAGTGTCGAGGTAGTACGATGTGCAACCGAGCGATGTCTGACCCGCCTTCAAAGGGATGTCGTTAAGCAGGGTCTCCGTGCCATTATTTGGGCGGCCAGTCATAGGATGGTTGTAGTAGAATGGTGCCTGACCAGCATCGCGCAAGAAGGTCATAGGTAGCTTACCCGAGGGCACCTCGCGACCCGTGATAAGGTCGGCGATAGCTTCACCGCCCATAGTACCGGGATGGAAGGCGTAGAGCATAGCGTCGCACTCGGCCAAGTCGCGCTCGATGGTCAAAGGACGACCAGCGATGACAACCACAACTACGGGCTTGCCTGTAGCCTTCATCGCAGCGATAAGCTCGCTCTGCGCACCCTGAAGATTGAGGTTAGAGAGTGAGTGAGCCTCACCCGAGAGGATGGCCTCCTCTCCTACGCATACCACGATAGCATCTGCCTTCTTGGCTGCCTTTTTGGCTGCCTTGATATTAGCGGTGTTATCATCTCGGCTATACGCCAAGACGGGCTCGTAGATTACGTTATAATCCTTGCGTAGCGCCGTAAGAGGTGTCACTGTATGCTGCTCCTCGCCATCGAATGCCCATGTACCAAGCTGGTCGTAGGGGGCGTCAGCCATAGGACCAGTCACGAGGATGGTCTCCACACCCTTGAGTGGCAATACGTTATTGTTGTTCTGAATGAGGATGATAGACTCCACGGCGCACTGCTTGGCTGCAGCCAAGTGCTCGGGGGCGTATGCCACCTTGCGTGCAAGGGTCTCATCCACATAGGGGTTCTCGAACAAGCCGAGGCGGAATTTTAGGCGTAGGATATTACGCACGGCGTTGTCGATAGTCTCCATTGAGATTCTGCCCTCCTCGACGAGCTGCTTAACGTACTGGATATATCCCCACGACATCATATCCATGTCGACACCCGCGTTAATCGAGATTGCCGTAGCATCTTTCAAATCCTCAGCGAAGCCGTGGGCAATCATCTCACCCGATGAGTTCCAGTCGGTTACGACCATACCGTCGAAGCCCCACTCCTCGCGAAGAATATCCTGCAACAGCCAGTCGTTACCCGTAGATGGGATGCCGTCAACATCGTTGAACGAGGTCATAAGCGTGAGAGCACCAGCATCCACACAGGCCTTAAACGCAGGGAAATAGGTGTTACGCAACGCACGCTCCGAAATCATAGTGGTGTTGTAGTCGCGGCCACCCTCGGCAGCGCCATAGCCCACGAAGTGCTTGATACACGCAGCCATAGAGGTGGGATCGGTGAAGTCCTCACCCTGGTAGCCCTTAACCATAGCTACACCCATCTGCACATCGAGATAGGGGTCCTCACCCGAACCCTCGGCAACACGGCCCCAACGTGGGTCACGTGCGATGTCGAGCATAGGCGAGAATGTCCAGCGCACACCCGAGGCTGTAGCCTCAATGGCCGAGACGCGTGCTCCTTGCTCAACAATTGCGGGGTCGAACGTAGCAGCCATACCGATGGGTATAGGGAAGATGGTGCGGAAGCCGTGGATAACATCGCGGCTTACGAGCAATGGAATGCCCAAGCGGCTCTCTTCGACAGCAACACGTTGCACGGCATTAATCTCCACGGGGTCGACAATGTTAAGGATAGAGCCAACCTTGCCCTCTCTAATCATATCGGTAAACTGATAACCTCCCGATAGCTGGTTCATTTGGCCAATCTTCTCCTCAAGGGTCATCTTTGAGAGAAGTTCCTCGACACGCTCATCGACATTGGCCGTCTGTGCCATAGCCACCGACCCTACAGCAACAGCCATAAGTGTCAGCGCAAATTTGATAATTCTCATATTGTTAGCGTTTTAGTTAGTTGTTACTCTATCTTTTGGAACACGCGCACGTAGTCAATCTCGTAGGTTGTAGGCAGGCATGACTCGTCGATGCCCATGGCACCACCCCAGTTGCCACCCCACGCAAGGTTTAGCTTGAGGTAGAAGGGATTGAAGAAAGGCCAAGTGTTGTAGTCGCCCTTGCCGTCGTTGTTAAATGTGAAGTGCAGCTTACCATCGAAGTAGAACTTCATATACTCGGGTGTCCACTCCACAGCGTAGGTGTGGAACTCCGATGTGGCGGTCGGGATATGTATCTCGTTGGTCTTCTGCGTGCCGATAGAGTGGTAGTAGGCCTTGCAGTGAATCGAAGATGATACATAGTTTTCATGGTAGCCCACATGCTCCATAATATCTATCTCGCCATCATCGGGCCAAGCACGGAAGTTCTTTGGCATCATCCAGAATGCGGGCCAAGTACCCTTACCCTTGCAGAGCTTCAGGCGACCCTCGAAGTAGCCGTATGTCCAGCTCTGCACGGTGTTCATACGCACCGAGCGCACCTTGCCATCAATCTTCTGTGCTGTAATCTTAAGCGTGCCATCCGACACCTCGGCGATGCGTGTGCCGTTGTACTTACCGCCCGAAACATAGTCCTGAAGCTCGTTGTTGCCCCAGCCACCGTCGCCTGTCTCGTACCACCAGTTGTCGGTAGAGGGTGACGTTACGCCCGCGGTGTCGAACTCATCGTGCCATACAAGCTCATAGCCCTCGGGGGCTGCTATAGCGGGCTCTACATACTCTGCTCCCTCGGGCTTCGAGAAGCCAGCAGGAGCCACGAAGTTAAACCATACGTATATCTTTGTAAGGTTGGCATTATCGGTACAATCGAGCGTTGCGAGCTTCTGCAAACGCTGGATATCCAACTCCGAGAGGTCGTTGCCTGAGCAGTCGAGATACTCCAACTTGGTGAGCGCCGTAACATCAAGCTCCGTAAGCTCATTATCCGAACAGTCGAGATATGTTATTTCGGTGAAATATGTGGCAAGCTCGCTCATATCCGAAATGCCCTTGCCCGAGCACTCAATCTTGCGAATCTCCGATGCCTCCTTTGTAGAGAGTATGCCATCGCCATCGGTGTCGTGCTTTTCGACAAGCGCTGCAAGGAAGTTAGCATCAGCAATCGTCACAGCCTCAACGTCGTAGTTCTGCTTGACTGTAAGCTCGTATGTGGTGCCGCTACGGCGGAACTCAACCACGCCCTCGCGCACATCGCCCGTCTTATTCTCCTCTATTGATAGTTTCACGGTGGTTGTGCCCGATACGCCGCCACTTGGCTGCGCCTTAATCCAGTCTACCTGTGGATATGCGCCCCACTGGCCATCGGCCTCAACAGTGACACTCTGTGTCTGCTTCTCGTAGCCGACATTCAGAATCTCAGCGCTGAGCGTCAATATACCCTTAGGAGCGGGCTCCTCTTTCACCTTTTCATCACACGCAACGAACACAAGCGTTGCCGCAAACAAACTCAATAGTAGATTCATAGTTTTCATAGTCCGATTATACCTTATAATATAAAATATGGGCAAGTAGGGGGTTAACCCTACCTGCCCAAATATTTAGAAGATTACTCAACGTGCTCCTGAAGAACAATGTCACGAACCTCCACTACGCTACCGGGAACGCAGCCACCGAAGTCGAGAACAAGCTTAGCAGGAGTACAGTTCTTGCCAGCGAAGCCCCACTGCAAGTAGGTGAACTCCTCGAATGAGGTTACACCCACCTTAGGATCGAAGTAGAAGGGATCGTCAGCAGCACCCTCCAAGCCGTTGCAAAGCTTGATGGTGATAGCGTCAGCCTTCTGGTCAGTCTCCGAGTAGAGCTTAACCTGGAAGTCATACTTCTTACCCTCCTCAGTGTTGATGTCGGTAAGGATTGCTACCTGACCAGTCCACTGAGCACCACCAATCTCATTAGGGATGGTGAGCTTGAAGTTAGCACCGTCGAACTCTACCTCTGGGTCAGCAATCTGAGCCCAAGCACTGTTTGCAAACCAATAGGTTGTTGTGTAGCCACCCTTCCAGAGGTTGGTAGCAGCTGCTGGGTCAAGCTGTGACGGCTTCTGTGCGAGCTTCTTAACCTCCATATCAAGGATGCCATCGTTGTCGGTGAAGAAGAATGTATAGTAACCAGGCTCCGTACCCTCGATAGTGTGGATGTTACCATCGTCAGCTGGGATGTGGAATAAGCCATTGTCGGTTACGGTGCCATACTTATCCTTAGTCCACTCAACGCCCCAGTCTGCCTGACCGAATACCTTAACAGAGCCACCCTCAGCCTTCATAGCCAAAGTGATACGGTAGGTATTCTCGCCAATCTTAGCGCAAGGAAGTGGAGCCTCGCCAGTGTTCCAGCCGATAAGGTTGTCTACGGTAGGCTTACCGCCACCGTCACCGATAATCCACAACGCCTTACCATTGTCGTAAGTCGCCTTCTCGCCGTTGAACATAGGAACAACCTTGAACCACTTACCGTCCCACCTAACGCGGTAGTCGCCATCTACAGCCAAGAACTTCAATGTAGAGTCGTTTACAATCTCGAAGAAGTCTGGGTCAATCCAAGCCTCCTCAAAGTTAACACCAGTTACAGCAATCTCCTGACCCTGTGAGAGTGAGAGCTCAGCGCCAGCACCCTCGGCAACATCCTGGCCATCGAATGCAACGGCGGGAGCCTTCACATCGCGAGCCTTGAAGATCATCTGCCAGTAGCAACCAGGATTCTCGGCTACTACAACGAGTTTGGTCTCGGTAATCTCTGTAACGTGGAATACAGGATTATCCCAAACATAATCTGAAGGTACATATACCATAGGAGTATTAGCTGCAAGAACGATATCAGTGCCATCGAAAGTATAAGTGCTCTCGGTGAGTGGCCACTCGATGTCGATATCGGGCTCAGCACCTAGGTTAGGACCAATCTTGGTTACACCCCAGTTGATGTACATCAAGCCGTCAGGACCAGAGTTGTAGATATACTTACCATCAGGAGTGAAGGTAATCTCATCGTCGTAGAGGCCGTATGCTGCCTTATCCTGTGGAGGTGCTGACCACCAGCTGGTAGGATCCTCAACAGAAGGACCGCAACCAAGGTGACCCTGAGCATCAGCATCCATTACCCATACCTTACCAGCTGCATCGGTACCTGCGAGCAACTCCTCGGGACCAGCAACGTGTACGAATGGTACGAACTGATACTTCCAAGCGATGCCGCCACCGCCATTCTCCGTAGGCTCCTCGTTAACGAGTGACAAGGTCTTGCGGATGCTACCTACGTTAGTCTCAAGGAAACGGTAACGTGGGTTGTCGATAGCTGTCTGGTGAGGGATGTACGAGAGGTTGTGACCTGGCTCAAGAACGAGGTAGATCTCCTCGATACCTGCATCATTCCAGTTGTTCTCGATAGAGTAAGCACAAGTGAAGGCCTCGATAGGTGCCTGATAGTCCTGCTCATCGTTAGCATAGTTGCCAGGATAGTTACCTCCGGCTGCCATACCCCAGTTAACGTATACTACGCCATCATCACCAGGGTTGTAGGTGTACTCACCACCCTCAGTGAAGGTCAAAGTATCATCGTAGAGACCTACGCCATCCTTACCGTTAGGACCGCACTTCCACCAGTCGGTACCGTCGGTAGTAGCCTGACCTGTCTCAGCGTTGATAGAACCGCAGCCGAAGTGGCCATCAGTCTCCTTATCCCACTGCCAAGTGTTGGCCAAAGCCTTCATATATGGTGAAGCATCGAATGGATCACGATAGGTATTCTCCAAGGTAAACTCATAGACCTTTGAGCCTACCGATACACCGTGTGCGTTGTAAGCCTTAACCTCTACAGAGTAGGTGCCAGCATCGCGGAAACGCAACGAAATGCCGTTGCCCGTATAGGCATAAGTCTTGTTAGCCTTGCCATCAACAGCCTGGTCGCCGAAGATATACATAGGAACCATACCCTTGTTGTTAAGGGTGAAGGTCACGTAGTTGGTCTCCTGATCAATGTCGATGGTCACATCGAAATTCTCGGCATTGGGAGCCAATGTCTGATCGGGCTCGATGTACTCGGGAGTACAACCCACAACGAGCGTCGACACAGCCACAAGCGCCGCAGCCATATATTTAAACAATCGTTTCATAATTTCACTGTTTTAGATTATCTGTTAGATTATCCATTATTGATTGTCTCGTAGAGGCGATTAGTAACCTACGTTCTGCACAAGGTTAGGATCCTTATCAACCTCCGACTGTGGCAATGGCCAGTACTTCTTGCCAGAGTGCCAGCCCTGGGTACGCCATTCGTGGGTACCTGCTGCCAAAACAGTCTCTGCCATGCCTGTACGAACCAAATCCCAGTAGCGCTTACCCTCGCCAAGGAACTCCTTACGGCGCTCAGCGATGATAGCTGCCTGGTCGCTGCCTGTATCCTTACAGTTAGCGCGGTCACGTACCTGCTGCAAGTACTGCGAGCCATCCTTGCCAGTGAGAACTGACAACTCAGCTGCGTTGAGCAAGGTCTCAGCATAGCGGTATACGCGGACATTGTTGCAGTGGTTCATATCACCATCGGCAATCTGACCGTGGTTACCATTACGACGTGCTACATACTTCAACAAGTAGTAACCAGTACCCTGCCAGCGCCACTTGTCCTCGGGAATAGGATCGTAAACGCTGTTGTAATGCAAGATACCACCATCGCGACGGATATCATCCTCAGCATACATATCGTAAGCGTGCTTTGCTACAGGACCGAAGCCCCAACCATCAGAGAAACCGCTGGCCTCAGTAGCGCCAGGGATACCAATAAGCATAGGATAAACAGTACCACCAGTAGTCAAAGGCGAGCCCCAAGAACGAGGAGCACCCTCAGAGGTGTAGTTGATCTCCCAGATTGACTCTGTGCCCCACTCGCCAGACTCCAACCACATACCTGCAAAGTCAGCAACAAGTGCATACTGGCCCGAGTTGATAATCTCCTCCATATAGGCCAAAGCCTGTGGGTAGCGCTCTGTATCGTTCTGATACATAACCATCTCGGCATAGAGCATATATGCCATAGCCTTGGTTACGCGACCCTCCTCACCAGCAGCAGCCTTCATAGGAAGTGCATCCATCTCGAATACATTCTCGAGGTTCTCTACGCACTTAGCGTACACCTCATCGGCCTTGAGCTGCTTGGTGATATAAGGAGCTGTAAGGTTCTTGTCGTAGTAGGGAATGTTACCCCAATACTTCCACATAATGTTGTAGTAGAAGGCCTTCAAAACAGTAGCCTCGGCGATGTAACGATTCTTCAAAGCCTCGTCCATACCGGGAACACGGTCGACATACTCCAACACGATGCAAGAGCGGTTAACACCCGAGTAGCAGATGGTCCAGATGCGGTCGAGCTGCTCGGTAGAGGTGAGTGTATAGTAGTGAGTCTTAACGATTGAAGGCTGGTCACCCTCGTTAGAACCACCGGCATAGATATCGTCAGCCATAACATCAGGAGTTAGCGTCAAGGCGTTAACATACTGATCGAAATAGTCGAGCCAGTTCAAAGAGTCGTAGGCAGCAACCAATGACTGATACATACGCTCCTCGCTGATGAAATACTCGTCCATAGGCTCCGAAGAGTTATGCTTCACGGTAACGAAGTCCTTACCGCATGACGAGAGCAATACTATGATTGCGCTAAGTGCAAAAATATACTTTTTCATAGTCATCATTCGGTTTTAAATTAGAAAGTAAGGTTAACACCAACCGAGAAGGTACGTGACTGTGGATATACACCACGGTCGATACCTACCTCAGTACCGAAGCCATTACCACCGGTAACCTCAGGATCGCAACCTGTGTACTTAGTGATAGTGAAGAGGTTCTCAGCCATTACGAATACGCGGAGACGTGAAATAGCCGCCTTCTTTGTAATGTTAACTGGCAAAGTGTAACCAATCTGCATGTTACGGCAACGCAAGAATGAGCCATCCTCCAACCAGAGGTCAGATACGCGATAGTTCTCGTTAGCCGAGTCGAACATGAAACGAGGATACTCGTTTGTTGAGCCCTCACCAGTCCAACGGTTCAAGATAGACTTGTTGAGGTTAACGTAGTAGAGGTCGGTACGACGAGATACGTTGAAGATCTCGCAACCAGCCTGACCCTGCAACAACATGTTGAAGTCGAGACCCTTCCACTCGAAACCGAGATTTACACCGAATGTCCAGTCGGGCATACCCTTACCAAGCATCGTACGGTCGTTGTCGTCGATGATGCCATCACCATTGAGATCCTTGAAGCGAACATCGCCAGGAGCTGCCTTAGGCTGCAACAAAGCACCATCAGCATTTACGTGAGCATCAACCTCAGCCTGGTTCTGGAAGATACCATCAGTCTCATAGCCATAGAAGTATGGGAAAGGCAAACCGATAGAACCACGTGTCAACTGACCAATCTTATGGTTAGAGCCATAGAGGTGTGTCGAGTCGTCACCAAGGTAGGTGAGCTTGTTCTTATTCCAAGTAGCGTTAGCAGAGATGTGGTAGCTGAAATCGCCTGCAGAGTCTCTCCAGCCAATCTCAATCTCTATACCGCTGTTAACCATATCACCGAGGTTACCTGTAGGAGCCGAGTCACCAGCATAGCCGGGAACGGGCATCGAGAGGAGCATACCTGCAGTCTCCTTCTTATACCAGTCGAAGGTAAAGGTCAAACGGTTGCCGAAGAAACCAGCATCCAAACCTACGTTAGTCTGGCGTGACTCCTCCCAACGTGCGTCGGGGTTAGCAAGGCCTGATGGCTTAGCACCAAGGTGGATAGTCTCCGAGCCGTTACCGCCAGAGCCGAATATGTAGTTGTTACCCGAGTTCATGTAAACGGCGTATACGAAGTTACCGATAGCGTCGTTACCGTTGATACCCCAAGATGCGCGGAGCTTCAATGTAGAGAGCCACTCAGCATTCTCCATGAACGCCTCGTTCTTGATGTTCCAACCTACTGATACTGATGGGAAGTTACCCCACTTGTTGTTGTCACCGAAGCGGCTTGAACCATCACGACGGAAGGTAACCTCTGCCATATAGCGCTCATCGTAGTTGTACGATACACGGCCGAAGTATGATGCCAAGCGGTAAGGAATTGAGTTCCAAGAGCCCCAACCGTTACGGTCGCCGTCAGCCTGCTGGCCGAGAGTGTTGTTAACGGTGATCTTATAAGGATCGTAAGGATACATGATACCACGAGCCGAAGCACCTACGTTCTGTGATGTAGATGAGATAGCCGACTGACCCAAAAGGATAGCGATAGAGTGCTTACCGAAGGTCTTGTCGTATGAGAGGACGTTCTCAACCTGATACTGGAAGCCACGGTTCATCTCCTGTGATACAGACTCAGCGTAGTTTGTCTTCTCGGTAACGGTAGCGTTGCCATCCTTGTCGTAGGTAGTCTCCGAAGCGATAGTGTTGTAGCTATAACGCTTTGAAGAGAGGAAATACTGCTTTGAGTAGCCGTGGTTGCCCCAGAATGCGAGGTCGATACCTACACTTGAGCGGAACTTAAGGCCATCATAAATCTGAAGCTCACCTGCGAAGTTGGCGATGAACTTATCGGTCTCATACGTTGTGCCAGGCAACGAGAGGAATGCCAATGGGTTAGTCTGCTCGTTGTAGACACCACCATCAACTACGGTGTAAGCGCGACCGTCAGCATCGCGAACGATGTGCTGGTAGCCCTCGGGATACAATGTCTTGTAAGACTCCTCCTCCTCGGGTGTAGCATATACATCCAACAGTGGCGACATCGAGATAGCCGAGCCAAGGGGTGAACCATACTCAGAGTTGTTCTCGATACCCTTTGCTAATATACGCGCGTATGAAGCAGAGGTATTAACGGTAAGCTTGTTGAGCCAATCACGGTTCTTCGAGCTGTCGAATACAGTAACGCCAATGTTAGCACGTGCTGTGATACGCTCGTAGTTAGAACGGTCGAAGTTACCACCAACAGTACCCTCACGTGTCAAGTAACCTGCCGAGAGTGCATAGGTAACGTTGTCCGAGCCACCAGAGATTGATAGGTCATGCTTCATGATAGGAGCATTGGCGTTGAGAACCTCACCTACCCAGTCGGTACCCTCACCAAACTCGTAAGGATTGTCGTAGATAGGAGCCTGACCAGCGTTGATGTAACCCTCGTTCATGATGATAGCATACTCAGTAGCGTTAAGCACGTCGGGCTTACGCCATGGGTTCTGCCAACCATAAGAGAAATCGTAGTTAACAGTAGCGCGGCCCTTCTGACCCTTCTTTGTGGTTACGAGGATAACGCCGTTAGCTGCACGTGCACCGTAAACAGCACCTGAAGCGGCATCCTTCAACACCTCGATACGCTCGATATCGTTGGGGTTGAGGTAGTCGATACCACCCGAGATTGCCATACCGTCGACGATGTACAAAGGCTCAGAGTTGTTGATAGAGCCGACACCACGCACGCGTACCTGAGCCGCTGCATCGGGAGCACCAGATGGAGCTGTTACAGTAACACCAGAGGTCATACCCTGAAGTACGTTCTCGATGCGGTTGTTCGACTGAGCCTTAAGGTCATCAGCCGTAATTGATGAGATGGCAGCAGTTACGACACTCTTCTTCTGAGTACCATAACCAACAACTACTACCTCATCGATGTCCTGAGTATCCTCCTCAAGAACAATCTCATAAAGAGTTCTTCCGCTCTCAACTGGGACAAGCTGAGAGATGAAACCGATGTAAGATACCTCGAGCGACTGGCCCTCGCGAGCAGCGATAGCAAAGCTACCATCAGTTCCTGTTGAGGTGCCGACTGTCGTACCCTCGACAACAACAGCTGCGCCAATAATAGGCTCGCCTGCTGCGTCCTTAACGGTACCCTTCACTTGTTGAGCAAATGCCGAAACACTGCCCACGCAGATGATCGCCAGGATCATCGCGATTCTGTAAGTCAAGTTTTTCATAGGCTTTGTTATTAGTTAGTTTGTGTATGTAAGTGTCTTCGAGTTGACTATGTTTTCTGCAGCGGCTGCGACCGACGAATATGGTCACAATAGGGGGCAAACTACACGAAGTACGTATCTATTTTGTTACTATAAAGGTATGATTTTTTTGCGTGACAGGCAAATTTTCGGCAGATAAAAAAACAGCTATATTTATTAAATATAGAACTACATAAAATGTAACGCCGTAAAAACCAGTGTATTAGGCCAAAATGAAAGTAGGTAATAAGTGGATGGATATTTTGTGTTATTTTTATAACTATTCAAGTCTCCGAAAAGGGGGATGTATAGAGACTAAAAAAGTGGATATAACAATAGGGCAAACAATAGCTATATACTTATGTTACTGCACATTAGCACCTATTACCTCATTTATAAAAAGTGGATTTTGGGAGCAAGAAAATAGGTGTAGACGGTGTTAATTTCACCTATTTCAGTGCAATAATATGCTTTCAAACGGCGTTATAATTGCATAACGGAATATAGCCATGAAAAGTATAGTATCTACCATAGTAGCTATGATGGTTGCGCCCCTCTGTTTTGGGCAGCAACCAGAGGACATTGTGCTCGACGAGCGCGATAGCAGCGCTTTGGCTATACTTGCCCGCTACGACGAACGCTACGATAGCGACCGACTGCGCATCGAGCACTGGATGCCCATGTCGAAGATAGAGCTACTCTACCCTAATGGCATAGAGATAGATGAGCCTAATCTACTATTGTCGTCACCCTCAATCAAGGTTACCACACCCACATTTAATGACCGCAACTCTGTGACACTACGCTTAGGCTCACATGGCAGCCTGCGCGTAGTAATTAGCAACGGCTCGGCCTACAACTATATGCCGTGGCCGAACTCTCCCGCAGGCTATCGCGACGCCCGCACACTGTCGTTTCCACTGCCACGATAAAAAGAGAAATGGAGGCATCAAATTGACACCTCCACTCCACTTTACATATAGCACAGCGAGTGTTGTAGCCTAACTACGCTCCTTTACCTTGGTCCATCTTATCTCCATAACCTTTTCTTTTCTACCAACCTCTTCACTATGACTAAGGCTCCACGTACATCCACAATATGAACAAGCATGTTCCGTTGTCCATTTATGTACAGCTATAGTTGTGAGTACATGTTTACGTGCATTTGTAATCTTACCGCTATCTGGCACATCATCACTACTAATACTTTTCCACCCACCCTCTATCTTATACTCTATGCCGTTGTCTGTATTTCGGACTTCCACTCCATTGAAATCGTGACACATAGGGCATCGCGTGGTGAGTATTTGTTCACCAACACCAATAATGAATATCCACATAATGAGGGCACATAGACAGAGTATCACAAAGTAACCAAACCCGTTGAAGTTTGCATATAGCCAATTATAGCCCACCTGCACCATAACCCACCATAGCACAATCGAGTAAATATGTATAATTGTATTACCTGCTGTCTCGAGACACGATTCAAATACTACAAACCATATAGTATATACCACAAAGACAATACCGAATCCTAATACGAGCGTGAGGAGATAGCGCCAGAAACCGCCATCGTGCGGTGCAAAGCCCGCCGACCAATCAATCAATGGTGCAAACGCTGCATCCCAGAACATATATACAAGGAATATCCATACGGGGAAGAGCAAGATTTGCCCCATATTGTAGTTGAAGTTCTTTTTGAACAGTCCGCAAATCATACCGCACTGACGTATGCCCCATCCAGCAAATATCATTAGGACACCAGGCACAAGCGCCATCATAAAGAGCAGGCACTCATGCATTATGGTCTGCCCCTCGCCAAGCAGACGATCACCCTCAACTGATGCCATTAGCACTCCAACTGCGGGCACAAGTGCAAGCAGATATATTAGGTAGTATATCCAGGCACGTTCGTAGTCGCTATCAGCACGGCGCAATAGGTATATGACAACAGCCACAAGTAGTAGCACTCCCGCCATTATTGCCAACGACCACCATCCATTGCTGGCGATGCTGATAAAAAGACCGTAGAATGCTTCGGCAATGGGCTGCAAAAATTCGAGAAAAGCAGGGAGCTCATCAGCGATAATCTGCTCGGGGTTGAGATACTCGACATACTCTGCCGTCTCCATTACATCACTACCATCCTCGCCTGCAAAACAGCCTACCGACGTAAGAGAGATAGCAAATAGTAGTACCAGAAATTTACTTAATGTTTTCATGGGTTATGGGAGGTTCACTTTTGTGAATCCATTATTGGCGATAGGCGGAACCTCATTACGCTCTTCGCCAACGGGTTATTGCTTCTACAAAGATAGCAAAACTTTTTAAGTTTCAGCATCCTCAGACAATAAATACGTTGCAATGGTGATATTATTCGTTAGTTACCTGGATTCGAACTGCAGCAATGGCCTGACCATTGCAAAGCAGAGCCGATACCGCTGAAAAAGGCGAAGGCGGCAAGACAGCAGTAAATCGCTCTTTTTCGTCAGAAGGGGTTAGGGCTTATTGGTCAAAATTAGTAGATAAAATCGGGGCAATTTTTATTTATTGGTCAAAATTAGTAGATAAATGCGGGTATTTGCCCGCATTTTCTACTTGTATTTGAGTTTGAAATACTCGTCTATAAAGAGCTTTCGATACCTCTTCGACATCCCATT
>JAGATC010000001.1 GCA_017621455.1 Alistipes sp. | reverse complement strand
GACGACAACAACAATACCGAGCTTCCCGACATCGATGGCGTGGAGAACATCACCATCGTTAAGACGCAGAATGGCCGCTGGTATGAGCCCTACAACTACTACGTTACATTCGTGCGCGACAATGGCGACCGCATCGTCTTGGACTTCTACACCCTCGATGAGACAATGTCGAGCTATCTGCCTTATGGTCAGTACTCGCTTGGTAACTCTTACGACCCATATACGATTCATACCGAGACATCGAGATATGTGCCTCAGGGTGTAGCCGATGAGAATGGCTACCTCTTTACCGATGGCTATGTGTCGGTAGATGTGGTGGATGGCTACTACTCAATCTATATGATGCTCACCTACGATGAGAATGGCACATCGAAGAGCATCCAGGCGTTGTACAAGGGTCTAATGTCGGGTGCTTCGGTTCCCGAGGGCGATAATCAGGGTGCCAAGAAGCTCATCGAGGTGTTGGAGGTAGGTTCTACATCGTTCCAGTTTAGGATAAATGCCGAGGAGGGTCAGTATTGGCGTTGCTCGGTGGTAGATAAGCGCGTCTACGACCAGACTGCCTCAAATCCCGGTGCGTGGGTAGTAACCTATGGCTTTATGCTCTCAGGCACACTCACTTTCGACTGGCGCAATGGCGAGATGTGCGAGTATGTACCTGGCTATATGATGAACGTAAGCGCCTCGACCGACTACCTTATCCTTGCTGCCTTGATGGATTATAGCGAGGGACAGGAGAACAACCTACTCGGTGGCGTGGAAATTGTGCAGGTGCGCACCGAGGCTGAGGCTGTGGGTCAAGGCTCCGTTGAGGTCGATATCAAGCAGATAAACACCAACGACATAGTATTCGACTGTACACTCGGTGACGACGTATGGTGCTGCTATGTGGCAATGATGGAGACTGCTAACCTCCAGGAGATTAAGGACGGCAAGTATGCTATGGCGGGCTACGAATCGTATGAGGAGTGTATGCTCTCACTTATACCAGCACTTAGCCACGACTCTATGCGCCAGTTCCTTGAGTCTCAGGTAGATTACAAGTGGGACTACCTCAAGTACAAAACCTCGTATACTATGTGTATAAAGGTTGTTGATATGAATAATGGCGTGTCGTTTATAGAGCTTGAGCCATTCACTACGCTGTAGTCAGTGCCTTGAATGGAACTTTTGTTTGATGAATGATTTGGACTTTATATTGAATTAATTTTGATATTTTTAAATATTATACTATATTTGTAGTTGAAAAGGATATCTATAACTTAAAACCAATTAATTATGAAAAAGTTTTTTCTTCTTATCGTAGCGTCACTCTTTGTGACAGGTGCTTTCGCTCAGGATTGGTCAGTAGGTGGTCGTGTAGGTTCGGGCTTCCAGGCTGTAGGTCAGTATAAGTTCAGCAGCGAGAACTATGTTGAGGCTCGTTTTGGTGCTTCATGGGCAAATCATGGTGCTACAGTTACTGCAGACTTCACAGCACTCTACAACTGGCACATCGTTGAGATGGATTGGACTCCCAGAGCAGGTGTATGGTTCTTCGATGCAGGTGTCGGTGTTAACGTTGGTGGTCGTAAGCACTACGCTTACGTAGGTGTTGCAGGTATGGCTCGCCTCGGTATCGAGTTCAATGGCGCTCCCGTATCTCTCTCACTCGACTATACTCCCGTAATTGGCCCAGCTATCGGCTACGCTGGTGGTTACTCACACGCAGATTTCCACGAGATGGGTTTTGCTAATGTGGGTATTACTTGTACCTACAACTTCTAATTTTAGATTTTATTGGGCATCTTTAGCCCATCCCAAAAAGTAGACTACCGCAGGCTGTACGCTTTTGTACTATCCTGCGGTAGTCTCTTTTGCGATAGACTAAATCTGCTCCACTAAAATCAAAAATTCATTTCTTGTGATAAGGGGCCATTCTCGGCATATCCCAAAAGATCAAATGACCACGGGATAGTACTCTAACGTACAGCCCGTGGTCATTTCTTTTGCGATAGATCAAGCCTGACCCCTTCTGACAAGAAATTGGGTCTCGGGACTTTGTCTATTCAATTAGAAATTAGCAATTAGTAATATTTTTTTATCTTTGCTCTTTCCTTTCGAACACGCCCTTAGATATTCCGCGGCGTAGGCGTATAAGGTAGCGCGACTGTGCGGGGCGGTGCATAAGAGAGAGTAGCAACGTTGCCACCCACTTCATCACCTCTCTGATATATAGTCCTGTAACTCTGCCTCTTAGCTCGGCGCGCATGCGCTGACTTCGGCCCGTATTTAGTGCCAGTCGCTCGAAGTACTCCTTGGTGAGCTTCTCCGCGGGGATAATATGATACATCACCGCACGTGGCACATAGTACCACTCGTAGCCCTTATCAGCTATGCGCTCAAACAATTCGCTCTCCTCGCCACCAATAAGATGCTTGCCAGTGCGGCCAAGCGAGGTGTTAAACGCTCCCACCTCGTCAAGAAGTATGCGGCGCATGGCCATATTGCCACCTCCGGGTATGCGTCCCGAGGGGAAACAGCGCACCTTGTCGCCGAAGTCCATAGGGTTAGCTATGGGCTGCTCCGTGTATCGCGACATCCACGTTGGACGCCCTGTAGGGTACTCCGCCACAATCTTGCCGCCAGCTGCCATAGCCTCGGGATGCTCGGCGAAGAAGTCGATGTATGCACCCACGAAATCCTCGACAATGCGCTCATCATCATCTATAAATGCCACCACCTCGCCTCGGCTTGCTGTGATGCCTGCATTGCGGGCATAGGACAGCCCCTGTCTCTCTTCAAAGACATAGCGCAGTTGAAGTGCGGGGTGTTCCGCGCAGAATATCTCCACACGATGGCGTGTATCGTCCTTCGAGTTGTTGTCCACAACTACGCACTCCCACTCCGTGGCGGGGTGGGATTGCTCGGCCACGGAGCGCAGCGTCGTCATAAACTGCTCGGCGCGATTGTATGTGGCGATAACAAGTGATAGTCGAATCATAATGCAAAGTTACAATTTTTTCCTATCTTTGCACGTATGAAGTACGAAATTATAATATTCGATTTGGATGGCACGCTGCTCAATACCATTGGCGACTTGGCAGCCTCGGTGGACTATGTTATGCGCTCGCGTAATCTTCCTGAGCATACCGATGCCGAGTACCGACAGATGGTCGGTGGTGGCATAAAGCGCCTTGTTGAGCGCGCGCTACCGGCGCATCTCGCAGCAGATGAAGCATACGTTGAGGAGTGCGTGGCGCAGTTCCGTCGTTACTATGTAGACAATATCGACCGTCATACTATCCCCTATGAGGGTATGCCCGAGCTATTGCGCCGACTACGTGCTGAGGGGGTTATGGTCGCTGTGGCATCGAATAAGTTTCAGCACGGCACAGACCGCCTTATTGCTAAGTTCTTTGGCGACATAGACTTTGTGGCTGTTGAGGGTAACCGCGAGGGAGCGCCCCTCAAGCCCGACCCTATGATTGTGCGTAACATTTTGGCGAAAACAGCGGTGGAGCAATCGCGTGCGCTGATGGTTGGCGACTCGGCCATAGATATACGTACGGCACAAGCAGCAGGCATCGACTCGGTGGGTGTGGCGTGGGGCTTCCGCTTTGCCGAGGAGCTCTACGAGGCGGGAGCTACAAAGGTTGTGACCGATGTCGCTGAGCTTGAGAAGCTCCTATTCGATTAACGCTACGAGTGGTAGTATAGGCGTACGGCATCTGCCGTAATGCGCTCATCACTAAGGATTATAAGTCGCTCCACGACGTTGTGTAGCTCGCGGATGTTGCCTGTCCAGGGGCAGTGTGAGAGGATGTCGACGGCCTCGTTGTCGATATGCTTAATATCTATATCGTGCCGTGTGCATATCTCGGTGATAAAGTGGTCGACCAATAGCCCAATATCGCCTTGACGTTCGCGTAGCGGTGGTACATCTATCTCTATGACGCTTAGTCGATGATATAGGTCTTCGCGGAAGTGACCAAGGCGTATCTCGTTGCGAATATCTTTGTTTGTTGCTGCCACCACGCGTACATCGACAGGAATATCCCTGTCACCTCCCACGCGTGTAATCTTATTCTCCTGCAGCGCGCGCAACACCTTGGCCTGTGCCGAGAGCGACATGTCGCCAATCTCATCCATAAAGAGTGTGCCTCCATCGGCTAACTCGAACTTACCCTTACGTTGCTTGACGGCTGAGGTGAACGACCCCTTTTCGTGGCCGAATAGCTCACTCTCGATAAGCTCCGAGGGTATGGCTGCGCAGTTAACCTCGACAAAGGGTGCTGCTGAGCGGTGACTCTTGTTATGTAGCCAGCGTGCCACGAGCTCCTTGCCTGTGCCATTTTCGCCAAGTACCAAGACGCGTGCGTCGGAGGGGGCAACACGACGTATCATGTTTCGTACATGCTCTATAGCTTCGGATTCCCCGATTATGGGCTGTGTGGCACAGTTCGTGTTTTTAGCGGTATGACGCGAGCTACGACGTGTGCACGCCACCATCGATGAGCTGTCGTCGCTGTCGAGACTACGTAGCGTGTCGAGCAGACGGTTCATGTCGAAGGGTGGTGTGAGGTAGTCGATAGCGCCATGACGCAGTGCTGCAATGGCGGTATCGAGATCGGGGGTGCGCGTAACCACGATGGTGGGTACTCCTATCTCCTCGGATGAGAATTCACCATCAACAATTGCCACGTCGAAGTGGGTGGTGCGACATAGCTCTGTAACGTGAGGCATGCTATCGGCTTCGGTCGTTGTAAAGTTCTCGAAATTAAGGCGCTCGCGAAGCGAATTTAGCATGCTTTTAGAGTGAGAAAGGAGTAAAATCTTTGTCATGGTTTGCTTTTGTGAATAATTTTCATTTACTTTGTAAATTAAATGGCGATTAAAGATGCAGCCTTTCGCCCTATTGTGCAAGGGCTCATCGCCAAGATGACCCAAATAGATGGTGAATATGAACAAATCAAAAAGGTTGTGTAACCGAATCTATGGTTTAAGGGTCGCAGATAATCATAAAATTTAAGTCAACATTATAGCAATGAGAAAGAATTATAATTTCACACGTCGCAAGCTCTATCTTCCAGAGTATGGACGTCACATCCACGAGATGGTAGATTCGTTGCTTGAGATTGAAGATAGACATGAGCGTACGCGCCAGGCTAAGGCTGTGATTGCCGTTATGGGAAATCTAAATCCCACGCTTCGCGATACGGAGGATTTCAAACATAAGTTGTGGGACCATCTCTTCATAATGTCCGATTTTAGATTGGATGTCGACTCTCCCTACCCACAACCATCACGCCAAGATTTAACCATCGTGCCACAAAAGTTGCGCTACCCGCAGTCGCGCATCACTTTCAAGCACTATGGCAAATATCTGCATCAGTTTGTTGATAGGGTAGCCAAGGAGAAAAATGGCTCGGCAGAGATGGTGAATCTCGCGCGATACATGCGCACAAAGAGCTACGAGTTTAACAACGAGCACCCCAACAACGAATCTATCGTGCGCGACATCCGCATAATGGCTGGCGGGGATACCGAGATGGATCTCTCGACTATCGCTAACATGCGTAGTGAGTATCGTAGCAATGTGCAACAGCGCAACACCAAGCGCGGAAAGCAGCAGGCGCAGAACCGTACCAACAACGGCAGAAAGAATGCAAAGAGTAGTAATCAATCAGCAGGTTCGCGCGGTGGCCATGCCAATAGAACGCAGCAGCGTCATGCGCAACATAAGTAGACCCCAAGGTAAATAATATAGTGTAGAAGATAATGAAGAGATTTTTGTATGCCGTCGTAGCGATGGCCATTATATTAAGCTCGTGTAGCGAGGAGACAAAAACATATAACACATCAATATCGGGCCGTCTGGTTGGTAGTAACGTAGATACGGTATATCTCGAGCGCATATCGGATAGGTTTGATGGCGCGGAGCAGATTGACGCCGTAGCACTTGCCGACAATGGTGCCTTTAGCTTCGAGTTTAATGTAGGCGAGGGTGAGTCGCCCCGCTTCTATCGCCTAACCTTCTCGGAGAAGAGCCGTCCTGTTACTCTTGTTGTAGCCCCTGGCGACCAGATTGAGATAGAGTCTGTTGGTGATGTCTTCCTTAACTATCGTGTTGAGGGCTCTGAGGAGTCGGCGCTGATTGCCGATTTCTGCCATGAGTATTTCGCCTCGGCGGATAGGCTGGCCAGCATCGCAGAGAACATCTATGGTAGGACCGAGGAGCTGCGTAACGATACAGGCATTGAGCGTGATGCCTATGATGTTGCCCGCAATGCCATGCTTGCGCAGGTGCGTTTTGTTGGTGCTAATCAGGATAAGCTGGCTTCAATCTACGCTCTACACCACCGCATCGCCGAGCAGTATATCCCTCAGCTCGATGGTCAGGGTGTGAGCATCGTACACTATCGCGCGGTGCTTGAAGGTATTAAGCAGAGCTATCCAAACTCTCCATATATAGCGCTGCTTGAGCAGCATATAGCTGATGATGAGGCGCTTATTCGCTTGGTTGAGGATGCCAGCCTTGTGTCGTATCCCGATTTGGAACTTAGTGACATCACAGGTAAGACGTATCGCCTCTCGGAGTATGATGGCAAGGTTGTATTGCTATACTTCTGGTCGGTATATAACGCCATGAGCAACAATCTAAATGCCGACCTTCGAAACCTCTATGCTAAATATCACGACCAGGGCTTTGAGATATACCACGTCTCACTCGATAGCGACAGAGAGGCATGGGTCAGCGCTGTAAACAAGCAGAATATGCCATGGCCAACGCTATATACTGGTGGCGATATTCGTGTTATGAGCATCTACAACCTCGCAGAGGTGCCCACCACCTACATCATCAGCCGCGATGGCGAACTTAAGGAGGTGGAGAGCACCGTTACTGCTATCGAGAGAGAGGTTAAAAGAGAACTGTAATATACCTCGAACGACCCTTACGGATGATATATTTTGTTTCTGACATACACCTTGGCTGCGTAGATAAGGAGCAGTCGTTGCGTGCAGAGCGAGCATTCTGCCGATGGCTCGATAGCGTTGGCGGGGATGCCGAAGCGATATACCTTTTGGGCGATGTCTTCGACTTCTGGTTTGAGTATCGAAGGGTCGTGCCACAGGGCTTCGTGCGTGTGCTGGGACGTCTGGCAGAGCTGTCGGATAGGGGTGTTAAGGTCGTGCTATACACTGGTAACCACGATATGTGGTGTCGCGACTACCTCACGCGCGAGTGCGGCATAAGGGTGGAGTACAGACCTAAGGTAGAGGTTATTGCTGGCCGTAAGGTGCACTTAGCGCATGGCGACAACCTTAACGTAAAGGGAAAACCCATGCTTAAGTTGATGAATGCCATTTTCCGCTCGGGTCTTTTGCGCTGGATGTTCCGCTGGCTTATCCACCCCGACTTTGCGATGTGGCTCGGTCATAAGTTTAGTGGCTCCTCGCGCAAATCGCATGGTAATGAGCAGCTGTCGGTGAGTGCCCTCGACTTCTTGGTTGAGTATGCCGAGAAGCATCACGCTAAGAATAGCGATGTTGCTACCTATATCTTTGGTCACATGCACATCCCGCATCGTCATGTTGAGGATGGTATGGAGGTGCTGTTCCTAAGCGACTGGGATAAGAGTGAGGCGACCTACATCGCCATGGATGCAGAGAACATAGCGTTAAAGAGCTTTCCTATTGATTAAACCTAAACCTAAACGATGAAACAATATCTCGACCTACTTGATAAAATCTGCCGTGAGGGCGTTGTGCGTGACGATCGCACAGGCACAGGCACAAAGGGTATCTTCGGCTATCAGATGCGCTTCAACCTTGGTGATGGCTTCCCGCTCTTGACCACTAAGCGAGTCTTTTTGAAGGGCGTAATACATGAGTTGTTGTGGTTCCTTAAGGGCGATACCAATATTAAGTACCTCGTTGATAATGGCGTACATATCTGGGATAGTGATGCCTTCCGCTACTATAACGAGCTATGTGTTAAGCATGGTGTGCTACCTGTGGATAAGGATACCTTCCTTACGGCCTTGGGTGTCGAGTCTCCCATCGAGGGGTATAGGTTTGGCGATTTGAATCATGTCTATGGCTATCAGTGGCGTAGCTGGCCAAAGGCTAATGGCGAAACTATAGACCAGATACGCGAGGTTATCGAGACCATCAAGCGTAACCCATCGTCACGTCGTATGATTGTCTCGGCATGGAATGTCGCTGATGTGGGTGAGATGGCGTTGCCTCCATGCCACACTATGTTCCAGTTCTTCGTGGCCGAGGGTAAGCTCTCGTGTCAGCTCTATCAGCGTAGTGGCGACGTATTTCTTGGCGTGCCATTTAATATTGCCTCGTATGCGCTGCTCACGATGATGATTGCTAAGGAGTGTGGCCTTGAGGCTGGCGAGTTTATCCATACATTAGGCGATGCTCATCTCTATCTCAACCACCTCGACCAGGCTGCCGAGCAACTTGCACGTGAGCCTCGCACATTGCCACGCATGGTGCTATCGAACGATAAGGCAAGCATTTTCGATTATACTTTCGACGACTTCATGCTGGAGGGCTACGAGCCTCACCCCGCGATAAAGGCACCCCTATCATTCTAAATCCTACGAAACTATGGTAAGCATCATTGTTGCCATCGCACAGAATGGCACTATCGGAGATAAGAACTCGCTTTTGTGGCATATAAAAGAGGATATGCGCTTCTTCCGCACAACTACCTCGGGTCATGCTGTCGTTATGGGTCGCAAGACCTTTGAGTCGCTCGGCTCACGTCCACTGCCTAAGCGCACAAACATCGTCATTACACGTGCCGACCGTCAGTTTGAGGGGGCTCTTACGGCTCACTCACTCGAGGAGGCTATTGCCATGGCTGCTGGTGATCAGGAGATTTTTATCATTGGAGGTGCACAGATTTACGCCGAGGCGCTGTCGGTGGCTGACCGTATGTATATCACACACGTTGAGCGCGACTATGAGGGTGATACCTCTTTCCCCGCTATCGACTTCGACAAGTGGACGTTGGTCGCTTCGGAGCGATATGAGCGTGGTGAGGAGTATGAATACCCCTTTGAGTTCCGCACCTACGAGCGTAAGTAAATAGTTGTCTCTGAAGAACTATAACATACCCGAACTATGCCAATAGAGAATAGACAACAGAGTTTCGCGGTAAAAATCAACAACTCTACTATCAACGTCTATGTTGGTAATATTCTTGAGTCAGCAGCAGAGGTTATCGTAAGTTCCGATAATACCCATATCTCTATGGGTGGCGGACTATCTGGTCTGATACACTATGCTGGAGGCTCCTCTATACTTGTTGATGCACACAAGAAACTGCCTGCAAACGTAGGTGACGTTGTAGTATCCACCGCTGGGGCTTTAAGGCAGAAATTTATATTTCATTGTATGTCGATGACATACGAGGAGGCTTGTACATCATACCGACATAATGATGAAAATCTCAGACGCTACATAATCCAGCACTCCGTGGAGAGATGCTTTACACTGCTTCATGCCCTGGAACTCACGAGTATAGCTTTTCCCTGTATAGGTGCTGGCTCGGCAGGTTTTAAGCATGAGCAGGTCATCCAATTAATAGCAACAACCTTCGTCGAGTGCCTTAGAAAGACGCAGAAACAGCTTAATATTGAGCTCTATTTGCACGACAGATTTAATCAAAAGAGTGGTGATGACTTTGCGAACTTAGCACGACTTTTTCAGTCAACCGTTGCACACGCTTTACGTGATGGCGTTATGGATAACGATGCGTTGCATCAAGGCCAGCCACTTTTCGATATGGCTATGGACCATAAGGTGTTTATTAGTTATTCGCGTAAGGATACCCTCGAATCACAGTATATTAAGCGAGTGCTTGATGATAATAATGTAAAGTATTGGTTTGATAAGGAAAGAATATATAATGGTGTGAACTATAAGGCTGCTATTGTTGAGGCCTTGGATCATGCTGATGTTGTTCTGTTTTTGTCGTCAGTCAATGCTAATGCATCACGAAATGTCCTCATCGAGGTTGAGTATGCAATAAGAGAGGGTAAGTATGTTATCCCCATTCATTTGGACGACTCGCCATACGCAAGCACCATAAGGCTCGATTTGCAGAACATCAACTATGTCACTATTCAGGACGTTAGGCATAATCCCTCAGCTCTCGTTACAAGTATATCTTATGGCATCAATAGGAAAAATAGGGGTGGTGAATAAAAAATAGTCGAAAAATATTTGGTGTATTAGATTTTTTGGCATATATTTGCACCTCGAAAAAACACGGGATGTAGCGCAGTCCGGTTAGCGCACCTGCTTTGGGAGCAGGGGGTCCCAGGTTCGAATCCTGGTATCCCGACAAGATTTACTAAAAACCGTATAGCTCGGGATGTAGCGCAGTCCGGTTAGCGCGCCAGCTTCGGGAGTTGGAGGTCCCGGGTTCGAATCCCGGTATCCCGACGGTAGATACAGCAGACGACTTAGGTCGTCTGTTTTTGTTTTATACGTAAGGTGCAGAGAAGTGTGGGGGGTAAGGTATAAGTCAATAAGCCGAGAAGTTGCTTACCCTTCATCGCGATATACCAAAAGGCTGACTTTTAAGTCAGCCTTTTGGGTTAAATCAATCTGCAATGGTGTGCGCTATTGGTTCTGAAGCTCGGCCTTCTTGGCGTCGACATCATCCACAATCTCCCACACACCGTCGTGAACATATAGGCCGCTCTTGAGGTGCTGGTCGTGGTCGTACATAAGAGCTATAATATATGTGTAGCTGGTGGTGCTACCATTGTACATAGCGATGAGCGAGTTCATAGCATCGACCCATGCGGTCTCGGCAACTACATTTAGTCCCTCCTCCGTAACCGAGCGAATCTTGTCCGTGCCGGCAAAGACGCTGTAGTAGACATTCTCCAAGAGTGTGTTCTCGAAGCTGCTCCAGCCATTGGCGCCATCAACGTTGCCATTCGTATAGAAACAGTAGGGCTGGTAGTCCTTGAAGTAGCGAGCCACGGCAGGCAGCTGCATAGGTGCATCGTAGTAGTGCGACTGCATCTCGCGGTAGTGGTCGCTACACGGCTCGTGACGTATATCCACGTCCTCAATCTCGGGGCGTGCCAACTCGCTGTAGGTCTTAAAGTTGACGCTATAGTCCAAGTATACGGGTGCCTCGCCGAGCGTCTTACTGTTCTTAACGCCGAACGATGCTGCCTGGTTGGTTATATAGGTTGAGCGCGTGATGAGTGGTGGCTCACGATAGTCGGGGTTGGTGCCCCAATGAACGTCGTATAACTCCCACACGCTCTCGTAGCGCCAAGTGATGGCGTTGTGATCCGAGGTGTAGTGTAGTGGCATCTCGTCTACGGGTGTGGTGACGCTCGTCGAAGGTAGGCTGATGATGAAGCCGAAGGTGCCCGAAGCACTGCCCTCGACACCCGATGCGCCGACCGTTGCACCTCCCGTCACGCTGCCGCTAATCTGTGTCGAGGCGGGCTCGTGAGTGACCGAATAGCTCGATGCCGTGGGTATGGGCGCGGGAGCGTAGATGTCGGTATTGGCGTGGAAGTCGAAGTTGTTATCATCAGCACCATGAAGCGCTATGTCCACTGTAGGACCATAGTAGAAGCCTCCCGAGTAGCGCCAGTTGTAGGCGAGGTGCTCGTGTACAATCTTGTTAACAACAGCGGTATTGGTAGCATCGAACGACTGCTCTAAGTAGAGGTCGTAGACATCACCCTCGATGACATCGCTATAGCCCGCAACCACATCTACACGCATCATCGCCTCGGTGTAGGTAGATGGCGTACCCTCGTTGGGCGGACACCAGTAGTAGGTCGTAGGCATATAGTGGGTTATGGTCACGGGCATATACTCTGTGCGGATGACGCGATTACCCTTGCACGAATCCTCGTCGTCGCTAAATAGCACTGGACGCATATCCGTTGAAGAATTCTCGTTGAGCCACTCGCTGGCGCGCTCCGCAATACGTCCTGTCTCATAGTCGGTAGCATTGTGCTCCACGGCACCCGAGTGGGTCTCAGTGGATGTGATTAGCTCGCCATTCTCCTCCTCGCGCATAACCGTCACTATGTCGCGTACTACCTCCTGGCGTGCAATGCCGTGGTATAGAAACTCGAAGCCATTGGCCTTTGCGATATATAGGTGGATGTTGGCATATCTGCTGGCAACATCTGCAGCCACGCCACTATATTGCATACCCATAGCCTCGGCGCGTAGACGCTCAACCATAGTGATGGCATTTACGCCTGGGTTGACAAATATAAAGGCTCGATTGTTTCGCCAGAGGTATGCCACGGTCTCCATCTCCTCAGCATTGTCAAACATCTGGCCTATGCGCTCCTCCTCGAGTAGCAGGGCCGCAACATCGCGATGTAGCTCGGCTGTGGTATTAGGAAAACGCTTTACGAGGAAGCTAATTAAGTGGTCGTTGTTCGACAGTATGGCCACCTCGCCGTTATAACGACTTACTACCTTATCCACTGCGGGGGTGTTGGGCTCCCACTCTGGTGGGGTAGGTGTGGGGTCATCCTTTGTGCAACCTGCTATGAATAGGATTCCCAAAAGTAGTGATAAATAAAGGTAACGTTTCATAACAATCTTAGGTCCAGGTTGTTTCTATCTCTGTACATGGCGAGGACCCGATTAACACCATACACAGATAGTTCTATTCGCTGCAGCAAATTTAGTAAAAAAAGTATAAAGACAATATCTTTGGCTAAAAAAATAGTTTAGTTGTGGGCATTAGACTCTCTTTATTGAGTTGTCATCTACATGATAATACCCATCGGGACGTGAGCCCCGATGGGTATTATTAGAATCTTGGGCTTAGTCTCTGAACTAAAACATTGCGATAAGCTCCTCGTTGCTGTAGGCGTCGGCGCCATAGCATGTCTTGAGGTATGCCAAGCCACCAATGTAGTCCTCCTCGGTGAATGAGTCGGTTGCCTCCTTTGCTACCACAACGTCGTAGCCCAATGAGAAGGCATCGGCTGAGGTGTGACGCACGCACATGTGGGCATGAAGACCTGTCATCACCACAGTCTCCACGCCGAGCTCCTTAAGTAAAATGTCGAGGTCGGTCTGGAAGAAGCCGCTGTAACGACGCTTGGGTACTACGTAGTCCTTATCCGAGAGGTTGAGCTCGGGGATTACCTCAGCGCCAGGAGTTCCGGCAATGGCGTGGTCTCCCCAGATGGTTAGCTCGCGGTCGATACCCTTACGATGGGCGTCGTTGCAGAAGATTACGGGTACTCCTGCCTGGCGTGCAGCATCCAAAAGACGTGCTGTTGCAGGGACGATAGCTTTACCACGCTCGCAAGTCAGCGCACCATAGACAAAGTCGTTGAGCATATCAACAACCAAAATAGCAGGTTTGTTAAGCTTTTTCATAACAATGTAGATGTTGTATGGTTAGTTATTGTATTGAAAATACCGTAGGTAAAAACTAATTCAAAGTTAGAGAGATTTTATGATATCTCCAAATTTTTGGCGGTAAATCTGCTAAAAATAAACCATCACCAGTGAGAAATTGCAGTTATTAGTGCTTGGCGAGAGCAGGACGTAATAGGACAGAATAGGGCGAAATAGGAAACGCCCCATCCAAACCTATAAAGCCCTATCACGCCCCACAAAAATTTAGCGCGAGTACCTTTGTGATACCCGCGCTAAACTTTTTAGGCAACTACGCCCCGCGATTACTCCTCCTCAAAGATAAAATCAGCATAGTTACTCCAGTACTGTTTTGCCTTATACGCATTTATAATGCTATCATCATCCGATGCAGGGACATATATCTTGCGTTCTGAAGCATTGGTATAGAACATATTGATACCTCCAGTTGGCGGTGTTGTAGGCTTGCAATATACTGTTTTAAGGCTGGTGCAATTATAGAATGCCCACTTTCCAATCGTCGTTACGCTATTACCAATAGTCACACTTGTAAGGCTGGTGCAACCCCAGAATGCACTATTTCCAATCGTTGTTACGCTATCGGGGATAGTATATGTAGTGCCAGATGCTTCAGCATACGCAATAATGGTATTATCCATAATCAAACAACGCCCATTATCCGCAGCAAATTTACCCTTAAACTCTTTAAGGCTGGTGCACCAATTGAATGCACAGCGTCCAATCGTTGTTACACTATCGCCAATAGTCACACTTGTAAGGCTGGTGCAATAATAGAATGCATTACTTCCAATCGTCGTTACGCTATCGGGGATAGTCACACTTGTAAGGCTTTTGCAAGAATGGAATGCATACTCTCCAATCGTTGTTACGCTATTACCAATAGTCACACTTGTAAGGCTGGTGCAAGACCTGAATGCCTCCTCTCCAATCGTCGTTACGCTATCGGGGATAGTCACACTTGTAAGGCTGGTGCAATCACGGAATGCCGCTTCTCCAATCGTCGTTACGCTATTGTCAATAGTAACACTTGTAAGGCTGTTGCAATCTTCGAATGCCCACCATCCAATCGTCGTTACGCTATCGGGGATAGTCACACTTGTAAGGCTTTTGCAATCTTCGAATGCCCACCATCCAATCGTCGTTACGCTATCTCCGATAGTCACACTTGTAAGGCTGTTGCAACGGCTGAATGCCCTCTCTCCAATCGTTGTTACGCTATCGGGGATAGTCACACTTGTAAGGCTGCTGCAATCAAAGAATGCATAATTTCCAATCTTTGTAACATCCCTTGAAAAGGTAATAACACCCTTACCTGTTTCGCTATCCCACTCATTTGACACATACGTTGCGCCAAACACTGTCTTATCGTATGGCTCTACCTTTGCGGTTGCGGTATACCAAATCTCGTTATTTGCAGGGGTGGATATGGTGGGCGTGTTTGGGTTTACGAACTTAAACGCTGCCATCGGCTTAATATGGTTACGCTCAATAACGACCTCCTTATCTGTAGATTGGGTCATTGTAAAGTTGTTGGTATCGGTAATCTCCACGGTGATACCCTTTGTAAAGGTCTGTGGAGGTAGTGCGATATAAAATGCTGTTGCCTCTGCGCCAAGCGTAACGCCCTTCTCGGTGGGTGATGTGCCATCCAGGCAGTTAAGCGTAACCTCGGTAAGCACTGTATCCTCAAAGACAAGGTTGTCACCTGCGCCACCTACCATATTCTCGCCCTCATCCTCGCCAGTCTCGCCTGTGTACTGCCACTGCTGGTTAGCATCCGAGCGGTAGAAAACAGATACAAGGTCACCCTTTGTCCAGACGGTATTTTGCTCCTCATTAAGTTGGATGCGTGTCTCGTCATCCTCGAAACCTACAGTAAGCGTTGCGGGAGCCTCGTCAACGATGTTTTGGATGCCCTGCTGCTCGTCAAGAGCATCCTTTGAGTAGGCTGTAAACAGCACGGCAGCAACTGCAAAAAATAGAAATCGGTTCATAGTTATTTTGTGTTAGTTATTTTTGAGTTTTTGCAGGCTACCAGACCTGCTCGGGGTCTAAAATAGGATCCTCGTTAGAGTTCTGAAAACCCTTCTCAACAATAGCTTCGATAACCTCGACCTCGGGCGCGAGGTAGGGATGTTGTTGTGTGTTTAGTGTGGTTATATCTTTCTTAAATTTAATACAAATGACAGACTATCAACAAAATACCCTCCACACTCCCACAGAAACTGGGAGGGGTATTATACTTACCCTTATATTGAACTGTGGTTCACTATCTGCATATTTGTTTGATTACACAAAGATAGGTAAAATTTCGCAAAATACAAGATGTAGTGGCTTACAAATAAATCTGCTATGTTACGGTGTGTTATAATCTATATGAGTCACATTTTACACTGTTAGATCAAACAGATATAGTTGTAACCTATCGTGCGATAGGAATTTCCGATTTGACGACTCGATGTTTTGTATTATATTTGCAGCGAAAAAGATAAACAAAACAACGAAAAAATATATGAGAACAAATCACTCTAATTACGCTCACCGTAGCGTTGGCTCCATTGTTAATGAAAATTTTGCTGCCGCACGCGTATTTAAGTTCTATGGTATCGACTTCTGTTGTGGGGGTAGTGCCTCTTTGGAGGAGGCATGCCGTATGGCAGGTGCCGATTTTGATAGGGTAGTGGAGTCTCTTTCGGAGGATGCCGCTAAGGACGCTACATCTATCCCGTTCGACAGCTGGCCTACAGACCTACTTATCGACTATGTCCTCAAGATTCATCACCGAGGCATTCGCGCTAAGGGACCTCAGCTCCTTGCCGACATCGAACACATCGCTTCGGTGCATGGAGTGGCTCACCCCGAACTCTTTCAGCTGCGCCGTCTCTTTGCCGAGTCGCTCGAGGATTTAGAGAATCATCTACAAAAAGAGGAGCAGGTATTGTTTCCATACTGCTACGAACTTTTCGAAGCTTCAGAGCAAGGTGCCTGCGGGGAGCCAATGCACTGTGGCACGGTTGCCAACCCCATCCGTGTCATGCTTCGTGAACATAACGACGAGGGTACGCGCTATAAATATATAAGAAATCTAATGAATGGGTTTGCTGCTCCTGATGATGCATGCGCAAGTTATCGCCTGATGCTGACCGACCTCGAGACATTTATGGACGGCTTGTTTGAGCATATACATATAGAGAATAATATTCTTTTCCCTCGTTTTGTGCAGCTCGAGCAGAAGTGTGTTAGAAAGTAATTTCACGAAATATATCGTGTTTAACACATCTTTTATTAATATTGAGAGTGGGGCCATGCAGCCCCATTTTTCGTATACCTATATATATAATAAAAGGGAAAATCGCGGCCTAAAATTTAATTTCGCGTAACTCGCTGATAGTGTGGAGTGTGTGTAATATCGCTAAAAAATAGTTGTAAAAAAGTGCGAAAAATGTTTGGAGAATAAAAATAAAGCGCTACCTTTGCACCCGCAATCGAGAGATACAGCGTATAGCTCGTGAGCGCAGAGGTTCTTAAGAAAAAGTTTTTTGAAAAAAAGTTCATCAAAAATTTGGTGGTTTCAAAAATATGATTTATCTTTGCACCCGCTTTCGTCTCTAAAACGGCGATAAGCGAAAAAGGTTCTTAGAAAAAGTTTTTTGAAAAAAGTTCATCAAAAATTTGGTGGTTCAAAAAATTTGCCTTACCTTTGCACCACTTTCCGCTCTGAAAAATTAAGACGGCAAAGTGTTTGAAAATGGTTCTTTGATTTACTGGTTTTTTATATTGAGAGAAAAGTGTAGTATTTATCTGTCAATTTCCTTTTAGGAAAATGAAACAGTCAGGACTCTAACAATACATTTAATTTTTTTACAATGGAGAGTTTGATCCTGGCTCAGG
>JAGATC010000022.1 GCA_017621455.1 Alistipes sp. | reverse complement strand
ACAAAAGTAACAAAGTACCAGGGGTGTACCCACGTGTTACTACTGTTACTAAAACGTCATTGCGAGAGCCGTTAGGCTCGTGGCAATCTCTTCAGTTGTTTTGGTACGAGATTCCCACGGTCGCTATGCTTCCTCGGAATGACGTGCTAAAGTGGCTGATAATCAACGTAGTAACAAAAGTAACAAAGTAACAGGGGTGTACCCATGTGTTACTACTGTTACTAAAGCGTCATTGCGAGAGCCGTTAGGCTCGTGGCTATCTCTTCTTCACAGCTACTTCCACAGTAGAAAGCCTATCGAGAGACCTATCTTGGTTGGTAGCCACTCGGCCGAGGAGTTGAGTGGGTCGGGCGATGCGGGTTGCTTATCCTCGGGGCGCGAGGGGTGTAGGTCGATAACGCCATTGAGTGAGTAGCCGTTGTAGTTGCTGTGCATATAGCCGAAGCCTACGTAGGCATCGAGCAGCCATCTCTCGGCAAAGCGCCACTCATAGCCTATGACAGCACCCGCCATAAAGCCGTAGCCCTTGCAGTAGCGGTTTTGTAGCTCGATACGGCCGTTAGTAATCTGTGGTTTAGACATGTCGAATGCCATCATGCCCACGGTGGCACCTACGTAGAAGCCATCGTTAGTCTGGCGAACGAAGTAGCGATACTCGTTTTGGAAGATGCCGAAGTGCATATGGTGGCTGTTGATTGAGCGCCATGGCGAGTAGACTATCTCGGTCTGAAACGCCGAGTGCTCCGATAGGCGGAACTCTACTTGAGGGTTTACGACGCCACCAAGCGCATAGAGGCCATTGAGTTTGACGTATCCCTGCGCCTGTGTCGCAAACGTGCCACCTATAACAAATAATATGGTAGCTACTATGTATCTGTAAAGCGGTCTCATTGCTCCTGGTGTAGATGTTTATATAGGGTTTGTGCCTTGCTCTGTCCAATGACCGAGGCTATATCTTCGAGCGATGCTGCCTTGATGGCACGTAGGCTTTTAAAGTGTTTTAGTAGTGCCGTGCGGCTCTTCTCACCAATGCCACTTATGTTGTCTAACTCGCTTGTTGTAAGACTTTTGCCGCGCTTGTGTCTATGGAATGTGATGCCGAAGCGGTGTGCCTCGTCGCGGATGTGACATACTACCTTTAGTGGCTCTCCCGTACGCGATAGATAGTAGGGTATGGGGTCACCAGGGTAGAAAACCTCCTCGAGGCGCTTGGCGAGGCCTACGATAGGCACGCGGTGCTCTATGCCCAACTCTTTGAGTACGCCATAGGCGCTTGAGAGCTGACCCTTGCCACCATCTACGATGATTAGGTCGGGTAGTTCCGCACCTTCGCTAAGCAGGCGGGAGTAGCGGCGGTGGATAATCTCGCGCATCGAGGCGAAGTCGTCGGGACCCTCGACGGTCTTAATGTTGAAGTAGCGGTACTCCTTGCGTGAGGGCTTGCCATCGCGGAATACCACGCACGAGGCTACGGGGTTAGTGCCCTGGAGGTTGGAGTTGTCGAAGCACTCTATGTGTCGTGGTTGGCGGTCGAGGTGTAGCTCGCGCTGCATGGCGGCCATAAGTCGCTCGGTGTGGCGCTCGGGATTCTTTATCTCGAGGTTTTTCATCAGCTCGGCGCGGTATATCTTAGCGCTGCGCAGCGAGAACTCCAGTAGCTCGGCCTTTTCGCCACGCTTGGGTATGGTGAACGTAACGCCATCGAAGAGCGTTGCGGCAGATGGCATCATCGGCACTATCACATCGCGCGCAAGTCCTCCGCTAATGCCCTCGGCTATGTGTTGTATAGCCATAGAGAGCATGTCGGCATGGTCGCCGTCAACACCCGTTGTCATGCGCAGCGTCTGCACCGCAACGATGGAGCCGTGGCGTATACATATATGGTTGCAGTAGGCTATGTCGTCATCCTCGAGCAGAGAGAATACATCCGTATCTACAATCTTTGCACTTACGATAACACTCTTACTCTGGTAGCTTTTCAGTGATTGCAGACGCTGTTTGAACTCCTCAGCCGCCTCGAAGCGCAGCTCGCGTGCCGCCTCCATCATCGACTCCTCAAGCCAGTGGCTCACGGGACGCAAATCGCCTCGTAGAACGGAGCGCACAAGGGTTATATATTCGGCATACTCCTCCTCGCTCTGCTTGCCCACACATGGGGCCTTGCAGTTGCCTAAATAGTACTGTAAACATAGCGAATGCTTACCTCGAGCGATACTTTCGGTTGTGAGGTTTAATTTACATGTTCTTAGAGGTATAACTCGGCGAATAAAGTCGAGCAGCGAGCGCTGTGTGGCAATCGAGCCGTATGGCCCGAAGTACTCCGAGCCATCGCGCACAAGTTGGCGTGTGGACATCACCCTTGGAAAGGGCTCGCGGCGTATGACAATCCATGGGTAGGTCTTGTCGTCCTTGAGCAAGATATTGTAGCGTGGCTGCAGGCTTTTGATTAGTGAATTCTCCAAAAGAAGCGCATCCTGCTCGCTATCCACGACGATGTGGCGAATCTCGACAATCTGCTTTACGAGCACAATAACTTTGGCGGAGTGGTCGCGGTTCTCGACAAAGTATGACGACACACGCTTACGCAGGTCTTTTGCCTTGCCGACATAGATAATCGTGCCGTTGCGGTCTACGAATTGGTAGACGCCAGGAGAGTGCGGCAGTGCTGCCACCTGTTCACGAATATTATCCTTTACTCTGCTCATATAGTGCAAATGTACTGAAAAAAATCGAAATGGTGGTCGGGCTTTCGTAAATTTTCACTATCTTTACACGCTTACAATTATAATGTATACTATGAAAACAGGAGAAACAGAGACGCTTACCGTAGCTCGCATCTCGGATTATGGCCTATATCTCGCTGATAACGAGGGTGTTGAGGTGTTGCTTCCGAATCGTTTTGTGAAGCTGGATATGAAGGTGGGCGATAGCGTTGAGGTGTTTATATACCACGACTCGGACGATAGACTTGTCGCCACAACAGAGACGCCGCTGATTAAGGTGGGTGAGGTGGCTGCATTGAAAGTCGTAGATAAAAATCTTCATGGTGCCTTTCTCGACTGGGGACTATTCGGCAAGCACCTATTCCTGCCTAACCGCAACCAGCAGGGTGGTGTGATTGCGGGACAGAAGACGGTGGTCTATATGTACGTAGACGACCGCACGGGTCGCTGTGTAGCTACCAACAAAATAAAGCCATTCATCTATAACGACGACCCACTTACGGTTAAGGTGGGTGACGAGGTGAGCGTTCTTGTCGCATTTGCTACGCCTATAGGCTACCGCGTGGTTATCAACAATCGCCACTGGGGTATGATTTACAAGAATCAGCTATTCCGTCCCATCCATGTGGGTGATGTCTGCCGTGGCTGGGTGCGTAAGGTTACTGAGGATATGCGTATCGACGTTAGCCTGCAGCAGCAGGGCTTAGCTGAGGTCGAGACTGCGGTTGTCAAGCTCGAGGCTCTGATTAAGGAGCATGGTGGTGTGCTTGGAGCCAACGATAAGAGCGATCCGCAGGATGTGGCACGACTTACGGGCATGAGTAAGAAGGTCTTTAAGCGCGCCCTTGGTATGCTGCTTAAGCAGGGTAAGGTGCGCCAGACGGAGTTTGGTATCGAACTCATTAAACAATAATTGCCGATGGCACTGAACACCGCCGAGAGAGTATCCCGCGAGGTTAGCGACAACTTCGTCTATCAGCGTTCGCGTCTGGCCTATGTCGAGGCTGCGCGTAGGGTTGAGGGGCGTGTGTTGGAGATAGGCACAGGTACGGGCTACGGCATCGAGATAATCGCTCCACAAGCGGATAGCTATGTCACCATAGACAAGCATTGCGCTGTTGGTGATATGGAGCTTCCTGCCAATGTGGAGTTCCGCCAGGCTAAGGTACCCCCGCTACCATTCAAGGATGAGGAGTTCGACTGCGTGGTATCGTTCCAGGTTATCGAGCACATCAAGCGTGATAGGGAGTTTGTTAAGGAGGTGTTGCGCGTGCTTAAAAAGGGGGGCAAGTTTATAGTTAGCACCCCGAATCGTCCCATGTCGCTCACGCGCAATCCGTGGCATGTGAGGGAGTATCGCTCGGAGGAGTTGAGGAGCCTATTGTCGGGCTTTGCGAGCGTTGAGTGCTATGGTGTGGGTGGCAACGAGCGCGTGTGGGCATACTACGAGAAGAACCGCGAGTCGGTCGACCGCATTATGCGCTTCGATGTGTTGCGTATGCAGTGGTGGCTACCACGATGGATATTGCAGCTACCGTACGATGTGGCAAACCGCTTTAATCGTCGCCGTCTGCACAGCAAGAACAGGGAGCTTACGGAGTCTATCCGCATGGAGGACTACCAACTGCAAACGGTCGATGACAGGTGTTTCGACCTATTTTACGTAGCAACAAAGTGATAGAGCAATGAGACAGTTGATAGGTATAGTACAGTACGATATCGAGTGGTGCGATTGGGAGGCTAATCGTGTCAAACTCAGTGCTATGCTGTCGACCGATAGACTAAATAGAGATGGTCTCGATGTCATCGTATTGCCCGAGATGTTTATGACGGGCTTTGTGACCGATGCCGCTGTGGTTGCCAAGTATGCAGATGCTACGTTAGCGTTTATGCACGAAGTGGCTGAGCGCCTCGATGCCGCGGTGGTGGGTAGCGTTGTTGTGAGGGATGGCGAGACGTATCGCAACCGCATGTACTTCGTGAAGCCTACGGGCGAGGTTGAGTGGTACGACAAGCGTCACCTCTTTTCGATTGGTGGCGAGGCTGAGCGCTTCACTGCGGGCGAGGAGCGTAAGGTTGTCGAGTGGCGTGGTGTGAGATACTTGCTCGAAGTGTGCTACGACCTGCGCTTTCCTGTGTGGAGTCGTCAGCGTGGCGATTACGATGCCATCATCTACTCTGCACTGTGGCCAAAGCCCCGCAGAGATGTGTGGCGCACGCTGCTGTGTGCTCGTGCCATCGAGAATCAGGCCTACGTCATAGGTGTCAACCGTGTGGGCAGTGAGCCTGGATTGGAGTATGTGGGTGACTCGGCTGTGATAGACTCACGCGGTCGCTATGTGGTTGATAGCGGTGACAAGCAGGGTGTATATGTGGTTGAGATAGACCTCGAGGAGCAGACAAAGTTTCGTGAGCGCTTCAATGTGGCGCGCGATGCAGATAGTTTTGGGATATTATAACGGTAATAAGATACGCTTATGGAGTGGTTACAAGATATAGGACTTAACGTAGTACTTCTACTCTTCATCTCGGGTATTGTGGTGGGTATCATCAACACGCTCGGTGGTGGTGGCTCGGTCATTACCATGGCGCTCTTTATGGCTATGGGCATGCCCATACAGGTGGCTAATGGTACCAACCGAATAGCTGTAGTGTTGCAGAATCTGTCGGCGACGATTGCCTTTATGCGCAAGAATATGCTCGACATCAAGAATAGCCTGCTCTTAGGCATACCAACCATACTGGGTACCATAGCTGGCTCGATGTTGGCTATAGATGTTAGCGACCGCACGTTTAGAATATGTCTTAGTTTGGTGCTTGCCATCATCCTTGTATACCTTATCTTCGACCGTAATCAGACTCCTAAGAGGGAGGGACACAAGCTACAAATACGCTGGTGGCACTATCTGCTCTTCTTCCTCGTGGGTTTCTATGGTGGATACATCTATATCGGCCTTGGCTTCTTGATTTTAGCTGTCACGGTGTGGACTATGAACCTCGACCTTGTTACGGCAAATGTGCTTAAGGGTTGTGTGATATTTATCTCTACGCCCTTTGCCTTGGCGGTATTTATCTATAATGGTCAGGTAGACTACGTTGCCGGTCTGTTGCATGCTGCGGGTAACATCCTTGGCGCAATTATGGCATCGCACTGGGTGGTAAGCTGGGGCGTGAAGTTTGTTAAGTGGTTTACGCTCTTTATAATCATCGTATCGTTTATCGACCTTGTGGGTCTTATCTCGTTGCAGTCGATGCTCTCGGCGATGCTCTAATAGACTATGGCAAAACGACAAATTGAAATAACGGGAGCGAGGGTACACAACCTCAAGAATGTGGATGTCACCATCCCACGCGACTCGCTTGTTGTCATTACCGGACTCTCGGGCTCGGGTAAGTCGTCGTTGGCGTTCGATACCATCTATGCTGAGGGGCAGCGCCGCTATATGGAGACCCTATCGGCGTATGCTCGCCAGTTTGTGGGTAACATGGAACGCCCCGATGTAGACCACATTACGGGCCTTAGTCCTGTGGTTGCCATCGAGCAAAAGACAACGAACAAGAATCCTCGCTCGACGGTGGGCACAGTCACCGAGATAAACGACTTCCTGCGACTGCTCTTTGCACGTGCTTCGCGTGCCTACTCGCCACGTACGGGTGAGCCCATGGTGCGCTATAGCGACCAGGAGATTATCGACCTTATGATTGAGGGCTTCGACGGTCGTCGCGTGGCGTTCCTTGCCCCTGTGGTTAAGGGACGTAAGGGTCACTACCGCGAGCTGTTTGAGACAATGTCGCGCAAGGGGTATATCTATGCACGCATCGATGGCGAGATTAAGGAGTTTTCCGCTGGGTTGAAGCTCGACCGCTACAAGACCCATACTATCGACATGGTTATCGACCGACTGGTAGTGGGTGAGGCTCACCGTGAACGTATGGCAACATCGTTGGGTGAGGCTATGCGTCAGGGGCGTGGCACTATGATGCTCTACGACTATGGCACTGAGGGCTTGCGCTACTATTCGCGTAACTTGATGTGCCCAACCACGGGTGAGGCCTTCGAGGAGCCCGAGCCTTTTACCTTCTCGTTCAACTCGCCTAAGGGCGCCTGCCCCGAGTGTAACGGTCTGGGTGAGCGCGCGGTGTTCGACCTCAAGAAGATAGCTCCCGATGGTAGCCTCTCGCTGCGTGAGGGCGGCATCGAGCCACTGGGTAAGTATCATAATAATCTGCTATTTGCCATGCTTGAGGCGCTTGGCCATCGCCACGACTTTAGCATCGACGACCCCATAGAGACGCTATCGCATGAGGCGCTAAATGCCATACTCTATGGCGATTCGGAACCTCTACTAATAAACATGTCGGAGTTTTCCACCTCGTCTGGCTCACGTCTGGTGCAGTGGATGGGTGTCTCGGAGTGGATTATGCGCAACGAGGATGAGGAGTCGGCGCGTGGTAAGAAGTGGCGCGAGCAGTTTATGGCCATGGAGACATGCCCTCGTTGTGGTGGCTCTCGCCTAAAGTCCGAGTCGCTCAACTTCCGCATAGGTGATAAGAGTATAGCCGATGTCTCGGCAATGTCGATAGTGGAGTTCAAGGAGTGGATCGACTCAATCAACGATGTGCTTAATGACAAGGAGCGAACGATTGCCCGCGATATTGTCAAGGAGATACGCGAGCGTGCAGGCTTCTTGGTGGATGTGGGTCTGGGCTACCTCTCGCTCTCGCGTGCTTCGCGCACAATCTCGGGCGGTGAGGCGCAGCGTATACGTCTTGCTACGCAGATAGGCTCAAAACTCGTCAACGTGTTGTATATTCTCGATGAGCCGAGCATTGGCCTACATCAGAGGGATAACCACCGCCTCATAGCGAGTCTTAAGAGCCTGCGCGATGCTGGCAACTCGGTCATCGTGGTTGAGCACGACGAGGATATGATGCGCTCGGCAGACTATATCGTCGACGTAGGTCCCTTGGCAGGGCGCCGCGGTGGCGAGATTGTGGCTGCGGGTACGTTCGATGAGATATGCCAGTCGAATAGCATCACGGCCGACTATCTAACAGGCCGACGCCGTATAGAGGCTCCCACGGAGCTGCGAAAGGGTAGTGGCGAGTGGCTTACACTGCGTGGAGCTAAGGGTCACAACCTCAAGAACGTTGATGTTAGCATCCCGCTTGGTAAGCTCGTCTGTGTTACTGGTGTTTCGGGCTCGGGTAAGTCGTCGCTGATTAATGGCACGCTACGCCCCATCCTCACACGTCATCTATACCGCTCTTACGACCAGCCTCTCGCGTACGATAGCATCGAGGGCTTGGAGCATGTCGACAAGGTGGTGGTCGTCGACCAGTCGCCCATTGGTCGCACGCCACGAAGTAACCCCGCGACATACACCAATGTCTTTGCCGATATACGTAAACTCTTCGAGCAGACGCCCGATGCGCAGATTCGTGGCTACAAGGCGGGTCGCTTCTCGTTTAATGTTAAGGGTGGTCGTTGTGAGGCGTGCCGAGGTGCAGGACATGAGACCATCGAGATGAACTTCCTGCCCGACGTATATGTGCGTTGCCGACAGTGCGGTGGTAATCGCTATAATCGTGAGACTCTGGAGGTTAAGTATAAGGGAAAGAGTATCAACGATGTGCTGAATATGACCATCAATATGGCCGTTGAGTTCTTCGAGCACATACCCTCGATATACACTAAGCTAAAGGCCATCCAGGAGGTGGGTCTTGGCTATTTGACGTTGGGTCAGCCCTGTACCACGCTCTCAGGAGGTGAGTCGCAGCGTATAAAGCTCGCTACGGAGCTCTCGAAGCGCGATACTGGTCGCACGCTATATATTCTGGATGAGCCAACTACGGGACTACATTTCGAGGATATACGTCAGCTGTTGGGTGTAATCAACCGACTTGTGGACTGTGGTAATACGGCAATTGTTATAGAGCATAACCTCGATGTTGTGCGTGTAGCCGACTGGATTATAGACCTTGGCCCCGAGGGTGGCAAGGGTGGTGGTGAGATTGTCGCTGAGGGTACCCCTGCCGATATTAAGGCATCCAAGCGTAGCTACACAGGAAAATACCTATAGGTAGTATACTAATAAAGAAAAAGGGCGAGAAACACTCGCCCTCTATTCACGTTGGTTATAACGATTATAGACCGTAAGCTGCAGCAGCCTCCAAGGCGTCGTTCACGTAGTCGTCAGCAGCCTCCATAGCGTCGTCTACATACTTCTCAGCAGCCTTTGTAGCAGCCTCGTAGTACTCCTCAGCATCCTCTAATGCCTCATCGTAGTACTTCTCAGCATCCTCCAATGCCTCATCGTAGTACTCCTCAGCGTCCTCCCAAGCCTCGTCGTAGTAGTCATCTACATCGTCATAGAACTCAGGAACACCATAGGTCATGCAATCGTCGATAACATCCATCTTGTCATCATTCTTATCGCCCCAGTTCTCAAGGGCCTCTTCAGCCTTAGCGAATTCCTCCTCGCTCAAGCCCGAGATAAACTCCTCTAACTCCAAGAACAAAGCCTCGAACTTCTCAGCATCGCAATCCTCAGCGGCCTTGTAAAGGTCGTTCAAGTAGTTCTCTACGCGCTCCTCAGTTGTAGGCTCAGCCTTTTTCTCCTCCTGGCATGCTACAAAAGCAAATGCAGCAACCATGATTACAAATAACTTTTTCATAGTTAATTAATGTTGTTTGGTGTAAATAGTTGATGTCTTATCAACACGAAGATATACAAAAAAATATGAATCGCAAAATAAATATCAAAAAAGACAAGAAAGACGAGAGCAGTGCCCTCGTCTGTTAGTCGGTTAGAATAGGTAACCTGTATTTATGTAGAAGGCACCCTTGCCATCCTGCTTGCGTAGGCGACCAACCGGTAGACCATACTCAAAGGCTACGATAAAGTTCTGATTCATGATAAAGCGTAGACCACCACCTACGGTGATATGTGGTAGGTCACGACCCTCGCCCTTGGCCATATATGCGTCGTAATCTGCACGGTACTTCTCCTCACCACGGAAAGTCATATCGCGGTTCTTAGTAACCATCGTACCATCCGAGAAGACATTGAGGCCAAACGATATGTTCTGCTTCCAAAGAGTGAACGAAACGAAGCGCCAGCGAAGCTCGGCGTTGTACGACACCATGTCGAGACCCTCCACGCGGCTACGCATGATGCCTCGAATGGTGCGGTAGCCACCCATGCCATCGCGGTCGTACGACTGACCCACGGTGGTGATGTAGGGTAACACATAGTAGGGCGCCTGGCGACCAAACGTACCTTCGTAGTTTAGACGGTAGGCAAACGTAAGGATGTCGTTCTTAACGATGGGCACGTAGTGACGGAAGGTTGCCGAGTAGCGATAGTAGGGGTTAGATGTGCCGAGCCACTTGGGTGCGAGCATAACGTGTGCCTCAGCCCAGATGCCGCGCGAGGGTGCACCCTCCTTATCGCGTGTGTCGAACAAGAGACCGAGACGCACGGTGCTGTTAAGACCACCCCATGCCTCATCCTCCGAGATAAGACCCCACTGGCGATACTGGTCAAAGATGGTAGGCTCATCCTCGGGGAATGCCTTGCCCTCCTTCTTGTTTTTGTTTATCTTATCGAGGTTTAGAGCACTCTGGTTCTTGTATCCCTGCTTGAAGTAGCTAAGGTGGTATCCCGCCTCCCAGAAGAGCTTATTGTCCCAAAGATTACCCACGAAGTCGCTCTTGAAGAGTATGGCAAGGCGGTTGATACGATACTTAGGTGTGTAGATGTAGTGCGTAGGGTCGTTTTTGTCCTTACCCAATGCCACGCGCTCGTGGTCGTAGTACGACATGTAGCCATTGAAGCCATAGAAGTCCATAGCTTTGTCGTTGGTGATGGTGATTGCCGTAGACCAGCGCACGCCAGGGATAAGGAAACGGTTGTCGTATGACACCACGAAGAGCTGCGAGCCCTTGGTGAAGAACGATGCCTCGAAATACCAGTGTTGGCGCGTGTTGGGATACATCGAGCCGTCGCCAAAGTCGTAGATGTTGAGCAATGCACCGAGCTGGAAGCCCTTATCGGCATCGAATGCTACGGCTGGCAAGGGTCCGAAGTTGTAGCCAGTCTTTATAATCTCCTTCTTTGCGGGAGCCTCGGTGGCAATGGTCTCACTATCGGTTGTTTGGGCGTATAGGCCTGTTGCAGTAAAGAGTGCAACGAGGACGAGTACGTAGCGTAGTTTCATAGAGTCTATATAAGTTGGTTAAATAGTTCTTTTATCTCTCGGTATTTGTTGCGCAAAGGCTTGTTAAATAGTAGCTTAATGTCCGAAACAAGGATTCTTGTTAGGCGCCACGACTCCTGCGCAATGATAGGTGCGGGAAGGAGTGCTACAACCACAGCCAATGCCCACATCCATGGTAGGAATACGAATGCCAGCGTGGTGTAGATGACCATAAGCAGTGGCCACAGCACAAGGTTGGCAAGATAGCGTACTGAGTTACGGAAAGCGTGGTCTTTAATCATGGTGAAGAGGTATGCCGTAACTGCATTGATGGGAAGCGTAAGTGCCGATACGGGGAGAGTGTAGGGTAGTGTCGTAACCACAAACAGCGTCTTAAGTATGCGTGAAAGCACGGTGTACTTCACCGACACTGACTTGAGGCTAATAGACTTAGCCTTACGCATGTTGTATGCCTCCTCGCCGAGCCTTATTAGCTTAGCGGCAGCCTCGGGGTTCGACTCCTTGAGGCGCAGAATGTCGCGCTTAGTGCGGTTGTTTGCCTCGAAGTGAGCATCAAGACCCTTAAGAGGTCTACCATCAACCACATATTTGCAATTTTTGACCTGTTGCTTAACTACCGTGGCGCATATCTCGTGTATGGCATCGTAGTCCTCGTCGTTGGGGATGTAGAAGATGCTCTTGTGTATGCGCTCCTGTAGCTCGTCACGCATAGCGTTTATCTGCTCGGGCTCTGCCATGGTGCTATGCTCGCTCTGGAACTTGCCCACCTCTATGGCCTCACCTATCTGCACACGCACCGTAGAGCGGAAGCGGAAGAAGCTGCCGTAGCGCAGACCTACGGGAACGATATATAGCGGCATGTCGGGCATAAGCTCCTTAGCTTGAAAGGCGATGCGGAAGATACCCTTAGATAGGGGTAGCGACGAGTGCTTTGCTTGGTGTGTGCCCTCGGGAAATATGCAGAAGGGGATACGGTCCCTGAGAACGTCGACAGCACGCTCTATGGTCTCGTTATTCTTCTTAACCTCCTCATAGCCATCGCGCATGCGCATGATGGGCATAATCTTGAGCCATGTCAGAATCTTAGCTGCCGTAGGGTTGCGAAAGATGTCGGCACGTGCCACAAATACCTTTGGCTGATGGTCGATAGCGAGTATTATCAGCGCATCCATAAGTGCGTTGGTGTGGTTGGGTGCGAAGATTACAGCACCATCACGCGGAATATACTCGCGCCCCACGTACTTAATATTCCTATACGACAACTTCAGTGCAAAGTCCACATAGTAGCGCAAGAAGTCGTAGGCGAAGTTATAGTCTTGTATCTTGTTAACCTTAGCCATATTATGCTACTTTACTACGACGGAAGATGCTCGCGACAGACAAACCTGAGATTATGTGCCATACGCCCCAAAGTGCTGTGATAAAGAGCATGCCACCATTATTTGCCCAATCCGTTGGGTCGAATATTGCAGTGTTAAATAGAAGGATTAGTCCAAGACCTGAGTTTTGAATACCCACCTCAATAGTCATCGAGCGGCGATCGAGAGCGGGGAGCTTGAAGAGTGTGGCACCACCATAACCCGTACTTAGCGCGCAGAGGTTGTGTAGCACAACCATACCAAATGCCATGATAAGGCTTGTAACAATCTGCTCTACGGTCAATCCACCAGAGCCATCGCCACCGAGAGCCGTTACAACCTTGGTGAACGACACCACAACCATGCCCATAAAGAGAATGATAGAGAGCACCTGTGCAGGCTTCATCAGACGCTTTGTGGCATTGGGAAAGAGGTGTGCGAAGAGCATGCCCGCAACAATGGGTAGACCCAAGAGCAACATAATCTGCTCGAACATATCCCCAAACGGAATTACAAGCGTGGGAATATCCTTTGTTAGGTCTGTGATATTGCAGTAGAGTGTGCCATATAGCCAGAAATTGAGCGGCGTAACCAGTGGCGCAAAGGCTGTAGTTATCGCAGTCATCGACACCGAGAGCTCGATGTTACCCTTGGCATACGACGACATAAAGTTAGAGATATTACCGCCTGGGCACGATGCCACGAGTATCATGCCGAGTGCAACCATCGGGGTAATCACGGAGTTGAGTGCCAGTACAACGCATAGCGTAACGGCAGGCAGTGCTACCCACTGCATCAATATGCCTACGATTATCGACTTAGGACGACGAAATACATCCTTAAATGTCTCGAGCTTGATGCCTAATGCCACACCGAACATTACAAGCGCAAGAATGATATTCACTATAAGCATCTCGCCAGAGCCGAGGTCGGGTGTAAGCGAGTCTAAGAGTTTAAGTTGTTCCTTCATTATTTTGTGTCTGTTGTGTCCGTGGGTAATGCCTCCAGAGCGTATAACATTGACCCAATTTCTACAAATATACCGTATATTTTGCAAAAAGTCGAATATATTGAGCTTTTTTGCGCATATTAAGTATTTGTACTTATAGATTTTAATCTCTGCTTTCGCGATTCAGTGATAGAAAACGGCGCGTTATTCGCTCTTTTATTGTAACTTTGTAGAGGGTAAATCAACAATTACGTATCATGAAGAGAGTTTTCGCGTTCGTAGTGGCTGTCTGTTTGGCAACGGGTGTTGTTGCTCAGCCAAACCAACCTTCGAAAAGGGATATACGCCAAAGAGTGGTGACGTCGTACTACGATATTATCAACTGTGCACGCTATAGAATGCCTGTCAGCATGTTGGAGAATATATTTGTCTACAGCGACTGGTATGCGGAGCTTGACGATAAGACCAGGGCATGTGCCGAAGATGAGATGCAGAGGTGGTCGAGACGTCACAAGCTACAGAAAGAGCGATTTAAGGAGTATATGGATGTGGCACTTGCCATGGCGACGGATGAAAACTACGATGTTTACGATGCCGAGACTGTAGCTAATCTCTATCTGGATGCTGTGGCGGAGCTTCTCGACCGTGGCGAAGAGGATGCTGCATGTAACGTGCTTATAGACCTATATATATTTATAGGTAGCTATAGGGTTGATATGCTCGTAGAGGAGTATATGTTAGCGTGGCAGGAGCACAACCCTATAGGCTTCGAAATAGTAATGAACTCACAGCTACCCGAGTTGGGTAACGAACGTATAGTTGCCTATTTGGGAGGCTTCTTTGGAGAGGATTATTCGGTGATGGATGATGCCATGCTGGCCGAGTGCTACATTCGACATATTGAAGGATTAGCAGAGAGCCAGATGGCGGGGCATGAGATGAACCTTATGAGAAACTCGTTGGTTATTAGTCACGTCTATACGCTTAACGATGACGATAGTATCTATATAGAGGCCCTTACTGAGTGGATGGAGAATAATCCCGAGAAGGTGGCAGCGCTGAATAGAGCAATTCAAACAATGTAAATTAAATAACTTAAAACACTGAAATAGAATGAGAAAGATTTTTATGATTGCGGCTGCACTATGTGCAACCATCCTAATGGCAGAGCCTACAATGGCTGCCGAGAACACTGTAAAACCCTCGAAGAAGGAGATTCGTGCCAAGGTGGCTGAGGAGTATGAATCAATGATGGCGTGTGTCGATGCAAAGTGTCCTGTAGCTTTAATGGTAGAGGTACATGAATTCTATGAGTGGACGGAGTCGCTTGATGAGAAGTCGTATGAACAAACATTCAAAGAGGTAGATCGTTGGATGAAAAAGAACGAAGATACCTATGGCATGTACTCTGAGTATATAGATGCCGCAAGCGATGTCATCATTTTTGAGGATTTCGATGATAATGACCCCAAGCTTACCGCCTTTGTCTACCTCGATACTGTGGCCGAGTGGCTGATGTACGACGACAAAGATACAGCGACTCAGGTATACGTAGATTTCGTTATATACCTCTACATGGTATCACAGTATGAGTCAACTGATGGCTTTGCCATGGAGTGGACGGAGTATAATCCCGATGGCGCCGATGTTATTGCTGCGGGCATGGATACCTACAACGAGCAGACCTTTATGAAGTATGTTGGTGCCTATTTCGACGAGGACTATACGACAATGAGCCAGAAGGAGTTGATGACCGCTTACATAACCCACCTTGAGGGCATCGCCGACAGCTATGAAGATGGGAATTTGATGGATACTATTCGCCACTATTTGGTACTAACTCACATTATTGAGCTTGTGGAGAATGGTGAACTGATGGAGCAGATGTCTTCGGATTGGGAGGAGAACAACCCCGAGCGTGCCGATTTAGTATATGAGGCGCTTGGAAACTTCGCAGAGTAAGCATATCACCCATAATATAAAAGAGAGCCCCGCGGTCAAACCGCGGGGCTACTCGTTTATATGTTAAGCGGAATTACTTAACGCTCAATGCTGCGTGAGCAGCTGCCAAACGTGCGATAGGCACACGGAAAGGCGAGCAGCTTACGTAGTTCAAGCCAGCGTGGTGGCAGAACTCTACAGACGATGGCTCACCACCGTGCTCACCACAGATACCGCACTTCAAGTCGGGACGAGTGGTGCGACCCTTGAACACAGCCTCACGGATAAGCTGACCTACGCCGTTGCGATCCAAAATCTTGAAAGGATCGTTCTTGAGGATGTTTCTCTCGAGGTAGATAGGCAAGAACTTAGCGATATCGTCACGTGAGAAGCCGAGAGTCATCTGTGTAAGGTCGTTTGTACCGAACGAGAAGAACTCAGCAACCTCAGCAATCTGGTTAGCAGTAACAGCAGCGCGAGGAACCTCAATCATAGTACCTACGAGGTAGTCGATGCGGTCGTTGCGCTCAGCGAATACAGCCTCAGCAGTCTTGTCGATGATGTTCTTCTGGTAGCGGAGCTCCTTGTGGTTACCTACCAATGGAACCATAATCTCTACCTTAACAGGTGTGCCCGCAGCCTTAACGTTCATAGCAGCCTCGAGGATAGCACGTGCCTGCATCTCGGTAATCTCGGGGTAGGTGTTGCCAAGACGGCAGCCACGGTGACCAAGCATGGGGTTAACCTCGTGCAAAGCCTCAACCTTAGCCTTAACCTTCTCTACGGGGATGCCCATAGCCTCAGCCATCTCCTTCTGATCCTTCTCGGTGTTAGGAGCGAACTCGTGCAAAGGTGGATCGAGCAGACGTACGATAACGGGGTAGCCGTTCATAACCTTGAACAAGCCCTCGAAGTCGCCACGCTGCATAGGAAGAAGCTTCGACAAAGCTACACGACGACCATCCTCATCGTCTGAGAGAATCATCTCGCGGATAGCCTTGATACGGTCACCCTCGAAGAACATATGCTCAGTACGGCAGAGACCGATACCCTGTGCGCCGAAGGCAAATGCCTGCTCAGCATCACGTGGAGTATCTGCATTAGCACGTACGTTCATCTTTGAGTACTTGCCTGCAAGCTCCATCAACTGACCGAAGTCGCCGTCGAGGTTAGCTGCCTGAGTAGCTACCTGGCCGAGGTAAACCTCACCTGTTGAGCCGTTGAGCGAAATCCAGTCACCCTCCTTAATCTTGTAGCCGTTAACCTTGATGGTGCGAGCCTTATAGTCGATCTCCAACTCACCAGCACCCGATACGCAGCACTTACCCATACCACGTGCAACAACGGCAGCGTGTGAGGTCATACCACCACGTGCGGTGAGGATACCAGCAGCATCCAACATACCCTTCAAGTCCTCGGGTGAGGTCTCGATACGTACGAGGATAGCCTTCTGGCCAGTCTCGTTGAGAACCTTCTCGGCGTCGTCAGCGAAGAATACTACAGGACCTGTAGCAGCACCTGGTGATGCGGGAAGACCCTTAACGATAACCTTAGCGTTCTTGATAGCCTTCTTGTCGAATACGGGGTGCAAGAGCTCGTCGAGCTTCTCAGGCTCGCAGCGCAATACTGCGGTCTTCTCGTCGATAAGACCCTCGCGAAGCATATCCATAGCGATCTTCACCATTGCGGCACCTGTACGCTTACCGTTACGGCACTGCAACATCCAGAGCTTACCGTCCTGGATGGTGAACTCGATATCCTGCATATCTGTGAAGTATGTCTCGAGGTGCTGCTGGATGCCGTTAAGCTCTGCATATACCTCGGGCATAACCTCCTCCAATGATGGGTACTTCGAAGCACGCTCCTCCTCAGAGATGTTCTGAGCTGCAGCCCAACGCTTCGAGCCCTCGATGGTGATCTGCTGTGGTGTGCGGATACCTGCAACCACGTCCTCACCCTGTGCGTTGATGAGGTACTCACCGTTGAAGATGTTCTCACCAGTAGCGGCGTCACGTGAGAATGCTACACCAGTAGCTGAGTTCTCGCCCATGTTACCGAATACCATCGCCTGAACAGATACGGCTGTACCCCAAGCCTCGGGGATGTTGTTGAGCTTACGGTAGAGGATAGCACGCTCGTTCATCCATGAGCCGAACACTGCGCAGATAGCGCCCCAGAGCTGCTCCCAAGCGCTTGTTGGGAACTCCTTGCCGGTCTGCTCCTTTACAGCCTTCTTGAATGCTGCAACGAGCTCCTTCAAATCGTCGGTAGTAAGGTCGGTGTCGGCCTTAACACCACGCTTCTCCTTCTGTGCCTCGATGATTACCTCGAATGGATCGTGATCCTCCTTCGACTGTGGCTTCATGTCGAGTACAACGTCGCCGTACATCTGCACGAAACGACGGTATGAGTCCCAAGCAAAACGTGGGTTGCCCGAGAGCTTAGCGATAGCCTCCACAGCCTCGTCGTTCATACCGAGGTTGAGGATGGTATCCATCATACCGGGCATAGATGCGCGTGCACCTGAACGTACCGATACGAGCAATGGGAGGTTAGAGTCGCCAAACTTGCGACCAGTGAGGTTCTCGATGTTCTTGATTGCAGCCTCCACCTCGGGACGCAACAACTCGATAACACGCTCCTTGCCCTCCTTGTAGTACTCTGAACATACGTCAGTGGTGATGGTGAATCCCGGAGGTACGGGAATACCGATTAGGTTCATCTCGGCGAGGTTGGCACCCTTACCGCCAAGCAACTCTCGCATCTTGCCATTACCCTCAGCCTCCTTGTTGCCAAAGGTATAGACACGTTTTACATCTGCCATAATCTTTTGGTTTATAATTAGTTAATATGATAATTTCGTATATAATCGTACGGCTATTGGTCATTTTGGTGACTAATAGCTTACAAAAGTAAAAAATATTTTTGGAAAATGCAATAATTGTGCGGTAAAACTGCGTATTGGTGGGAAAAGAGAGTTCGGTGGTTAGCTTATCGCACCGCTGCCCACGACAATATCGCCATCGTACCATGCGGCAAACTGCCCCGCAGTGATACCCCTCTGTGGCTCGTCAAAAAGAATATATAAGCCATCCTCATCGCATATAAGCTCAGCTCTTTGCAGTGGCTGACGATAGCGTATGCGCACCATATAACGGCGGCGCTCACCCACCGACATAACATCCTTGGGGTCAATCCAATGCACCTCCTCGGGCGCAATACGCAGCGCCTTGCGGTATAGTCCTGGATGGCTGTCGCCCTCGCCCACAAAGACTACATTCTCCTTGACGTCAGTGCCGATTATGAATAGCGACTCCTTGCGGCCACCAATGCCCAAGCCCTTGCGCTGACCTATGGTGTAGAAGTGCGCACCCTGGTGTGTGCCTATCTTCTTGCCGTCACGCACCGTGAGGCGGTATGGCACGGCGAGTGCCTTGTAGTCGTCATCTCGGCAGTCGCGCACGAAGCGTGGTGAGTGGGGTAGTATCTCGTGTACGTTGCCCTCCTTGGCCTTGAGTTGCTGTTGTAGGAATACGGGGAGGTCGACCTTGCCCACGAAGCAGATGCCCTGCGAATCCTTGCGCTTGGCTGTGGCTAACTTCTGCTCCTCGGCGATGCGTCGCACCTCGGGCTTGGTGATGTCGCCAATGGGGAACATGGCGTAGGAGAGCTGCTCCTGGGTGAGCTGACAGAGGAAGTAGCTCTGGTCTTTGTTCGTGTCGCTGCCAGCGAGTAGTCGGTAGTGGGTAACACCCTCGTTATCAACCCACTCCTCACGCCTACAGTAGTGACCCGTAGCCACACGCTCGGCGCCCAACTTAAGAGCTTCTTCGAGGAATACGTCGAACTTAATCTCGCGGTTGCAGAGCACATCGGGATTGGGTGTTCGCCCCGCCTCATACTCCGAAAACATATAGTCTACCACGCGCTTGCGATACTCCTCGGAGAGGTCGACATAGTGAAATTCTATGTCGAGACGCTTTGCCACAAGCTCGGCAAATACCTGGTCGTCGTACCAGGGACAGTCGCCCTCGAGCGTGCCTGTTGTATCGTGCCAGTTGCGCATAAAGAGGCCGATGACCTCGTGCCCCTGCTGCTTAAGCAGGTACGCTGCCACCGACGAATCAACGCCTCCCGAAAGTCCGACAACAACACGCATATAATTAGCCTGTTATGTGCGATTACTTAATCAACTGCATGAACTCGTCGCGAGTGCGGGGGTCGGAGAGGAAGATGCCCGTAAAGGCTGATGTGGTAGTCACCGAGCGCTGCTTCTCCACACCGCGTATCTGCATACAGGTATGGCTCGCCTCGATAACCACGGCAACACCCACGGGATTCAGTGCCTGCTGGATGCTGTCGCGAATCTGCACCGTGAGGCGCTCCTGCACCTGCAAGCGGCGGGCAAAGCACTCGACAACACGTGCAATCTTCGATAGACCAGTGATATAGCCATTAGGGATATAGGCAACGTGTGCCTTGCCGATAAATGGCAACATATGGTGTTCGCACACCGAGAATAGCTCGATATCCTTAACGAGTACCATCTGCTGGTACTCCTCCTTGAACATTGCCGACTGAAGTATGGCGATGGGGTCCTGGGCATAGCCCTTGGTGATGAACGACATAGCCTTGGCCACACGCTCTGGGGTCTTGATAAGTCCCTCGCGCTCGGGGTCCTCACCCAGGAGACGTAGTATCTCGCGGTAGTGAACCATAAGTTCGGCTATCTTAGCGTCGTCGTAGCGATCCTCGCGCTTGTAGTTTGCAATAATCTCTTCCATCGTATTTGCGATTTATATAATCGTACAAAGGTAGTAAAAAAATATAAATAAGCAATAAACGAGCAGAAAGAGACCGATTTGTGTGTAATGATGGGAAGACCACGAGACTAACAGCTCTCGCAATGACGCCACGGAAGTGTGTCATTTTGAACGTAGTGAAGAATCTGGTAATCAGTGCGATAGTATCTCTGCTCTGTGCGCTCAGCAGATCCTTCGACTACGCTGCGCTCCGCTCAGGATGACAAAGAGGGAGGGTTTCAGGGAGTTTCAGGGAGTTTCAGGGAGGATTCAGAGAGTTTCAGAGAGTTTTCAGAGAGAGTTCAGGGAGGGCGGAGTGCGTTTCCCGCGTTGTCTCTCTGTTGTCTCTGTTGTCTCTGACTTCTCTCAGTCCTCTCTCTGCACTCTCCCTGTCATTCTGAACGAAGTGAAGAATCTGGTAATTGGCGCGATAGTATCTCTGCTCTTTGCTCTGGCAGATCCTTCGACTACGCTCAGGATGACAAAAGGGGGGGCAGGGAGTTTCAGGGAGGTTTCAGAGAGTTTTCAGGGAGGATTCAGGGAGGGCGGAGTGCGTTTCCCGCGTTGTCTCTCTGCGTTTTCAGGGAGTTTTCAGAGAGTTTTCAGAGAGTTTTCAGAGAGGATTCAGGGAAGGCTGAGTGCGTTTTCCGCGTTGTCTCTCTGTTGTCTCTGAGCGCTCTCTGTTGTCCCTGTTGTCCCTGTTGTCCCTGTTCTCTCTCTTGTGGTGTTTTGCAAAAGTAATGCCCCGTGGGATAGTACTAAACGTACCACCCACGGGGTATTACTTTTAGTGATGTGCCACAGATTGCGGCTTATCACAAGATAATTTATTTCTGCTCGTTAAGAATACGCATCGCAGCATCGAAAATAGTAGTGTCGTCCAACGTTACAACGCCACCATCGGGGCCCTGCTCAATATGGATACCGATACCCTCCTTAGCCTCAAAGTGCTTGCCACCAAAGTAGTTGCGTACGGTATCTACATCAATTCCCAATTCGTCTGCAATGCGCTGCGAGCTGCCACTGGGCAACTTATCCTTAATGCGGCGCAACTCGTTAAATGTAATAATCATAAGTCGGTAATTATTAAGTTTAATAATATAAATTTCGTTTTACGATACTAAATTAATACTTTTTTTTGAAACAGCCAAACCTTTCACGATATTTTTTCAAAATATTTAGTTTTTAAATTCCTAATTTCGATTTTCTCTTTTACCTATATATAATATAAGGTCTCCCACCATACGGCAGGAGACCCTATTAGTTGCGGACAAAGTGTGATTGTCCGCGAGGCTTGCAATTAGAGCATAGCCTCGATCTTAGCCTTGAGCTGATCCTTGGTAGCTGCACCTACGTGCTTGTCTACCTGCTTGCCATCCTTGAAGAAGAGGATGGTAGGAACGTTCAATACGCGGTACTTTGCAGCAACCTCGTCGCCATCGTCACCTACGTCGCACTTGCAGATAACTACCTTACCATCGTACTCCTCAGCGAGCTCGTCGATGATAGGTGCCACCATGCGGCAAGGACCACACCATGTAGCCCAAAAGTCGATAACTACGGGCAAGTTGGTGCCCATTACCTCGTCAAAGTTCTCATTGTTAAGTTTAACTGCCATAGTTGTAATGTTTTAAAAAGTTATGTGGTTATTGAATAGTTGATTTCGTTGCTCCTGAGGAACTCCATAAGCTCCGTTGTGGGTGCTACGCGGTAGCCCTTCGACATTAGGCGCACCTTGACATTATCCTGTACGTCGGTGACCGTAACTTGCAATGTAGCCTTACCAGGATTACGCTCGATTACTTCGAGGAGCATGTCGGTAAGCGTTGTGCAGACCTCGTGTATCTCCAGCTCGAGGCGTATGCCCTTGATGCTGTCGGCAACGTCGGCAAGTTGCTGTATAGAGGTTATCCTATATTCGAGTTCCTCGCGGTAGAGGTGCTTCTGCACGCGACCACGTATCATAAGGAAGTTATTCACCTCGATAAGCACGCCCCACTGCGCATACTCCCTGCTAAAGAGCGTAAACTCATGTTGCGAGTTGTAGTCCTCGAGAACAAAGCGCGTATAGCGGCGGCCATCCTTTGTGGTGAGCGGGGTAGTTGACACCACCACGCCAGCCACGGCAATCTCCTTGCCATTGAATAGTGTGAGGTCGTCGAGGTCGCCAAGCTCCGCCTTGCACATCTGCTTGATGAGGAAGTCGAAGCGGTCGAGAGGGTGTCCCGAGAGGTAGAGGCCGATAACCTCCTTCTCCTTGTTTAGCACCTCCATGTTATTCCAATCTTCAGCCTCGGGTACGCGGGGCTTCTGTAGCTCGAAGCCGCTCGACATATCCATGCCAAAGAGGCTCTGCTGGGCGTTATTCTTCTCGCTCTCGACACGCTGGCCATAGCGCATAAGCGTATCGAGGTAGCAACTATTTGGTTGCACATCTTCGGCAAAGAAGCGTGAGCGGTTGAAGTCGATGAGTGAGTCGAAACCACCCGCATAGGCTATGCTCTCGAGACACTTGCGGTTGACTACGCCATAGTTGGTGCGCTCCATGAAGTCGAATATGTCCTTGTAAGGGCCATGCTCCATGCGCTCCTTGATGATAGCCTCCGAGGCAGCCTCGCCAACACCCTTGATGGCAGCAAGACCAAAGCGTACGTCGCCCTGCTTGTTTGTCGAGAACTTTACCTTCGACTCGTTAACATCTGGGCCGAGTACCTTGATGCCCATGCTCTTGCACTCGCTCATGTAGGCCGTTACCTCCTTGATGTCGTTAAGGTTGCGGCTGAGTACCGTCGCCATATACTCCGAGGGGTAGTGTGCCTTGATGTATGCTGTCTGGTATGCTACCCATGAGTAGCACGTCGCATGCGATTTATTGAAGGCGTACGATGCGAACTTCTCCCAGTCTGCCCATATCTTCTCTAACACCTTCTCGTCGTGGCCATTCGACTTACCGCCAGCGATAAACTTGGGCTTTAGCTCATCCAGCTTCGACTTAATCTTCTTACCCATAGCCTTACGCAGCGTGTCGGACTCGCCTCGCGTGAAGTTACCCAATAGACGCGACAGAAGCATGACCTGCTCCTGATATACCGTGATACCGTAGGTGTCCTTCAGGTAGCGCTCCATGATGGGTATATCGTAGACGATGGGCTTACGGCCGTGCTTACGGTCGATAAAGTCGGGGATATAGTCCATAGGGCCAGGGCGGTAGAGGGCATTCATCGCAATGAGGTCCTCGAAGGTCGATGGCTGCAACTCGCGCAGATACTTCTGCATACCTGGCGACTCGAACTGGAACGTACCGATGGTGCCACCCTTGCAGTATAGCTCGTAGGTCTTCTTATCGTCGATAGGTATGTTGTCTATATCTATCTTCACGCCGTGGGTCTGCTCCACGTTCTCCACAGCATCCTTAATGATGGAGAGGGTCTTTAGGCCGAGGAAGTCCATCTTGATGAGTCCCGTATCCTCGATTACCGCTCCCTCATACTGTGTCACGAGCATCTTCTCGCCCGTCTCCTTATCGTCGGCAGTGCTTACAGGCACCCAGTCGGTGATGTCGTCACGACATATAATCGTACCACACGCATGCACACCCGTACCGCGCACGTTGCCCTCAAGCATCTTAGCATACTTGATGGTGTCGTGTAGGATGACGTCCGTCGACTCCTCCGCAGCCTTTAGCTCGGGCACGGCATTGATGGCGTTCGGAAGATTCACCTTAAGAAGTTTGTCCTTGTCGTTGGGGTCGGGAATACGGTCTGGAATCCACTTACATAGCTGGTTTGCCTGCGTAAGGGGGAGCTTCTGCACGCGTGCTACATCCTTTAGCGCCATCTTTGTTGCCATGGTGCCGTAGGTGATGATGTGTGCCACCTTCTCCTTGCCATACTTCTGCGTCACCCAGTTAAGTACGCGACCACGACCATCATCATCGAAGTCGATGTCGATATCGGGCAGTGAGATACGGTCGGGGTTAAGGAAACGCTCGAACAGCAGGTCGTACTTGATGGGGTCAATCTGTGTGATACCGAGACAGTAGGCTACGGCAGAGCCAGCCGCAGAACCACGGCCAGGACCAACCGACACGTCTAACTCCTCGCGTGCAGCACGGATAAAGTCTTGAACGATAAGGAAGTAGCCAGGGAAGCCCATGGTCTTCATTATGTGTAGCTCGAACTTTAGGCGTGTCTCGGTCTCCTCGTCGAGCACCTCGCCGTAGCGTTTGTGGGCGCCATCCATGGCGAGCTTCGCCAAGTAGTCAGCCTCGAGCTTTATGCGGTATAGCTTATCATAGCCTCCTAATTTCTCAATCTTTTTGCGGGCCTCACCCTCCTCCATCACGACATTGCCATTCTCGTCTCGCGTAAACTCGTTGAATAGGTCCTCCTCGGAGTATTTCCGGCGATAGCCCTCCTCTGTACCAAACTCCTCGGGGATGGCGAAGGTGGGCATAATGGGTGCGTGGTCGATAGAGTAGCTCTCAACCTTGTTGCACACCTCCACGGTGTTGTCTAAGGCCTCGGGTACGTAGTCGAACAGGGCGTTCATCTCCGCCGTGGTCTTCATCCACTCCTGCTTCGAGTAGAGCATACGCTTTGGGTCGTCGAGGTCTTTGCTTGTACCGAGACATATTAGTCGGTCGTGTGCCTCGGCATGCTCTTCGTCCACGAAGTGTACGTCGTTGGTACATACGAGCTTCACGCCCAGCTTTTGCGACATGGCTATGAGGTGCTTGTTCACCTCCTCTTGTATCTTCCATGTCTCGTGGTTGGCACGCTCGACGGTGGCCTTGTGCATCTGTAGCTCAAGGTAGTAGTCGTCACCAAAGATGCTCTTGTGCCACAACACCGCCTCCTCTGCCTTGGCAAGGTCGCCCTGACGTATTAAACGTGGTATCTCGCCACCGATACATGCCGAGCAGCATATAAGTCCCTCGTGGTACTTCTCCAACTCCACACGGTCGGTACGCGGACGTCCGTAGAAGCCCTCGGTGTAGCCCTTAGATACTATCTTGATAAGGTTTTTGTAGCCCTTGATGTTCTTGGCTAAGAGGATAAGGTGGTAGCCACTGTAGTCGCCCATCGCCTTTTCGCGGTCGTATAGGCGGCGACGTGCTACGTAAACCTCGCATCCGATTATTCCCTTGAAGTCTGCCTTGGGCTGAGCATCGAGCTCCACGCGTGCTTTGGCTAAGGCCGCGCTGGCATCACCTGCGGTCTCTGTCTCCGATGCTGTGCCGTTCTCTAAGCGCTCGATAAGCCCTTGCAGCATCTTAATCTTATCCTTGCGTGCTGAGTTCTTCTTCTTGACGTAGTTAAAGAAGTCCTTAGCACCAAACATGTTACCATGGTCCGTAAGAGCAATGCCGGGCATGCCGTCAGCAATGGCCTTATCGACAAGCTTCGAGATGCTTGCCTGGCCATCGAGCAACGAGTACTGGCTGTGTACGTGTAGGTGTACGAACGGACGCATAGTGGTTGGTTATGGTGTAAAACTTTCAGCGTACAAATATAACATAATTTTTTGTATAAAAAATCTCTGCGTAATACTATTTATTTAGAAAAAAATTGCTAACTTTACGAAAATCCTAAAACTCTATGTGTTATGAATGAGAATTGGTCGAATAGAGAGGAGTTCAACCCGCATGATGATGTTTTGGTTGAATTGAGGGCTTACGATAACAACACGCAAGCCGAGATTGCAAAGTCGATATTGGAGAGTGCAGGCATCTTCTGTACGTTGCATGGTGAGTATATGTCTGCGGTCTATGCCACGGCCATCTTCCCCGTGCGTCTTATGGTCAGGGAGTGTGATGTGAATGATGCTATTGCGGTGTTGGACGAGAGGTAAAACTATTTTACGTATTCTATTATTCGTGGTCTAATTATTTGGAGGTTGCAGAAATATTGCCTATCTTCGTCCTATGATTAACCAATAAACCCAAATGAACTATGTCATACGACAACAACTTCTCTCATGACCACGACGAGTTCGGCGAGATAATATGCTCAAAGGCTGTGCGTGCAGGTAAACGTACCTACTTTTTTGATGTTAAGGCTACGCAGGGCGACGACTATTATCTCGTAATAACCGAGTCGCGCAGACGTAACAACGACGATGGTACACCAACTTACTCGCGACACCACATGTATCTTTACAAGGAGGACTTTGGCAAATTTATTGATGGACTTGAAGAGATGATTAACTACATCAAGAAAAACAAACCAGACTATTTCAACGAGGAGAAGTAGTAGTTAAACATAGGGTTGTCACCAGTTGACAACCCTATCTTATGGCAGACGAAGATGGAGCGTGTATTACTCGGCTTTAGTGGAGGTATAGATAGCTGTACTTCGGTGCAGCGACTTCAGGATATGGGGTATCAGCCTATAGCCCTAACCATCGACACCATAGGTGATGCCAGCATGCTTGCGTTGGCACGCGAGAAGGCGCTCGCCTTAGGTATAGAGTGGCATGCCTACGATGCACGCGAGGCCTTCAAGCGCGATGTTATCGACTACTTCTGCTCGGAGTATGCCTTGGGTCACACCCCCGCACCATGCACACGATGTAATAGCCTTATCAAGTGGCGAATATTGGCATCAGTTGCCGATTCTTTAGGCATAGAACACATCGCTACGGGCCACTACTTCAATGTTGTCGAGAGTGGCGGCCTCTACTACGTGGCTAAGGGTGTCGACGCTGACAAGGATCAATCCTACTACCTCTGGGGGCTCGACCAAGATATATTACGCCGTGCTATCACACCCATGGGTAATGCCATTAAGAGTGATGTGAAACGAGCCTTTGAGGATAAGCGCGAGAGTATGGGTATTTGCTTCTTGCATGGCGCCCCCTATGCCGAATTTCTATGTAGCTATGGCGTGAAGATGACAGAGGGTGAGATTGTTACTTCCGATGGTGTGGTGTGCGGATGCCACAACGGTATTGCACGCTACACAATAGGTCAGCGCCGAGGTGTGGGTATCCCCGAGGGTATGTGTGTGGTAGGCATCGACGCCGAGAGAAATAGCCTTATTGTGGGCACTAAGAGCATGCTTCACTACCACAGGCTTGTGGTTAGTGGGTGTAATGTCGTAAACGAGAGCGAACTACTCACCGCCTCGGACATCACCATTAAGATACGCGGCATCGGTCGTAACCCGCAGCTCCCAGTATCGGTAGAGCGCTGTGCTGAGGGATATGTGGTAACCACTGTGGACTCGGCCTATGCTCCTGCTGTGGGACAGCCACTGGTGTTTTATCGTGATAATTTGGTCATCGGAGGTGGAATAGTTGTAAGTTTCAACTAAATGTTGTACTTTTGCCAGATATAAACGATGCAGACAAATGGTTAGAAGACTATACGACTGGGTACTATCATGGAGCGAGAGCCGTTGGGGTTGGCTTGCTCTCTTTACTATTGCACTATTCGAGGCGAGCTGGTTTCCGCTGCCTCCCGATGTCCTGCTCATAGCTCTTTGTGTGGGCGCTCCCAAGAAGTCGTTCCGCTTTGCGTCCATCTGTCTCACGGGTTCGGTGCTTGGCGCTATGCTTGCCTACTGCATAGGTTACTACCTGTGGCTCACGCCCGATGGCGACTTTACGGGTATCGCTCAGTTCTTCTTCGATGCACACATCTTCACTCCCGAAAGCTATGCTAATGTGTGTGACCTGTATGACCAGTATAACTTCTGGATTGTCTTCACGGCGGGCTTCACGCCGCTACCGTTTAAGCTCTGTACCATTACGGCAGGTGCTTGCGACATCAACTTCATAATGTTTATTATAGCCACCCTTGTGGGTCGTGGTCTACGTTTCTTCCTTATCGGTGGCCTCATTTGGAAGTATGGTGCCCCCATCAAGCAGTTTATCGACAAGTATTTCAATATCCTGGCTACGATATTCACCGTGCTGCTAATAGGATTTACGGTGCTTGTGCTCGGAGTGTTGGGCGATGGCGGTGACGATGAGGGTGACTCTAAGAGCGTAACACCCGTTGCTGCAGAGCAGATGATTGACCCCGACTCAACAACTTTAGCAAATGATATAATACCTGAAATACCATGCGACACTTTGGACTTATAGGCAAGCGTTTGGGCCACTCGTTCTCGGCAAAGTTCTTCAACTCGAAGTTTAAGGCCGAGGAGATTGATGCCGACTATCAGCTCTTTGAGCTCGACGACATCAGTGCAATTGATACCCTTGTTTGTGAGCACGAACTCGATGGTTTCAACGTCACGATACCCTACAAGGAGAGCATTATCCCTTACTTGGATGAGCTTGCGGAGGATGCCCGCGAGATAGGAGCTGTCAACTGTGTTGTGGTTAAGGATGGCAAGAAGGTGGGCCACAACACCGACATCGTAGGCATCGAGGCATCGTTGCAGTGGCTCGACCTCGACTCTCAGCCCAAGGCCCTCATCCTCGGCACGGGTGGTGCGTCGAAGGCTGTGCAGTATGCCCTTAAGCGCCATGGTATAGAGTTTAAGGTGGTGTCGCGTGATTGTTCGCGTGGCGATGTCACATACGAGGAGCTGTCGAACCAGATGATTGCCGAGCATAAGCTTATCATAAACACTACGCCCGTTGGTATGTCTCCCGATGTGGATTCTGCGCCTGCTATAGATTATTCGGCTGTGGGTGAGGGGCATCGTCTCTTCGACTTGGTCTATAATCCCGCCAATACGCTATTCTTAACTCGTGGCAAGGAGCGTGGCGCTAACACCATGGGTGGCATGCTTATGTTGCAGACCCAGGCTATTGCTTCGTGGCATCTGTGGCAGGAGAGGGTGGAGCCTACCTATGTAGAATCGCGTCCATCTGCCCTGGAGTGCTAAGGATGTCGATGGCCTGCTCAAGTGCCCTGTCGTGATAGCACCCAAAGGTGCTGTAGTAGGCGCCATTACCATATATGTCGTTGGCAATCTGTGCCTTGATTATTCTTTTAGACTCATTAAGCCCCTCACTGTCGTTTAGTGCCATGGGGCTTATTTCATCTACAAGACTTACCATGTAGTCGATGCTTCTCTGGTCGAGCTCGAACTGCTCGTTGTATGCCTCAATCGTGGGGTAGAGGCTTAGTATCTCCTTTACTGTTATGCGGTCGAAGAGTTCTATTAAGACGCTCTGCGATAGGTTGTTTTCCAGTATTACACGTGTGAACTGATGGGGCGCATTGCTCTCTGCATTGATGTATATGTCGGGAGCTATGCCGCCTCCGCCATATACCGTACGTCGAGCCTTTAGTGTTCTGTATGTTAGCGAGTCGGGTATGGCTGCAGTGTCGAGAGGGTTGTAACGCTCACGGTCCAATCTATACTCCTCATGCTCGCCATTGTGGTAGGGACGCTGTATTATACGACCCGATGGGGTCTTGTAGCGGGCGATTGTTATCTTCATGCCCGACTCATCTTTGAATTTAACCACTCGCTGTACCAGACCCTTTCCGAAGCTGCGACGGCCAATGATGACAGCACGGTCGTGGTCCTGCAATGCTCCTGCCACTATCTCGCTTGCTGAGGCTGTCTCCTCGTCAATAAGCACCACTATGGGTATGTCGCTGTATGCACCACTCTTCGATGCCTGGTATGTGGCGTTACTCTTGCGACCCTCAGTGCTTACAATCACGTCACCACGCTGCAGGAATAGCTCCGCGAATTGTATTGCCGATGTTATCAACCCTCCCGCATTGCCACGTAGGTCGATAACGATGCTGTTAACGTCGCCGAGACCCTTTAGTGCCTTGGTAAACTCCGATGTGGTGTTCTTGCTTAGGAAACTGTCAACACGGATGTAGGCACAGCCCTCGTTGAGCATGAATGCCATGCTTATGGCATTGGTCGCCACGTTGTCGCGCTTAACATCTATGGTCATGGGCACGCCGCCACGTACTATTTCGAGCGATGCAATGCTCCCTTTGCGTCCGCGTAGCATCTCCACAGCCTTTGTTCGCTCCACGCCGATAAGCGTCGTGCCGTTCACTGCAACGATACGGTCGTTCTTGGCGATGCCTGCACGCTCTGCGGGAGCACCCTCTACGGTACGTGTTACAATGATGGTATCTTTGTGCTGAATTAGGTTGATGCCTATGCCCGAGAATTCACCAGCCATGGAGCTGTGCATCTGCATCATCTCACTGCGTGTGAGGTAGGATGTGTGAGGGTCTAACTCTTTGAGCGACGCCTCTATAGCCTTGTCCACGAGGGGCTCTAAGTCCACCTCGTCGACGTAGTTGTTGCGTAGGTAGCCGTATGCCTGTATGAGCTTCTCCATCTGCTGCTGGTTGTGCTGCTGTGCCTTAATGGGCGAGCAACACAACACAAACAGCAATATCAGGATGGCTCTACGCATGGCCACTATAGGTTGTTTGCGAGCTCGTCGAAGCGTAGCTTCTGCTGCTCGCCTGTGCGCATGTTCTTAACGGTGGCAATGCCCTCGCTTAGCTCCTCCGAGCCGATGATTACTACGTATGGGATGCCACGGCGGTTGGCGTACTCCATCTGCTTCTTCATCTTTGCAGCCTCGGGATATATCTCCGCCGCGATGTCATTGTCGCGGAGCGTGCTCATAATACGCATCGATGCCTCCGCCTCCTCGTTACCGAGGTTTACAAAGAGCACCTTTGTTGAACAAGCTAACTCCTCGGGGAATAGGTTGAGACCGAGCATAACGTCGTAGATGCGGTCGGCACCAAACGAAATACCCACGCCCGACATTCCGGGCATGCCGAAGATGCCGGTAAGGTCATCGTAGCGACCACCTCCAGAGATAGAGCCAATCTGGAAGTCGTTGGCCTTAACCTCGAAGATAGCACCCGTATAGTAGTTCAGACCACGAGCCAACGAGAGGTCGAGTTCGGGGGTGATGCCCACTGCGAGACGCTCCACGTTGGTGAAGATTGTGCGCATCTCCTCGATGCCGAGCATGCCAGTCTCTGATGTGCCAATCACCTCGCTCAACTTGTTTAGTTTCTCTTCGTTAGTTCCGCTTAGCTCAAGGATAGGTTGAAGCTTGGCGATAGCCTCATCATCGATGCCACGCTCGCGCAACTCAGCCTTAACATTGTCTAAGCCAATCTTGTCGAGCTTGTCGATAGCTACGGTGATGTCAATCATCTTGTCGGCGTGACCGATAGCCTCGGCGATACCGAACAAGATTTTGCGGTTGTTCATCTTAAGCGTCACCGAGATGCCGAGCTTCGCAAAGACACGGGCTACGATATCTATGAGCTCTACCTCGCTAAGGAGCGACTTTGAGCCGATAACATCGACGTCGCACTGATAGAACTCGCGGTAGCGACCCTTCTGTGGACGGTCAGCACGCCATACGGGCTGAATCTGATAGCGCTTGAAGGGAAATACTATCTCGTTCTGGTGCTGCACAACGTAGCGCGCAAAGGGTACGGTAAGGTCATATCGCAGACCCTTCTCCGAAATCTTCGATGCCTGACGTAGCTCCTCCTCCGAGAGCTTTGCTCCGTAGTCACCCGAGTTCAAAATCTTGAATAGGAGCTTGTCGCCTTCGTCGCCATACTTGCCGAGTAGGGTAGATAGGTTCTCCATCGAGGGTGTCTCGAGTGGTGCGTAGCCAAAGAGGCGGAATACGCTCTTAATGGTGTCGAATATATAGGTGCGGCGCATCATCTCCTCGGGTGAGAAGTCGCGCGTGCCCTTTGGAATGGATGGTTTCTGTGCCATAATTTATTCTGTGATAGAGTCTATTACTGCTCTGCAAGGAGCTTCTTGTACTTAACACGCTTGGGTGTGGTGTCCTCGCCCTGAGCCTTCTTCCAAGCCTCATACTCTGAGTATGAGCCCTCGTAGAATACAACCTTAGAGTCGCCCTCGAACGAGAGGATGTGCGTAGCGATACGGTCCAAGAACCAACGGTCGTGCGAGATAACTACTGCACAACCAGCGAAGTTCTCCAAGCCCTCCTCCAACGCACGCAAGGTGTTAACGTCGATGTCGTTGGTAGGCTCATCGAGCAATAACACATTGCCCTGCTCCTTGAGTGCAAGAGCAAGGTGTAGACGGTTACGCTCACCACCCGACAATACACCACACTTCTTCTCCTGGTCGGCACCGTTGAAGTTGAAGCGACCTACGTATGCACGTGCGGGCACCTGGCGGTTACCAAGCTGAATAAGGTCTGAGTTCTGCGAGATTACCTCGTAGACGGTCTTGTCGGGGTCGATAGACTTATGCTGCTGGTCGACGTATGCAAGCTTTACAGTAGGACCTACGCGGAATGAACCCGATGTAGGCTCCTCGAGACCCATAATCATGCGGAATAGGGTGGTCTTACCAGTACCATTGGCACCAATAACGCCCACGATACCTGCGGGTGGCAACGAGAACTCCAAATTCTCATAGAGCACACGGTCGCCAAAGGCCTTTGTTACGCCCTGTGCCTCGATAACGACATCGCCCAAACGTGGACCGTTGGGGATATAGATCTCGAGCTTCTCCTCGCGCTCCTTCGTATCGGCATTCATCAACTTGTCGTAGGCCGAAAGACGAGCCTTCGACTTAGCGTGACGGCCTGATGGCGACATGCGCACCCACTCCAACTCACGCTCCAAGGTCTTGCGACGCTTGCTCTCCTGCTTCTCCTCCATAGCCATACGCTGGGTCTTCTGCTCCAACCAACCAGAGTAGTTACCCTTCCAAGGAATACCCTCGCCACGGTCAAGCTCGAGAATCCAGCCTGCTACGTTATCAAGGAAGTAACGGTCGTGCGTAACGGCGATAACCGTACCCTTGTACTGCTGTAGATGCTGCTCCAACCAGTCGATACTCTCGGCATCGAGGTGGTTGGTAGGCTCATCCAAGAGCAACACGTCGGGCTGCTGCAACAACAGACGGCACAACGCTACGCGACGACGCTCACCACCCGAGAGTACGTTTACGGGCTGATCGCCATCGGGACAACGCAACGCATCCATCGCACGCTCCAAGACGCTATCAAGCTCCCAGCCGTTCACCTGGTCGATCTTCTCGTAGAGCTCGCCCTGACGCTCGATAAGACGTGCCATCTCGTCGTCATCCATAGGCTCACAGAGCTTCATGTTGATATCCTCGTACTCCTTTAAGAGGGCTACGGTAGATGCTGCACCCTCCTCCACAATCTCCTTAACGGTCTTTGTGGGGTCGAGCTGTGGCTCCTGCTCCAAGTAGCCTACGGTGTAGCCTGGAGAGAATACCACCTCACCCTGGAAGCTCTTGTCGATGCCTGCGATAATCTTCATCAGCGTAGACTTACCCGAGCCGTTGAGACCGATGATACCAATCTTAGCGCCGTAGAAGAATGAAAGGTAGATGTTGTTAAGAATTTTCTTGTTGTTATTGAGCACTTTGCTCACACCAACCATCGAAAATATGATTTTCTCGTCTGCCATATATAGTATTGTTTTATTGTTTTTCGCTTATAGATGGCAAATGTACAAAATTTTAGGCAAAGAACCAAGCGATATACAAAAAAGAGCCATCGGTCTCCCAATAGCTCCTTGTAGCGTGTTGCTGGTATAGTTTTTTACTTTGCAATAGGCATCTTATCCAAGCGACGCTGGTGACGACCACCCTCAAACTCAGTCTCGAGCCAGATGTCGAGCATAGCTAAAGCCTCGTCGTTTGAGATGAAGCGTGCAGGCATGCAGAGTACGTTTGAGTTGTTGTGCTGGCGTGAGAGCTTAGCGATCTCGGGAATCCAGCAGAGTGCAGCACGAATAGCCTGGTGCTTGTTCAAGGTCATAGAGATACCCTCGCCAGAGCCGCAGAGACCAATACCGCGCTCGAGCTCGCCACTCTCGATAGCCTCAGCCAAGGGGTGCGCGAAGTCGGGGTAGTCTACCGACTCCTCTGAGTGGCAACCAAAGTCCTTAACCTCGAATCCCTTAGTCGAGAGATAGCCCACGAGGAACTCCTTGAGGTCGTAGGCAGCATGGTCGCATGCAATACCGATTTTCTTTTCCATTTGTGTATAGTTTTTAGGTTGGTTAATAATTACTCCTTTGATGCGCGTTTGCGGTCGACCTCCGAGAGAAGTATCTTACGCAGACGTATCGACTTGGGTGTTACCTCTACATACTCATCCTCGCGGATATACTCCAACGCCTCCTCCAGCGAGAAGATAACGGGAGGAGCAATGGAGGTCTTCTCGTCCGAGCCCGATGCACGCATGTTGGTTAGCTGCTTAGCCTTGGTCACATTCACCGTAATGTCGTTCGAGCGGGTGTGCTCACCGATCACCTGACCGCAATAAACCTGCTCCATGGGTGAGATGAAGAATTTACCTCTATCTTGCAGTTTGTCAATCGAATAGGCATAAGCCGTACCTGTCTCCGAGGCGATAATAGCGCCCACGGTGCGGTTCTCAATCTCGCCCATCCATGGTTCGAAGTCCTTCAGACGGTGGGTCATGATGGCCTCGCCCGCAGTGGCTGTAATCATAGTAGAGCGCAATCCGATAATGCCGCGCGAGGGGATCAAGAACTCCAGGCGTGTACGCTCATTTGCCGACTCCATATTTACAAGCTGACCCTTGCGGCGCGTCGTAAGCTCGATAACCGTTCCTGCGCAGTCTTCGGGGCAATCTACCGTCATCTCCTCCACAGGCTCGCACTTAACGCCATCTATAACCTTGGTGATAACCTTCGGCTGGCCCACCTGCAACTCGTAGCCCTCACGACGCATGGTCTCGATAAGCACCGAGAGGTGCAATACACCACGGCCATATACTACGAATGAGTCGGCATTCTCACCTGGCTCTACGCGTAGTGCGAGGTTCTTTTCAAGCTCTCTATCTAAGCGCTCCTTGATGTGGCGCGAGGTAACGTACTTGCCATCCTTGCCGAAGAATGGTGAATTGTTGATAGTGAACAACATAGACATTGTTGGCTCATCTATCGCAATAGGTGGAAGTGGTTCTGGATCGGTAAAGTCGCAGATTGTGTCACCAATCTCGAAACCTTCGATGCCCACCAATGCGCATATCTCGCCGCACTCCACGCGCTCGGCCTTAGCCTTGCCCAATCCTTCGAATACCATAAGATCCTTAATCTTGGTCTTGATGAGAGTGCCATCGCGCTTGGCGAGTGTTACGTTCTGACCGTTGGTGAGGCTTCCGCGAGTAATCTTACCCACAGCGATACGACCTACGTATGGCGAGTACTCCAACGATGTGACAAGCATCTGAACAGTGCCCTCCACAGCCTCTGGCTCGGGAATCTCGTCGATGATGGTGTCCAAAAGTGGGGTGATTGAGTCGGTGCGCTCCGTTACTACGTGCGACATCCAACCCTGCTTTGCTGAGCCGTAGATAGTCTTATAGTCGAGCTGCTCCTCGGTAGCTCCGAGCGTGAACATCAGGTCAAATACCTGCTCGTTAACTACATCGGGGCGGCAGTTCTCCTTATCAACCTTGTTGATTACAACTATGGGCTTCTTGCCGAGAGCCAGTGCCTTCTGTAGTACGAAGCGGGTCTGAGGCATGGTGCCCTCGAAGGCGTCAACCAACAGTAGAACACCGTCGCACATATTCAGCACGCGCTCTACCTCGCCACCAAAGTCGGCGTGGCCAGGGGTGTCGATGATGTTGATTTTGTAGTCTTTGTATATAACCGACACATTCTTCGAGAGGATGGTGATGCCACGCTCTCGCTCGATGTCGTTGTTGTCCATAATGAGGTCGCCACCGTTGTGCTCGTTGTCGCGCAGGAGGTTACCCTGCATAATCATTTTGTCTACAAGTGTTGTCTTACCGTGGTCAACGTGGGCGATGATAGCAATGTTGCGTAGTTTTCGCATATTAAGAGGCGTTTATATATACCTATATATTATTACGGCGCAAAGATACAAAAAATATAGTGACATTGAACGCTAAACATCAAAGTTTTACTCTTGGCGGTGTGAAAAAAAAGAGAGATCCTTTGAGCAGTGTTGCCCAAGGGATCTCGTTGTAGCGATGTGAGACTTAGCTGTTGCTGTCTATCTTCTCATTGCTGATTAGACCCCAGCTACGAGCCAATGCCCGCCATCGATTAATTAGCGTACCTGGCGAATGATCTCACCACCATGCTTGATAGCCTCCTCGTTCTGTGGAAGCATCTTCCATGCGCGCTCTGGCAAGGTCTTCTTAAGACCCTCCATAACGTTCTCCATCTTAACCACGGGGCGAACCTTGAGGTAAGCACCGAGAATCATGGTGTTGAACAACTTAGCCTGACCAAGACGTGCGCACTCAGCTGTAGCGTCAATCTGGTATACGCTGATGTCGGTACGAGTGGGGTGGTGAGTGATACCGTTTGTGTCGTAGATAAGAACGCCACCGGGCTTCACCTGAGCCTCGAACTTGTCCATAGACTGCTGGTTAAGAACCACTACGCAGTCGAACTCGTGAGCGATAGGTGATGAGATAGCCTTATCCGAGAGGATAACGGTAACGTTAGCGGTACCACCACGCATCTCAGGACCGTAAGAGGGCATCCATGTTACCTCCATGTCCTGCATAATTCCAGAGTAAGCCAAAATCTTACCCATAGTGAGGACACCCTGTCCTCCAAAACCTGCAATGATTATTGTCTCTTTCATAATGCTTACTCTTTAGTTGTGTCCTTCAAATCTCCGGGCTCGTAGAATGGCAACATGTTCTGCTCGAGCCACTCGTTTGCAGCAACGGGTGAAAGCTTCCAACCGCTGTTACATGTAGCAACGATCTCAACGAGGCTGAAGCCCTTACCTGCCATAGCATTCTCGAATGCGTGACGGATAGCCTTCTTAGCCTTGCGAACGTTCGCGGGAGTGTGAACAGTCTGACGAGTAACGTAGCATACGCCATCGAGGTGAGCCAACATCTGAGCAATCTTATAAGGATAGCCGTTGAGCTTAGGATCACGACCATAAGGAGTGGTGGCTGTCTTCATACCCAAGAGGGTCGTAGGAGCCATCTGACCACCGGTCATACCGTAGATAGCGTTGTTGATGTAGATGGCAACGATGTTCTCGCCACGTGCTGCAGCGTGAATAGTCTCACCAGTACCGATAGCTGACATATCGCCATCACCCTGGTATGTGAATACCATCTTCTCGGGATTTACTCGCTTGATAGCAGTAGCCACTGCGCAAGCACGACCGTGAGCAGCCTGTGCCCAGTCGATATCGATGTAGTTGTATGCAAATACTGAGCAACCTACGGGTGATACACCAATAGTGTCATGCTCCAAACCCATCTCCTCGATAACCTCGGCAACGAGCTTGTGCACAGTACCATGGCTACAGCCGGGGCAGTAGTGCATTACGTTAGGCAAGATAAGCTTAGACTTGCCAAATACCAAATTCTCTTTTTTGATTTCAACCTCTGCCATAGTCTTATCGATTTATAAGTTTCTCTTTAACTGCTTTAAGTACCTCGTCGGGTGAGAACAACATACCACCCATGCGGCCGAAGTGCTCAACTGGAGCCTTGCCGTTTACTGCAAGACGAACATCCTCAACCATCTGGCCTGCGTTAAGCTCAGCTGAAAGGAAGCCCTTCACGCCACGCTCTGCAAGCTCGGCGATAGCCTTAGTTGGGAATGGGTAGAGGGTGATAGGACGCAACAAACCGAGCTTGATGCCCTCAGCACGTGCCATCTCAACAGTAGCAGAGCAGATACGTGATGACGAACCAAATGCTACGATTATATACTCTGCATCGTCGCACTGGATAGCCTCGTAGCGTACCTCGTTCTCCTTGATGGTGTTGTACTTAGCCTGAAGACGCTGGTTGTTAACCTCCATAACCTCAGACTTAAGCTCAAGTGAAGTGATCACGTTACGCTCGCGGTCGTCGGTCTTACCGATAAGAGCCCAGCTCTTGCACTCTGCAGCAATCTCCTCCTTAGTCTTGCGAGGACGCTGGGGTGCCAACACTACCTTCTCCATCATCTGGCCGATACAGCCGTCAGCGAGAATCATAGCGGGGTTGCGATACTTGAACGCGAGGTCGAAAGCATCAGCAACGAAGTCGTGCATCTCCTGCACTGAGTTGGGAGCCAATACGATGAGGTGGAAGTCACCGTGTGCACCACCCTTACATGCCTGGAAGTAGTCAGACTGTGAAGGCTGGATGGTACCAAGACCTGGGCCACCACGCTGGCAGTTTACGATGACGCAAGGAAGCTCGGCACCTGCGAGGTAGCTCAAGCCCTCAGACATAAGGCTGACACCAGGTGATGATGAAGAGGTCATCACGCGCTTACCTGTAGATGCGCCGCCGTATACCATATTAATAGAAGATACCTCCGACTCAGCCTGGAGTACAACCATACCTGTGGTCTCCCAAGGCTTAAGCTCCATGAGGGTCTCCATAACCTCCGACTGGGGAGTGATGGGGTAGCCGAAATAGCCGTCGCAACCGTAGCGAATTGCTGCATGAGCAATCACCTCGTTGCCCTTCATAAGTTTTACCTCTTTCTCTGCCATAGTTTACTCGAATTTTTGGCGATACACCGTTAGACAACTATCCGGACAGATGATAGCGCAAGAGGCGCAACCAATACAATTATCCGGCTCAACCATCATAGCAAAGGGATAACCCTTGCCGTTTACTTCGGCCGACAAACCGAGCGTCTTGGTAGGACATGATGCTACACACACACCACAACCCTTGCAATGCTCTGTGTCGACTACAACTGTTCCTTTGATTTTAGCCATACGACAGTAGTTTTATAGATTGTTAAAAGTTCGGTTTACTCTAAATGTGGAATTAACCAAACAAATGTACAAAGAATTTCGCAAACTACCAACACTAATTCGAAATATTTTTTTCGCCATAGGCCTATATTGTTGAGATTGTAGCGGTTTTGGTGGGGCGATGGAGCTTGCTCATAAACACAAATCCACTCAGCGCACACGACAACCGTCAACGGTTGTAGACCTTTGCCTATTATACAAAAAAAGGTCCGCGACAAAAATCGCAGACCTAAAGTGGAGGTGGCGGGGAGTCGAACGTAAAAGCCTAAGCTTTTTCGTAGCCGCATATTGGGGTATGGCCTCAATATGCGGCAACCCCGAAAAAAAACCACCACCACCGACATGAGTACCGCAGGCAAAGGTCTTTGGCCGAAGGCTTGTGTGATGAGGGGATTTGGCGATGGAGCTTGCTCATAAACACAAATCCACTCAGCGCACACAACAACCGTCAACGGTTGTAGACCTTTGCCTATTATACAAAAAAACGGTCCGCAAAAAAAAAGCGAACCGTAAAGTGGAGGTGGCGGGGGTCGAACCCGCGTCCAAACAAGGAACCCCAGAGCTTTCTACACGTTTAGTCGACCGTTTAATCCTCTTCCTCGAGCCAGGCAGGCGACAGCCAAACCCGAGGCGCAGCCCCTAAATCTCGCATGATGACCGAGGCACACACCACGCTATCTCTTAATTGATGATACCCCATAATGATTGGCCGTTAAAGAGCGGAACGACCTCTCGGGATACTCGTCACACGACCTCCTTGGGCCACGCGATTAAGCCAATTTTCCCAGAAAATTAGGCAGCGAGTGCGTAATTGTTATTGCCATTTATAGCTTGAGCGTTCAGTTTTACGAGACCCCACACAAGGCTCGACGTGCTTACAATCGAATTCTACCTGCTGTCAAAACCGGTCACCCCCTTGAAGACATCTCTCGATGTTGTCTGTCAGACGTTCGGAATTTGTTGAGATAGCCCAAAAGTCTATCTGCCTTCGCAGTACGAATCATCGTTGCGGCATCTGTGGCAATGCAAATGCGGTGCAAATGTAGTAAAATTTTGCGGAATAGAAAAATTATTGCTACTTTTGCATAATATAAACGTATGAGCGAAATGGATAATAAGCGAGTCATAGAGCTAAAGAATGTGGCAATATATCAGGGTGAGGCGTCACGAAAGAGGAGTGCTGAGAATAACCTGGTGCTATCGAACGTAAACCTCACGGTCGACGAGGGTGAGTTTGTCTACCTTATTGGTCGCGTAGGTACGGGTAAGAGTACCCTGCTTAAGACACTATATGCCGAGGTCGACATCGCCGAGGGTGAGGCTACGGTTGTAGGCTTCGACCTACGTAATATCAAGCGTAGCCGCATACCCATGCTTCGTCGCTCTATGGGTATTGTGTTTCAGGACTTTCAGCTCCTAACTGACCGCAATGTCTTTCTGAATCTCTACGACGTGATGCGTGCCACGGGGTGGAAGAGCGAGGAGGATATACGTCGCCGCATCGATGATGTGCTTAAGCTCGTAGGCCTCGAGCATAAGAGCTATAAGATGCCCTTTGAGCTATCGGGTGGTGAGCAGCAGCGCCTAACCATTGCGCGTGCTTTGGTGAATAATCCGCGCCTAATCCTTGCCGACGAGCCCACGGGTAACCTCGACCCTGTCACTGCCGAGGGTATCATGGAGATATTCCACAACATCGCCAAGAGTGGCTGTGCTGTGGTGATGTCTACGCACAATATCGCGCTCATCGAGCAGTTCCCATCGCGCACGATACTCTTTGCCAAGGGTCAAATTGCCGAAGTGGATGTATCAACAGTCATAGGTGAGTAGCTCTCGAAAAAAGCCATTGCTAACCCAAGATTTAAGGATGGATTATAGCCTACAACATGCGGAGTCAACGCCCGCCCCAAAGGTTACGTTAATAGTAGCTGTATATAACGCTGAGAAGTATTTTGATACATTCATGCAGAGTGTGTTTGCTCAGACATTCTCCGATTTCGAGATATTGCTTATCGATGATGGTAGCAACGATCGTTCGGGTGCTATGTGTGATGAGTATGCAGCACGTGATTCGCGCATTAGGGTGATACACAAGGAGAATGGTGGTGTGGCCTCGGCGCGTCAGGTGGGTATAGATAACGCCCGTGGTGAGTACACTATTCATGCCGACCCCGACGATACTATTGCTCCCACGTTCCTTGAGGAGCTCTATACTGAGGCTGTAAGGACAGATGCCGATATGGTTATGTGCGACCACTATAGGGTTAAGGAGCATGTGGCATCGTATAGGGCGCTTAAGCCTCGCTCGCTGCGACCATCCGATATTTTGGACGATCTGTTGCTCGGTAAGATTCCTGGCTACCTGTGTACGAAGTTGATTCGTAGGTCTTTATATAGCCAATACAACATATCTTTTGCTAAGGGACTAAACTATGCCGAGGATTTGCTAATATGTGTTAAGCTGACACTACACGACATCAAGATTGCTCATGTCAAGAAGGCGTTGTATAACTACAACCTATACATCAACCCCAATAGTATTACACGTACTCTCACACGCGAGAAGCTCGAGTTGCGACTACTATTCCTCAAGCTTCTCTTCGAGACTCTACCCAAGGGTACCCATAGGAAGGGTGCTAACTTCCAGGCTGCATTTCTGGGTTACGAGAGTATTAGGGCTGGCATACTCACAGATGAGGAGTATAAGTCGGTATTCCGCAAGTTCTTAGGACGATTCTGGATGTCGCGCTATAGTATCAAGCGTAAGTTTGCTCTGGTGCTTGCAGCTCATGGCTACCAATCTATGGCACAGCGCATTATCCGCAAGCGATAGACTCCCAATTTAGACTATTGTATGGTTTCTACCCTCGCGCGCTATACTCTTTGCCAAGGGTCAAATTGCAGAGGTCGACGTCTCAACCATCATCGGTGCATAGTATTTAGCAGAACTTACCACATAAATATCATAACCCAAAACTATACGCAATGGAACTAAGACCTGGAATGTATCTCCAAGGAGATAAGTATCGTATAATAAAGGTGCTCGGTAATGGTGGTTTCGGTATCACCTATCTTGCGGAGCACGAGTTGGCCGGTCGAAATGTCTGCATCAAGGAGTTTTTCCCCAAGGAGTACTACAACCGTACATCTGACTCGCACAACGTGTCGCTCGGATCGCAGGGTAGTGCCGAGATGATGGATGCATACAAGGCCAAGTTTATTAAGGAGGCAAAGACTATCGCTCGTCTTGACCATCCCAATATCATTCATATCCACGATGTATTTGCCGAGAATAATACGGCATATTACGTTATGGAATATATCGAGGGTGAGTCGTTGGCAGATGTCGTTCGCAAGGGCGGTGCGCTGAAAGAGGAGGAGGCTGTGGAATATATCCGCATCATCGCTTCGGCAATCGGCTATATTCACGAGCAGCGTATAATGCACCTCGATATTAAGCCTGCAAATATAATGCTTCGTAAGCGTGATAATCGCGCTATACTTATCGACTTTGGACTCTCGAAACAGTACGATGGCGATGGACATCAGACCAGCTCCACGCCAGTAGGTATCAGTGCTGGATACGCCCCTATGGAGCAGTATCAGCAGGGCGGTGTTAAGGAGTTCTCGCCCGAGACCGATATCTACTCATTGGGCGCAACGCTCTATACACTGGTTACGGGAGCTATACCTCCCCAGGCGGCGATCATTGCTGACGAGGGCTTCCCCGAGTTGCCATCGCACCTTTCGGCCAGCGTGCGTCGTGCCATTGAGACCTCGATGCTTATACAGCGTCGCCGTCGTCCTCATAGTACCGAGGAGTTTTTGGCGCTATTAGACAATAACGATGTTGATATTCCTATAGTTCCAAGTGTCCAATCTACTAAGATTGTTGCTAACGAAGAGACTATCATTCCTAAACATTCATCTATTAATGATGAAACTATAGTGCCTATTTCTAATAAGCCTGCAGTAGACACAGTTAGTAAGGATGTAGAGTTAGGTAAAGGAGAGTCGAAAGTTAGACGTAAATTATATCCTTTTATCATTGCTTTTGTTCTAATACTATCAGTTATTGGTATTATATTCTTTTTTATCCCACAAGATACACATTCGCAAGAATCAAATGATAGTCATGTCGATAATGATTCTCATATAGTTATTGATGGGCAAAATCATTTAAATGAGGCGTATGTTTACAGTGATGAATTGGCGTCTAAAGTCGTTTCAGCGCAAACGTATGATGAGTTTGTAAATGCGCGTGACGAAATGAATCAGTATAAGGATGCCTTTAAAACTCAAATTGGAGGTGAGTCATATAAAGTTTTTCTTGAGGAGTGTAACTATATACTTGATGAGATATATTACTAAAAAATAAGTACAATGAAGATTAGTTTAATGAATAACATAAGAATAGTTCTTGATGCATTGTCGACTATTAGGCGCTTAGTATATGTGTGCGTGTCATTCTTCCTCTTGATATTGGTGCAATGTAATCAAAATCAAGATATACAAAGTGACAGTATTGTGCTTACTACTCCAGAAAAGGATGCCCAAATTATAGTGTCTAAGGTTCCTTTAGTACGTACAGAAGAGGACTTGCGTAATTTGGAAAGATTGTCATATGAATATGAGAAGGCCTATGAAGAAAAGTTTGATGGAGCAACGGCTCTATATTTCAGAAGTTTGGTTGAACAGGCCCTTATCGAAGCAACTGAACGTTCCTACCAGTTTCGTGAAGAGGAAGATTATTTAGCAGAACAGGAATCACTATATAGTCAGCATCTTGATGATATTGATAAAGCCTGGAATCTAAATCTTCAATCGTTGGGGGGTATTGGTGCAACCATTCGTAACAATGATGAGCAAATTGCTGTGTATAACTACAGAATAGAGATACTTACTGAACAAAAGAGTTATTTGGCTGACATGGTGGTAAAGAGTAACTATGCTGAATCGACTCTCGAAGAATTGGGTGTAGTTGAGCAGAGGATTGAAATATTGAAAGATAGCATCATGATGATAGATCACGATACACGAATTATTAAACTTGCCTATCGTTTGCAATACGGTGAGGAGTGGTCTAACAGTAAGTAAATGATTGAAGAAGAAAACAATCTCTCCTCGTGCTTTAGGGCGCGAGGAGAGATTGTTTTTTTCTCCTTTTACATGTATACTACTTCCTACTCCTCGCAGTGGGGGCAGTGGTGGTGTGCGCCGAGGACGGTGTGGGGAACGTTGCCGTGCGAGATAAGCTGTATGGGGCAGTCGTAGTTGCGTAGCTGCTCCTCGGTGATTATATTCGAGTCGTGGCGGTGCACGTGGCGGTTGACGCAGACGATGTTACTAACCACGCTCGAAATGGTGCCCACATCGTGCGATACCATGACGATGGCCATCTTGTCGTGCAGATGGTGTAGTAGGTTATATAGCTCATTCTCAAAGCGGTTATCCACAAAGTTGGCAGGCTCGTCAAGTACGAGCAGCTTAGGCTCCGAGACTATTGCACGACAGAGCATCACGCGCTGTAGCTGACCTCCCGAGAGCTCGCCGATAGGTCGCTTGGCAAGGTTGTCGAGGTGGGCAACCTTCAGTGCCTCCATGGCGCGTTCACGCTCCTTGCTGCCATAGCCACGAAGCATGCCCCGCTCCGTCTGTAGTCCCGACATTACAACCTCTAATACCGATATGGGAAAGGCCTTGTCGAAGGATGAAACCTGAGGTAGGTAGCCTATATGTGGCTTATTGTGGCGGATGATGGAGTCGGCATAGGTTATGGTGCCGCGGTAGGGTATAACGCCCATGATAGCCTTAACCAGCGTGCTTTTACCGCCTCCGTTAGGGCCTATGATTCCGATGAAGTCGTCAGCATATATGTCGAGGTCGACATGCTCGAGTGCTTGCACTCTGTCGTAGCTTACGCCAAGGTCACGTATGGTAATGATTGATTCATGCATAATTAACGGCAGATAACGTCTGTAATACGCTCTATTTCACCGAGTATGTCCTCCGAAAGAGGGTCGGTGGTGATAATCTCAGCGCCAGCCTCCTCGGCAATAGCTCGCACCTTGTCGGCGCTATACTGTGGCTGGCAAAGTATGGCAGTGATGCCATGACGCTTTGCACGGTCTATAAGCTCTGTTGTCTGTCGCAGCGAGGGCTCCTTGCCATCGTGCTCGATGGCTATCTGCTCGATAGAGTAGTCGCGGGCGTAATAGGTATAGGCGGGGTGGTATATCATCACAGCCTCGATGCCTGTCTCATTGATGCGCTGTGCGCAATAGGCGTCAAGCGAGTCGATGCGCTCCAAAAGCTGCTCAGTAGCTGTGGTGTACTTCGTTGAATCGGGGTAGTGCTCCATGATGGCATCGTGGGCATTTACTACCATCGTACGCAGGGCGCGTGGCGATGTCCAGATGTGGGGGTCTACGCCATGGTGATGGTGCTTATGTCCGTGTGAGCAGCTGCCCGCAATAAGCTCAATGCCCTCAGAGAGGTTGACCACCTCGGCATTGCCAGAGAGGCGACCTACGAGGCTCTGTTCGAAGTCGATGAGTCCTGTTGAGAATATAAACTCTGCCTCGCTCATTGCAGTCACCTGCTTGGGTGTAGGCTCAAATGTCTCGGGGCTCGCTCCCTTGGGTACGATTACCTCCACGTTGAAGTCGCCCATGGTTATCTCCTCGACAATCGCCTGCAGCGGGGTGATGGTCACGTAGATGCTCTCCTTGCCATTGTCCACCTGGCTGTTGCAACCAACGAAGAGAAGTGTCGATATTAGTAATATTGCTATTTTGTGCATTGCTTTGTGACTATTTGTATAAATATGTGGGCAAAGGTATAAAAAAGTGTGCAAAAATCTTGTTTTTGTCGGCAAAAAATTAGATATTTGTCGCATAAATAATAAACTTACGCAAAATGATTAAGAATATAACCGAAAAGATTGTCTACATTGGTGTAGACGATACTGACATTGACTTGTTCGAGAGCCAGTATGTTGTGCCTGAGGGTGTATCGTATAACTCGTACGTAATCCTCGATGAGAAGGTTGCCATCATGGATACGGTGGACCTCCGCAAGGCAGACGAGTGGCTGGAGAATTTGAAGAGTGTGCTTGGTAGTCGTAAGCCCGACTACCTCGTAGTTCAGCATCTTGAGCCCGACCATGCCGGCACCATCGCCCGCGTGATGGAGCTATATCCCGATATGTGTGTTGTAGCATCGGACAAGGCTGTAAAGATGTTGCCTCAGTTCTTCTTCGACACCACTTTCGAGGGCCGTACAATAGACGTTAAGGAGGGTGACACTCTCTCGTTGGGTGGTCGCACACTCCACTTCGCCATGGCGCCTATGGTTCACTGGCCAGAGGTTATGGTGACCTACGATAGCACTGACAAGGTGCTCTTCTCGGCTGATGGTTTCGGTAAGTTCGGTGCTTTGTGTAACGGAGGTGAGTGGGCATGCGAGGCTCGCCGCTATTATTTCAACATCTGCGGTAAGTATGGTGCACCTGTGCAGGCACTCCTTAAGAAGGCTGCAGGCCTCGATATCGCTATCATCTGCCCATTGCATGGTCCTATCCTTACTGAGAATCTTGGCTACTATATCGATCTCTACGATAAGTGGAGCAAGTATGAGCCCGAGACTGAGGGTGTGCTTGTAGCCTATGCCTCAATCCACGGTAATACGGCAGAGGTGGCGCGCAAGTTTGCCGATATTCTTCGTGCTAAGGGCGCTGAGAAGGTGGTTGTTGCTGATTTGTCGCGCTGCGATATGGCTGAGGCTGTGGAGGATGCTTTCCGTTATAGCCGTCTTGTGGTTGCTGCAGCTTCGTATGATGCAGACGTATTCCCTCCCATGCACGACTTCTTGCATCACCTCGCTATCAAGAACTTCTCGAAGCGCCGCATAGGTATCATCGAGAATGGCTCGTGGGCACCTTCGGCAGGTAAGGCTATGCGTGCAATTATAGAGAAGTTTAAGGATGTCACTGTGGCGGAGACTATGGTAACTATCATGTCGCGTCTTAAGCCATCGGATATGCCCGCGTTGGAGCGCTTGGCTGATGAGGTGCTAGCATAAACTGTCACAAATCATAGATAATAGTACTATGGGGCGTAGGCATCTACTCCCCATAGTTTATATGTAAATTAATGCTTACAATAGATGAAACGCATTATCATCTGCTTGACTACACTTATTGTCGCATGTACCAATTCTTCTCGCTATGGCGTTGATGGGCCCAGCACTGGAGGTAATACGGTGGAGAACCAGGCTATTATAGACTATATCGATCAGCGCCTTGAGTTTGAGTACTATTGGCTCGACGAGGTGAGGGAGAAGTGTAATAGCTTTGATAGACGATTGGAGTGGGAGAGCTATCTGTCGAATACGCTCGGCAGGCTCGAAACTAATCGCGATGATGGCTATGTGAATAACAAGGGTCAGCGCATATTCTACTCCTATATTCGTGAGGTGCCATCAGCCACTCGTGCCGAGGTCTCAGGTTTTGGTATCAACCTGCACTACACCATTCTTATCATCAATAGGGATAATAACTACTACGGATTCGTTGTGGAGTCAGTCTATCCCAACTCTCCAGCAGAAAAGGCGGGTGTCAAGCGTGGCGATATAGTCACTATGGTAGGAGATGGGTATATCACATCGAGCAACTATATGAATCACTTCAATGCGATTCAGAGTAATACGGCCTCTACCCTCAAACTCGACCTAAGTCGCCAGACCACAAAGGAGACGCTTAGCGTGGAGCTCGCTAAGGGCGCATACCATGAGACTCCTGTGGTGTATAGCGAGGTGATTGATGTCGACGGCTATGCCGAGAGAGTGGGCTACATCGTATATACGGGCTTCGAAAGTGAGTATGATGATGATTTGCTTGCTGTGATTCAACGCTTTGTGGATGAGGGTGTTGGAGAGGTTATCCTCGACCTTCGTTGCAATGGCGGCGGTTCGTTGTCCTCGGCCGTTAAGCTATGCTCGGCACTTGCTCCAGCTACAATGGATGGTCAGGTGTTGTGTGCCATTAAGCGTAACCCGAATAATACCAAGAGTGATGTGTCGGCGCAGTTTACGCTTGAGAATACCGGTGAGCACTTTACTAATTTGGAGCGCCTTACGGTAATCTGCTCCGACAATTCGGCCTCAGCCTCGGAACTTGTAATTATGGGCCTCAGGGGGTTAGACTTCCCTGTAACACTTGTTGGCTCTACCACCGAGGGTAAGAACTGCGGTATGGACGTTACGCGCCGCACGATAAACAATATACATCTTGAGTATGCTCCGATTACCTTTATGTGTTTTAATGCCAAGGGCTTTGGTGATTGGGGTGAGGGCATAGCTCCCGATGTGGACCTTACGAGTGAGACCAATGAGTATGGCGTAAGTGATAGCAACTATCCACTGCCTCGTGCCGACTGGGGTGACCAAGAGCATGACATAGCGCTTGCTGTAGCCTTGGCATCGGTTACGGGGCGTAGCATTACCACCTCACCAAAGCCAGAACTTCAGTCAGCGGAAGCCGAGGAGATAGCGTTGGAGCTACCACGTCCTATCGAGGGTATTCGTAACTACGTAGAGTAGACCTGCGACCTATATAATAAAATCTCCTCGTAGCACTACTGGTACGAGGAGATTTTATTTTAGTTGTTTTTACTTAATCAGCGCGTTGAGCTTCTCTTTGATTTCGCCCTTACCCTTGCCACCAAGCTCTACGATGGGCAACTCACCCATTGGAATATATACCAGAGTGGGTATAGAACGCACCCTGAATAGGCGTGCGAGATCCTCCTCAGCATCGACGTCTACCTTGTAGATGTCTACTTTGCCTTCGTACTCCTCGGCCAACTCGTCAATAATGGGCGAGAGGCGCTGGCAGGGGCCACACCACGAGGCGTAGAAGTCTATAAGCGCTGGGCGTGTGCCCAAGAAACGCCACTGGGTTGCCATCTCATCTATCTTTGCTATGCGGTTCTCGAAGCCGCCCTTTGTCAAATGTATTGTTGCCATAGTATTTATCTTTTTTAGTTGTTACTTAGTTTCTACGGTGCAAAAATAATACAACAAACACAAAAAGTCAAATTGTTATTTTTTATAGCGTTATAAGTAATGAAAATATGCCCTGCACGTAGGCGTGTAGGGCATATTTTGTGACTATATGGTGAAAACTTTTTTAGCGGCGTGCTATAAACCATGGATTGTCCAATACCTCTTTATTGTATGTAAGCTGTTCGCCAGTGGGGTAGGCGTGCGTTGTGCCACCAGCCTCTGCAAGTATAAGTTCGCCTGCCGCAGTATCCCACTCCGACGTGGCTGTGGTGCGCACATAGTAGTCGACCGTGCCCTCGGCAAGGAGACAGAATTTGTAGGAGCTGCCCTGTTCGATTATCTCTATCTCGGGGTGCTCGGCATATAGCGTCTCTATGTGGGCATGGGTCTCGGGTGTTTGGTGCGAGCGCGATACAGCTACGCGGAATTTGTCATGCTCGGCGCTCTTTAGGGGCAGTTGCTCGCTGTTGGCGTGTATCTCCTCGTAGGTATACGCAGGGTCGGCGTCGGGTGCTACATCGTACATTACCCACGCGCCATGACCACGCTCGGCGATATACATCTTGTGGTGATAGGGCACGTAGACAATGGCGCTTATGCAGATGTTGTTCTCCATAAGGGCAATGTTTACCGTGAACTCGTTGTTGCCTTTGATGAACTCGACAGTGCCATCTAATGGGTCGACAAGCCAGAATAGCTCCCAGTTGCATCGCTCCTCGTAGAGCATCGAGCGTCCCTCCTCCGAGAGTATGGGTATGCGCGTGGCTCCTAACGACTCCTTTATGGAGTTGTGAGCAAGGCGGTCGGCAATGGTTATGGGCGTGTGATCGCTCTTGAGGGTGATGTCGTAGTCGTCGCTCTGCTTATATATCTTCATAATCTCGGCGCCAGCACGCACGGCGGCATTTAGCTGCTCGGTAAGGAGATACTTTCGTATGTTGTCGTCAATCATCATGTATGTAGTTTTGGCGGTCATGTGACTAATGTTGATGGGCCATTATCAACCACTTTTCAAAGTTAATAAATTATTTCGACATTTCCAATAGCTGGTCAATCTTTTGCAAAGATAGCCTGCATATTGTTATTTTTCTAACGCATCGCTATCGACTAAAAGTGTGCCAAAGGCTAAATGGATGAAAATTATCGTAAAAAGTGAAAAAAGAGGATGATAGTGCTTGCAGATTCGAAAATATTTCGTACATTTGCCGCGCTAAACACTTTAATTATTAGATTAAATGTACGTAATAGTAGAGATTGCAGGTCAGCAGTTCAAGGCTGAGAGTGGTCGAAAGCTCTATGTTCACCGTCTTCAGGGCGAGGAAAACTCGTCAGTGAGCTTCGACAAGGTCCTGCTTGTAGACAACGACGGTCAGGTTAAGGTAGGTGCACCTGTAGTAGAAGGCGCCTCAGTAAAGTGCAAGATCTTGAAGCACCTCAAGGACGATAAGGTCCTCGTGTTCAAGAAGAAGCGTAGAACAGGTTATCAGAAGTGTAACGGTCACCGTCAGTATCTGACACAGGTTCTCGTTGAGGAGATTAATTGTTAAACCCTTAAATCGAAGTAGAAAATGGCACACAAAAAAGGTGTTGGTAGTTCGAAGAACGGCCGTGAGTCAGAGAGCAAGCGACTCGGTGTAAAGCTTTTCGGTGGTCAGTTCGCTAAGGCGGGTAACATTATCGTTCGTCAGCGCGGTACAGTACACAACCCCGGCGAGAACGTGGGTATGGGTAAGGACCACACACTTTTTGCATTGGTTGACGGTACAGTTGGCTTCTGCAAGAAGGCATCTGGTAAGTCATACGTGAGCGTTACTCCTATTGCTGAGTAAGCTTCTTATGCACAAAGAAAAAAGAGAGCTTCGGCTCTCTTTTTTCTTTGTGCAGCTTACTCAGCAATAGCAGTAAACTGTCATATATACAATCCCTCCAAACCTCCCTTTAAGTTCGCTACGCTCCTTTTCGTTGCTACGTCTCGACATAACAAGTACCCCACCTATCTCCCAACTGGAAGAGCGAAGCTCCTCGACTCCGAAGTCTTTCCCCCAGTCAATACAAAAAAAAGGATGACCTTTCGATCATCCTCTCTGGCGGTGCGTAGGGGACTCGAACTGCAAAGCAGTAGAGCCGATACCACTGAAACAATAGCGCAGACCGTAGGTCGAGCAATAAATCACTATCATATCGGCTCAGCCCCACACCATTACCACTACACAACGACAGAGTAGTACATTGGTAAGGAGGCGAGACTGCCAGTGGCAGTAGTTGGGAGATTGGTGTCTGGCGTGCTTGTATGCCAGGACATCATATCTCCCAACTACAAGAGCGAAGCTCCTCGACTCCGAAGTCTTCCCCACCCCAGTCAACACAAAAAAAGGATGACCTTTCGATCATCCTCTCTGGCGGTGCGTAGGGGACTCGAACCCCTGACCCCGTGCGTGACAGGCACGTATTCTAACCAGCTGAACTAACGCACCATTTTAAGAACTCGCAACCGTTATCTCTTGATTGCGATGCAAAGGTACTACAATTTTTCTAACCTGCAAATTTTTTCGCAACTTTTTTCGAAAAAAAATTACTCTTTTTTGAAAAACGAAAACTGTACACTACCATAACTTCTTGTTTGCCAAAAGTTTGGCATGTCGCTTACGTTTCTGTCTTTCGAGTGCTCAAATATTAATATTCCACCATCGCGGAGTAGGTTGCGCTCAAATACCAGGCGAATAACCTCCTCACTACCCTCCAAATCGTAGGGAGCATCCGAGAAGATTAGGTCAAATTGTTTGGTACAGCTCTTAAGATAGAGGAATACGTTAGCCTTTACGGCGTAGAAATTCTCGAACTTAAGGTCACGCGCAGTTTGACGGATGAAGTTGTGGTGCACGCTGTTTACCTCCACAGAGGTGACGCTACGTGCCTCACGTGAGGCGAACTCATAACTTATAGAGCCTGTACCCGAGAAGAGGTCGAGTACGTCGAGCTCCTCGAAATCTACGAGGTTTACAAGCACGTTAAACAGGTTCTCCTTGGCAAAGTCCGTTGTGGGACGTGCGCGCAGGTTACGCGGAGGTACTATTGTACGGCCGCGATACTTACCACTGATTATTCGCATAGCTCTCGAAAGACTTTCTTGCATAGGCGCTGCAGGCGAGCTGTGTCACCCTTCGCGCGTGCGCGTGTATTATATATGTTGTAGACCTCGTTTATCGATGCGAGGTAGTAGAGCACATCAGCATCGTTCTTACACTCCATTGCCTCGGCAAAACGTAGACCATTGCTGTAGATGCGTACGTAGAGAGTCTCATGCTCCAGGTGTAGGATGCTACCCTCGCTCATGGTCTCATTGTCGAGAAGTGGGGTGGTGAAGGTGATGCCCGCGGGTATGGATGCTTTAAGCTCATCGTAGCAGTGTCGATTTATTGCCATTACAGCCACCATGCCATTGCATGGCACGGTTGATACGGCTACTTCGTTGATGCTTGGCGCCATGCCCACCTCTGCGAGATAGTCGGCGGCGTGCTCTGCGTCGAAGAACTCTACAGGTACAAGCGTGATCTTTGCCGTGAGTGTCACGACCTCCACTGGAAGCGTGGCACCACGCACCACATCAAGCTCTGTGGTTGAAAAAGAGTGCCCACCCGACTTAAGGCGGATGGACACACTATTAGACGTTGATTGCGTCATGACTATTTAACACTACCAACCAATATTCATAGCCTCGTTAGTAGGCTCCTCAAGGCTACCAAATGAGATACCAAAGAACTCAATGTCCATTGGGATAGGATGGCTGTTACCAATCATATACTTCTCATCCTTCTCAATAGATGCCTTGATGCCGTCAGCCTTCATCTTCTTCATATCCTCGTTAGCCTCCTGGTGGTTAACGAACAACTCAAACTGATCGTTGAGCATGTTCCAGAACTCCTGGTTGTAGGTCTTGGTGTCGATGAATGTCACGTAAGGAGCGTGGCAACGAATGAGATGTGTCTTATAAGCGCCAGCCTCGTATGTTGCTGTGTCGAGCTGGAACTCAATAGTGTTGTCAGTGTAGGGGATGTAGCGCAAGTTGCGAATATCCTCCTCGGTAAGACGGCAATTGCCGAGTACGTCGTTGAAGATGGTATCGCGTGCAGGCACTGTGACGATGCGCTCATTCTTCCAGTTCTTGTCCTTCTTAAGCTCACGCTCACGAATCTCGGCGAATGACTCCATGTATACAGAGTCCTGCTTTGCCTCGTCCCAAACCATACCACCAAGGTTGTACTCATCGTAGATCTGGCTACGGAACTGTACATCGCCATTCAATGCAAAGTCGATAAGCTCATCCCAGTTAGTTGTGAACTCCTTCTTGGGGTTGTTGTCGCGGTAAGCCTGTACGAGCTTGATGATGTGCTGCTCCTTCTCGATAACCTCGTTAGAGCGCTCCTCAAAATGCTTCTCGAACTGGATGGGGGTAGCTACCTGACCAACAATCATCCAAATAAGAACTGCTACGACTCCAACCATCACAAAAGTGGCCAAGAGAAGTACGATAGATCTTGAATTTTTCATTTTTAGTTATTTTTTTATTAAGTTTGTATCGTCGTTGTTATACTGTAAAAATATAATGCACATGCATAGTACACATATTTCGCATCAAATTTACGCAAAATTATTGGTTGACGCAACAATTAACCAAAAAAAAATAATAGAAAAATTATCGGAGTGGGTTGTTGACGACGACTACGAACGTATTTTTCTGCTCAACGGTTATGCCGGAACAGGTAAAACGACCATAATAGCTGCGTTTGTTGCTGCTCTTAACGACTTAGGTATCAAAACGATACTCCTTGCACCTACGGGTCGTGCTGCAAAAGTGCTATCACACTATGCTCAAAAGGATGCCTACACCATTCACAAGAAGATATATCGCGAGCGTACGATGGCTGACTATGAGTCGAAATTCTCGCTCGACTTCAATAAGGATAAAAATGTAGTCTATATCGTCGATGAGGCATCGATGCTCTCCACGGCATCATCCGAGGGGGCGATGTTTGGCTCGGGTAACCTGCTTGAGGATTTGGTGAAGTATGTGCGTAGCGGTAAGGAGTGTCGCTTGATGCTTGTCGGTGACGATGCACAGCTTCCGCCCGTAGGTATCGACTACAGCCCTGCACTCGACCCCGCGGAGCTGCTGCCGTATGGCGATGTGGAGTACACAACGATGGATGAGGTGGTGCGTCAGACTCAGGATTCAGGCATCCTGTTTAATGCAACTATGCTACGCTGTATGCTCGAAAATCGCCTCTACGAGATTCCTCGCTTCGATATGTCGTATCCAGACTTCCGTAGTGTCGAGGGTGGTGAACTGTTGGAGGCATTGGAGGATTGTTACTCTAAATATGGACGCGATGAGACCATTGTAATCACCCGCTCGAATAAGCGCGCTAATCGTTATAATGAGGGCATTCGCCGCTATAACCTCTCGGCCGAGGAGGAGATCGAGAGTGGCGATATGCTGATGATTGTCAAGAATAACTACTTCTATGCTGAGCGTGATGAGCAGTCGCCAATGTCGTTTGTGGCAAATGGCGATGTTGTGCGTCTTAAGCGCATTCGACGTTTCGAGGAGTTCTACGGCTTTAGGTTTATAGACGCTGTGGTAGAGTTCCCCGACTACGACGACTACACCATGGAGGCGAAGGTTATGCTCGATACGCTTGCTTCGGAGTCACCGTCGCTAACACGTGAAGAGAGCCGCAAGCTGTTCTACGAGGTGGAGAAGGACTATGAGGATATTAAGTCGCGCACGAAACGCTACCGTGCCATCCGTGAGAACCACCACTTTAATGCCATGCAGGTGAAATTTGCCTACGCTGTGACCTGCCATAAGGCGCAGGGTGGACAGTGGAAAGCAGTCTTTGTGGATCGATGCTTATTTGGAGATGAGGAGATGTCGAGGGATATGATGCGTTGGCTCTATACGGCCATAACGCGAGCTACGGAGTGCGTATATTTGGTAAATTTCGATGAGCGCTTCTTGGATAAGGATTAACATTAAGCGCGGTAAAAAATAACCGCAGGTGGCGATTGCCATCTGCGGTTATTCGTTTTGTTCTCCCTACTCGATTAGTTCATAGTGGGGAGGAATGAGTAGTTCTTTGAGTACTCGAGGTGCTGCTCAACGTACTGGCTGTCGTAGCATACCTTAACGTCGATGATACGACCCTTCTTGTCGTATACAAGCTCGTATGATGGGTTCACAAAGCCACCATAAGGCTCGATGTTAAGTGCCTGATTACGAGCGATAACCTCGGCGTGGAACTCGGGGTCAACCTTAACGGCGTAGTTCTCAACGAGTGCCTTACCTGCCTCGTAGTCACCCTCCGACTTGATGCGCTGTACCTCGCAGAGAAGCTCGCCGAAGAGCTCGCGGAGACGTACGAAGTCGTTGACAACAACGTAGTGCTTGCCATCCTGCTCAACGATTTCAATTACGTTCTCGGCCTTGCCCTTCTCGTAGCACCACTCGGCGATAAGCTTACGGTTACGCATGTGCGACTCCTCTACATCCTTGCCAAGCTCGATACGCGAGAGCTGTGTCTGCATACCGTTCATGATATACTTGCTGTACTGTGCCCAAGCAACATCCAACGTGGGGATAAGACCAATCTCTACAAGCTTCTCATCGCCGAGGTAGTAGAGAGCGAATAGGTCGGCACGTGCCTCCTCCAATGTTGAAGAGTAGGTGCGAAGCTCGTCACCCTTTGTGCCAGGAGCAAGCTGACCAGAACCGTGACCCAAACACTCGTGAAGGTCGGTGTGGAGGTCGTCTGAGAGCTTGCCGTAGAGGCGCATACGCTCGCGGTCAGCCTCGCGCAATACGAACTCCTCATTGAAGCCGTTGCCCTCAGCAGCCTTAGCGTAAGCATAGGTAATATTGTCGATGGTTACTGACTTTGAGCCGTGCTCCTTACGAATCCAGTCGGCGTTGGGAAGGTTGATGCCGATAGCTGTTGCAGGGAAGCAGTCGCCACCAAGCATAGCCACGGTGATTACCTTTGCAGATACACCCTTAACCTCCTCCTTGCGGTATGCAGGGTTGATGGGGGCGTGATCCTCGAACCACTGTGCATTAGCTGCCATTATCTCGGTACGCTTGCAAGCCTCCACATCGCGGAAGTTTACTACAGACTCCCACGAAGCCTTACGGCCAAGTGGATCGCCATAGCTCTCGATAAAGCCGTTTACGAAGTCGACGTTAGTATCGGTGTCGCGTACCCAGAGGATGTTATACTTGTCGAATAGGGCGAGGTCACCAGTGCGGTAGTAGTCGATAAGAGCCTGGACATATTTGCGCTGCTCGGGGTTAGCTACCTTCTTAGCCTTCTCAAGCCAGAAGACAATCTGCTCGATTGCAGGTGAGTACATGCCACCAATATGCCATACGCGCTCTACAATCTCGCCATTCTCGTCCTTTACGAGCTTTGAGTTAAGACCGTAAGAGATGGGCTCGGGGTTACCCTCGTCGGCAGCAGCCATAGCTGCGTAGAATGCCTCAACCTCCTCCTGGTTAACTCCCTCGTAGTAGTTGTTTGCCGAAGCGGTGATTACGTCAACGCCAGCCTTCTGGTTTAGGCGTGATGCATAGAGCTCCTTGTCGAAGATGATGCGGCAGAGTAGGTCGTTGTCAATCTGGCGATTATCGTCGTTAATGTAGAGCGCCAACTGACCACGGAACCACTCCTCAGAGAACTCTGGGGTGAACTTGTCGTTAGAGTAGTGGTGGTGGATGCCGTTAGCAAACCACACCTTCTTCAAATACTTCTCCATAGCCTTGAACTCCTCGCTCTCGGCCTCTGCGGTGTTACGACCCTCGGTGTAGAGTGTCTCTAACGTACGACGTACGGCAAGGCCATACTTAAAGTTCTGATCGAAGAGAATGTCGCGGCCACACTTCGCTGCCTCAGAGAGGTAGTAAACATACTGCTTCTCCTTGAGCGTAAGGTTATCGAATCCGGGTACCTCGTAGCGGATAACCTTTATGTCGTCGAAGCGATCGACAATCCAGGGCTGCTCAGCCTCCTGAGCACTCGCCATGGTTGACACTGCAAAAATTCCCATAGCGGTAAGTCCTAAAAATTTGTTCATCATTAATTGGTTATAGTTTGAAATATTCGGTGTAAAAGTACAACGAAATTATAAGATAGACAAAAAAAATAGTGGATAGGTCACTTTTTTGATATTTTTTTCTTACTTTTGTGATAGCTATATCATCCCCTATAACTCTTTATATACGTAGAAAATTATTAGATCATGTTGGTAAGAGGAATCTCGACCGTTGCACTTTTGGTCTGCTCAAATATATTTATGACCTTGGCATGGTATGGACACATCGCCTTTAAGTCGAAACTCGAACGCTATGGTATGCTCGCTATCATCCTTGTTAGCTGGGGTGTGGCCCTGTTGGAGTACTGCTTTCAGGTGCCTGCCAATCGCATTGGTAGCGCAGAGTTTGGTGGTCCCTTTACGTTGTGGCACTTGAAGGTTATTCAGGAGGTTGTCTCGCTGGTGGTCTTCTCGCTCTTTATGGCAATCTTTATGCACGAGGGCTTGAAGTGGAACCACTATATAGGCTTCCTGTGCTTGGTACTTGCCGTCTACTTTATCTTCCGCAAATAACCCAAACAAATAATATTAACATTTTAATTTACTTTTATGGCACCTTTGTCACCTTACGAATTGGCAGTTCGCCGAGCTAAAAACTGGAAAGAGTCGGTGAAGAGCTTGTGGAGAACACAGCTTGCAATCTTGATTACAGCATTGTCTCTTATTGCAGCCTACATCTTTTTTGTGATATTAGCTATCGCTTTAGAGTCGGAAGCTTTTATCTTTGTCATTGGTATCTTGGCGTTCGTGGTGGCTATTGCAATCTACTGCTTGAATTGGCGTTTCTATGGAAATGTAAAAGAGTGGAGCGAATCGGCCGTAGAACGTAGCGATGCAAAGGGTATCAAACTCTACGCAATAGGTTTGCTTATTAATCTAATTGCTGGAGTAGTCGCAGTTGTTATGCAGCTTATAACAACACCATTTACCACGGCGACTGTAAGTGTTGATACTTTAATATTAGCATATAGAATTCTTGGTATTGTTAGTTTGCTGATGGTTATATCATCGTTGACCGCGCTAATTCTACAGGGAGTTGGACTTGTGAAATTGAGTCTGTCGAAGACACTCCCCTTCAAGGCTGTGCAGGGAGCTAAAAGCCTATTAATATCGTATATTATTAACATTGTATACGCTTTTATTATAATTGGATTTGTGCTTTTAGAGGTGTATAGTAAGTTGTTTAGTGAAGATATCCCTGTAATTGTTTTGCTTGTTGGAGTTTTGGCCACTGCCATCTTCTACTATCGTGGTTGGTGGCTTATCTCGAAGTCGGAGCTTGAGGTGCTGCCTGGGGAGAGTGCTGAGACATGTAACACCATACCTCAGCAAGGAAATTGGTAATAGATACGAAATAAGGGACGCTTCATTCAGCGTCCCTTATCTTTTACACCTCTGCTACCAAAGTAGCACGTAGGCAAGCAGTGCTATGTGAGCTGCGAGCATGGCAGGTATGCCATACTTAAACTTGGCATGCTGTGTCTTGTGGCGCACGAAGTGCATGGCAAGCAGCGCTCCAAGACTACCACCTATGGCGGACATAATAAGCAGTGTAAGCTCGGGTATACGTCGGCTCTTCGACTTCGATTTCGACTTGTCGATGGCAAACGCGATGAACGTAATGAGGGTGATTGCAGTCAAGTATATCGCAATGGCGTAAATCATAGCTTTGCTACTTTGTGCCCGCGTAGGTTACGGGATACTCGCCACACATAAACTCCATCTCAAACTCTGTGTCGGTGATGGTGCCATTGAGCTTGGTGATAGTAAACTTCTCGAAAGGACCACCCATAGCGTAGGGAATAATGCCGTCACCAGAGATGGTGTAGCTACCGTCGTTATCTACGTAATCAGCGCCCTCAACAACCATATCAAGCTTGAGGGGCATACCCTTGGCGAACTTCACTTGACACATAACGAAGTTGAGCTTACCATCCTTAATTTCGAAGTCCACCTCTACATCCTCCTGGGTGTAGAAGGTGCCGTCGTTCTGGTCAACCACCATTGTACCCTTGTAGCACTTCTGCTCCACGGGGTTGTTAGGTAGGTCGTTGTTGTTGCCATTCTCGCATGCTACACCAAGCAGTGTCATAAGTGCGAGACCTAAAAATAGTTGAAATGTTCTCATAATATTAAAGCGTTATATTTAGTCGTATGCCTGCGTGCAGGGGAGCTCCCTGGGAGAAGAACTCCTCGCCTACACTCTTAAAATAGAAGACGTTGTAGCGTGTGTTTGTGAGGTTGCGACCCCATAGTGTCAGCTCCACGCTGTTCATGCGTAGCGATACCTGAGCCCCAAGTGTTGAGTAGAATGGCTGATGCAGGGTGTTGGCCTCGTTCCAGTAGATGGAACCTGTGCCTCGCCAATCTGCCATGAAGGTTATGCCCTGAATTGTGGGGTTGTCGAACCATAGTCTATATGATACGGAGAGTGCCACGGTGTGCTCAGGGGCGTAGGGTAGTCGCTTACCGGCATAGTCGCCTATGCCGTCGTTATACTCGCGGAAGCGGGCATTGGTGTAGCCGTAGTCACCACGCAATTGCAGACCCTCGTAACCATAAGTGGCACTAAGCTCTGCACCGAAACTACGTGCGCGTGCGGCGTTCGACATCATACGTCCTGTGTTCTTGCCATGGGGAAGCACGGTCACCTGCTGGTCGAAGCACTCAATCCAGAAGAGCGAGGCGTCGAGCTTTAGACTCGGTGTTGGCGTAAGGTGTGTGCCAAGCTCGAAGTTCCAGCTTGTCTCTGGCTTGTAACGCGTTGCAGAGGCTGAGTCGTAGGTGGTGCCACCCACGCCATCGAGCTTGATGCCAAGGTCGCCCATCATGTCGCTCATCATCTGTGCCTGCAGAATGTCCGAGAATATCTGCGTATTGAAGCCTCCCGCCTTGTAACCACGACTAATAGAGCCGTAGACGGAGCCTATTGCTGTGTCGTACTCGACAACAACCTTTGGTAGCACCTCAAAGAATGTCTGCCTCTCGCGCCCCTTAAACTCGGAGTATAGCTCCTTGAAGTCGGTCATCGTGAGGTCGAAGCAGTAAGGGATAGTAGCGTGCGAGTGGTAATCCATCGAGGTGTGCTCCAAATCGAGACGTATGCCGGCAATTAGGCGCCAATCGCCAAACTTGAATAGCGACTGGTGATATAAAGCAGCACCATAGGTGGGGATATTAAAGTCGCTGGCAATTACAAAATTATCACTTCCGATAAGCATGTTATTGTTGGGGAATACGGTGTGTAACCCCTTGTTGATATTGCCCACGATAAGCTCGTCGATGCCATCCTGCTTGAATGTCACGGGCGACGACATGTCCAACCACTTGGCAAAGAGAAATGCGCCACATAGCCACTCCCAACGCTTATGAGCAAGACTCTTAATGACAATCTCCTCGGTGAGTGTATGCTCGCGCTGCATCTGCTGCATCGTGAACATCGACTTGGGGGTAAAGTCCTGGTCGAGGGTCATGCAGTCGTCGAGATACTGGTAGCTTGTGGCCAACGATAGCTGCACCTTGTCGCTCTTGTAGCGTGCCACAAGTCCCTCGTGAATCATCAGTCGCTCATAGCCCGAGGGGTCGTTGTAGGCAACAGGCTCGATAGTTGCCGTTGTGGGGTTGTAGTGGTGGTAGGCGTAGCCACCCTCGTTAGTGTAGCCTGCTGTGAGGCTATTGTCGAGGTTCCAGCGACTGTTTATACGCCACTGCATGCGCAGACGTGCCGAGGCGTTGTTGCCACGGTCACACATCTCATCGGTGTAGGTATTACGGAAGTAGCCACCATCGTGGTTGAAGTTGGCAGCCACTGAGATGCCGAAGTTATCCTTGGGTAGGGCATAGTAGGATAGCTTTGCGCGGTACGATGTCATTGTCGAGTACTCGGCCATGGCACGCAGACCCTGCCATGCAAATGGCGATAGGGTGGTTATGTTCATCACACCTCCCGAGGTGTTACGACCGTAGAGCGTACTCTGTGGGCCGCGTAGTAGGTCGATAGAGCGGATGTCGTAGAACGAGAAGTCGTAGACGTTCTTATTCATCAGCGTAATGTCGTCAACAACGACGCCAAGCACTGGCTGGTCGATACGTGAGCCGAAGCCACGTACATATATAGACGAGGTGATAGACGAGCCGTAGTCGGGCTGGTAGAAGTTAGGTGCGATAAGCGATATATCCTTGATGGATGCTATTCCCTCCTGCTCTAAGCGTCCCATGTTAATAGAGGTGGCAGAGATGGGCGAACGCATAGCACTCTTGTTGGGCATGGCTGCCGATATTTTGACACTCTCGATGTCGTAATGCAACGAGTCTACGGTCACCTGGGCTGTCGCCTCAAGTGCCACAAGCAGTGCTAATATGGTTAAAAATCTCTTCACGCTATACGCATATTCAAATAACGGCGCAAAAATACAACCATTAGCCGAATTATACAACCCCCATTTATGGGGGTATTGTTTTTGGCGTGTGTTTTGTAGTGAGCAGGGGTGTATATCTTAATCAACTAACATTTTATCGTTATGAAAAACACACTTAAGGGTACTCTTACCGAGGAGAATCTATTGAAGGCATTTGCCGGCGAGAGCCAGGCGCGTAATCGCTACAACTACTTTGCATCGCAGGCTAAGAAGGATGGATATGAGCAGATTGCAGCCATCTTTGACACCACAGCAGACCAGGAAAAGGAGCATGCCAAGCGCTTCTTTAAGTATCTCGAGGGTGGCATGGCTACCATTCACAATGCCTCGTACCCTGCGGGAATTATTGGTACTACCCAGGAGAATCTCGTAGCTGCTGCTGCGGGTGAACATGAGGAGTGGGAGGTGTTGTATGCCTCGTTTGCTGAGACGGCGCATGCTGAGGGCTTTCAGAAGATTGCTCTAACGTTTAAGCATGTCGCTGAGGTGGAGAAGGAGCACGAACGTCGCTATCTAAAACTGCTTAGCCGCCTTACCGATGGTGACTTCTTCCGCCGCGATGGCGAGATTGTATGGCAGTGCCGCAACTGTGGCTACATAGTTAAGGCCTCTAAGGCTCCCAAGCTATGCCCCTCGTGTGAACACGAACAGCGCTACTTCGAGCCTATGGCCGATAACTACTAATTGTCCAGTAGTTTGTCGGTGTCTGACATGAATAGCTCGTATGCCTTGCGTGACTCAGCGGGCATGGTTAGCGTGTCGCCCACTTCGCGTGGAAGTATGCGGTAGTCGGGGCACAATACCCACACGGGGTGTGCCTCGGCACTATAGCGTAGACCCTCTATGGTGTCTGAGCGGATAACCTTAACTTCGGCTATTAGCCCTCCGTCGGTGTAGCGCTTACGCTGGTTCGAGACAAGGTTGCCGAGAGAGTAGAAGGTGACCCCTATTGAGTCTGCATAGTAGGGTTGTACGACATGTGGATGACTGCCTATGATGATGTCGACACCTTCACGCTTTAGCAGTGCTGCAAGGCGTTGCTGTTCGCGGTTTTCGCGACGCTCATACTCGTTGCCCCAGTGCATGCAGGCTATGATACAGTCGGTGCTATCCTGAGATATTGAGCGTAGGTCGCGCTTGATGATATTGGTGTCTATAAGGTTGACAATCTTTCCCTTAGGTGTAGGGATGCCGTTGGTGCCGTATGTGTAGTTCACCAGGGCAAAGCGCACACCTTTAGTTGTAAAGCGGTAGATGTTGTTCTGGTGGTAATCAGCACTATCGGTGAATACCCCAGTATGGGCAATGTCGCGTTTGTTAAGCTCGTCGATGGTAGTCGTGATGCCGCGTGCAGAGCGGTCACAACAGTGGTTGTTTGCCAAGAGGGCTATGTCTATGCCCATATTGCTGAGTTCGTCGACAAGTTCTATGGGCGATGCAAAGCATGGATAGCCAGAGTAACGTCCCGTAGCCGTTATGGTAGTCTCGAGGTTGAGTACTGCTACATCGGCATCGCGAAATATTAGCGCGACGTACTCCACTGAGCGGCTATAGTCGTAGCCACCCTCTCTGGTGCGTGCAGCCTCCACTTGAGGCATGTGTTGCATGAAGTCCCCACCAAAAACCAAGCGTATGGTGTCTGTCTGTGGCGCTGCGGGCTGTGGTAGGGGTGTTGTGGTATGATGTTTGTCGCTCGACATTACAACGATGAGCGAGACGATGATGGCTATGCCTATAGCGAGTATCGTTCTGAGGTGCTTCATAATGGCACAAAGGTATCTATTTTTTTAGTTATATCAAACAAAATGCCTATGACACGATGGAATAAATTGACGGGAGTCACCTCGGCGGTGATATCATCGACAACATTCGGACTTATCCCCCTCTTCACCATATCGCTGTTGGCAGTGGGTATGGGCTCTCCTACGATACTATGCTATCGCTTTCTGTTGGCTACGGTGGCTATGGCTGTGATAATGCTCTTTTCGCAACGTAGTTTTAAGCTGGCTCCCGACCAGGTATTTGTCGTGGCCATACTCTCGATACTCTACGCCTCGACGGCGATACTGCTTCTCGAGAGTTATAAGTATATCCCCAGTGGCATCGCCACCACCATACACTTCCTATATCCGCTTGCTGTCGTTGTAACGATGTCGTGGCTCTTCAAGGAGCGAATGTCGCGCAGCGTCTACATCGCAGTTGTTGTCTCGCTCTTTGGCGTGGCACTATTAGCTTGGGGTAACCACACCGAGGGTGACTTCCGTCGTGGCGTCACCTTTGCACTGCTTACGGTGGTGACCTACGCCGCATATATTATCGGTGTAAAGCGTAGCCGAGCCTCGAAGATAGACTCTACGGTGCTAACATTCTACGTCTTAGCTTTCGGTGCGCTGCTCTTCTTCCTATACGCACTGGCTACGTCGGGCATCCAGCCTGTGCACCGCTTAAGCAACTGGCGCGACCTCATCATGTTAGCACTTGTCTGCACCGTACTCTCGGACTATACGCTTATTGTTGCGATAAAGCGTATTGGCTCCACACAGACCTCTATACTTGGCTCTATGGAGCCACTAACGGCAGTTGTTGTGGGTGTACTCTACTTCGACGAACGTATTGATACAACGAGTGTTGTGGGACTCATCTTAATCATTGTTGCAGTTGTGATGGTCATCGTACAGTCCACGGGCTTACGTGATGATATGGCTACTAATACAGAAGAGAAAGGACTGACTAAGAGTAGTTAGTCAGCCCTTGATACTTGTAAGGTTAAATTTAGCGAACTATATTGCTAACTCCTCGTATGGGAGATCCCAAGCCTCTGCTACAGGCTTGTACACAACTTTACCCTCGACAATATTGAGTCCCTTACGCAGCTCCTCGTTATCGCGGCAGGCATCACGCCAGCCCTTGTTAGCAAGCTGAAGAACATAGGGCATTGTGGCGTTGGTGAGTGCCAGTGTAGAGGTGTATGGCACAGCGCCTGGAATGTTAGCCACACAGTAGTGAAGGATGCCATCAACGTAGTATACTGGATCCTCATGAGTTGTGGGGCGCGAGGTCTCGAAGCAACCACCCTGGTCGATGGCCACATCCACCATAACTGTGCCTGGCTGCATATCCTTAAGCATATCGCGCGTAACGAGTTTGGGCGCCTTGGCTCCGGGGATAAGCACAGAGCCGATAACCAAGTCGGCTGTCTTAAGCTCCTGGCGTATGTTGTACTCCGACGACATCAGCGTCTTTACGTTCTTGGGCATCACGTCGGCAAGATATGTTAGGCGCTGCAATGAGATGTCACATATGGTAACATCTGCACCAGTACCTGCTGCTGTGCGTGCTGCAGCGGTGCCTACGACGCCTGCGCCAATAACAAATACCTTCGCGGGTTTAACGCCCGGAACGCCTCCAAGCAATACACCCTTGCCGCCACGTGGCTTCTCCAAGAAGTAGCGACCCTCTTGTGTAGACATACGACCTGCCACCTCCGACATAGGGATAAGCAGTGGCAACGAGCGGTCCTTACGCTCAACGGTCTCGTAGGCGCAGCAGATGGCACCGCTATCAATCATCGCCTTAGTGAGTGGCTCGCTACTTGCGAAGTGGAAGTAGGTGAAGAGAATCTGTCCCTTGCGCACAAGAGCATACTCCGAGGCGATAGGCTCCTTAACCTTAACTATCATCTCTGCCTTGGCGTAGACATCCTCTATCGTAGGCAGTATCTTGGCTCCCTGACCAACATAATCCTCATCGCTAAAACCGCTGTTTACGCCAGCTGTCGCCTGCACGTATACCTCGTGGCCACGACGAACAAGTTCCATAACGCCTGATGGGGTGAGACCAACACGATTTTCGTTGTTTTTAATCTCCTTGGGAACACCGATAATCATAATTCTTAGTTTTTAAGGTTTTACATTCACTCTTGATGAGTGGTAGTTAATTTAGGTTTTCGACTACTAAATTAATGAGTTTTTATGAAACTGCAATGCATTTTTATTAAAAAATTGCTATCTGCGGCGAGGACTCTATCGCGTTGACCCACTTTCTTTGGCATATAAGTTGCGAAAATATGTGAGACATATTTACCTTATTAACTAAAACAATCGTCTATGAAACATCATGTACTATCACTATTAGTGTTCTTAGCACTGCTATTTGGAGCATCGCCTGTAGTTGCGCAGAGTCGACACAAGGGCGACAAGCATTGTAAGGATGATGCGTTGCACTCTCATCTGGTCTTTGCCGAGACCGAGCGCCACGGTTTCCAGCAACCCCACAACCCTCAGTTTATCTTCGCCACGCGCGACAATAAGTTTTTATTGGGCTTGGGTGCCTCGGTAAACCTGCGTACAAGCTACGACTTTATGGGAGCCATGGGTAACATCGATTTCGTGCCATACGATATACCTATGTCGCGTAACTATGCTAATCGCCAACGAGTTATGATGGATGCCTCTACCTCGCGCATCTTCCTAAAGGGTATCATTCAGACCAATAGCATTGGTCGTGTCGTGGCATTTACCGACATCGACTTCCGCGGTGGCGATGAGTTTTCGTATATCCCACGTCTACGTTCGGCCTACGTGCAGTTCTTAGGTTTTACGGTGGGTCGTGATGTGTCTACCTTCTGCGACCTCATGGCGGCACCCACCACGGTAGACTTTCAGGGCCCTAATGCCTACAACTTCCGCTTCACGGAGATGATACGTTATGAGCATACCTGCTTCCGTGATCATATAACCTTTGGTGTAGCTGCCGAGATGCCCGTGGTTAATGCTACCTACGGCGAACACTTCTCACCTATATATCAGCGCGTTCCAGATGGTATTGCCTATTTGCAGTATGCTTGGGGTGAAAATCGCACAAGCCATCTACGTGTCTCGGGTGTTATTCGCGATATGTATCTTCACGACAACCGACTCGGTAAGAACACCACACAGCTTGGTTGGGGCGTGCAGTTTAGTGGTCATATAGAGCTCGGTCGCTGGGTAGACCTATTTATGAATGGCGTCTATGGTCGCGGTATCACGCCATATATCCAGGACCTTACAGGCTCTCCATACGACTTTGTCTACGCACCAGAGAGCCCTACACGCCTACAGACACTGCCCATGTGGGGCTGGCAGGCTGCGGCACAGCTAAACATTATCCCCGACATGCTATGGTTTGCAGGAGGCTACTCCGAGGTGCACCTCGAGAAGCATAAAGGTGCGCTATCGGATAATCAATACTCTAACGGTCACTACATCTTTGCCAACGCTTTCTGTAACGTTACACGCAACTTCACCGTAGCTGTTGAGTATCTTCACGGTGGACGTAAGGATGTTGGAGGCTCGAAGGGTGCCTCGAATCGCATCAGCCTAATGGCGCAGTACAACTTCTAACGTATATATGAAAATAGGGAGCCAGCAAGCTCCCTATTTCTCTATGTTTTTTTGCGACCTATTACTTGTCGAGTGCCTGTGAGATGTTGATGATAAAGTCACCCATGCGTTCAATCTCCGAAACGGTATCGAGATAGTAGACGCTCGACTGATACTTAGTCTCACCCTTCTCGAGCTTGAAGATCTCCTCCTCGCGGATGTTGTTGCGAAGCTCGTTTATCTCAATCTCGCAGTCGGTAGCCATTCGGAGACCTATTGGCTCGAATACATCGGCCTTGAGGTTATCAATCATCACGCCGTAAGCCTTATCTACAGCCTCAAGCATTGATTCGATTCGGGCCTTCTGCTCCTCGTTGAATGTCTGCTCGTGGCTATTGCGGCGAGCCAATATTCGGCTGATGCTCTCGCCCGAGTCGCCAAGGCTCTCAAGCTCGCTGATAATCTTGTACATACGCTTGGTCTCGGTGCGTGTCTCCTCCGAGATGCTATCCTCGGGTAGTGCGTTGAGGAACTGAGCTATCTCATACTCGATACGGTCCGAAATCTCCTCATACTTGACCAACTTTTGACGTGCCGCCTCGAACTCCTTGTCGCTCTTGGCGTCGACAGCCTTGCGGATGAAATCTACACCACGTCGTGAGATCTCTGCAAAGTGAATTACCTCGTTACGTGCCTGTCCTACAGCAAGCTCAGCTGTAGAAAGAGGACCTGCGTCGATAAACTGAAGCTTTACACTCTCCTCCGTGTCGCTATTCTTCTCCTTGATGAGGCGTGTTACAATCTTCACGATTACGGGAACAAACCATATAAGAATTGCTGTGTTGAAGAGGTTGAAGAGCGTATGGAGCATCGAGACACCATAGAGCGTCGACATACTCTCATCGGCTGTCATAACCACATCTGCTGAGTGTACAATATCCATAGGGTTGGGTAGACCAAACCATGTGATGATAGTACCTACGAGCATCAGGAATGGGCGGAAGAGAGCAAGTGCCCAGCATACGCCAAAGACATTGAATAGTGTATGTGCCATTGCTGCACGACGTGCATTGGCATTACCCACAGCAGCCGCGATATTTGCAGTGATAGTTGTACCGATATTCTCGCCGAGCACCATTGCTGCACCCATCTCAAATGGTATCCAGCCCATATTCACCATAATGAGCGTTAGTGCCATTGTCGCCGACGATGACTGCAACACAAGAGTCAACACTGTACCAAACACAAGGAAGATAAGCACCGAGCCAAAACCATAACTTGTCCAGTTCTGGATAAATGCCAACACCTCGGGGGTCTCCTTAAGGTCGGGCACCGACTCCTTCATCAACGAGAGGCCGAGGAAGAGGAGCGAGAAGCCTACGATAAGCTCCGAGATATGGCGACGCTTATCGCTTTTCGCAAGGCTAAGAATAAAGCCTACAGCCATAAGAGGTACAGCAAATAGTGAAATGTCGGCCTTGAAACCGAGCAACGACACAAGCCATGCTGTTACGGTCGTACCGATATTGGCACCCATAATAACGCCAACAGCCTGTGCCAACGTAAGCAATCCTGCATTAACAAAACCTACGGTCATTACGGTAGTCGCCGATGACGACTGAATTACAGTGGTGATACCCAGACCTGTCATTACACCCTTAAAGGGGTTAGAAGTCATTGCTGTAAGGAAACCACGCATCTTGCTACCAGCCGCCTTCTGCAAACCTGAGCTCATAAGGTTCATACCGTAGAGGAACATACCCAGAGCACCAAGAAGTGTTAAAATACCAAAAACATCCATAATTTATTTGTTGTTTAGTTAAATTTTCTTTTACTTTCTGTTGCAAATTTATTTCGTCAAAAATTATCATGCAATAGTCTTGCTTAAATGTAACAAAATTTTAACACCATTGAAAAATCTTTGTTACCGATACTAAACAAACGAGGGCAACATGTTACATGCTGCCCTCAATTATAGCGTTTCTAATATGTCCTAACGGCGATTTCCGAAGATGCGCAATAGATATAGGAAGAGGTTGATGAAGTCGAGGTAGAGTGTAAGCGCACCCATAAGTGCGAGCTTATGACCTGTCTCGTTCACTTCACCATACTGGGTATATATCTGGCGAAGCTTATTGGTATCGTACGCTGTGAGACCAACGAATACGAGAACTCCAATGTAGGTGATAACCCAGTACAGAGTCTCTGAACCTAAGAATATGTTTACTACAGATGCGAGAATGATACCTACAAGCGCCATAAGTAGTATGCCACCAACCTTAGATAGATCCATGCGTGTAGTGTAGCCGATAATGCTCATTACGGCAAACATGCCCGCCGTGACAGCAAACGTTAAGGCTATAACCTCAGGCTCGTAGACGAGGAATATAATCGATAGCGTTACGCCATTTAGCACCGAGTAGGCTATAAATAGTATGGTAGCCATAGTCATCGACATAGCGTGTAGACGAGCTGAGAGCCATATTACCACGCCAAGCTCTGCAATAATTGCAATCCACATCAATGAGCTGTTGGTAAGAAACATCGCCAAGAATGCCGCTGACTGCGACAAGAAGTACGATGTGAGCGCCGTTACGGTCAATGCAGCAGCCATCTGCATGTAGGTGCTCTTAAATAGTGCAGTCACAGCCGACTGGTTAATGACATGCGTTGTTGTTGAATAGTTTTCCATATAATAGAAGTTTTATAGTTATAACACCTTAATGTAGATAATTATTGCAAAGATATACTATTTTTATGAGCGTAGCAAATTTCTCGCAAAAAGAAGAGGAGCTCGGCAAACCGAACTCCTCTCCAAAAGTGAAATCGTCCAGAGTAATTACTCAGTAACCTCATCAGTGTAGTTGATATCAGCCTTCTCCTCAGAAGCCTGCTTCTCATCAGCCTGCTTCTCACTAGTCTGCTCTGTATTAGCCTTTGCAGTCTCAGCAGCCTCTGCCTCAGCCAACTTAGCGGGGTCGATAGTACCTGCCAAAAGGAAGGTAGCAGCAACACCCAAGATAGCGTACAACTCGGGGAACGCCGCAAGGATAAGAGTCTTACCCATAACGTCGTTACCGTTACCAATAGCTACGATACCGTTAGCACAAACCTTAGCCTGATACAAGGCTGAAGACAAGGTTACGATAGCCATCAAAATACCTGCACCGAAGATACCAACGCCAGTAATCAAAGGCATATCCTCAACGAGATAGCTCTGAACCATAAAGAAACCTACGAAACCGTAGAGACCCTGTGAACCGGGAAGAGCCGAAAGAATCATGTAGCTACCGAAAGCACCGCTATTCTTCTTCATAGCGCCAACGGCAGCCATACCGCAACGTGCAGTTGCAACGGCTGAAGCCAAACCCGAAATACCTACCATAAGGGCAACGCCCAAATAAGCAAAAATCAATGCTGTAGTCATAGTTGTAAAATGTTTTTAATTTGTTAATTATTATTTGTTTACTTCTTATTCATTAATCTTGCGGATAGGATCGAACGAGCGCTGGCTCATCTCAAATCCCGCATTCTTATAAAACTCCACAAAGGTCAAACGCATGGGGTGTACGAACGACGAAATTGCAGACATAAAGAGGTTGATACCGTGGCCAATGATAAGGATTATCGAGGCAACGATAATTGGCAATATGTAGCTATACCATGGTGAGCCAGCTGCAATGTCACTTGCACCCGACATACCCATAGCGAGCGAGTTGAACACCTGTGCCAACACACCGCCCGAGAGACCAATGGCGAACAAGCGGATGTAACTGAGTACATCGCTCAACAAACCGGTGATGTTGTTGTATGCATCCCACAAGCCTGCACCTATGTTGATAAGCGGATTACGCTTAACATTATTAAGCACAAGCATAAGGAAGGCACCGACACCCGCCAAACCGTAGAATATGGGCGACGAGGCATCGAAACCAGGGATACCCAAGCCAAACATTGGCAAGCCAACAGCCACAGAGCCAGATAATAGGATGATAAACCATCCCAAAAGGCCGAGGCATGAAGTGATGCCAAAGAGCTTGGTCTGCATATAGATGTTGATGGCCATGCCCACCAAAATCTGGAACACGCCGAGTGCCAACGCAATAGAGAAGAACGAGCCCGTAAAGTCAAGGAATGGCCATACAGTATATCCTCCCTCAGGTGTAGTAAGAGCAGGCATGCCCAAAAGTTCAGGTATGCTCATACCGAACAACGAGCCAGAGTAAGTACCAAATATGATGGTTGCTGTAGCACATACTATCGACAAAGTAGCTGCCTGACGCAACTTTTGGCCACCCTTAACAAATAGGGCTATACCTACTGCCAACAACACTGCGCCATAACCTGCATCATTTAGACAGATAGCGAAGAACAGCATGTAGAAGACGCCGAAGATGCCAGTGAGGTCCAGCGTGCCATACTTAGGTAGCGAGTACATAGCACCAATAAGCTCGAACAGACGTGCAAACTTGTTGTTCTTGAGCTTTACGGGGGCGTCATCATCAAGCGTAGCATCGCGACGGTCGAATACCAAGTATGGATACTCCTTAAGTAGCATATCCACCTTCTCGGCAGTGTCAGCCTCAGCCCAACCCTCAAGGATTACAAGACGGTTGTCTGCCTCGCGCTGAGCCATGGCGTTCACCTTCAAGCTCTGTAGCTGCTCTCTATACTTGCCACGCTCCAAAGCGATAAGCTCCTTTGAGCGTGCCGCACGTGAGAATACCTCATTGAGTGCCTTGTCGCGCGCCTCCAGCTCGTTAGCCTTAGCTATGAGGGTCTTGCTGTCCATCTCTGGGAGGCGTACCTCCTGACCATCAACCATATACTGCACATCATCAACAGTGACAACGGCAAAGTATACAGCAGACTGTGTGCGGGCAATCTCAACGATAGTTACACCATCTGCAGCTTCGGCCACCATGCGCTCAAAGGCTACGGGCTGTGCAGTAAAGAGGCGCATTGTAACACCGCGCTGTGCAAGACGGTCGAAGTCCTGCTGCGAGAAGCTGCCCCAAGGTGTAATGTCGTCTGCGAGCTTGCGCAAGCGTGCTATCTCCTGCTGGAGCTGCTGGCGCTCATCGCGTGCCGCAGCGTAGCACTCGTATGCCTCCTCGCCTGTGGCGTAGGGTAGTGCATCCTTATTGAAGTTCTCGCTACTGCTAAACGACGAAAGGAACTCGGTAGCCTTTGAGCGGGCCTCAATCTCCAAAAGAATAGCACGGTCACCCTCCGTAGGCTCCCAGCCAGTGGTGGTGATGTCTACCAAGCCAAGCTCACGAAGTGTCTCAACAAAGCGCTCCTGCTCCTCTGCATAGAGCACAATGTCATAGCGAATCATCTTACTAATCATTCGTTAGGCCCCTCCATAGCCTCGGCTTGCGCCTGACGTGTTTTAACAATCTTTTGTGCCGACTTACTGAGGTTCTCTTCATCCTCCATAAATCGCTTAATCTTACGTATGGCATCCTCATAACCAGGTATTTGCACCTTTTCGTAGAGGTTTACCTTCTGAGTAGTTTTGCGTCGCGCATAGTCCAAAAGCTCCATCTTGCGATTGTATACCTCGAACTCGATGCCGAGACGAGACATCTGCTTGAGGACCCTAATACCCTCAGCATACCAAACTGGGGCTGAGAACAAGTCGTAGGGCTTCTCCTCGTAGACTATGTTATTTAATATAGGTATGCGCACGCCCGCAATCTTCTGTGTCATAAGCTCGACATCGACGATGCGGATTAGGTCACAATCAAACTCTCCCCACAGCTGTACCATATAGTCGTAGGCGGCGATAAGCTCGTCTAACTCCTTACGGTAGGCTAATGCGGAGTCCTTCGCACGCTTAACCTCCGAACGCAATGCACTCTCCTTACTCTTGATGGTAGGAAGAGCATTCTTTCGGATTTTGAGCTGCTTGTTCAGCTCACCGAGCGAGGTCTTGTTATACTGAAATTTGATTGCCATAAGCTGTTGTTATGCTTTCCAATATTTATCCGAGAGCTCCTGCTTGATACTAACCTCACCTCTTGAGAAGTACTTCGCAAAGAGTGTCCAAGCGGTGTCAAGCATCTCCTCAATCTCGATGTTAACGTCGATAGAAAGGAGCTTCTCCGAGTAGTCGTGAGCAAACTTCAATGCACGCTCGTCGTAATCCGAGAGGTCGAAACCGTTCTCGAGCTTAGTCTTAGCGTTAGCAGCATCGGCGTACAAACGCACGCAGGCGTTCATTACCTGTGGGTGATCCTCACGGGTCTTCTTACCGATAACCAACTGCTTCAATCGTGACAACGAACGGAATGGGTCAACGATAACCTTACCGGTATCTGAGTCGTTACGCAAGAAGAGCTGACCCTCGGTGATATAACCCGTGTTATCGGGAATAGCGTGGGTAATATCGCCACCAGACAAGGTAGTAACGGCGATGATGGTGATAGAACCACCGTTAGGCAACTGTACGGCCTTCTCGTAAATCTTCGCAAGATCAGAGTAGAGTGAACCAGGCATAGAGTCCTTAGAAGGAATCTGGTCCATACGGTTAGATACGATTGCCAAGGCATCGGCATAGAGGGTCATATCGGTTAGCAACACAAGCACCTTCTCGCCCTTATCTACTGCGAAGTACTCAGCAGCAGTAAGTGCCATATCGGGAACGAGCAATCGCTCTACGGGAGGGTTGTCTGTGGTGTTTACGAACGATACGATGCGGTCCAAAGCACCTGCATTCTCGAAGACGTGCTTGAAGTAGAGGAAGTCATCGTTAGTAAGGCCCATACCGCCCAAGATAATCTTGTCGGCCTTAGCACGCAATGCCACATTTGCCATAACGGCGTTATATGGCTGGTCGGGGTCTGCGAAGAATGGAATCTTCTGACCAGACACGATGGTGTTGTTAAGGTCGATACCTGCGATACCTGTAGCGATAAGCTCCGAAGGCTGAATACGGCGGAAGGGGTTCACTGTAGGGCCACCAATCTCGCGTGCCTCACCCTCAATCTGCTCACCACCCTCGAGTGGCTCGCCGTATGCGTTAAAGAAGCGACCTGCCAAAGCGTCCGATACGCGAAGTACGGGAGGCTCACCGTGGAATACAACCTCAGAGTCGGTAGCAAGACCCTCGGTACCTGCAAACACCTGAAGCGTAACCTTGTCGCCCATAATCTTTACCACCTGTGCCAAACGACCACCTACCGTAGCAAGCTCGTCGTTACCTACGCCCGTAGCACGAAGCGTGATGGTAGCCTTGGTGATATTGTCAATCTTAGTATATACTTTCTGAAATGCTCTTGTTGTCATAGCTTCTCCTCCTTATTTTGCAAGTTTCTCATTTACAAGGGCCTCAATCTTAGCCTTGAACGAATCGAACTGCTCCGACTTCCACTCTGAGTAGTTCATCTGACGGAACATATAGATGAGCTCCTTAAAGAACTTAGAGCACTCCTCGAAGTCTGCCAAGTCGAACGACTTGCGGCAGATGCCCAACACTATATTGTACATCATCTGCTGACGCTCGATAGGGCAGTTGGCATCGATAGAGTCGAAGGCATCCTGCTGCAAGATTACAGAGTCAACCAACTCGCTCTTCCAGAAACGCTCGTGGTACTCAACGGGCACACCGTCGTCACCAAGAATGTTAATCTGGTCGTTTGCCTCCTTACCACGCTGAACGATGGTCTTACCCTCATATACTGCATCTACCCAGTTCTTCTCGATATGCTCGTCGAGGTACTCGCGAATCTCGGGATACTCCAAATACTTAGAGTATGAGTCGAGTGGATCGATAGCGGGGTAGCGCTTAGAGTCCGCACGGCTCTGTGAAAGAGCGTAGAAGCAACGTGCAGCCTTCTTTGTAGACTCCGTAACAGGCTCCTTAAGGTTACCACCCGCAGGTGATACGGTACCAAGGAATGTTACTGAACCAGTTGCACCGTTATTGAGTTTAACCAAGCCGGCACGAGCGTAGAAGTTAGAGATAACTGCCGAGAGGTCCATAGGGAACGCATCCTGACCAGGAAGCTCCTCCAAACGGTTAGACATCTCACGGAGAGCCTGTGCCCAACGTGAAGTAGAGTCAGCCATTACCAACACTTTCAAGCCCATCGAACGGTAGTACTCACCGATAGTCATACCAGTGTAAACTGATGCCTCACGGGCAGCCACGGGCATGTTAGAGGTATTACATATAATAATGGTACGCTCCATAAGTTTGTGACCAGTACGTGGGTCGACCAACTCGGGGAACTCGGCGAAGATCTCCACAACCTCGTTAGCACGCTCACCGCACGCTACGATGATGATGACGTCTGCCTCGGCCTGCTTAGAGATGGCGTGCTGAAGCACGGTCTTACCAGCACCAAAGGGTCCGGGGATAAAGCCTGTACCACCCTCAGCCAAGGGGTTAAATGTGTCGATAGCACGAACACCTGTCTCCATCACACGCGAGGGACGTGGCTTCTCGGTAAAGCAGCGGATAGCCTGCTTTACGGGCCACTTCTGAACCATTGTGATGTTGTACTCGTTACCGTCAACGTCGGTTACAACAGCGATGGTGTCGGTTACCTTATACTCGCCAGCCTCCACAAGGCTCTTGATGGTGTAGTTGCCCTGCATAACGAAGGGAACCATAATCTTGTGCATAACCCACTGCTCCTTAACCTCACCGAGCCAGTCACCAGCTGATACCTTGTCACCAACCTTAGCAAGGGGCTTAAAGTCCCACATAGCATCGAAGTCGATGGGGTCGGTGATAGAACCACGATTGATGAACAAACCGTCCATCTTCTCGAGGTCGTTCTGCAGACCATCGTAGTTGCGCGACAAAAGACCTGGAGCAAGTGTAGCCTCGAGCATGTGACCCTCGAACTCCACCTTATCACCAATCTTCAAACCGCGTGTACTATCGTATACCTGTACATAGGCCTCATCGCCTATGACCTTGATGACCTCAGCCATCATGCGGACATCGCCGCAATACACATGGCATATCTCATTCTGACCCACCGGACCGTCAACCTTGGCGATAACGATGTTCGAGATAATACCGTTTACACGTCCTAATGTTTTCATTCGTTTATGTAGTTTTATTGTTTATTCACAAGCTCCTTGGCATCAAGCTCTTTAATCAAGCGGTTGAGCATCTCGCGACCCACCTCTGGTGAGAGCAATGTCCAACGTGCTACGATGTTGACCTTGACAAGATACGAGAGAATGTAGTTGATGTTGAAGAAGTCGAAGCATGTAATCGCCTCAGCCTCGGCCCAGCGAATAGTATCAATCTTTCGCTCCTTCTCGACGATGTTTTTCTCGTCGCTAACGGCTGCAATCACCGAGTCAACGTATGGCAACTCGCCACGTAGACCGAAGTCCGCCGCAGAGGAGTGCTTCAACTGCTCCACGATCTCGCCTCCGCCAACAACAACATCTGCCACAGCACGACCTGCCTCGCGGGCAGCGATAGCAGCAGCAATATTACGCAAATTGCGGTCGAATGCGCCCCATGCGTTAAGGAACGAAGAGTTCGACTCTGCCAAATCGCGGTAGTAGGCCTCAAATATTGCTCGCTCGAAGTTCGTATCGAGAACAATATCCTCGTCACGATCCTCGTCATCTGCCTCGACGTATAGCTTAACAGTCTCTGCTACGCGGCGGGGTAGTAACGAGTAGCGACGCTCCTCGAATACTGAACTAACCTCCTCTGAGGTGAGGTTGCCAAGCTTGTTGAAACGCTCACGCTTAGCACGGCAGGCAATAATGTTCTCGCAATCGTAGTAGGCGTACAGCAAGCGCACAGCCTCACGATCGCTCTTCGTGAGCTCCTCGACAATCTCGTCGATAATCTCACGAACATCGAAACCTTTGGTATCAGAGTCCAGCGTCCAATCACGCAGACCTGCAACCAAATAGTAATACTCCGTAGAGAACATAGACTACTTATAGAGCATGTTAGACACCTTCTCGCGCAAGTACTCCTTGAGGAGTGCATCGAAGCTCTCGTCTGTGAACGAGATATAGTAGCCGCCATCCTTCTCGCCAAGCTTGAAGCCGGTCTTAACCTCCTTAGAGTAACCAACCTCTACGCCAGCCTTAATAAGCTCTGCGGCGCTCTTCTGCATGGTGGCATCCAACTCAGCACGCTTCTCCTCGGGAAGAAGAGCCTTGAGAGATACGTCGGTAGTTGACGATGTCCAGTTCTGGGCAACGGCCAAGAGCATATCCTTGACAAAGTTGGCATCCATAGTAGCCGCCTTTACTGCAGCGCCTGTTGACTTCATGATAACAGCCTCGGCAAGCTCAGTCTTAATCTTTGATACTGCCTGACGACCAGCGAGACTAATCTCGGTCATAGCGTTCTTAGCAACATCCTCGGCACGCATCTCTGCTGCCTTGTTGATAGCCTCAGCCTCGGCACGTGCATCAGCCAAAATCTTCGCTGCCTGCTCCTTAGCCTCGGCTACAAGACGATCCGCCTCCGAACGACCCTTCTCCAAGCCATCGTTGTAGAGCTTTTGTGTAAGCTCCTGAAGTTTGTTGTTCTCCATAGTTAATACGTTTTTCTTTAAGTTTTATATAATTTATTCTATCTATTTTCGCTTGCGATGCAGGACTACATACATAGTATGTCCCAAAAATCCCACAAATATATATTTTATTTTTGTAACATCAAACCCAAATCTTCTCTTTTTATTCGATTTTTATGCACATTTTGCCAATGTTTGCAAATTATTGCATTATTCGAAATAATTTTCTATCTTTGCTCTATCATGAAAACGACAACAAACACATCGCCTATCGTCGTCACGCTTGATGCCGGAGGCACCAACTTCGTATTTGCAGCCATGCAGAATGGCGGTTTTATAGGTGAGCGCATTACCCGCCCATCATCTGCACACGACCTCGATAAGTGTCTTGCAACGCTTATAGGTGGCTTTCGTGAGATTATAGAGGCTCTCCCCGAGGCTCCTGCAGCTATTAGCTTTGCTTTCCCTGGTCCGGCAGATTATCGCAATGGCATCATCGGTGGCTATCTTCCCAACTTCCCTTCGTTCCGCGATGGTGTAGCTCTTGGCCCCATGCTCGAGGCTGAGTTTGGTATCCCTGTTTTTATCAACAACGATGCTGACCTCTTTGCATACGGCGAGGCTATGGGTGGCGCTTTGCCACGTATTAATCGAAGGTTAGAGGCGCTGGGTGCTGCAAAGCGTTATCGCAATCTGCTTGGTTACACATTTGGTACAGGTTTCGGCTTTGGATTCGTAATGGATGGCAAACTCAATCTTGGTGATAATTCGTGCGTTGAGACCTTTTGTCTCAAGCACCGCGACTATCCACAGTATCTTGTCGAGGATGGCGTGGCTATCCGTGCGGTAAAGCGTGTGTACGGAGAGCTGTCTAAGGATGAGCGAGAGTTGCAGCCAAAGGATATTTATGATATTGCAGAGGGCCTCGTAGGTGGTGATGTGGAGGCTGCGAAGGAGGCGTTCGCGACACTTGGTAGGGTGGCTGGCGATGCCATGGCTACCGCGGCTACGCTTATGGATGGTGTAATCGTAATTGGTGGCGGTCTGGCGGGTGCTTCTAAGTACTTTATGCCAGCGCTTTTAGAGGAGATGCGTTCGCAGATTTCAACAATGTCGGGAGATACGCTTAACCGCGTTCAGATGAAGGTGTATAACTTGGATGATAATGCTGAGCTTGAGAAATTTGCGCGTGGCAACTCAACTAAAATCAAGGTATATGGAAGTGATAAAGAGGTGGTCTACGATCCCGAGAAACGTATCGGCGTGACTATCTCTGATATAGGTGCAAGTAATGCTGTGTCACTTGGCGCATACCTCTATGCGATAGACAATATTTAGTGTAAAATAGATACCTCTATTTAGGCTCCATTCGGTCGACTATGCGTGATGTATAGACTGATAGGAGCCTACTATTTTTTATGGCCGATAGTGATGTTACGCTCATGATGTCGGCAACGAATACCTCCTCCATGCGTAGTAGTGACTCGAATGGAATTGTGCGTATGGAGAGCTGCATGCCGAGCTTGTTAATGGCTCGAACTACCGATGTGTATTCAACCGTGTCTAACTCGCACGGAGTGTAAACTATACCATTGTGGATGGCAAAAATTGGTCGCCACGGAATATTTATGACATTTTTCTCAGCATCCACCCATATAGCAATATCTCCTCCATGCCAATGTATAGCTGTCTCGAGCATCGCATCTGTGGCCACTGTAGCCGAAGTTTGACACTTGGTGTTTGGTGGAGTCATCGCGACGTCTATGCCGTATAATCGTTTGGCTCTCAGCTGTATGCCAGAGGTATATAAAGGATTTTCTACCTCGAATGACAGGCTGCCTTTGCTGTCGAGGCGCATTACAACTGGGGCGCTAAGTGTGGTGGAGACGCGGGAGTGTTTAATTAGTTTCTCGACGATGCGTTCTGCATCAGCTGCACTACATCTTGATGCGAAACCAAAGAGTGTCATCGAGTCTTCGCGGAGTAGCTCAACGTGGCGGGCTATGTTATATGCTTTGTGTTCAAGAGTATGGATGCGTTGCATGACATAAGGGTGCGCGAGGCTAAACTCTGAAGCCTCGATAACATCTCCATCTCTCCATGCAAGTAGTCTCATACACAGCAAGTTAACTACTACGACATAAATATCTTTAGAAGTAACTCCTTGAGTAGTTCTCCTCCATCCAATCCGCCACTATCTACACCCTTGCTCTTGGCATCGTATTCGCGCAACAGACCTAAAATCTTAAACAAACGAGGACCATTCCAACGCGATATATTGCTTTTGAGTTCGCGCACGGCGTAGGGGTTATTCGCTCTAATTGAGCGCATAAGTTCAGCATCGTTTGGCATGGGTATGCCGCGGCGCGACTGCCACATGTGGTAGTTTAGTAGGAAGAGCTGCTGGAATAGACCAAACAGGATGGTTATGGTGAGTGTGATGGGGTAGGTCTTGGGATTTTGTGCGAAGTGGTCGGCAATGCGCATGGCGCGACCGACGTCCTGCTTCAGTACAGCATCGTTAAGCTCGAAGGTATTATACTCCTTTGATAGACCGATATACTCCTCTATGTGAGAGTCTGTAATTCGCTTTTCATTCTCTCCCATCGACACCTTCAATTTGTCTATCTCCTTGACCATGCGACCTATATCCATGCCGACATGCTCCTTAAGCATCGCCATGGCTTTGGGGTCGATTGCCATGCCACATGAGGTGATATGCGACGTGAGCCAACCATCTATCTCATACTCCTTAGGGCGTATTGAGTCGAAAACGCATCCGTTCTTTGTGCAACTTTTGTAGAATGAAGTGCGCTTATCTATGCCGCGACCCTGCTCCTTGTTCTTGTAGCATACGATTAGTATGGTTGTTGCCTGTGGCTGTGATGTGTAGTGAACAAGGTTTTCAATCTTAGTGAGTTGCTGTGCCTCCTTAACAATCACCACCTGGTATGAACCCATCATGGGCATCTGACGACAGAGCATGACGATTTTGCCTGGGTCGCTATCCTGACCATAAACGGTAAGTTGGTTGAACGAGCGCTCCGCCTCATTGAGAATGGTGTCGGCAAGGCGGTCGGCAATGGCGTCAATGAAATAACCCTCATCTCCCGAAAGGAGATATATCGGGGCAAACTTGCGTGCCTCGATACTCTCCATTATTGCATTGTAATCAGCTATACAATCGCTGAATTTTACACCTTTAGCCATACTTATATAAATCTTTTTATAGCGTGTCGCGTACCACTCTTAATACATTTTCGGTCTTGCGTGTAATGGCATAGCGGTCGTCGAGACGACGTCCCACAACCCACACAATATCATCACCCGACATCAGTACAAACTGACGGCGTTTTTCGGCTACCGATACCTTCTTGTCGATTAAGAAGTCGCTCAACTTCTTGCGTCCCGACATGCCAAATGGTATAAACCAGTCTCCATCCTTCCAGCGACGCAGACGAAGCGGGAATTTGAGTTTGTCGGCATCGAGTAGTGCTACGTTGTCGCCCTGGTCGAGACTGTCGATAAAGTCGATGTCGCAATACTCGTAATATAGTACCGAGCCACCTGCGTATGAGCGTACTGTGCCCCTCTCTATAATCACCTCGCAATCGTCGTCGTCAACCACAGGAGTGACTACCACTCTGCCACGGTCGGTTACAGCCACCCAGTCGCGTGCATAGAATCGTCGCCCCGATAGTTCGCTATCTAATGCGCGGCAGAGAGCATCTACCACATCTCCCTTGAAGTTAAACTCCGAGTTCAGAATCTCGTAAATCACATAGTTGCGAGGGAGTGTCGGACGTATTCGGTCTATCCACAGTGTGTGCATCTCTCCCGTGCGCTCCATCGCCTCGCTTTTTACAATCTCTATTGCTGAGTTGATGAAATCTTGCGCCTGGCTTAGACGCGCGATATTACGGCGCATGATGGTGGTAAACTGTGGCTTGATGTCCTTAAACATGGGGACCACACCCAGTCGCACTCTGTTTCGCAGATACTTTGTCGAGTGGTTCGATGAATCCTCACGGTAGGGGATACGGTGTGCAAGTGCGTAGTCGTGAATATCCTTGCGGGTGGCAAACATCATCGGACGAACAATGTGACCTATCTGCGTTGATATGCCCGTAAGTCCGCGGAGTCCTGTTCCGCGTAGTAGGTTGATGAAGAAGGTCTCTATGGAGTCGTTGCCATGGTGGGCAATAACGATGGCTGTGTAACCATGCTCCTCGCACAACTCCTTAAACCAAGCGTAGCGCAGACGGCGTGCTGCCATCTCCATCGACTCGCCAGTGCGCTCCATCTCGCCAACTGTATCGAAACGTTTATTGTAAAACTCAACACCGTAGCGGCGAGCCTCGTTCTCAACCAATACCTCATCCTCGTCACTCTCCGCACCGCGAAGCTGAAAGTTGCAGTGTGCAACACCGAACTGATAGCCTGCCGCTGCCGTAAGCGACATCATGACCATGGAGTCGACTCCTCCCGAGACGGTAAGGAGTAACTTGTCGTTATGAGTGAAGAGCTTATTCTCTTCTATATATTTCTCAAATTCCTCGAGTAATAGCATACTATAAAATATTTACCTCAGGGCAGATGTCAACACCAAATTTGTTGTGTACAACACTGCATACGAACTCGGCAAAATGTAAAACCTCGCCACCCGTGGCGCCGCCGTGATTGACCAAAACGAGCGCCTGGCGGTTGTGTACGCCAACATGACCCTCGCGATAGCCCTTCAATCCCGACTTGTCGATAAGCCAACCTGCTGCCAACTTAACGCTATTAGCATCGTTCGGTACGGGGTAGTGTGGCATGTCGGGGTACGACTGCAACAACTGCTCCGCAACAGATTTGTCTACAATGGGATTCTTGAAGAAACTGCCGGCATTGCCCAATACCTTGGGGTCGGGCAGTTTCGATGCACGAATGGCGCATATTGCCTCGCGTATGTTGCGAAGTGTGGCGCCTCCACGTGCCTCGACCTCGCGAATAACGTCGCCATAGCCAAGGTTTGGGGTAGGTGTGCGGTGTAGTCGGAACTCAACAGCGAGGATTATAGCCACGCCACGCAACTTGTGCTTAAAGATACTCTCACGATAGCCGAATTGACACTCCTCGCACTTTAGGCGTACGACCTCTAATTTGTTGGTGTCGAAATAGTCGATGGCGGTTATCGCATCCTTTACTTCAGCTCCGTATGCACCGATATTCTGCACAGGTGCAGCACCTACCGAGCTGGGGATGGCCGAGAGATTTTCTACACCCCAAAGACCGTTGTCTACGCTCCATGCAACGAACTCGTCCCAGTCGTGGGCTGCCTCCACACGCACATCAACATATTCACCATCGTCGTTAAGAGTGGTGCGAGCGCTGCATGTGGGGGAAATCAGCGTGCCGTTGTAGCTTTGGGTAAATAGGGTGTTGTTGCCAGCGCCTAAGACATACCACTTTGAGGGTCGCTCCTCGCTAAATAGTGCCTTAAGATCGTCGGCTGTCTCGAACTCGACAAGTCTATCTGCCTGTTCGATAACTCCAAAACTGTTACGATTCTGGAGATTTATGTTATTATATGTGCGTTTCATAGTGCAAAGTTAAAAAAAAATTACTAACTTTGAGAGTTGAAACCAGATAATAACACTTCGACAATCAAAAAACAATAAAACTATATCCTATGTTTACACCTAACGACATTTCACAGATTGAGGCTCGCGGTTTGAGCTTGGCTGATGTAGAGAGACAGATTGAAAACTTCCGCAACGGATTCCCTGCGCTTCCTGTGGTGCGTGCAGCTGCTGGTGGTGATGGCGTGAAACAGCTTGATGCTGAGACCGTAGCTGAGTGCGAGGCATACTATAACAATAGCCTTAAAAATATTAAGACTATTAAGTTTGTGCCCGCATCGGGCGCAGCTACGCGTATGTTTAAGGAGCTGTTCGAGTATGTCAACGACGACAAGCGCACGCCAGGCATCGATAAGCTCATTGTAAACCTCGAGAAGTTCGCCTTCTTCCCCGAGTTGGCGAAGTATTTGAAGCCTCAGATTGACGATAAGGATGTCGTTCGCAATATCATTATTAGTGGCTTGGAGTATGGAGCAAAGCCTAAGGGTTTGGTTACGTTCCACGCCTATAAGGAGGGCGCGCGTAAGCCAGTCGAGGAGCACCTCGTGGAGGCTGCGCTATATGCCGCGAGTGCCGGTGAGGCTAACATTCACTTTACCGTATCACCCGAGCATCAGGCTGGTTTTGAGGCGTTGTTAGCAGAGCGTCAGAGCCACTACGAGCATAAGTTCGGTATTAAGTATAATGTGTCGTTCTCTATTCAGAGCCCTGCAACTGATACCATTGCGGTAAATCCCGACAACACTCCATTCCGCACCGATGACGGCAAACTGTTGTTCCGCCCCGCGGGTCATGGCGCTCTTATTGCCAACCTCGATAAACTCGATGCAGACGTCATCTTCGTAAAGAATATCGACAACGTTACCACCGATGAGCGCAAGGAGGATACAGTAACCTTTAAGAAGGTGCTTGCTGGTGAGTTGCTTCGTCTGCAGAAGCGTTCGTTCGAGTTGTTGAGAGCTTTGGAGCGTGGCGAGGATGTAGTGGCTGAGGCTAAGGAGTTTATCGTAGATGAGCTATGCTGCAAGCTACCCGAGGATGCATCGCGTGAGCTTGTAGTAAAGACCCTCGATAGACCTATTCGCGTGTGCGGTATGGTTAAGAATGAGGGCGAGCCTGGTGGTGGTCCATTCTGGGTGCGTGACGATGAGGGCCGTGAGCAACTTCAGATTGCTGAGTCAAGCCAGATTGCTAAGGAGGATATGCACCTAATGAAGGAGGCTACGCACTTTAATCCTGTAGACTTAGTGTGTGGTGTTAAGCGTTACGATGGCACTAAGTACGACCTCACGAAGTATACCGATCCTAAGACTGGCTTTATATCGTCGAAGTCGGCAGGTGGCCGTGAGCTTCGCGCTCAGGAGTTGCCTGGATTGTGGAATGGCGCTATGGCTAACTGGAACACGGTGTTTGTAGAGGTGCCCATTTCGACATTCTCTCCTGTAAAGGTTGTTCAGGACTTGCTTCGTCCCGAGCATCAGTAGTCAGAGATCTATTAGAAGAGTTTTAGGGGTAATGATGCAAAAAGCGCCACTTTTTGCATCATTACCTTTATTTATTTGATTCGTTGGCTCTAAAATAGCGACTGTTCCGCAGTGTTATCCATGGCGTAACCTAAGTGGCGGTAGGCAAGTTCTGTAACCTCGCGACCACGTGGCGTGCGCTTTAAGAAGCCCTCTTTAATAAGGAAGGGCTCATATACCTCCTCCACGGTGCCCGCCTCCTCACTTACGGCAGTGGCTACGGTGTTGAGACCCACTGGGCCGCCGTTGAACTTCTCGATTATGGTTGCCAAAATCTTGTTGTCCATCTGGTCTAAGCCGCGTGAGTCGATGTTGAGCGCAGCAAGTGCTACACGAGTGATGTCGACGTCGATATGTCCCTCGCCTTCGACCATGGCAAAGTCGCGCACACGGCGCAGTAGGGCATTGGCGATACGTGGTGTGCCACGCGAGCGTAGGGCAATCTCTAAGGCTGCATCGTCATCAATCGAGATGTCAAGAATGGATGCTGAGCGCTTAACGATGCCCGCCAACACTGGGGCGTCGTAGTATTCGAGGTGGCAGGTGATGCCAAAGCGAGCACGCAGTGGCGACGTTAGTAGACCGCTGCGAGTGGTTGCGCCAACAAGCGTGAATGGCGCCAACTCGATTTGGATGCTTCGTGCTGCGGGACCCTTATCCAAGACGATGTCAATTTTGTAGTCCTCCATTGCCGAGTAGAGATACTCCTCGACTATGGGGCTAAGACGGTGAATCTCGTCGATAAAGAGAACATCGCCAGGGTTAAGATTGGTGAGCAGTCCTGCCAGGTCACCAGGTTTGTCGAGCACGGGACCCGACGTAACCTTGAGTTGTGCGCCCATCTCGTTGGCGATAATGTTGGCAAGTGTAGTCTTGCCAAGTCCTGGAGGGCCGTGCAGAAGTACGTGGTCGAGAGAGTCGCCACGCATAAGTGCGGCCTTAATGAATATCTTGAGGTTAGCGACGATTTTGTCCTGACCAGCAAAGTTTTGCAACTGTTGCGGACGTATGCGGCTCTCGAACTCCTTGTCGCTCTCAATGTTTCGCATGTTTCTATCTACAGCCATAGATGTTTCTTAGTTTATGAGTGCAAATATAGTGAAATATCTCGAATCATGCAAGCGGATTGCGAGGTCTATTTAACTATTTCAAAATCGTTAAATTTCGGTCACATTTCGATTATGCTATTGCATGTGACCGGAGGTTGCACTACCTTTGCTATCGAGGATATTGGCGGAAAATAGTCGATAATTTTGCCAATCCGAAATTATGTCGTATATTTGCCTCGCCCCTTATATCTCTCTAGAGATATGATGCAAGGATAAGTTTTTAATAATTAACTATTTTTTAATTTTTTTAACCAATTAATCAACACATTATGGCAAACAAGCTTTTTAAGTCATTCTTCGCCGTAGCATTGGTCTTGGGTTCTACTCTCGGCTTTATGGCATGTGAGAATGAGGGTGATGATGTTGTTGCTGATCCTAAGGTAGAGGTATCGGCTACATCCTTGAACTTCACCAATGAGGAGGGTAACCAGACTCTTGAGGTGAAGGCTAATGCTGGTTGGAAGGCTGAGACCGACGCTGATTGGGTGACCATCACCCCAGCTGCTGGTAATGGCGATGCTACAATTACTGTAGCAGTATCGGCTAACGACACAGGTGCTGTGCGTACAACCGTCGTTAAGGTTATCGCATTGCACAAGGAGTATGGCGCGTGGGACACTAAGAAGGTGACCGTATCGCAGTCAGCTACCGAGACTCCTACCGCAGAGGAGAAGTTGCTTTATAGCGACGACTTCGATGGCCAGGAGGCTACCAAGACCTATGGCTCAGGCTCATCATGGCCCTACATCGATCAGTTCCCCGAGTTCGCTAATCCCGAGGGCCCTGCTGCTGAGAATGTAACCTACTCTGGTAAGGGCGTATCTGTTCGTGCTAACTCTACATCTGACAGCCAGTACTCAGACTATGCTGGTTCGGGCTTGAACAACATCTTCTTCGGCTCTTCGGCTTACTTGCAGGTGAACAACATCACTTTGGCAGCTGGTCAGACCAACCTTAAGCTTACTTTCGGTTCGGAGAAGTACACACAGGATGGCGACAGCACATTCAAGAACGAGGAGTTCCAGACCTATGTATCAAAGGATGGCAACGCTTGGGCTGAGATTAAGGAGTACACATTTGCTGGTACCGAGGGTGGCCGTTGGAACGTGGCTACTGCAGAGTTCACTTTGAACGCTGTTCCCGAGACTCTCTACCTCAAGTTTGCTGCTACCGTAGCAAGCGTTTACCGTCTCGATGACGTTAAACTCTACACTGGTAACGGTGGTCAGGTTATCGACCTTGATAACATCGAGGCACCCCAGCCCGTAGAGGCAAAGAAGGTAACCGTAGCAGAGTTCTTGGCTGCTGCCGAGGATTCTACCATCTACGAGCTTACTGGTGAGATTACCAACGTAACTAACACCACTTACGGTAACTTCTACCTTAACGATGGTACTGGTGAGGTGCTTATCTACGGTCTTTGCTCACCATCTGGCGAGCAGAAGTACTGGGCTGAGTCGGGCGCAAAGGTAGGCGACACTATCACTGTTCAGACTGTTCGTACATCATACAACGGCACTCCTCAGGGTAAGGATGCTATCTTCGTATCGCTCGTCCCTGGCGAGGGTGGTAGCCAGACTCCAGAGCCTGCTGAGGGCCCATACGCTTCGGATGCCCCCTTCGTATGCTCAACCGATGACTCAACTAACGCAGCATATAGCCTTGGCGCTACAACCATCAATGGTTACTCCGCAACAGGCTTCAAGCTCGGTAAGGGTAAGCAGACTGGTTTGTTTAAGTCGGCTGCTGTAGGCGTATCGGGCGACAAGTATCTCAACCTCTATGCTGTGGCATGGAAGGGTGGCGATGCTAAGCTCTACTTCCGTGTTGACGGTGGCGCTACACAGACCTTGGAGATTGCTCCTAACGATGGCGCATCGAACAATGCTCCCTACACTGCATTGACATTCGCTAATACTGACCACTACTCAGTACAGCTTACCGGCTTGACTGCTACATCTACTATCGAGTTCTCGACAGATCCTAACTTCGAGCTTACTTCGGCAGATGCTACTATCTCATACGCACGTGCTATTGTTTGTGGCGTTAAGCTTACCGATGAGCCTATCAACCCCGAGGAGGGTGGCAACGAGGAGCCCACTCCAGAGCCTACTCCTGGCGAGGTAGTTAAGGCTACCGTGGCTGAGTTCTTGGCAGCTGCTGAGGGCGACACAGTATATGAGCTTACAGGTGTTATCAAGAACGTAGCTAACACTAACTACGGTAACTTTGACCTTCAGGATGAGACTGGTACCGTATACGTTTATGGCATCTACGATGCTGATGGTAACAAGGTGTTCACATCACTCGGTCTTAAGGAGGGTGATACGCTCACTATGCGTGGTGTTCGCACATCATACAACGACGTGCCCCAGGTAGGAGGTGGTATCTACGTATCACACGTTGTTGGCGAGACCCCAGAGGCTCCTGCTAACTCTGCAACTTTGTCTTTCGCTGATGTAGCAAACCGTACATCGTTCACTACAGAGCAGCAGGTATGGGAGCAGAATGGCGTTAAGCTTACTAACGACAAGGCTGGCTCATCAAGCGATGTTGCTGACTACTCAGCACCTGCTCGTTTCTATAAGAGCTCAAGTATAACAGTAGAGGGCGAGAAGGCAATGACCAAGATTGAGTTCGCTTGTAACAATGGTACATATGCAACAGCATTGCAGAACTCAGTTACTTCAGGCACTGTTACCGTTGATGGTAGTATTGTAACTGTTACTCTTGACTCGGCTGCTACGTCGTACAATATCGCAACACTTAGTGCGCAGGTACGTATGAACAGCCTTACTGTATACTACGAGTAATACTAAATATCTCGTCGCCAAATGCTTAGGTGGGGTACTTCCACCTAAGCGGGCGAGGGGTAATACTTTAAAAAATGGAGCTAAAGACAATGCTAAAGGTGGCAAACAAAATATTGACTCTCCTATTGGTCGCAGTGGTTGCGTTACTCACAGGCTGCGAAAATGACATCGAGAGAATCGAGAGCAGTGCCTACATCAATAACGAGACTGTAAAGGGCGAAAGCAAGAACTGCGCTGTTGTGTTAAGAGCAGAACAGGGTACTTCTTATACCATCACCATTCAGTCTGTGGGCGATTGGGCGCACTTCTCGGGTGGTGTTAACCAAATCGAGGGCGTAATGGAGGCTACCGACAAGGTTATATACATCTACTTCTCGAAGAATGACTCGGGACAGAGCCGTGAGGCAAACGTATACGTCGACTTCTCTTACGGAGGCACCTTCTCACTATTCTTCAGGCAGGAGAGCTACGATAGCACCGTGGCCATCAACCGCGAGTGGGCAGAGCTGCCCGTTTGCAAGAACGAGAACGGCTATATCTTCAACACGCACTACGGCAAGCTCGGCTTAAAGGACAACGCTCGTAACTACACCTACTGCTTCGATCCCGATGTTCGCGCATCGTTGTGGGTGGCCTACCCGTTGCATAGCTCGCATATGTCGGGCGAGGGTAACCGTAACTACAGCTCGTTTGGCTACGACCCCGATGTAGAGAATGCGTTGCAGGCGAATATGACGAAGTCGTATAATGGCTGGTATGACCGTGGTCATCAGCTTCCCGCCGCCGACCGTAAGTGTTCGCAGCAGATGATGGATCAGACCTTCTATGCCACGAATATGACACCGCAACAGTATAACTTTAACCAGAATAAGTGGGGCGTATTGGAGGGACGTGTGCGTAATATGGTTTGTAGCGATACGCTATACGTGGTTACGGGTGCCTACTTTGATGGTGCGCACCACTCGTCGATTGATTCGCAGACAACCGACCGCTCGGGTAATATCTGTCCCACGGCAACACACTACTATAAGGTGCTGCTTCGCACAAAAAAGGGTAATACCGGTATGCGTATCGACGAAGTGAAGGATGCTGCGCAGTTGCGTGCTATTGCTATATGGCTTGAACATAAGGATACGGGTGATGATACGTCTATCACCGCGGCAGACTGTATCTCTGTGGCCGAACTGGAGGATATTACGGGCTTTACGTTCTTTCCAATGATTGACGATGAGATTGAGGCAAAGGTAAAGAACACCGCTGTTCCCTCGGAGTGGGGTATAAACTAATGTGTTGGACAATAAGAGAATAAACTAAATTAATAATCTATGAAAAAGAGCGTTTTAATGCTTTTTGCAGCGCTGTTCATCGTAACGGCGGGTGTGGCTCAAGATAAGCCATACACGGTAGTGTTCTACAATCTCGAGAACCTCTTCGACATCTACGACGATCCCGAGACTCACGACGAGGAGTTTACACCCGAGGGTGCGAAGCAGTGGAACGAGATTAAGTACCAGAAGAAGCTCACGAACATGGAGCGCGTACTCTTCGACATTGCAGCGATACAGAAAGAGTATCCTATCGTTATTGGTGTGTCGGAGATTGAGAACCGCACGGTGCTTGAGGATCTAATCTCGCAGCCTAAGCTCAAAGGTGCCAACTACCGCATCTGTCACTTCGATTCGCCCGATGCTCGTGGTGTGGACGTGGCATTCTTGTATCGTGCCGATGTCTTCAAATTTGAGGGCGCGGATAACATCAAGCTCGAGGTGGAGGAGCTGCCTGACTTCCGTACACGAGACCTCGTTACGATGTGGGGAACTATTGATGGTGAGCCTTTCTACTTCCTCGTGTCACACTGGCCATCACGCCTTGGCGGCAAGGAGGCTTCGCAGTTTAAGCGTGATGCCTGCGCTAAGCAGATTCGCGAGATTAAGGACTCGGTATTGGCTGAGAATCCCGCAACAAAGGTTATCGTCATGGGCGACTTCAACGACGACGCTACGGATGCCAGCATCGTGAAGACTATGGGTGCCAAGGGTAAGGTTAAGGATTTGGTCGAGGGGGACTTCTTCAACCCCTACAACCAGATGCTTCGCGCTGGCCTCGGCACACTCGCATATCAGGATGTGTGGAACCTATTCGACAACATCTGTGTTACGGAGAACCTTGTAAATGCTAAGGAGGGAGAGCTTCGCCTCATCAAGGGTAAGAAGTACTATGGTAATATCTTCACTCGCCCCTATATGCTTCAGCAGGAGGGTCAGTATAAGGGCTATCCATTGCGTACGTTCGTTACGAACAACTTCCAGAATGGCTTTTCGGACCACTTCCCCGTATATATATACATAGGTAAGTAAAATCAAACATATAATCTATGAGGAAATTTCTATTAACTATTCTATGCACTCTTCTTGGTGTTGGTGCCTTCGCTCAGATGGGCGGTATGAAGGGTGTGGTTGTGTCGCGCGAGAGCCGTGAGCCTATCGGTAAGGTGGCTATCGCTGTTGATGGTGTGGCCATCAACGCCACGACCAACGACAATGGTGAGTTCCTAATCGAGGGCTTGGAGCCTGGTCAGTATCAGGTGACCTTCACGGCTTACGACTTCGAGGACCTCACTGTTATGGTGCGTGTTAAGGAGCTTGTGCACGATATGCAGCAGGTGATAATGGTGCCCGCTACATTGACTGTTGTCGACGACTCGGCATTTGCAGAGCTCGATACCGATGTTGAGAGCGCGGGCGATTCGCAGTCGATGCCCTCGGCACTATCAGCATCGAAGGATATTTTCAACAATATCGCCTCGTATCGCTTCTCGGAGATGCGCTTCAACGTGCGTGGTTACGACTCGCAGTATCAGGATGTATACCTCAATGGTATTCGCTTCAACGATGCGCTTACAAGCTACGGCCCATGGTCGTTGTGGAGCGGTTTGAACGATGCTACACGTAACCAGGAGACCACTTCGGGTCTTCAGGCTTCGGACTTCGGTCTGGGTGGTGTTGCCGGTACTACAAACATCAATGCCCGTGCTTCGCAGCTACGTAAGGGTTTCCGTGCCAGCGTGGTTAACTCTACACAGCTCTATCGCTTCCGTGTTATGGTGAGCTACGCTTCGGGTCAGCTCGACAATGGCTGGTCTTATGGCTTCACGCTCTCTACACGTCAGGGTGGCAACGGCTATGTTGATGGTGTCTACTACAATGCATACGGTTACTTCTTCTCAGCAGAGAAGATATTTAACTCGCGCCACCGCCTCTCGGCTACCATCCTCGGTGCCCCCACGCAGCGTGGTGCACAGCAGGCATCTACACAGGAGGCCTACGACCTTTGGGGTGACAACTACTACAACCCTAACGTAGGTCTTCAGAATGGCAAGGAGCGTAATGCGCGTGTTCGTCGCATGCACGAGCCTATCGCTATGCTTAACTACAACTGGCAGATTTCGGAGAATACCTCTCTCTCGGTAGCTACATCGGTACGCTTCGGCTTCAATGGCTACTCGGCACTCACTTGGTATAAGGGTGAGGATCCACGTCCCGACTACTACCGTAAGTTGCCATCATACTATGGCGATCGCTTGGCTCGTCGCTTGCAGCTCAACAACTTTGCTGAAGCAAACGACCTGCCTCTACAGTTCTCGGAGACCGACATCGAGACAGACCGTCAGAAGTTTATCGAGTACACCAAGTATTGGAGTGGCTATATCGACTTTGATGGCTTGATTCAGGATAACAAGATGGGCGATCAGGACCTCGCCTATGGTGATGGTCACCGCTCGGTTGCTATGATTGAGGAGCGCCATACCGACCAGATAGACTACAACTTTGCAGCACAGCTCAACCACGTATTCCGTGGTGGCTCGAAGCTCACAGCGGGATTGCGTGCTCGTATCAACCGCACGGAGTACTACTCGACGGTTAAGGATCTTTTGGGTGGTGACTACTGGTTGGACGTAGATAAGTTTGCCGAACGCGACTTCGGTAGCAACGCATTGGCATATCAGAACAATATGGCATACTATCGCGAGCACGGTCAGGCACAGGCAGTTAAAGAGGGCGATAAGTATGGCTACGACTACTATGCACATGTTCGCCAGGGGCAGCTCTGGGCTATGTACGAGGTGCAGGCAGGTGGCTTCTCGGCAAATATCGGTGCCGAGGTGGGTCTCTCAAGCCTCTGGCGTGAGGGTCTCTGGGAGAAGGGTTTGTTCCTCAATGAGAACGCTAACGGCAATCGCGGCATGACCTCGTTGGGTAACTCTGAAAAGGTTAACAACCTCACATACAAGGGTAAGGTTAACCTCGCTTACCGCTTCTCGGGCTCGCACTCTTTGGAGCTTAATGCTACCATTATGCAGAACGCCCCAATGTTCAACAATGCCTTCGTATCGGCACGTACACGAAACCAGATAACTCCAGGTCTCGATGCAGAGAAGATTTACGGCTTCGATTTGACCTACAACCTTAACACTCCTTGGGTGCGTGCCCGCGTGTCGGCATACTACACCCAGATGCTTGACCAGTCGAAGGTTATCTCGTTCTACGACGACACTCAGAGCTCGTTTACCAACTTCGCAATGTCGGGCATCGACAAGCGTTATATGGGTGTTGAGCTTGGTTTGAGCGTGCCTATTGCTTGGGGCCTCTCATTGCAGGGTGCTGTAAGCTATGGCGACTATGTCTACACCTCTAACCCCAAGTTTACGCAGATGATCGATAACTCGGCTACCGATGTTGTTAATAGCGTGGTTAACTGGAAGGGTATGAAGGTGGAGAGCACACCTCAGACCGCTATCAACGTAGGTCTTAACTTCCGTGGCCCACGCAACTGGTTTGCATCGCTCGACTTTAACTACTACGACCGCTTGTACCTCTCGATGAACCCAATGTATCGTACTGAGTACCTCGCTAACGAGATTAAGCGTATCTACGACTGGAATAACCTCGAGACAGGCCGCCAGAAGGCATACGTTGTGGATGTTATCGACGGCATCCGCGCACAGGAGGAGCTTGGCAATGCCTATACCTTGAGCGCAAGCATCGGTAAGAACTGGCGAATCAAGTACAAGTATACGCTTGGCTTCAGCCTTCAGGTGAATAACATTCTCAACAACCAGAAGGTACGCACGGGTGGTTACGAGCAGATGCGTCTGAATAAGATTTCGGATCCTATCATCTTCCCAAATGCTGATGGCGAGATGACCATCGTTCGTAAGCCTACAACCTATTCGCGCTTCGACTCGAAGTACTTCTATATGAATGGTATAAACTACTATTTGAATGTTTACTTTAGATTCTAACAGCTAAAACGATGAATATTATGAAACTACACAAGTTATTTGCATTGATTGCCGTGGCGGTTATGGCTGTTGGCTGCTACGAGAAGTACGAGGATGTTGCGCCACGTCCCATCTACGACGACGCCTCGTTCGAGGAGATGTTCCCCGAGGCTGAGCGTATCACCATTGCTGAGCTAAAGTATGCATTTGGCACTATCAGTAATACTGGTGTCAACAGCGGTTGGAACAACACCATCTACAAACTTATTGGCGAGGATATCTTCGTCGGTCACGATGTATATATTAAAGGTAAGGTGACGTCGGATGATACCGAGGGTAACGTCTATAAGTCGTTATATATTCAGGATGAGACATCGGGTATCGAGCTTAAACTGAATAACAATGTTGGCGTGCGTTACAAGAAGGGCTCGTGGGTTTATGTACGTCTTACGGGTCTCTACCTCGGTAACTATCGTATGATGTTGTCGTTGGGTGGTGCTCCATCTGAGTCTTGGAACAAGGCTGGCGAGCATAAGTACTACGCTAACTCTAATATTGAGCTTCAGGAGGTTATCGATCAGTATGTATTCCCTGGCGAGGCTGCTGATGAGGGACTTCGTACGGGTACCTACACTGAGTGGGACTATAACGATCCTAACACCATCGACATCATTACCGTAACGCCTGAAAACTATGTGGAGGTGTTCTCTCCTGCAAAGGTTGAGCTTAAGGGTAAGTTCCACGAGAGCTTCAAGATGTCGCAGCGCGAGCTTATGTTTGGTCGCTTGATACGTTTCGAGGGCTTGGAGTGCCACTATGCGGGTGTCCCTAACCAGGATGGCGTCACCAACCCCGCTATGAAGAGCGGCTCGTTCGAGAATATCTATCCCAGCTGGCTCTATACGGACCCACGTCCTACCGTATCGAAGGGTTGGTATCAGTGGGCTTTCAAGGAGGAGATTACCGGTCGTAGCCTCTATGGCTCGGTGCTCTTCACCTACAACACCGATGCTACGGTATGCTCTGAAAATGGTGTCTACGCACTTCGTACCAGCGGCTACTCGCGTTTCGCGCGTCGCAATGTATGTAAGGATGGCGAGAAGGCAGCAATCACCGCTATCTATGGCATCTATGCTCAGCGCTCGGATTACGCTGGTAATGCCGACGACTACGCTTCGTATCAGCTTACAATTAGCAGCTTCTCGGATCTCGAGTTTGAGAATGGTGAGGATGCTCTGCTTACCGACGAGCAGGTAGAGGCGATGACCACCGAGGATATGAAGACAGTGCCGTGGATTGACGAGGATGGCGAGTCGGAGTATAACTAACATTAAGTACGAAGCTAATGTTGCACGAACGCAACATTAGTTTCGTGCTTTTAATACTATGATAGTATGCAGAAGAGTGAATTTGTGAAATATATTATCTATGGTCTGCTTGGCGCACTTGGTGCGTTGATAGTGTGGATATTGGTAACTGAATCAGATAGAGCTGCCAAGACCGTGGAGTCGAATGACTACCTTGTTGTAGCATCCGAGTCTGTGATGAACGACGCAGAGTGGGCTGCAGTGGCTACTAACTTGGCCGCGAAACATAACGCCTCTATCGTTACGTTCGACAGGGCTCCCCGCGAGGCTATAGAAGCCATCCGCGAGGCATATCCCCGCTATGTGGCCATTGTCGACAAGCCCGAGAACATCGGTCGTGACTATGTTATAGACCTACACCACCTATGTCGTGAGATAGATGACGACATCTATGGTGACTTCCTCTGGGGTATCATCACGGGCTACGATGCTGCGGCGGCTCAGCGTATGGTAGACAATAGCACCGAGCCACTTGTTGTTAAGGATGCTGTGGCTACCATTATGGAGCTAAACTCAGCAAAATGGTTCGACAACTATGCTTGGGTCGATGATCACACCAAGGGACTGTGGGGATATAAGCACGGCCGCGATGGTGAGATTATTACCGATACTGTTGCTCCTGAGCAGGTGCTCGGCAAGTTTACTGAGTTGTATGAGGAATATAACCCTGACCTTATAGTGACTGCCGCACACGCTACGCAGCGCAACCTCGAGATGCCATACTCGCTTGGCAACCTCAAGCCACGCGATGGTAAGCTCTATGCTGAGGATCGCTTCACTGGTGCGGAGTGGGATATCAAAGAGTCGGGCAAGCGTCGTGTATATGCAGCTGTTGGTAACTGCTTGATTGGCGATGTGAACAACACGCGCGAGAGTATGGCCATAGCGTGGATGAATGGCTCGAATGTATCGACGATGATTGGCTATGTGGTGACCACCTGGCACGGCCGTAGTGGCTGGGGTGCACTGAAGTATTGGGTGACATCGCCCGACCGCTATACACTGGCTGAGGCTGTATATCTCAATCAGCAGGACTTTCTGCACCAGCAGCACGCCTGGTATCCCGAGCTCGAAAAGGAGCGTTACGACTTCTCGTCGGATGACTTCTGGACTGAGCTTGAGATGGCGCGCACCCGCCTTCAGGAGGTGCTCGGCCGCGAACTCGACTTTAATAATCCTGAGGATTGGGATATGATTGGCTTCTGGCATGACCGCGATGTGTTGGCATATTATGGCGACCCAAAGTGGAATATTATGCTACAATCGGTTGAAAGCGAGCGCGACTATAGCGTCTCGTCACGCCGAGATGGCGACAAGTATATCGTAACCGTTACCGCTGACGAGGACTTCTCGCTGGAGCGTATGAAGGGCGATAAGTTTAAGCAGGAGCACGTGCTCGACCTGCCATTCAGCTACTTCTTCCCTGAGCGCCTCACCAATCCTCGATTGGCAGAGGGTCAGAAGTGGGATGTGGCACTTGATGAGAACTTCGTACTTGTGTACAATGCCGACTTCGAGCCTAATAGCACCTATGAGATTGTTATCGATGTAGAGTAGCTTTAGGTATAACAATAAATGCCGCTGATGGGATTCCGTCGGCGGCATTTGTTATGTATACGCAAAACAGACTATAGGCACATCTCAAATATGCGCTCTACATCTGTGGGGGTAAGCACTTTGAAGCCCTTGATGTCGCCATAGCGGCACGCCTTCTTCGCCATCAGTGCAAAGTCCTCGCGCTTGATGCCTACCTCGGTGAAGGTGCGCTGAAGTCCTAACGTGTCGAAGAGGAACTCTGCGGTGAGACGGATGCTCTCGCGGGCAATAGTCATCTTATCTAACTTATGGTCGATACCAAAGACATTTACGCCATACTGAACATACTTGTCCACGTTGGTCTCATCCAAGCAGTACTCCATCCAGCGGGGAGTGAGAATCGCCAGACCAAGGCCGTGTGTGATGTCGTAGATGGCCGAGAGCTCGTGCTCCATAGGATGGCAGCTCCACGCCTTGCGCTTACCGCCGTTGATAAAGCCGTTAATCGCCCACGACGATGTCCACATTAGGTTGGCACGTGCCTCGTAGTTCTCGGGCTCGGCAACCGCGATGGGTGCATACTTGACGATGGTCTTAAGCATGCCCTCCATAAAGCAGTCGAGCATATATAGGTCCTGCTGGGTGTTGAAGTATACCTCTATTATATGTGACATCATATCAGCCGCGCCACACGCCGTCTGGAACTTGCTAACCGAGTAGGTAAGCGTAGGGTCGAGGAACGATACCTTGGGCTGCAATGCAGGGGCAAGACGGCCGAGCTTGTCGCCCGTGGCGAGGTTGGAGATTACGCCACCCGAGTCCATCTCTGAGCCAGTTGCCGAGAGGGTAAGGATGGTGACGAGAGGTAGCGCACGCTCGATGGGCTTGGCATTGGCACCAAAGAACTCCCATGGGTCGTGCTCTACACATGCGCCCGCTGCCATAAACTTTGTGGCATCGAGCGTAGAGCCGCCACCCACGGCAAGTAACACATCCACATTGTGCTCCTTGCAGATACGCGCACCCTCACGCACCGACTCGATGCGAGGATTAGGCTCTATGCCCGAGAGCTCGAACACCTCCATATCAGCCTTGCGCAGCTCCTTCATAACCTTGTTGTATAGGCCGATACGCTTAATTGAGCCACCACCATAAGTGAGCAATACGCGCTTGCCGAACTTGCGCAACTCCGCGCCAAGATTACTCAACTGATTCTCTCCAAAGTATACCTTCGTGGGTATGTTATAAACAAAAGGATTCATAGCCCTATATGATTAAAATTAATAAATACATCTGCTTAGTGCAAAGATAGAATTTTTTTTATATCTTTGCAACGCATTTTGCAATTAACCGATTCAGTTCATTAGACTATGTTGAGTAGAAGATTGCTCAGAGTGAAGGTGGCTAAAAACCTTTACGCACATCTTAAATCAGGCTCCGATAACCTTAAGGCTTCGGAGAAGAACCTCATTGAATCCATCGATAAAGCTTACGACCTATATTTCCAGATGATGTCACTCATCGTAGAGGTGGCACGCTATGCCGAGAGCCGTCAGGAGATTGCCAAGCAGAAGAAGCTCGCAACGCATGAGGACCTTAATCCCAATCGTCGTTTTGTCGACAACCCAATCATCGCACTTATCTCGAATAGCGACTCGGTAAACGACATCCTCGCAACACGTAAGCTATCGTGGGCTAACCAGTATGATGCCGTAAAGGATGTATACAACCGTATGCTTGAGGCCGAGTTCTACAAGAACTATATGGCACTTGCTACTGCTACATTTGCCGACGATCGTCGCTTTGCCGAGGAGTTCTTCACTTGGCTTGAGCAGGACGAGGCATTGGCCGATGTCGTTAACGAGATGTCGTTGCAGTGGTGCGACGACTACGGCTTTGCCCTATATATGGCTGTGCGCACGGTGCAGAACACCAAGCAGAGCCACGACGAGCTTCGCGTATTGCCCAAGTTTAAGAGCGACGACGACCTCGCGTTTGCGCGTACGCTGTTTATCAAGTCGTTGGTGAATTATGAGGATAACCAGGAGATTGTAGATCGCTATACCAATAACTGGGATGTGGAGCGCGTGGTATTTATGGATAACCTTATCCTTTCTATCGCTATTGCCGAGCTCACAAACTTCGACTCTATCCCTGTGAAGGTTACGCTTGATGAATGGATTGACATCGCTAAGTACTACTCGTCACCCTCAAGCTCAACCTTCGTAAATGGCGTGTTGGATAAGGTTGTTGCCGACCTTACGGCTGAGGGTAAGATAAGTAAGAGCGGCCGCGGACTACTCTAATACTTCGCTATATGACTCGTTATGTAGCTCTTTTGGCACTTGTTTTGTTTGCCATGGCTTGCGGTCAGAAGCAGAAGCAAGCAGCAGACTATGGTGTGGTAGAGGAGTTGGCTACGGTCGATGAAGGACTCGTGGCAGAGTTGGTCGAGGGTTGTACTGCTGAGGTGATGGTTGACTTTGGTGATGTGGAGCCGCGAAGTGTTGTGTCAAAGACAATTAGCGTGGTGAACGCTACGGATGAGCCCATCGTACTTCTCGATTTTGAGACTACATGCCGTTGTACGACGCTCGAATTTGACCATAGACCAATAGGTGTAGGTGAGAGCCGAGACATTACTTTAACGTTCGATTCGCGTGGCGAGTGGGGTGGTATAGGTAACTTCCTTAGCGTGGAGACATCCAACGAGGAGTGTGCCTTTGTTGTGTGGATGAGTGCCTATATAGAGTAGAAATAGCTCGTAAGGTGGGAATATTTTGATATTCGAATAAATATGCTTACCTTTGCTAAGCTATGGCGCAGATAAATAGTGCAAACAATAAACAAATTTAAACTATAAACGATTATGAATTTACTTTTTATGGAGACTCTCGAGCAGCCAGAGCCTGGTTTCTTCGGTCAGTATGGTATGTGGATTATGATCATCGCTATGATCGCTATCATGTACTTCTTCATGTGGCGTCCTGAGTCGAAGCGTCGTAAGCAGATGGAGCAGTTCCGTAACAACCTTAAGAAGGGTGATAAGATTATCACCGCAGGTGGTATCTATGGCGTAATCAAGGAGGTACACGAGACTTCATTGCTTATCGAGGTAGACAGCAACGTTACTCTTCGCATCGATAAGAACATGGTTATCGGCGATCCTACTCAGGGTGTTATGCAGCAGTAATATATGCTTAGAAAACACTAAACAAATAGCTCGGATGGATTTCCATTCGAGCTATTTAGTTTCAGTATGTGGGACATCATCCCTAACTGCTGATGGCTATGATATAAACATAAGGACGAGTGGATTGCCACTCGTCCTTATGTTTATCAGTTGTCGACTAATTACTTAATCTCCCATGTCTGGCCTGAACGTAGAAGGTCGTCTACACACTTAATCTTAGCGGTAGCCTTAACGTTCTCAACCTGCTCAGCAACCTTCACGTCGTAGACGTTCTCGTCGTCAACATCGCGGATGACACCAACTGCCACTGGGTACTCAGGGTACTTCATAGCTGCAAGCATCGAGTGAAGGGTAGTGTCAGCACACTTAGCATCGTGAGTCAATACGTCGTCGATAGTGTAGCCATCCTCGCCGATAGTTACTGGCTTCAGACGCATATTCTCGAATACCAAACCCTTAGTCTTGTCCTTGCCGAAGAGCATCTTCTCGCCGTGCTGCAAATGGATGGTGTTCTCCTCGCGAGTAGCCTTGTCACCTGCAAACAAAGCGTGGGTCTTGTCGTTGAAAATCATGCAGTTAACCAACGCCTCGGTGACAGCCATACCCTTATGCTTGGCTGCTGCTAACAAGCACTCCTTCGTAAGCATAACCTCCTGGTCGATGGTACGAGCAAAGAACGTACCCTTAGCACCGATAACCAACTCGCCTGGTGTGAAAGGCTTCTCAACAGTACCGAAAGGCGAGGTCTTGGTAATCTTACCCAACTTAGTGGTAGGAGAGTACTGACCCTTAGTAAGACCGTAGATCTCGTTGTTGAACAAGATAACGTTAAGGTCGATGTTACGACGGATGGCGTGGATAAAGTGGTTACCACCGATAGCCAACGAGTCACCGTCACCAGTGCATACCCAAACAGAGAGGTCGGGGTTAGCAGTCTTGATACCTGTTGCAATGGCGTTAGCACGACCGTGGATGGTGTGGAAGCCAAAGGTCTTCATATAGTAGATGAAGCGTGATGAGCAACCGATACCCGACACGAAGGTGAACTTGTTGTGGGGCTTGCCGAGAGCGTCTGCCACCTCGGGCATAGCACGCTGCACGGCGTTAAGAATGGCGTGGTCGCCACAACCGGGACACCACTTTACCTGTTGATCGCTCTTGAAATCAGCGGGTGTATACTTAAAATCTGCCATAGTCTTCTAATATATTATAAGTGGTGTGAATTATAACATTGAGTTAACCTTTTCCTTAATCTCGATAACGGTGAAGGGCTGACCCTCGGTCTTGCCGTAAGACTCGATAACGACATCGGTGAACTGCTGACGGAGGTAGTTAGCAAACTGACCCTCGTTGAGCTCGCAGACTACGATACGCTTGTAGCGCTTCAAAATATCGGCAACACCCTTCTGCATAGGATAGATGTAGTTGAAGTGGAGGTGTGCAACCGACTTACCCTCCTGCTGCAACTGCTGAACAGCGCTATGGAGGTGGCCACGGGTACCGCCCCAACCAACAACCAATACATCAGCCTCCTCAGCACCAAATACCTTCAACTCGGGCAACTCCTCAGCTACAAGCTCAACCTTGCGCTTACGGGTAGTTACCATCTCCTGATGGTTCTTGGGGTCGTGCGAGATTGTACCACGCAAGTGGTCCTTCTCCAAGCCACCGATGCGGTGCTCGAGACCCTCCTTGCCGGGGAATGCCCAACCACGTGCGAGCTTCTCGTTACGTGCGTATGGCAAGAACTCACCCTCGGTGCGTGGCTCAACGATAGGAGGCACAATAGCGGGGTAGTCCGACATAGAAGGCACCTTCCAAGGCTCAGAACCGTTGGCGATAAAGCCGTCAGAAAGCAACATTACGGGTGTCATATGCTCCATGGCAATCTTACCTGCCATAAATGCGTAGTGGAAGCAGTCGCTTGGTGACGATGCTGCGATGACAACCATGGGACACTCACCGTTACGGCCATAGAGTGCCTGGTTAAGGTCGCTCTGCTCGGTCTTAGTAGGAAGACCTGTAGATGGACCACCGCGCTGTACGTCAACAACAACCAAAGGAAGCTCAGCCATTACTGCCAAGCCCATAGCCTCGCTCTTAAGTGAAATACCAGGACCTGATGTGGTAGTTACAGCGAAGTTACCAGCATAAGCAGCACCGATAGAGGTACAGATACCTGCAATCTCATCCTCAGCCTGCACGGTCTTAACACCGAGGTCCTTACGCTTAGCAAGCTCCTCGAGGATTACGGTAGCGGGGGTGATGGGGTATGAGCCGCAGAAGAGGGGAAGCCCCGACTTCTCAGATGCTGCGCAGAAGCCCCAAGCAGTTGCGGTGTTACCGTTGATTGAGCGGTATACGCCCTTCTCCAACTCAGCGGGTGCAACGGTGTAGTTGTTTGCAAACTGGTGAGTGTTGGCTGCGTAGTTGTAGCCAGCCTCGATAACCTTCTTGTTAGCCTCAGCTACGAGAGGGTTCTTCTTAGCGAACTTAGAGTCCAGGAAGCTCTTAGCGTAGTCGTCGGGACGGTTATACATCCAGAATACGATACCAAGAGCAAACATATTCTTGCACTTAACCATAGCCTTGTTATCCATACCTGAGTCCTTAAGAGCCTCCTTGGTCATGGTTGTGATGTCGGGAATTACGACATTGTAGTCCTGGAGGTTAAGCTCAGCGATAGGATCCATGGTCTTGAAGCCAGCCTTAGTGATGTTGTCCTCGGTCATGGTGTCACCGTCGATGATGACTGTTGCCGAGGGCTTGAGCCACTTGCGGTTAGCGATAAGTGCTGCGGGATTCATAGCCACGAGCACGTCGCAGTAGTCGCCAGGGTTATCTACACGTGATGAGCCGATGTGCACCTGGAAGCCAGATACACCTGCTACTGTTCCCTGCGGAGCGCGAATCTCAGCAGGATAATCGGGGAAGGTAGAGATACCGTTTCCGAGCAGTGCTGACGTGTCCGAGAAGAGTGTACCGGTGAGCTGCATACCGTCGCCCGAGTCACCCGAGAATCGGATAACCACATCCTGCACCTGCATAGCATTTACATTGTCCATGTTTAGTAAGTTTGTAGTTTTGTATTGTTGTTTAATTGTCTAATTCTAATGGCCGTGTGACACTTTTGTCCATGCCACATGGTGCGCCTTTTTATAGACACACGTTAATTTCATACAAATATAGGAAAAAAAGTAATACGCCGTATCAAAAATCGGAAATAAATTTCAACTAATGGCGAAATTGATGAGGTATATATAAAAATAGGAGACGGTAACTCCACGACGATTGTGGGATTACCGCCCTGATACAGAGTTAATGTTCGCGTATGTGCCGTGATTTAAGCTACTAAAAATTGTAGCCGATGCCTGCAGCGATAATGATGGCGCTGCGATGCTTGCGCGGAATACGGCCCATCCACTTTGCTTGAGCCGAGAGGTTCCAGTGTCCATTAATCTCGTAGGAGGTGCCGAGACCGAGGTTTAGACCCGCGGCCCAGCCATCAATAGAGCCATTCTTAGCACTAATGTCGTTGGCGCTAATGCCGACAATGGGGTAGACATACCAGTAGGTGGCAATCTCGAGCGGAATCTGAAGGTCGCAGTAGACATCCACCGTACTCTTCTTCTTGCACATAAAGTTTATACCAGGCTCAATATTAAGCCAGTCAGTTAGGCCATAGTTTCCATAGACACCCACAGCATAGGCCTTAGCGCGGAAGTAGTAGCCCGTGCGGAAACCAAAGCGGAAGTCGCCACTATCCTGTGCAGAGAGACTATTAGTGGAGGGAGTAATTACAGCGATAGCGAAGAGTATTAGTAGTAGTCGTTTCATGTTTTTTAGGATTAACTACACAAATGTAACGAAAAAAAATCAATCGACCAAATATCTACAGCAACGATAGTAGTTTGGCCATCAATACGCCGAAGTAGTTGCCAAGGGCATAGCCAATAACACCGGCACTAAGTCCTGTGATAAGCACCTTCCTATTGTTCATAGCTCCTACTGCCATCGGAACAAATGGGGGTGAGTTGATAAAAGCTACCGATGTGATAACCATCGAGTCGGCATTGATGCGCATAATGCGACAGAGTATGGCATGGATGGTGAGTGATACGAATACCGCAAAGGTCATAAAGCCAAGCTGATAGAGGCCTCCTGCAATGTCGAGATTAGAAAAGTCTGCCATCGATGCTATGGCAAGGCTGAAGATGTAGATGAGATACATGCCCATGTCGTAGCTATACCTTAATTCGCGTATAGGACGAACGAACGATAAGGCGATGCTAAGCGTAGTGAGCGTAAGTATTAGCACAGTCATAAACCACTCCTCGGGGTATAGAAGAGTGTGTAGTATGGAAATGACTACTACACCGAGTGTTACGGCAATAACCTTAAGCATTGCTAAAAGTCCGCTCTTTTGCCAAATACCTTGATAGGGATTCTGTTTAGACTGGGATATATCTCGCTCGAGTGCCTTGCGATCATTGTCCGACAGGTTGACGTGAGTACGCTCGCCATAGAGACGTCTAAATAGCCGTATGCCCACCGTAAAGAGAAAGGCGAAGTAGAGGAACGATATGACGATGTCGTAGGAATTTATAAGCGTGTAGGTGCTCTCCTCTATCGATAGCATCTGCTGTATGGCAGCGGCATTTGGTGTGCCTCCGGTATACATTCCCGAGATGATGCCTCCAACCTTAGGACCCTCTTCCATGTGGTGACCTAACAACAGGTAGCCGCCAACTACGGCAATGGCAACAGATAGAAAGCAGCTAACGACAACCATTAGCTGCATGCCCATCTCTTTGTGGGTAAAGCGAGAGCTAAATAGCATCATTGGGAGAGCCAGTGGTATAGTTGCGCTTGTTGCAATATCCTGAGCTACAGCCATCTCCTCGCCCATCCACGAGATGTTGCCAAAGAGTATGCCTATGCCGTAGAGCACCATGATGGGGCCAATGGCGCCAATCCATTTGTAGCGGTTACACAAGTGTATGACAAGCGCTGGGGTAAGCGTATAGAAGAGGATAAGTAGAATGCTGTTGAGTATGACCATGTCGGCTTGGTGTGGTTAAAGGAACAACACGCCTCACATGTAGAGGCGTGTTGTGGTAGAACGGATTGTTATTTACACTCGTGGTGGTGGCACGCTTCGCCCGAGTCCATCACAAAGCCGAGTAGGTAGCCCTGAACAACGGCGTTGATATCGCCCTTGCAGCCACGGATAACCTTGATGTTGTGGCTCTCAAGCTTGTTCTTAGCACCCTCACCCATATTGCCAGCGAGCATTACCTCAATACCCATCTTCTCCATGTCGGCAGCAATACCAGACTTGCAACCGCAACCCTCGGGGGAGTCGAGACGCGAGGTCGAGATAACCTTCTTATCCTCAACCTCGAAGATGGTGTAGTAGGCGCAGTGACCAAAGTGGTCGTCGATATGTCCATCACGTGTAGGAACTGCTATTTTCATCTTTTCAATTAGTAATTAAAATTTCCTTTGTTTTAGTTAATTAGTTCCAAGACCTAATTTCTTGTCAGAAGGTAGTAGATGCAACGCTCGGCAAAAGAAATGCGGATGGGCTGTACTTGGCGTACTGCTCATTCGCATTTACTTTTGTTAGCGGCAGCAGATGCTGCCTTATCACAAGAAATTAAAGGTTGGGGTTAATTTTAGACCACTCCTCAATTGCGGGAACAATACCAAGAGTTACCAACTCGTCACGCATCTTGCAAAGGTGAGCGTATGAAGCGTCGAGCTTTGCCAACTCCTCCTCAGTACCTACAGGTATCTTGTATGAGCAGCCGTTCTGGTCGAGAACAGTGTCCATAGCCATCATGATGTGGTTGTACTTCTCGTTAGATACGTATGTGCCTGCGGGGAAGCGGAAAGGCTCACCACCCATTACCGAGCGAATCATCTCTACAGAGAGGTATGAGGGGCTCTGGAATGATGAACGGCCACGAAGCTTGATGATAGCGGCACCACCCTGGGTTACAGCCTTCTTCATCTCCTCCCACTCAGCCTCGGGGAACTCCTCTGTGCCGATGATGTCGGTAAGCTTGCGACCAGCAACCTTCACTGCGCTGCCGAATACTGCCATCTGCTCGCCGTGACCACCGTATGTTGCGCAACCCTCAATCTCGCTCTGCATAACGCCGAACTTCTTAGCCAAAGCGCTCTTAAGACGAGTAGTGTCGAGACCTGCAAGAGTGGTAACCTGACCAGGCTTCAAACCAGAGTAGAGCAATGTTACAAGACCAGTGAGGTCAGCAGGGTTGAAGATGATGACAACGTGCTTAACATCGGGGCAGTAGGTCTTGATGTTCTTACCAAGCTGCTCAGCGATCTCGCAGTTACCCTTCAACAAATCCTCGCGAGTCATACCCTCCTTACGAGGAGCACCACCAGACGAGATAATATACTTTGCATCCTTGAAAGCCTCAGCAACGTCAGTAGTAGCTGTGATGTTCACATTGTCAAAGCCACTCTGGCGCATCTCCTCAGCAACGCCCTCGGGAGAGAATACGTCGTAGAGACAGATGTTGTTGGTGAGGTTCATCATAAGTGCTGACTGCACCATGTTCGAGCCGATCATACCGGCAGCACCGACGATAACGAGCTTGTCGTTAGTTAGAAATGCCATAGTTCTAAATGTTTAAATTAGGTTTATATAATTTGTAAATATTACTCTCGTGGTTGTTATGCGCCAATCGTGTGACGCAATCATCACGCAAAATTAGGAAACATTCAAATATATTGCAACTTTTTTGCTAATAAAATTTCGATTTAGGTAGCTTGTGAACGACAATAATGATAAAATTAGTATCTTTGTAGCATTATGGATAAGTATATTAAAATTAATGAGGCGTCAACGCTATATGTAGGGCGAGCTGCAGAACTTCTTGATAGGGTAGTGCCAGATGGAAGAGTTGTGGTTATAACGGATGCTAATATCGACCGTCTATACCCTGACCTCGTGCATCGCTACGACTATATCATCATCGGCCAGGGCGAGGGGGTTAAGAGCCTTCAAACCGTGGAGAAAGTATATCGCGAGCTTATGGCCATGGGCGCCGACCGCTCGACGTTTATTTTAGGTATTGGTGGTGGCATTGTTACCGATATTGCAGGCTTTGTGGCCGCAACTTATATGCGTGGCGTCGATTTCGGCTTTGTCTCAACCACGCTACTTGGCCAGGTGGATGCCTCGATAGGTGGCAAGAATGGCGTAAATGTTGCAGATTACAAAAATATGGTGGGCACATTCCGCCAACCACGCTTCGTAATTTCAGATGTCTCGATGCTCGAAACACTCCCCGAGCGTCAGTTACGTGCAGGCATGGCAGAGGTCGTAAAGAGTGCCTTGGTGGGTGATGCCGACCTATTTAATTATATGGAGCAGGCGGCAGGTGAGAAGCAATATGAGGAGATTGTGTTGCGAGCTGTGGTTGTTAAGGCGCATATCGTAGCTCAGGATGAGTGCGAGGGTGGCATACGCCGACTCCTAAACCTCGGACATACGTTGGGGCACGCTCTTGAGAAGTGTACTCGTGAGGTGAACCATGGTGAGGCTGTAGCTATAGGTATGTCTCAAATAGCACATGCTTCGGTACGTTGTGGCATGCTTGCTGAGGACGATGCCCGACGTATTGATACTCTGCTTGAGAGCCTTGGTTTTTGTCTGACACCGCCGGTAAGTATGACTGATGTGCTGCGTGAGGTCAAGTATGATAAGAAAAAGAGTGATAATATGTTGAAGGTAGTTATGCCCGTTAGAATTGGTGAGTGCGTAGTGCGCGAAATGACCTTCGATGAGTTTGGTCAACTATTTAAGTAGAAAGAGCTATGAAGAGAGCATATATTCTTGTCGCTGATGGCTTCGAGTGTGTCGAGGCGTTGGCACCAATAGATGTGATGAAGCGTGCAGGTGTGGAGCTGCGACGTGTAGCTGTTGGTGGCAACCTCGACGTGTGGTCGTCGCATGGGCTGGTGATGCTGACGTGTGATATGCTTATTGAGGATGCCGACCTCTCGGATGGTGATGCCTTAATCCTGCCTGGTGGTAACCCCGGATACGTGAATCTACGTAACTCGGAGTTGGTGCGCCGTGCTGTTGCCGACTACTACGATGGTGGCCGTTTGGTAGCTGCTATATGTGGCGCTCCTACGGTGCTGGCCACAGCGGGCGTGGCTCGCGGTAGCCGTATTACATGCCACTCGTCGGTAGTTGACGAGATGGTTGATTATAAGTATGTTGGCGGCTCGGTTATCGAGGATAAAAACCTCATCACTGGCGCTGGTGCAGGTGTGTCGGTGGAGTTTGCTCTAACCGTTGCTGAGCGCTTAGTTGATAATGATACTCTCGCGCGTGTTCGTCGCGGTATGGAGGTGGATTAGTGTCGTTTTGCCAGTTTCGATATGTCGCTACACTCGATGGTAGGTTGGTGGTAGCCATCTTTGGCTACGGCAATCATTGCCCTGCCAACCTCGCTCATGGTGTTCCACATGCCTATTAGCTTAACCAGTGGATACATCGCCCAGAAAATGTATTGCATTGCTTGTATATGCTTCTGTCCCTTGTGTCGCCACATTATAGCAGGACGGAAGTTGTAAGCACCCCTAAACGGCATGGCTGTAAGTGCATCCTCGGTGCTTTTTTTTACGCGCACCCACATCTGTTTAGTGTTGTCGTAGTTGCCAGCGCCGCTAAGATATACGAACGTAAGACTCGCTTTTGGCTCGACTATCTCGGCGAAGTGTAGCGGGATGTCGTGGCTGATGATTTTGTAGCGCTCCTCCTTGACTCCAACGCTACTAATGCCCGCGATAAAGAATACTGCATCGTAGCCCTGTAGTCTGGCGTCTCCCGCCTCTAATGACATAAAGTCATCGACAATATACTCTTCAAGTTTAGGGTGAGTGTGACCACAAGGACGACGACTCACGCTAAGAACCTTTTCAACATCTGGGTTGTTCAGACACTCAAGCATAACGCCCTCGCCAACATATCCCGTAGTACCTGTGATTATAATCTTCATAATGTTTACCAGACGAATGGTATTATCTTATATTTAACACGCAATTTATACTGGGTATATCCTCTTAGCCCCTCCTCCAATACTTGCTCCTCGTTCTTAATCCTAATGGCGATAATGGGAATGTAGACGAGCATTATTACAAACGAGATAATGGAACCGAGTATCAGAGGCATAGATAGGAACATAAGTATTGTTGCCAAGTACATGGGGTGGCGCACGATGCCGTAAAGCCCCGTGTCAATGACCTGTTGGTCTTGCTGTATCTCTATGGTGCGTGACAGGTAGGTATTCTCACGCATAACCTCTGCATAGAGGATGTAGGAGAGTGAAAAGATTGCAACGCCCACCCATGTAACCCAGTCGGGTAGGGTAGCCCAGGCAAATCTGAAGTTAAAGCCAGCTACTACAAAGCTCGCTACAAACATTACGCCCGAGAGTGCTACAACCCAACGCTGCTCCTTCTCTTTCTCCTTGCCTTCGAGTCGCTTGCGGAGTAGCACAGGAGAGTGGATTAGCATTACAATGCCGAGAATGAGAATGGGTGTAAATAATACGCCCATTAGTAGCCATGCGTTCCAATATCCCCATGACCCTGCAGGCCAGAATAGCATTGCAGCAACAATGACTATGCCCGCAATAAAACGGATGACTCCGCGTATGGCTAACTCGGTTCTCATGGTTCTGGGCTACTCTAAATAGCGAATGTTCATGCCTTTGGATGTGGCGTAGTCTATCTCTCTACGAGTGCTTTCGCCAATGTATCCACCCACGTTTATAACGAATATCTCATCGGCCATATCTATCTTACGTAAGTGCAAATCGTCAAGCATAGCCTTTGTGCCCTCGGTCCACACCTCGGTGTCGCCACTGTGACCAAATAGCCCTACGGATATTACGATATGGCCTTCGAGGGTCAGTCGCTTCTGCGTCTCGATAAACTGCTCCTTAAACTTGGTGCTCCCGCATAGCGTCACCACCTTATACTTCCCAACCATGTTGTTTACGATGTTACTATTTGCAAAGATAGCTACTTTAGTGCTAATATCAAAATTTACTAAATACACACATAGATGCGATTTAACACTGATATGCATGTTATTACTCAAAACTTTTTGTATTTTTGTATCGAGTGATGGCGCATACTCAGAGATTGAGATACTCACGGCGATATAATGTCTTGTAATTAAATTAATATAAAATATTGGATAGTATGCAAGTTGTATTGGAATCTGAATCGGGATTATTCTTTATTAATAGTGAAGGTGCACTTGAGCACTTTGAACCGTCGAGTAATAATCTATTTGTAGATGAGGTCACAGAAATTAGGAGAAATTATACTTTTACAACCTATAAGTCTATCCGAACTCTTATTGTGCCTAAAGGTGTCAAAGAGTTTCAATCAGACTTTATGAGCGGTGTGAAGGTGATAGAACGATTTGAGCTCCCAGAGGGATTGGTAAGTATCGGCAATAACGGTAATAGCTGTGGAAAGTCTTCTACTTGTGTGTTCTCAAATTGTATTTTGCCAGAGGTGGTCGTTCCACAAAGCGTACAAGAAATAGGCGACTTCGCTTTTGGACATTCATATATAAATGTATTACAATTGCCTGTTACGCTGCGTAGTAAATATGGTCGACAGTTTAAAGACTCCTATATTAAGACGGTGAAACTCCCTAATGAGTGGAAGGATTTTGTAGTTTTGAGAGAGAATAAAACTATTATGTTTCATGCCGATAATCACGACTACGAAAGTTATGGATATCTAAATTGGTGCACCACCGAGGTTGAAAATTTGGAGTTTTATTGATGCTAAGTTGTGATGTCAAAATTCCTCCTCATAATGTATGCCTCCTGCCCCCGCATGTTTACGTCACATCTTCAAAGTGTAATAATAAATTAACAGCTTTGTGATGATTGCGAAACATCGTAACACTATTTTTGCAGTGTATTAAGAGGAAAAGAATTTAGAAGAAAGAGGAAGAATTTATGGAGAAGAGATTAACAGTAGCGCTTGTTGCTCATGATGCAATGAAGCATGACCTCGCAGAGTGGGTCGCATGGAATTGGGAGAAGTTGTTGTCGCACCGCCTTGTCTGTACGGGCACGACAGGCCGTATTGTTGCGGAGACGCTGATGGAGCGTAGAGGCAAAGATGCGGCACATACACGATTTGATATTACTATGCTCAAATCTGGCCCATTGGGTGGTGATCAGCAACTTGGAGCTATGATTGCTAATGACGAGATTGATATGTTGATATTCTTCTGGGACCCAATGTCGGCACAGCCACACGATGTCGATGTCAAGGCACTCCTGCGATTGGCAACGCTCTATAATGTGCCAACTGCAATCAACCGTTCAACGGCAGACTTCATGATATCATCAACGCTTATGGCCAATGCTGACTATAAGCCAGTGATAAAGGACTACACCACATATATTCAGCGAACTATAAAATAGGTTGTCGCCGCTGATATTCGCAAATAATTATGTCCACAATGGAGATATAAATCAGCCATTGTGGACATATAGTTTAGTATTGCCTCATCGTTTATAATTGGGCATTCATGTGCAAAAATTACTTGCCGATGCAGAAAGTGTAGATGATTATCAATCAGCTATTTAGCACTCTAAAAGGTACAATCACTTATTTGGCAAGTCGTTGAGAATGTGTAAGTTAGTGATTTTCAACGCACTTTTCGCCTTGTACCTCCATTTTGGAATGTAAAAGTAAGTGTAATTTCTTGAATATCAAAACCCGAGGTACAAAAACTTGCAAAAAATCGCATT
>JAGATC010000021.1 GCA_017621455.1 Alistipes sp. | reverse complement strand
TCATATCGAAGACCTTAAACCCGTCATCCCGCGACAGCGTAGCGACGTGGGGAGTCTACTGATGTTTAACTATGGTAGATTGCCACGAGCCTAATGGCTCTCGCAATGACGCACTGATATAATAGATGTTTAGTTTTTAGATACATTGTTTTCTTGCTTATCAATCACACCGATACTATAACGACTACGTTGTCTGCGCTCTTTCAACCAGTGAAAACCTCTTCTGTTGCTGACAACGCAGTGTCGTGGACAACCACAGCAGTTGCAGCTACAATTGCTGCAGTCGCGATGTACGTGCTTCATACGCTACAAAGAGTCGTCTATAATGTAAATGCCCCCGAGTATTCGCCTCTATCGGTTGTGATATGAACCTCATAGTAGCCCTCATCGCCCGATAGCATGATGGCGGTTGCTCCAATGCCCGATACACTATCCCACCAAATGTCGCCAGTGCTTAGGTTCGTAACCGTAATATCGGCATCGCCTAAGTCTACGTTGAACATCAGGGTCAGTACACCATCGTAGTAGCTCGCATCTATATCATTGTTAAGAGATAGAGGACGAGGCCCAGGCCATTTTTGTCTTTTGGGGCTAATGTCAATAGTTAAATCCTCCTCTGGAAGAGTTTGTGCTGCGGCTGGCTCAATCCATACGAAAGAAAAGAGGAGTGACACCATCAGAAAAAATAAGTTCCTTATCATAGCGTTAAAATTTATATGTAAATTGTTTACACAAAGTTACGATGCTATAAGGAGAATAACAAGAAATAGGGAGATGAAAAATCTCCCTATTCAATTTCTAACATGCTTGTAATCAGAAGGTTATATAAGAGGTATTTATAAAAAGCTCTCCATGCTGATTATCAGGTAGTTACGTTTATTAGCTATTGTTTTATCAGTGTAAGGTACTGATTTTTAATACGATACTACCTATTTTTAGAGAAAATATCTTTGGCTATCTCACAATTTGACTCACTTAGTTTCATCCTTACCTTATATTTTAGTCGTGAAATAGCTTCGGTATCCATTTCAAGTAGAACAGCTATTGAGCGAGACGTAAAACCAAGCAATAAGTATACAATATACCTATACTCTTTTGGGTTTAGTTTTGGGCAACTCTCTACAATCTCCGTTAGGATATTATTATTTCGTATGTTTATGATATTCTCCAATGATTTTAGTCGAGCTTCGTCACTACGAAGAGACTCTATATTTTTGATAACGGTGTCTGCAATTTTTTTTGACACATGTGGTGTCTTGCCATACTGATAGTATATTTCACACAATCTATTTAACTCAGCAAGGTCATCACTATTTTGTAGCGTAGGTTGTTGCGTGAAGTCAACCGACTTAATAGACTCACGTAGCTCCGCAATAACATTTATATAATGAGCAATACTTCTACTCTGTTTAATATAGCGATAACGAGCGTATAGGACAATGGCAATAACAACCAATACCAATATTACTATAGCAGATAGTAGAAGCACTTGATTGTATCTGGCTTGTTTCTCAGCAATAACTTGTTCGCGCTCGAGTATCTCTATTTGATAGTTAAGTACAGGGTTGCTTAATACCATGAGCATTAAACTATCCTGCTCCTTCTCACTAATGGTAATATACTCTAACGCTTCGTCTATAAGTCCAAGTTTTTTGTAAACAATGTGTGCAAGATAGTGTATATCAGTGTAATAGTCGTCTGGATAACTCTTTGCAATATTGAGATAGTTTATAGCATCGTCTCTTTTGTCGCCATCAGCAGCAACAATAGCACAAGTATAGTAATATACCAACTCATAACCACCAATACAATCATATGTATCGTATATCGTGATAATATCTCGACATTTATCCATGTCGTTCTCTTCGATATATAGCAAAGCCAATTCGGTGCAGGTATATCCCAAAAGCTCTTTATATTGGTACTCAATACATGGCTCGATTGCCTCTGTAAGGTATATTTTGGCTTGATCAAAATCTTTAAGGCTCCTATATATTGCTCCTACATCGACAGCGATGTCAACGCTGTGGTGTGTAAGATTGGCTTGTTCGAAATGCTCCTGTGCTAATTTATACTCCTCCAGTGCATTTTGGAAGAGACACTCTGCTCCATATATGTCGCCTTTGGTGCGATGTACAAGCCCCGCAAGGCGCGGATTGTCGAGGTGCGCCAACGACTTCTCTGCCTCTATAAGAGCACACATTGCCTCGGCATGCTTGCCCGAATTTTGCTTAACATGGGCATGCTGATACATGGCGCGGGCACGCGTGTCGTGTGACTCGTGGTTGGCATAGTAGTAGTCGAAAAGAGGTTTCGTGAGGCTGTCGTTAGCGACATACATACGCCCATAGTATGCTGCCTCGCTGTAGACCAGGCGGTAGCGCATCATATCCCTCTCGGTGCGCACCTTGTCTACGTCGATACCGCGCATGATGGTTAGTGCCGAGTCGGGATACTCCTCGGCAATAGCCTCTGCGTGGTATATATCGGCCATTGTAGCCTCGTCGCTACTACAACCAATACACAGCACAAAGGCAACAATCTGAGCAACGATTAAAAGCCTACGCATGTGTCGCGGGTTATTCTCACTCCACAAAGATACGAAATTTATGTATATATACAAAAGCCTGCCCAACAAAATGCTTGTTAGGCAGGCTCATATTAAGATAAGGAATTATGTTTTAATAAAAACTATCTGCTCTTTAGATGCCCATCTCCTCGATAAGCCACTCGGCGCCACCAACCTTGTCGATAACGAACATAACGTAACGGATGTCGCAGATGATGTTGCGGCAGAGGGTCTCGTCAAACTCGATGTCGGACATCGTAGAGAGCCATGTGCGGTCGAAGTTGATGCCGATAAGCTCACCCTTGGCGTTGATTACGGGCGAGCCTGAGTTACCTCCCGTGGTGTGATTTGTGGCGATGAAGCATACGGGCACGGTGTACTTGCCGTTAATCTCTCGGCCCCAACGACCGTAGTCCTTAGTAGCGTATGCGTCGCGTAAGGCCTGAGGCACGTTGTAGTCGTAGATGTCGGGGTTATCCTTGGCGATAATACCCTCGAGGGTGGTCTGTGGCAGGTGGTACTCACCGTCGGCATACCAGTAGCCAGCAACCTTACCGTAGGCTACGCGCAACGTGAGGTTAGCATCGGGGAAGAAGGCACGCTCCTTGTCCCACTCCATAAGTGCCTTAACATAGGGACGATACCAGCGCTCGATGTCGGGGATGTTGCTAAAGTTGCGGTAGGTGTAGTCGCGGACATACATTCTAATAGGCTCGATAGCGAGGGTAAACTCCGTAATTGGGTCGCTCATGACATTCTCCGTATTGTAGCTCTCGAGGCTCGAGAGGGTGGTGTTGGCATAGAGCCACTCGGCGTATGCTGCGGGGCCGCCATGCTCCTCCAAAAGGGCGCTAAGCTCGGGTGAGAAGATTGAGGCCTTCTCGGCGTATGCCGAGAGCATAGCCACAGCAATCTGACGGTCTACGTTGTGGTTGTAGTCCTTGTAGAAGCGCTCCAAAGCTGCCTGTCGCTCATCCTCTGATAGTCTGTCGTTTAGAGCGATGTATACCACCTGTGTTAGCTCGATGCCGCGCAGCGTCTCGCTGTATAGCTCATAGTGGTAGTAACCCTCGTAGTTGCGCTCGTAGGCGGCTGCGAGAGAGTCGAGAAGGTATGCCTTATCGGGATTCTCGCGGCGGAAGCGCTCCTCGTAGGCGAGCTTCTTATCGTAGGTGCCGAGGCGGTTGATGCCCTTAACCTCGCCCTGCCACTTCTTCCATGCGTTGGCGATATTTGCCTGCTTAGCGGCATACTGGATGCGGATGGCGGGTGATGATGCTTGTGCCGCGCCGATGATGTCGAGACGCTGGGTACGTAGCGCAATCTTTGTGGGGTCAGATACCTCGGCTACGTACTTCACAGCATCCGAGGTGATATACTCCTGGGTGTTGCCTGGGAAGCCGTAGATCATGGTGAAGTCACCCTCCTTGATACCCTTGGTAGAGATATGGAAGTGGCGCGCGGGCTTATATGGCTTATTATCAGAGCTATATGCTGCAGGCTCGTTGTTCTCGTTGGCGTAGATGCGGAATACCGAGAAGTCGCCCGTATGGCGTGGCCAGATCCAGTTGTCATTGTCGGCACCGAACTTACCGATGGTGGTGGGAGGTGTGCCCACAAGGCGCACGTCGTTGAACTCACGGTAGATGAACAGATATGCCTCGTTACCGTAGTACATCGACTCTACGGTAGCCTTGAAGCCTACGCCCTCGGCCTCAGCCTTCGCAATGATGTCGGCCTTAGTCTCGCCAGCGGCGATACGGTCGGTGACATCCTCCATACGCACGAGGATATGCACCTTAAGACCCTCGCAGTAGAGCTCCTCCGCGTGGTTCATAGCCCAGAAACCGTTGGTGAGGTAGTCGTGCTCAACGGTAGAGAGCGCCTGGATGGCGTCGTAACCGCAGTGGTGGTTCGTGAGAAGGAGTCCCTTCTCCGAGACAATCTCACCGGTGCAACCGCCGTCGAACATAACAACAGCATCCTTCAACGACGCCTGATTGATTGAGTAGATATCCTCAGCGTCAAGCTTAAAACCCTTCGACTTCATATCGTCGATGCGCGAGGCGATAAGCGACGGAAGCCACATACCCTTGTCGGCAATGGCTGTGAAGGTGGTTGCAAAGAGCAACGCGAAAATTAGTAGTGAACGTTTCATTATTGGTTAGTTTTTAGTTTGTAATTGCTTATATGTTGTTGATTAGTAGCACGATGGCAGTCGCTCAATGAAACACTCCAATTCGCGGCAGAGGCGCTGCACGGGTAGTCCCATCACGTTGTAGAACGACCCCTCGATGGACTCTATGCCGATGTAGCCTATCCACTCCTGTATGCCATAGGCACCAGCCTTATCCATGGGTTTGTAGTTCTCCACGTAGTAGGCTATCTGCTCCTCGGTTAGAGGCGCAAAGCGCACGCGGCTTGTCGAGGCGAAGCTACGCGTATAGTCCACAGAGCGGAGTGTTACGCCCGTCACGACGCTATGCTCACGTCCCGCCAAGCGACCTATCATCTCGCGCGCTTCGGCCTCCGTGGCGGGCTTGCCAAGCACCTCGTTATCAATGACTACGGTGGTGTCGGCAGTGATGAGTATGTCGTTTATGGCTAAGGGTGTGGGGTAGGCGCGGCTCTTAAGCTCAGAGAGGTATGCTGCCACATCCTCGGCAGCAAGCGTCGCGGGGTATAGCTCCTCGCACTCAAACTTCGGCGCAAGGCTGTACTCTATGCCTGTGGCACGCAGTAGCTCGCGGCGGCGTGGCGATGCCGAGGCGAGAATGATGTTATATGACTTAAGTTTGTCGTGTAGTAACATTTTGCTCTCCTTATATCTATTATCCTACAAAGTTACGAAATTTATTTGATTTTTCCCTATCTTTGCACCGATATTCCGTGATATTCTACACTATACGACTGCAAATTAGGCGATTATGAAGCGCGATGCTATAGATTTTGAGAGTAACGACATAGGCCGTCTCTTTCGTAAACTGCTTGTACCTACACTCTTAGGCACACTGTCGATGTCGGCAATGACGGCTATCGATGGTATCATCGTGGGTCAGGGTGTCGGGCCTGAGGGCGTTGCTGCGGTCAACATCGTGGTGCCCATCTACACGCTGATGTCGGGCATAGCGCTTATGGTGGGTGCGGGTTGCTCGGTGGTGTCGTCCATACACTTAGCTAAGCAGAAGCTAAAGGTGGCGCGACTGAATATCACTCAGGCACTCATAGCCTCGTCGCTCACTGCCACGCTGATATGCGCCATAATACTCCTCTTTCCCCGCCAGATATTTGAGCTGTTGGGTGCCTCGCCCACGCTGATGCCCCACGTTATGAGCTACACGCTATGGCTGATGCCGGGCTTTGTTTTCGAGATGTTTGGCCTAATAGGCCTATTTATCATACGCCTCGACGGTGCCCCGCGCTACGCTATGTGGTGCAATATCATCCCCGCCGTGCTTAACGCTCTGCTCGACTGGGTGTTTGTATTCCCGATGGGTATGGGTGTCGAGGGTGCGGGTATTGCCACGGCTATATGTATGGTGCTGGGTGGTATTATGGCCCTCGGTTACCTCCTTGTGCCTCGCCACAAACTCAGCATCGTGATGCCCAAGTTCAGCCTTAAGAGCCTGAGACTGTCGCTGAGAAATATCGGCTACCAGTGCCGTATTGGCGTATCTTCGCTTATGGGCGAGTTGTCGTTGGCGATATTAGTATATGTGGGTAACTTGGTGTTTATGAGCATGTTGGGCGATAATGGCGTCGCGGCATTTGGTATTTCGTGCTACTATACGCCCTTCTTCTTCTCGGTGGGTAACTCCATAGCGCAGTCGGCACAGCCCATCATCAGCTATAACTACGGCATAGAGCGCTGGGATAGGGTCGGCCGTGTGCGCCGTATGCTCCTTACGACATCGTTTATAGTGGGTGCTATCGTTACTCTGCTCTTTATCTTTGTGCCTGAGTGGCTTGTGGGTTTGTTTGTCGATGTTAACTCTACGGCCGCAGTTATCGCCATTGAGGGTTTTCCATATTACGCCACGGGTATCATCTTCTTTATCCTTAATGTGGCTATTATAGGCTACTACCAGAGCATCGAGCGCGTGGGGCGTGCTATGTTTATCACAGCGTTGCGTGGCTTTCTATTTATCGTCCCTGCGTTTATCCTCCTACCGCAGCTGTGGGGTGCGGCGGGCATGTGGCTCGCTATGCCTGTGGCTGAGCTTGTTACGCTCATGGTCGTGGTGACGATGATAGCGACGCGAAAGAAGATTAGAGGATAGAGCCTGCTTCTAAAGCGAAATAAAAGAGCCTCGGACGGGATATACTTGCGCGTATTTCCCATTCGGGGCTCTAAGTTTGGTGCCGCAGATTACGGCTTGTCACACGAAATTACTTGATGGTAAGCTCGTCAAGCAACCACTCAGCTCCTGCGTACTTCTCTATTATGAACAACACGTAGCGGATATCTACGGCAATCGTACGCTGCAACTCGGGCTCAAATGCCACGTCGCCAGACATAGCCTCCCAGTTGCCGTCGAATGCAAGGCCGATAAGGCGGCCCTTCTTGTCCATCACGGGAGAGCCAGAGTTACCGCCCGTAATGTCGCAGTTCACGAGGAATGCCACGGGAAGGTCGCCATTCTCGTCGGCATAGCGGCCGTAGTCCTTCTTGGCGTATAGCTCCTTAAGGCGCTCGGGCACGGTGAACTCCACAGGGTTAGATGGGTCCTCCTTGGCCATCACGCCCTCGAGAGTTGTGTAGTGGCTGTAGATGATACCATCCGCGGGGCTGTAAGGAAGCACGTTGCCGTATGTTAGGCGGATGGTGAAGTTAGCATCCGAAGCCCATGCCTTGTCGGGCTGCATCATCATCAAACCCTTGATATAGAGGCGGTGACCCTCGGCATACTTCTCATTAGCAGCCGTAACAGCTGGCACAAACTCATTGTAGAGCTCGAAGAGTGAAAGGGCAAGTTCGTATACGGGGTCGTTTTTAAATGCTGCCTCGCGAGCCTCAGCATCGAGAGCTACTACTGCCTTATACTTTTCATAGCTGGTTAACTGCGAGTTGTCGTAGAGCCAGTCCACGTATGCGTCGCTGTTGCCACCAAACTCTCGGTCGATCTTCTCGTAGATTGAGGGCAGGTGCTTGTTGTTCTCGCGGTAGATGGTAAACATACGCTTTGCAACATCGCGGTCGGTAGCCTCGTCATAGTCCTTGTAGAACAACTCGGGGTTGTACATGCCAAACATTGTCTGTACAAGCTCCACCGACTGGAAGAATGCCTCAGAGAGATACTGCAATGTGGCATTTGCCTCCTTTGCCTCGGTCTGCGACTCGGCGATAAGACGCAATGCGTCGATAAAGCCCTCCTCGGGTAGAGTATTAGCATTTGCCCACGCCTGGAACTCGGCCTCCTGCGCTGCCTTCTTGTCGCGCACGTTGAGCTTCTCGATGCCGCGCGACATGCCGATAGAGTTCTTCCAGTAGTTTGCTGAGCCTGCGAACTTTGCGTCATACTTGATACGTACTGCCTGGTCTGCATCCATGTGCTTACGCAAGATTGCCTGGCGCTCGCCACGGATGTAGATGCGCTGTGGGTTGTCCACCTCGAGCATGTAGTCTATCTCGTACGATGTCATATAGCGCTCGGTAGAGCCTGGGAAGCCCATAATCATACCGAAGTCACCCTCCTCAATACCGTCGAGTGAAATCTCGAGCCACTTATCGGCCTTGTAAGGTACGTTCTCGGGAGAGTATGCTGCGGGGCGGTTGTCCTTGCCAGCGTATACTCGGAAGATAGAGAAGTCGCCAGTGTGACGGGGCCACATCCAGTTATCGGTGTCGCCACCGAACTTGCCGATAGACGAGGGAGGAGTACCAACCAAACGGATGTCGGTATATACCTCGTAGACAAATGCAAAGAACTGGTTGTTACCAAAGAAGCCGGGGATAATGATCTGCATACCGGGATACTCGTCCTCGAGCTTCTCGATAAGAGCGCGCTTGTTTGCATCGGCCGTCGTCATATACTCCTCGTTCGATGCTGTCGAGGGAATGTTACCGATGATATCGGCCGTTACGTCGAAGATATGGCGCACGAAGCGTACCTCAAGACCCTCGGCGGGAAGCTCCTCAGAGTTGTTCATTGCCCAGAAGCCATCCTTCAAATAGTCGTGCTCCACTGATGAGAGCTTCTGAATAGCGTCATAGCCACAGTGGTGGTTGGTGAATAGTAGACCCTCGGGCGATACAATCTCGCCGGTGCAACCGCCGCCGAAGACAACGATAGCATCCTTCAACGACGACTTCTTAGCCGAATAGATATCCTCGGCCTTGAGCTTGGCGCCGTGAGCCTTCATATCCTTCTGGTTCATCTTCTTGATGTAGGGCAATAGCCACATACCCTCATCCGCAACTGCTGAGAATGAGATACCCACCAGCAGTAGTAGTGTTAATAGTCTTTTCATAATGCGTATTAGTTTTCTTTTGGATTTGATATTCGTTTTGCGTTGTCAATGTCCCTACTCCCATACGATGGGTGCGCCGACCTCCTCTAACTCCTTGTCGGTAATCTCCACCGATACGCTGCCAAGCGTTGCATCGCCAATTTCGTAGGGTTGATACTGAAGAACTATGCCTTTGTCTGTTAGGTAGATAGCCTCGGGGAGGCGCGATAGGGTGGCCGAAGATACCTTTATGGCATCGCCATACTCACCCTTGAGCTTGCTGTAAATAATCTCGCCAAGAGCATCGCTCCACTCGCCATCTGCAAGGTAGCTGAAGTCGTAGATGTTGCCCGAAGCGAGGTCGTAGCACTCGTAGGTGTGGTTGACCATAGGGTGAGCACCGCCGAGGTTGGTCTCAAGTACCGTGTCGTAGCATACGACGCTATTGTTGCGCACGAGCGATGCCACCTGATACAGGTGCATCTCGCAGTATAGCTCCTCGTTGCTGAACGAGCCGATAAAGTGTACATCCTCAAGGAAGTCCTCCATCATCCACTCTGCGGAGAGCAGTGGGTCGGGCTCATCGAGAGCAAACTCTCCAAACGTATAGTTGTAGTTCTTCTGGTCGATAAGCATAAATGCCTCATTGTTAGAGGCGTTTGCTATCTGCTCGTAGGATACCGTAATGGAGTACTCCTCGGTGGTTACATCATACTCGAATGTCTTAAACTCGGGCAGAGTCTTGTCTTCGGACTTCTGCTCCTCGGCGCATGCTCCAGCGGTGAGCATGATTGCGGCGAGTATATAAAAACGTAGTCTTCTCATGTTGCAATATGTTTATAAAAGTTAGCGTAAAGATAGATATTTTTATTGTATTCGCAAACCATTATATGGAAAATATAGACACTACCCCCAATAAAAGTTTGGATTCAATTAAAAAAAAATGGGGGAAAATTTGGGAATATAGATAATTATCTATATCTTTGTGTTTGATGTACATATCTCAATATTTTGGATGTGAGGTGCGTCGTATCATAAATAGAAATAAGTTTTATTTTATGCGTTGTAAATTTTGGAGCATTAGTGCTCTGTTTGTTGTTTTATCTGTTGTCGCCTTTGTGGGTTGCTCGAAAGAGGAGACTGCGATTGTGCGTACATTGCAGCTATCTACCCATGGCGTGAGTTTCGATGCCGAGGGTGGTAGCCGCGAGATTACCGTTACGCCCCACCCTGAGGGTGAGCCTTGGCAGGTGAGGGGCGAGGCTGCGTGGTTCGACTATACAGTTGAGGGTAACACGCTCACAATCACGGCAGACAAAAATGACGATACTGAGTCGCGTACGGCATATCTCGAGATAGTAAGCCCCGAGGGGCACTTCAAGGCCTTTGTGCTTACAATAAGTCAGGAGGCTGCCGTAGATGCGGCGCTCTGCGTGGGTAGCGCTGAGAGCTATGTTTTTGACTCGATGGGTGGCAACTATACCTTTGTCGTTGAGGCAAACTACGAGTGGACGATAACATCCTCTGACGAGTGGATTACGGTTGTGAAGGATGGGCACCATGCCACGATTAGTGCGGGCGAAAACGCAGGCGCTGAGCGTCATGGCGAGGTGGTCATCGCGGCTGGCGGCGAGCAATATGTTATCGCTATATCGCAGGATACGCATGCAAACAACGCCTACTTGAAGCTATTAGGTAGGTGGGAGATAACCGCATCGAAGTGGTTCTACTCGCCCAATGGCTCACTCAATAGCCTCGACTATGCCCCCAATCCGTCGGACTACTATCTTATCTTCGATATTGAGCAGGCGGAGTACGGTAAGAGCCTTGTTATGCGCAACTTCCTATATCCAGGCACTGAACTGGAGGTGCGCTACGATGCTCAGACTGGCGGTATCATCATCCCGTTTGGGTGGACGGTGTTATCGTACGACGTATTCTTCTACGTGACGCTTGTGAACTCAACACAGTTCTCATACGCGTCGTTGGAGGTCGAGGCGTTGCCTAACGACGATGTCACGACGCTCACTTTCGATATGCCTACGGTCGACGGCTTCAATTATGTGGGCTTTGGCCTGTGGACCTATAACGACAGTGGCGCAAAGGTGGCGCTTGGCTCAAACTACCGTCCCACAATGTTCCCAATGGGTGATATTCAACTTGTTAAGCACGACGAATAGCTATGAAACACTTACGATATATCGTTGCCATTATGGCCGTTATGCTCGTTGCTGTAGCCTGCAGCGAGGTAGAAATTGATAATAACCCTCCGCAGTCGCCTGGACGTACTACCTTGGAGCTCTCGTCCGAGAGTACGCTGTTTAGTTGCAAGGATGGAGAGTGTAGCGTGGGCTTTAAGGTGCGTGGTGGTGAGCTTGCCATCGACGTTGTAACTAATGTCCAGCAGTGGAGCTATACCACAACCGATGCTGAGTGGCTTCAGATAGATGCTGACGACTACTTCCTATACCTCGTTGCCGATACTAATACCTCGACGGAGCGCCGTAGTGCTACTATCGTTGTTAGTGCCGAGGGTGTGGAGCGCACGGTGAACATCACGCAGAACTGCAATGGCGATGCCGAAATAGAGCTTAGCATTGCGGAGCATAACTTCATGGCACACACCGAATTAGTCCTCGACGTAGAGGTGGAGTGTAGTGTTGAGGATTGGTCCGTAGAGACCAACTGTAGCTGGCTTCTTGTGCAACGCACCGAGCAGGGCTTGAGACTTACGGCCGATGACAACAGCGAGAATATGGTGCGTAGCACCGAAATAGAGGTTGTTGCGGGCATGGCCGACCGTACCGATAGAGCAACGCTACGCGTAACGCAGGATGGCAATGCCTTTATTGTTGTTAGCAGCCACAACGTGGCAGCGGACGATGAGGGTGGTGTTAAGCACCTTATGCTCCGCACAAACGAGGAGTTAGAGTGGGACGTCGAAAACCTCTCTGCCGAATGGTTTACAGTTGCCAAGCAGGAGGGTGGTGTTGCCGTGACGGTCGCTTCCAACATGGGTGGCAATGAGCGACGTGGCTCGTTCGATATTGTTGTTGGCGACAAGGATAACAGTGCTAAGGCGACCATTAGCGTGTTGCAGATTGGCCCCGATACCGATGAGCTTATCTACGAGATAGAGATTACGGTCCCCGATACCTTTATCACTGCGGCTCCAGTGCTTTCGCCCAGTGGCGGCGGACAGATTCAGGTGGATTGGGGTGACGGCTCTGAGGTAGAGGAGTTTATAGAGATACGTGGTCACCACACCTATGCCGAGCCAGGTCTATACACCATTACCATCACGGGTGAGGCTAAGTCGCTCGAGTTTGGTGCCGACAATGCCATAACTACCGAGCTGCGTAACATCATATCATGGGGAACGTTGGGCTACACCACAGCTGCTGATATGTGTCTTGGTTGTGCAGGCTTGGAGTCTATACCGAACGATGTAGCAGGCTCTTTCGCTAACGTGAAGTCGTTTAATGGCGCCTTTTCGTGCTGTGAGTCGCTACGTGAGATTCCTGCTGGGTTGTTCCGTTATGCCACTGCTGCCAAGCGCTTCGAGGACTGCTTCTCACACTCGGCAGCTATTAGCGAGATCCCCGCCGACTTATTCAAGAACTGCACAGCGGCAGAGGATCTATCGTATGCCTTCTACGCTACGGGTTCGGGTATTGTCGACACAAATCAGACACTTACCAACTTCTCGTCGGTAAGCGAGAAGGTGCGTGCGGGTAAGCTAAAGAGCATCCCAGAGGATCTGTTTACCAACTGCCCAAATATCACCCAGTTAGACTATGTGTTTGGTGCTACGGCCATCGAGTCGATACCCGCTGACATCTTCGCCTCGGCGAGCCTTGCCGAGAAGTTTACTGGAGCCTTCTCGGCCTGTGTGTGCCTCAAGGAGATTCCCTACGACCTTATGGCTGGTGCTACGGCGGCACTCGACATAAAGTATATGTTTGCCGGCTGCTCGGCTATCGAGGAGATACCCGCGGGTGTCTTCCGCAATAACGCTGCTGTAACAAACCTCGAGTATATCTTCTACAAGACTGGTGTCAGCACCCTGCAGCAGGGTATATTTGAGGGCTTGACGGGTGTCAAGACCATAGGCGCGGTGTTCCAGGATTGCAAGAACCTCACAACCATCAAGGAGGGTGTGTTCGATGGTCTTACCTCGGCCAAGTCGTTCCGCTACTGCTTTGCCGACTGTACCTCGTTGCGCACTATCCCCGCGGGCTTGTTGCGCGACATGACCTTGGCGTATGAGTTCACCTATATGTTCCACAATACCGCTTTGGAGTCGGTGCCTGTGACGCTCTTTAACGACGCCCGCGACTATTCGTCTGCCGACTTCACCTATATGTTCTCGGAGTGTCCTAATTTGAAGACCGTGCCCGCGGGCTTGTTCGACCGCTTCACGAAGGTAACGTCGCCAGGCTATCGCAACCTCTTCGACTCTTCGGGCATCGAGACCATCCCCGCAGGGTTGTTTGCTAAGAGTACGGTGGTATCTACAGGCTTCGAGAGCCTATTTGAGAACTGTCCCAAGTTGCACACCATCGAGGGCTCTATCTTTGGCGAAAATAGCGGTGTCTCGTCAATCGGCTATATGTTCTGCAACTGCCCCGAGTTGAAAAATATCCCTGAGGATCTCTTCGCTCCATTTGGCGAGGCGAAATTGAAGTTTACCGCAACGTTTGCAGCATGCTCATCGCTTGAGGAGATTCCTGCAGGGCTCTTCGCTACAAATACCAAGGCAAAACAATTCTCGGAGACCTTTGCCGACTGTAGCTCGCTTCGTGAGATACCCGCAGGGCTGCTGGATAATTGCCCCGATATTACTACGGTTAAGGGTATGTTCCACGGCTGCACCTCGCTTGAGAGCATCCCTGAGGGGTTGTTCGCTAATAACCTCGCTATCACCTCGTTCGAGGCTACGTTTGCCGAGTGTTGGTCGTTGAAGGCCATACCCGCGGGTCTCTTCTCGTCGATAGGTACCAAGACCTCGAGCATCACATTCTCGGAGTGCTTTGCTGAGTGTGTATCGCTTGAGAGTATACCCGCATCGTTGTTCGACACCGTACGTCGTATAAGCTATATAGACGACTGCTTCTATAATTGCAGGTCGCTCACGGGAGAGTCGCCCTATACCATCATCACGGCAGAGGATGGCACCCAGACCAAGGTTCACCTCTATGAGCGTGTCAAGGGTGATGACTTCCCCTATGTCCCCTCGTCAACCTCAGCGCATGAGGCATGCTTTGGCGGGTGCATCAAGCTTACCGATTATATGGATATGCCAGCATCGTGGAAATAATTTGATACTATGAAGAGAGTGCTTATATCTATCCTGCCGCTTGTTGTTATGGTGGGATGTACCAAGGAACCAACTGAGATTGTCTACCCCGAGCCCGACTATGCCAACGTTGTGCTCTCGTCGGAGAGTGCTGTTGTGGAGCGCGAGGGTGGCGTAAAGGAGATATTTGTCTCTACAAACCGTGATGTATGGGATGTGGAGTGCGTGGCTGAGTGGGTGGAGTTCAGCATTGAGGAGAATTCGCTCACACTCTTTGTCGAGGAGAACGAGACTGAGGAGAGCCGCATGGCTGTTGTTACTGTCGTTGCAGGCACCGACCCCGATACGGCTGTGGCACGCTTCAAGCTTATGCAGCTCGGCAACGACGCTGAGAACTTATCTAAGCAGGGTACAGCAAACTGCTATATCGCCCCCACACAGAGCACGGTAAAGTTCCATGCCGACATTAGGGGTAATGGTGTGGATGATGGTCGCTCGCGATATTTGGCAACATACGGCGCACAAATCGTGGGTGGCTCCTATGCCGAGGTTGTGTGGGAGGCCACGTTCGATGGTGACAAGACGCGTAGCACCGCTATTATCGACGGAGCACCACTCTATGCCAAGAATGGATATATCTACCTAACCACAGGCGCTGTTGAGGGTAATGCTCTTGTGGCGCTATGCAGTGGCGAGGGTGAGATATTGTGGAGCTGGCATATATGGGTTACTGATGCAGTGATAGGCAGCTCCGAGGCTAATGGCTTAGAGTGGATGGACCGTAACATTGGTGCGCTCACTACCGAGATGAACGACATCTCGAACCGCGGTATGCTCTATCAGTGGGGTCGTAAGGAGCCATTCCTGCCATCGCCCGCAGAGTATGTTGCGATGCCTACGCACAGCTACGATGATAACTACGACCTCAACGAGACGGAGGAGGAGTATAACCGCATCGAGGCCGAGATAGAGGCAAATCGTATAGTGCTAAATGTCAACAATATGCAGACGGGTGATGGCGACTACGAGTGGCAATATGTGGGCTATCCCGCCCCCGTAGCTCTCAATGCGCCAGGAAACATAACCTACGCCGTGGAGCACCCCACGACATTCCTCGGCTGCCGCACCGATATAGCCATCGGTGAGTATGTATTTGACTGGTATATGCAGCAGGACTTGATGAATACGTCGGGTGTGATGATGCAGTCCGAGTCGCAGCTATGGGGCGATGCCGAGGCGGGCAAGGCGTATAAGACTATATTTGACCCCTGCCCCGTGGGCTACTGTGTGCCACCCCGTGGTGCCTTTGGAGCTATCCCCGCGGAGTATGCATGCTCGTATGTCAGCGATGAGTGGACTAAGCAGGAGTATGGCTGGACGTGGACAGGAGGCAATGGCGACTTCTTCCCCGCTGTGGGCAACTACGACGTCTCGGGACTTATAGGCGAGACTTCGGAGAGAATGCTCTACTGGACTGCCGAGAGCTTTGGTAGTGGCGTGTCGGGCTTCGGCAAGGCGGCGACGCTCTTTGTCGCCTTCAACGACATATACTACGGCATCTATCCGCTGTTGGACGAGTCGGTTGGTGCATCGTGGTATTCGTATGGAGCCCGCGCCTATGGAGCCTCGGTACGCTGTGTTAAAGAGACGAAATAATTTAAACTAAATAAAATATAAAAACTATGAAAAGAAACCAAACAGTTGATTATCAAGCTCCTGATGTTGAAGTTTTGGAGCTTGAGGTGGAGCAGGGATTTAGCGCGAGCTTTGGCGGCAATGGTGAGCCAGGACAGGACTCTGGCTATAACGACTATGATGGTGACCTCTAAATCGGAACGACTATGAAGCACTTTTTTAAATCGTTGATGGCCGTTGCTGTAGCAGCAATGGGTATCACTGCCTGCCATAGTGAGTTTGATGAGCCCGCTGGTGGCGCTGTACATGATAGTCGTGTCTATGTTAGTTTTGTGGCGGATGCTCCCGCTACACGTACCACGGTAGACACCTCGAGCGATGAGGCTCCTGTATTTAGCTGGGACGAGAATGAGAGCTTTGTCGTGTTGGAGCAGACCGATGCTCTGGCTGTGGCATCGGACATTGCCTACGAGCGAATCGATGGCAAGGCAAACATCACTGCTACCTTCGCTACGAACGTGGGTAAGGAGGCGTACAGCTATGTAACGGTATATCCTGCAGGTGCTTATGTGTCTGCCGAGAGTATCAACGCTGTAACCCTTGCACTGCCCGCCAATCAGACTATGGCCGAGGCGTCGTACGACCCCAATGCCGACCTATTGGTGTCGAAGGTTGTAGCTGCTGCAACACAGCCCACCGAGGCACAGCAGATGCAGTTTACACGTGTGGCAGCCGTTGTTAAGATGACACTCAAGAACTTCAATGTTGAGGCTGGCGATGAGGTTGAGAAGGTTGTATTTATGGCAGATGGTAAGGCTCTCGCAGGTACTATCACTGCCGACCTTAACGCTCCTCACGAGTTTGAGGTTGCCGATGGCGTTAGCAGCGTAAGTGTCATCACTAATGCCTCTGATGCTATCTATTTCAACGTCTTACCCACAACACTTGAGGCGGGTGATAGCTACACCATTACCATCATCACAAACAAGAAGCTCTACGTAAAGGAGGGTACTATCCCCGAGGGTAAGGCTCTAACACTCGAGGCTGGTATGGTCAACCGCTTTGGCGTGGATATGATGGGCGTTATGGGTAGCGATAAGTGGACCTTGGTGAAGGATGCTTCATCGTTGAAGGAGGGTGACGTTATCACCTTTGTAGCTAAGGACTACGATAAGGCTATCAGCAAGAACCTCTACAACAACGCTTCGGAGACCTCTACATCGGCACGTCGTGATGCAGTGGATGTTGGCAAGCTTGATAACTTCTTGATTGCCAATGATGATGTGCAGCCATTTACCTTGGTTGCTGGCACAGCTGAGGGTACCTTCTCGTTCTACGACGCAACTCGTGAGAAGTTCCTCGTATCGAACAACAAGTCGTCGCGCTACCTTATCAGCCAGTCGTTTATGGATGCCAACACCTCATTCGCAATAGCTATCAATGCTGAGGATGGCGATGCTACGGTAAAGAACACTGAGGGCGAGTATGCTGGTAATATGATTCGCTACTACAACTCGTCGAAGTACTTCTATAGCGGCACAAGCGCCAACCAAGCGATATGCGTATATAAGCTCGAGGGTGCTGTGGGCGATATTCCCGTTGTTAAGGCCAATGTTACCGTGCCCGATGCAGGTGAGTCTATCGTAATCGCCGAGGAGGCTACTGCGGAGGCTACAGCGTTCGATACAGAGCAGGTGAAGTTCAACTATGTTGGCGCGTGGACAATTTCGGCAGCCGCAGATGTTGATTGGTTGAGCGTAGCTTACGATTCGGTGAACAACTACCTAACCTACACTGCCGAGGCTAACACTGGCGCTAAGCGCGAGGCTGTTGTTACCATCACTGCAGAGATGGAGGGTCAGGAGTCGCTCTCGTGGTCGTTCAACGTAATGCAGAAGGGTGTTCCTCAGGATATTACTATCGCCGAGTTTATTACGTTGGCAAAGGATGAGAACTCTACATACAGGCTCACTGGTCGCATCACCGAGATGACAACCTCGAGCAGCGGTACGTTTAAGCTCGCTGACGCCGAGGGTAACATTGCGACCATTCAGTACCTCTACACCGATGGTGGCGTTAAGGTGTCTGGTAACGACGAGATTGGCGTTGCTGTTGGCGATGTTATGACCGTTACTGCTATTCCTGCTGGCTCGGGTAAGGGTGGTAATAGCTCACACTACTCTATCTATAAGGGTCACTACGGCATTGGCCTAACTATGGGTCTTGCTGCCGACTACACTGGTGGTAGCGTGGAGATTGCTGTCGCTACATATAGCAATGGCACCATCACTCTCCCCGAGGCTGTCACAGCTTCGATGACCGAGAACGACTTTGCCGAGCTTGCGTATGATGGTGGTGATGTTGCAACCGTGACATTCGGTTCGGAGAATACCACCTCTGCTGCTCGCGAGGCCGAGGTAACCTTCACCTATGGTTTGACCTCAGTTACGGCTATTGCTCAGCAGGGTATCAACCCAGCAAATAAGCTTGGTTATGAGCTCGTTACCGATGCTTCAACACTTGCTGTGGGCGATGAGGTAATCATCGTGGCAAAGAACAGCGATAAGGCGCTTGGTGTAAGTACAGGTACTATTACATCGCAGACTAACTTCCCCGGAGCAGATATTGTTAGGTCGGGCAATGTAATCTATGATGCCGAGGAGGCTGGTGTGGTAATATTCACTCTTGTGGATAGTGAGGCAGATGGTAAGTTTGCTCTGGAGTTTACACATAAGACATCAGATTACTATCTATACCTTGGCTCATCATCATTGAAGGGTAGTACAAGCCTTGGTAACTACACCAGATTTTCAATAGATATCGAGTCGGAAGGTGGTGTCGCCACAATTACTAATAGCGCAAGTACAGCAGCTGTCATAACATTTAATGCAACATCAGGAAAGTTCGGCGCCACAAAAGTATCATCTCTTGATGCTGCCGATACGACCAACGACATCGCTATCTACAAGAAGCAGAGTAGTAAATAATTGAGATAATAGCTATGAATCTTCTAAAATTATCACTTACAAGGGTAATGGTTGCTATGGCGGCCATTACCCTGATGGTGGCTTGTGGTGGCGAGGAGGAGCCTAAGACTCAGCTTCCCGCCCTAAAGCTCAACGTTGAGGTGGAGAACATAACCACAACTACGGCAAAGATAAAGGTTACGCACGACTTTGAGGCTAAGGATTCGTGGTATGGCTTCGTTACCGACGACACCACCACCGATGCAAAGAGCCTCGTGGGCGAGGTGGTGGCTAATGGTATCGACCAGAAGAACTTCCACCGTAGCAAGCAGTACGTATCATTGTTGGAGAGCCTTGCTCCCGACACTAATTACCGCTATATCGCCACAGGCCTAACGGCCGAGGGCGTGCAGTATGGTGAGATCGCTGTGGTAGAGTTTAAGACGCTTGCCGAGAATGGTGGCGAGGACTACAACGGTATGCGTGCGAATGCCGCCTGGACGGTAGTTTATCGCGGAAAGGATAGGGTGGATGATGTCACCTACGACCACGTGGTCGAGGTGATTAGCACCGATAATAACCCCTATGCTATTACCATCGTCTACGATGAGTCATACGACCCCTACCAGTTGCGCGACCTGGCCGACGCAATGCTCGTGGATATGAAGGCATACCTTGCCGACTTCAATAAGCAGAATGGCACGACATACAAGTTTGAGGATATGCTCTATCGAGGCACTGCAAGGGACCCATTCGACCTTGCTCCAGGCACGTATCGTGCTATAGCCGTGGGCTACACCCTCGAAGGTGAGGTTAGTGGCCTCTATGCCGTTAGCAATGCCTTTACGGTTGAGGAGCAGATGCCATCTGTCAACTATCTCGGATGGCTCGGTAAGTGGAATATCGAGGGTCAGAATGGCACCATCACGCCTGTTGAGATAACTAAGGGCGTAGCTAACCGTTCGTTCTATATGACGGGCTGGGAGGGCTTCGATGACCTAATGATTGAGGTTGAGTACAACGCAGAGCTCGACGCCATGTTCTTCTACTCGCAGCTTGTAGCCGAGGATTACGACCTTGGCGAGGAGTATGGCCTGGCCGATATTTACCTCTTTGCAGGTGACGAGGATGGCTACTACTACGATAATGCCGATGGCGACTACTATATAGCCATTGCGGGCATCCTCGATGATGGTCAGCGTGCCATTGTTCGCTATGGTGTCAACACGCCCGGCTATCCTAAGTTCACGCAGATGTTCTTTATGGCAGAGATAGGTGGTAAGTTCTACACACTCACAGCCGAGCAGGATATTCCATCGTTTATCGCTGCTATGAACCAGATAGCTCAGTAGGATAGGCTTCTTGCTAAAAGTAGCGTGGGTCGGCCAAGAGTGTTTGGTCGGCCCATACTATTGGTGGGAGTATCGTAAAAGGTCCATTTTAGGGCCGAAGAGCAACGAAAATAAAAAATTTTGCAATTTTTTTGCGAAAAGTTTTGGAGAATAAAAAAAATGCCGTATATTTGCAGCGTCAAAAGGAGACAAGTTAACATGGTGGATTCATCTAAGGGCTAGGATACGTGCCTCTCACGCACGACATAGGGGTTCGAATCCCCTATCCACTACAAACTTTGAAAGAAGATGTCGAGAGGCATCTTCTTCGTTTTTATACCCACTTGTAAGCAAATAAAGTTTACTGGCTATGCAGCGACATATCGACATCAACGACTACAACTACGAGCTCCCCGATGAGCGTATTGCAAAGTTCCCACTCGAGGAGCGCTCCTCGTCGAAACTCCTCGTCTACGATAATGGCTCAATAAGCGAGAGCCACTTTCGCAATGTCGCCGACTATCTGCCCGAGGGTGCAATGCTCGTATTTAATAATACGCGCGTAGTGCGCGCGCGCATAGTGATGCACAAGGCGTCGGGAGCACGCATAGAGGTCTTCTGCCTTGAGCCACACAACCCCGCAGACTATGAGCGCGCCTTTCAGCAGCGCGACCAGAGTGAGTGGAGCTGCATCGTGGGTAACCTCAAGAAGTGGAAGGAGGGCGAGGTAGGCATCGACTTCGACTATCGTGGTGAACCTCATACGCTGCGTGCCACAATCGTGGAGCGCGGCACACGCGAGCATATCGTGCGCTTCAACTGGTCGGCAGAGTGTAGCTTTGGTGAGCTGTTGGAGGCACTCGGACGTATTCCCATCCCACCATACCTCAACCGCGAGAGCGAGGAGATAGATAACACCCGCTATCAGACCGTATATGCCCGCTACGAGGGCTCGGTGGCAGCACCCACGGCGGGCCTACACTTCACCGAGAGCCTTATCGAAGAGATGCGAGCAAAGGGTTATGGCTTCGAGGGTGTTACGCTACATGTAGGTGCTGGCACGTTTCTCCCCGTTAAGGACGATAATGCCGCGGAGCACCCCATGCACACCGAACACTTCTCTGTGACGCTCGATACCCTTGAGGCACTGCGTGCTAAGGCCGAGTGCATTGTGGCAGTGGGTACCACCTCGGTGCGTACGCTCGAGTCGCTATCGGCACTCGCATGGCGCATACGCCAACATGGCGACGCCGACCAAGATAGAGTGGTAGGCCAGTGGGAGCTATACGACATCCCAGCGGATTTTGCAGGAGGTGAGGTGCTCGACGTGCTTATCGACTATATGCGTGTTAAGGGCATGAAGCAGCTTAAGGCAGCCACGCAGATTATGATTACGCCTCTGGGCTATAGGTTCCGCATCGTGAGGTATATAATCACTAACTTCCACCAGCCTAAGTCTACGTTGCTACTCTTGGTTGGTGCCTATGTGGGTGATGACTGGCACCGTATCTACGACTATGCTCTTGGTCACGACTTCCGATTCTTGAGCTATGGCGACTCATCGTTGCTGAAGGTTACAACAAAGGGCTGACCAGTGGTCAGCCCTTTGTCTAAAGTGTGCTTATGGGTTAGTTGTTCTGGAAGTAAACCACAGATGACACCTGTGCGCCCTCGCCATCCTTGGTGATAATCTTAAAGGTGCGGCGTGCGCCTGAGTCGTTGGCCGTAAGCACGATGCGAACATATATTGCTGCGCCACCATCGCTCCATGGCTCAAGTGTCACGAAGCTCTCTGGGTTAGTTGTAAGTGGATCTACGCCAGGAATCTGGACATCGTCATCGGTAATCTCGCCGAAGCTAAATGCCTTGGCCATAAGCTGGCTCATAAGCTCTGTGTTGGCTGCGAGGTTCGACATCTCGGCACCTGGGGTATAGGTCTTGCCATTGATGGTGATATTCTCGAAACGATACCAGTCGCCTACGGTGCCTGCTCCTGGGCCAAAGCCTGTGCCCTTAGAGCCATCAGCGGCATTGTTGAAGATGGTATAGCTGAAACCCTCAACTACGGGCTCGTCGTTGCCACCCTCATCGGTAGATACACCAGCCTGGCGGATGATGGTCGTCTTAACATTCTGGCCATTCTCGTATGCGTAGCCCTCATGCTCGGGGAATGTACATACCACCTCGCAAGCACGTGCCGCACCAGTGTTAGCCTCGATGTTTGCAAGCCACCATGTGTCGATAACCTTGCCAGTGCCATCGCGCTTATAGTCAACCGTTACCCAGTCAACCTCGGCGCCACGTACGCCGTTGGTGTAGTCGTAGCACTTGAACTCGGCGCTACCATAGAGCAACTGCTCGTTGTGTGAGTCGCCACCCCAATCGGTAGCATCTGCGCCATCAACCTTGATTACCCAGTAGCTCAAGCCCCAATCCTGCTGTGCATTTGCATCGTGCTGGAAATCTGCACCAATACCACCCCAGAATGAGACGGTCTTAACACCTGAGTTAGCTGGCTGTGTTACGAAGAACTGCTTGAAGTGCGATGTGGCACCACCCTCAAACTCGTAGCCCTCGGGAGCGTTATATGTGCAGCATACCAACGCCTTACGCTCAGCACCAGTGTTATTCTCAGAAGCTGTTGCAAGCAGATGTGTAGAGTTGTGCTTGCCATTAGCATCCTTGCCATACTCTACCGTAAGCCAATCTACGATAGGACCATTAGCAGCACCCTCACGGCACTCGATAACGACGCTGCTGTAGAGCAACTGCTCGTTGTTCTTATCATCGCCCCACGACTCGGCATAGGTGCCATTTACGGCGATTACGCACCAGCCAAGGCTCAGCTTGTCGACACCTGCACCAGAGATTACCTGGTCGCCAACACCGCCACCAAGCGTCAAAATCTTAGACGTTGTGAAGCCACCCTGTGTTACGGTGATGCTCTTTGTGCGGCAAGCCTCAGTAACAATATAGCCATCAACATCGGGGAATGTAGCGGTTACTGTTGCAGAGCGCTCCTCGATGTTGGCATTGGGCTGTACGTTCATAAACCAGTGAGTGTTACCGTCGGTGCGGTATGAAACGGTGAGCCAGTCGGCAGCCTCGCCCGTAGCGTTATCGATGCACTCGAACTCTACGCCAGTGTAGAAATGTGCATACTCAATACCCTCGCGTGTCACCCAGTCGGCACCCGTATCACGTGTCTGAGCATACCAATAACCACCATCCTTATCGGTTGTGCCGTCGCAAGAGATCTTCTGCATTGCAGCGTTAAGGTCGCCAAGATACTGCAACTCGCCCTTTACAGCATCGAGGTCGAGACGTGTAGCCTTCTCGATGTCGAGAAGAACGTTCTTGAGGGTGTTATCCTCGAACTTATAAGCGGTCTCCGAAGCATCAAATGTATACTTAGCCTTATCGGTCGTTACAACATACTTATAGCCGCCCACGCTTACCGGTGGTACACACATATAAATGCCGTTGCCAGGAGTATTGGCCGAAGTGAGGCCGTCTAACGATAGTGGGGTTGTTAGAGTGGTTACGATGCTCTTAGATGTTGCATCCCAGAAGATTACAGCCTCGTCAGCAAATACCGCAGCGTCGGTTGTGTGCCACTTGTAGCCCTGCTCTGTCTCCCAGAAGTCGGCGTAGTTGCGTGCGATGGCCGAACCACCACCTGCAATAGGGTTGTCTACGGATACGAGCTCCACAGACTTAATCTGCTCGGCTGCGTATGCACCTGTTGCAGAGTAAGGCAAGAAACGAAGGATAGTACCTACGATGTCGAACTGTACCTCGAATACTACCACGCTCTGTCCCTCCTCAACTACGGGAACATCCATGCGGTTACTTACCAAACGAAGATACTCGGGGTTGATAGCGCCCGCAGCTGCCTGCGACTGTGCGGCGTTATAGTTGAACTCCACCTTTTTTGCCGAGCAACCATCATAGCCAGCATTAGAGCCAACTGCTAACCACGCCTTGCCACCTTGAGGCATAGCTGCGAAGTTGAACGTGCCCCTGCCATCCTCGGCGATTGAGGCGATGGTCTGCTGCTCGCGCAAGGCGTATGAGGCGCTACCGTCGGCACCCATATACCAGGCTACAACATTATCGCCATCCACCCACTTGAGGCTCTCTCCATCGTTGAGTGCAGCACGTGTGGCGTCGTCACCGATGGTCGCAACCACCTCGTAGCTTACTACCGTGGGCTTTGCGGGATCATCGGGAGTCTCTATAGGATCGGTGGGCTCTACATCTTTCGAACACGATGTGATGGCACCCAGCGCAAATATGGCTGCTGCCATAAACATAAACGACTTGAATATACGTTTCATACAACTGATGTTTTTTTGATTACTACATTAACTCTTATTCCCAGGTATCCTCGGTTTCAGTTCCGTAGCCAAAATCGCCACTACCACCCTCTTGATACCACTTCTGCTCCGATGCTTCGAAGCCGCGCTCAACCTCGACATCTATCTGTGTCGCCTCAGGCGCTTTGTAGTCTGTTTTCATAAGCCTCTATATTTTAGTTGTTTTAATTGTTTCGTTTAATCGGAAATAGTGATTCGATAGTGTTATCAAAGTTACGAAAAATCATTCAAAAAGTAGCAGTAGGTGAGAAATAAAGTGGGGTATATAAGTGTGGTGATATGTGTAATGTATTGAATATTAGCAGTTAAAAAGATGGTGTGTGGTAGAAAAAAGTGGATGAAAACTTGAGTCGATTGATGCTATTGTATGATGTATTCTATGAATATGGCGATTAAACATGATTTAACAACACATTGCGATAAGTCCACTTTTTAAGCAGTGGAAATATTGTCCAAAATGCAGAATATCAATGTCTTATTATTATTGTTGGCGTGGTTGAATCTATATTAGCGTGCCCATGTGTGTGTGCGTGTTGCATCATCTCGGAATTTTCACTAACTTTACACAACAAAACGTGCAAAGTAAACCAAATACAACGATACTATGAAACGTACTTTACTCACACTTTTAGCTCTTATGTGTAGCATCGGGCTATATGCACAGAGTGTTAAGATTGAGGGTGTTGTCACAAGCGAGGATGACGGTACGCCTTTAATCGGTGTCGCCGTGGTGGTTAAGGGTACCTACACGGGTGTATCTACCGATGTTAATGGCTACTACGCAATCATGCTGCCATCGTCGAAGGAGCACACGCTACAGTTCTCGTATATGGGCTACAAAAATGCCGAGTTTGCAGTCACGCCATCGACTACACGTCTCGATGTTAGGATGCAGACCGACGCAATGATGCTCGACGAGGTGGTTGCCATCGGTTATGGTACGATGCGTAAGAGCGACCTTACGGGTGCTGTGGCATCGGTGAGTGCCTCGGATTTGACAAAGACCCCCGCGGCGGGTATCGACCAGGCGCTGCAGGGACGTGCCGCAGGTGTTACGGTTAATGCCATGTCGGGTCAGCCAGGTGGCGGTGCCGAGGTGCGTATTCGTGGTATCGGCACGGTGAACGACTCGTCGCCCATCTACGTTGTCGATGGTGTCATCACATCGGATATTAACTACCTTAACCCCAATGATATAGCTTCGACAGAGATTTTGAAGGATGCCTCGTCTACGGCAATCTACGGCTCGCGTGGTGCTAATGGTGTTATCATCGTCACAACGAAGAACGGTAAGCGCGACTCTAAGGTGAATATCGAGTTTAATGCCTACGTGGGTATTCAGAATCGTTGGCGTAAGCTCGACCTTATGGGCACCGAGGAGCAGGCACGAACCGAGGTGACAATGCAGGGACAACAGTCGCAGATAAACTACTTCAACCAGAATGGTTTCAACCAGTGGCTCTCGACATACAAGCTCGGTTCGAGCTCGTTCTATCCTGTGGTGAAGAGCGACGCGAATCCCAACGGCCTCGACTACTCGGCAATCAACACCGACTGGCAGGATGAGGTATTTCGCTCGAATGCTGTGGTGCAGAACTACCACTTGGCTGTGTCGGGTGGTGGTGAGAAGACTACCTATGCGCTCAGCGCCAGCTACTTCAACCAGGATGGTACTATCATGGGCTCCAACTTCCAGCGTCTCACGCTGCGCTCGAATACTACCTATGCCATTACCAAGTGGCTCAAGATTGGTGAGAACATATCGTTCGTAAGCTCTACAGGTCGTCGCGCCACGCACAACAACTCAAGCCCCGGGTCGTCAATCCTCTCGGCAGCCATAGCCATGGCTCCATGGGACCCTACACACTACCCCGAGGGCTCGGTGAATGCTGCAGGTGAGGATCTTAGTGGTCGTATCTCGGCATCATCTAACTTCCGCAACGTGACTAACCCCTTCTCTATGGTTGAGATGTCGCACCCGCTGAATAAGACCGAACGCTGGATAGGTAATGTCTTCCTCGAGCTACAGCCCGTAAAGGGTCTCACTTTCCGCTCGGAGGTGAGCATGGACCTCGCCAACGGCATGAACCGCGACTTCAAGGAGAAGTACTACTACTCGGACTACGACAAGAACGACAAGAACTTCATCTCTCGCAGCATGAGCCGTGGCCTTACTATGCGCTACGACAACGTGCTCACCTACAATGGCGAGTGGGGCAAACACTCGCTCACGGCAATGGTGGGTCAGACAACCGAGCAGTACGACTACTACTCGATAGGTGGTTCAGGCTCGACTATCACCAACCCCGCGCCCAACAACTGGTATATCAACCAGGCTACGGACGACCTCTCGGAGGCGGGCGACTCAGCATCGCGTACACGTATGTTCTCGTTGTTGGGACGTGTGCACTACTCTTACGACAACCGCTACCTCATTACGCTAAACTTCCGTGCCGACGCTTCATCGAAGTTTCCCGACAACCTCTGGGGTTACTTCCCATCAATGGCGGCAGCATGGCGCATATCTGAGGAGCCATTCCTCAAGGATGTAGACATCCTCGACAACCTTAAGCTCCGCGTAGGCTGGGGTCAGATTGGCAACGAGAAGATTGGTAGTAACAGCTTCACTCAGGTTATGTTCAACTCCGGACCCACGTTTGTGGACTACCCGCTTGGCGTAAATCAGGAGCTTGTGCCTGGTGCTACGGTGCTCACCTACGTAAACACTGGTGGCATGTGGGAGACGACCGAGCAGATTAACGTCGGCGTAGACTTCGGCCTATGGAACGGCAAGCTCGTGGGTACGGTCGACCTCTTTAAGCGCGACACGAAGAATATGCTTCTCTCGGTGGCTGCTCCGGCACATGTCGGCAACCGCTACGCCTCGACAGCCAACGTAGGCACCGTGTCGAATAAGGGTATAGAGCTAACCTTGGCTCACTACAACCGTGTCGGTGAGTTCGGCTACGCGATTAATGGCAACATCTCGTTTATAGACAACGAGCTTACCGCACTTAATGGCGGCGAGCGAGTATATGGCGACCGCTCGATATGTGACATGGGGCTGCCATTATGGACCTTGTGGGGCTATGAGTATGAGGGCATCTACCGCACCAACGAGGAGGTACTCGAGCATCAGCATGCACAGAGTGCTCTCACCGTGACGGAGCATGCGGGTGATGCACGCTACAAGGATCAGAATGGCGACGGTATTATCAACGATGACGACCTTGTAGCCCTCGGTAATGCCTTCCCATGGCTCACCTATGGCCTTAACTTCAGCCTTGACTGGAAAGGCCTCGATGTGTCGATTTTCTTCCAGGGTGTCTACGGCAATGAGATATACAATGCCCTACGTCTCCGCACCGAGGGTAAGGGTCAGGAGGCTACGCTAAGCACCTCGATGCGCGATGTGTGGAGCATAACCAACCCCAAGGGCTCAATACCCAATCCGTGGGGTAGCTCGCGTAACTTCGAGAACTCGAGTCGCTATGTGGAGGATGGCTCATACCTCCGCTTGAAGGACCTTACCATAGGTTATACCCTGCCAAAGAGGTGGACGGATAAGATGCACATGCAGCGTTGGCGCTTCTACATCTCGGCAACCAACCTGCTCACCTTTACCAAATACTCGGGCTACGACCCCGAAGTGGGTGGCGGCGTGGACTATGGTAACTACCCACAGTCGCGAACAGTCATGTTTGGTACCAACATTAACTTCTAAACTCTCCGCGCTATGAAACGTAATGCTATAATAAAGATTTACGCTACTGTTTTAGCACTCTGTGCTATGACGTTTGTGTCGTGCAACGACTGGCTCAGAGAGCCCACGCCAGGCACTACCGAGCTTAAGGACTTCTTTACCAGTGGCACCACCTGCAAACAGTCAGTAATAGCCGCCTACCACCCTTTGATGTGGGAGTATGGGGGCACCTACTTTAGCGAGTGGTTTATCGGCGACATCGCCTCGGACGATGCCCTGAAGGGTGGCGAGAATACGGGCGATATGGCTGCTGCCTACGATATGGAGAACTTTAAGACGAATGCCTCCAATCAACTTCTGCTCGACTATTATCGTGCGCAGTATCAGGGTATAAGCCGCTGCAACCTGGCCATAGCCTACATTCCCGATGTGGCTGTCGACGACACCATGGACGAGCGACTGAAGTCGCGCCTAATGGGTGAGGCACACTTCCTACGTGCCTACTACTACTTCCGCCTTGTGCGTCTCTTCGGTGATGTGCCCATGACAACGGAGCCAATCGTTAGCTCCGAGGAGTGGAAAAACTACCCACGTGTGGCTAAAGATAGGGTCTACGAGCAGATTATCAGCGATTTGGAGTGTGCTGAGGAGTGCCTATGGCCTCGCTCGGAGGTATCTTCCGAGGAGCTTGGTATCGCTACGAAGGGCGCGGCTCAGGCTATGCTCCTAAAGGTAAACCTATATGTAGGCAATGCAGATGAGGCACGCCAGTGGGGCGAGAAGCTCATCTCTTCGGGCGAGTATTCGCTGTGTGCCGACTATGCCGATAACTTCACGCTCGAGGGCGAGAATGGAGTAGAGTCGGTGTTCGAGATTCAGTATACGGATGATCCAATGTCGGACTATGGTGAGGGTTATGGTTTCTCGCGTGGTACGTTTACGATGATTCTCACACGCTCACGCTCATCGGCCTTTGGTGATAGCGGCTGGGGCTTTAACAAGCCTACGCAGAACCTCTACGATGAGTATGAGGAGGGTGATTCACGTCGTGATGCTACCATCCACAACCCAACCGACGAGGAGATTCAGACCCCCGAGCAGGAGATATATCTTGGTTCGCGCTACCTCAACCGCAAGTATGCTCTTATTGGCGATGACGGTAAGTATGTAAAGCTCTCGCACCATGCCCGCGGTCCCATCAACAACAAGCAGATACGCTACGCCGATGTGCTTCTAATGTATGCTGAGGCGTGCCTCGCATCTGGTGTGGATGTCGCAAAGGGCGAGACGGCATTAAATGAGGTGCGTTCACGCGTAGGTCTCGATGCTGTGTCGCTAACGTGGGAGTCGCTACGCCATGAGCGCCGTGTGGAGCTTGCGATGGAGGGACACCGCTGGTTCGACCTATGCCGCTGGGGTATCGCTAAGGAGGTAATGGACGCATATAAGTCCCAAGAGACCCCCGAGGCACGCGCTGAGATGGCAGAGTTCGTTGCTGGTAAGCACGAACTTATGCCTATACCCGCTGAGGAGGTGCGCTTAGGCGGTCTTACGCAGAATCCTGGATACTAATATAACAATCAATAATTCAATCTATTAACTAAAAACAATTACACTATGAAAAAGTTCTTCAGTATGATGGCAATCGCCCTTGCGGCAGTTGCATTCGTAGGTTGTGACAAGGGTGGTGAGGACGATCCCACTCCAGGTGGTGGCGACGGCGTTGTGGCACTTGCTACACCCGCTCCTACCGTAGACCAGGCATCGGTAACAACCAACAGCTTCACCGTAGCATGGCCCGCAGTGCAGGGTGCTATTGGCTACCTCTACAGCGTGAACGATGGTGCCCCCCAGAGCCTTGCAATCAACTCAGTGCAGGTTACTGGCCTTACGGCAGATACTACCTACACATTCAAGGTGCGTGCCTTGTCGGGTGATACCGCTAAGAACCTCGACTCTGACTGGGGCTCTTGCACCGTGACCACCAAGGCTGCATCGCAGGGTGGCACAAGCTCGCACGCTTGTCTCAACGGCACCGACTACTACCTCATTCTGCTTGACGCTACATCTTATGAGAGTGTTAAGGACCGTGTGAAGGCCGACTATCGTCCCAACGACACAACAAACTTCCTATATGTTTGGGAGGAGACTCTTCTTGGTGGCTCACCATCAGGTCTTGGCTACTATGGCAATGCTGGCGAGGCTTGGACATCACTCATCTACAACGGTAAGGGTTGGTTTGGCGCAGGCTTCTTCTCTAACCAGAAGGCCGAGCTTGACAAGCTTGCTGAGATTGCAAAGGTTAATGGTGAGGGCTACTACCTCCACATGGCATGGATGGGTACTTACACAGGTACTTACAGCGTAGTTATGTACGACAACTCGGCAGAGGCTAAGGTATATATCGGCGATGAGAATGCTGAGTATGGCTTCAAGCGTGATGGCGAGTGGCACGAGATCGAGATTCCAATGACCGTATTCTTCGGCAAGGGTCTCTACTACCGTGCTGAGAATATCCCAGCAGAGGGTATGAACGTGCTTGCTGTCGTTCAGGGTGACGATGGCACAATGCCTGCAGGCTTCGATATTGATGCATTCTTCATCTACAAGAAATAGTTTGTTGTGATAATGGCGCATCTTCGAAGCTTAGCTTCTCTGTAAAATGCTCATTTACACTTCTGTAAACTCCGCTTTTACGGACTGCGACAAATCTTTAAGTATGCACCATTCTGATAACAAAACGGGTCGTGAGAAGGGGTGAAATGCGGTAATGTAGCTTTCCCTTCTCTCATAAATAAATTAGGTATAGCGGGGTTGGTTCTCCGCTATGCCACTAACCAAAACTATTGTAACGATGCGTAGAGTAATCTTTCCTATACTACTTCTTTTGGCGGCTTGTAGCAACGACACTCCCGAGCCTACACCACAGCCCACGCCCGACAACGACAGCCCCATAGCGGGATATGTCAAAATATGGGGTGATGAGTTTGATGGCACCGAGTTAAACACCATCTGCTGGAGTGCTGAAAACACCGTGGGTGCTAATCAGGAACAGCAGTACTACACCGACCGCAAGGAGAACATCCGCATAGAGGATGGATGTCTGGTAATTGAGGCACGCAAGGAGCAGATGGGTGGCCGCGAGTACACCTCGGGACGCATCAACTCTCAGGGTAAGGTACAGTTTAAGTATGGCTACATCGAGGCGCGCATGATGCTCCCCAAGGGGCGTGGTACATGGCCAGCATTTTGGATGCTCGGCACGCAGAGCGCATGGCCCGCCTGTGGCGAGATAGATATTATGGAGCATGCGGGACAGCGTCCTACCATAGTGTCGCACGCGCTACATACGCTTGAGCGCAACACCTCGAATGGTAAGTACTGGACAGCGGAGTACACGCCCGAGGGTGGGGTAGAGGGCGTATGGCACACCTACGGACTTCTGTGGGAGGAGGATGCCGACGCTGGTGACGACCGCATAACATTTATGGTCGATGGCGTAGCTACCGCCGTGCAGTATCAGCCCCATGGCGTGGAGGATGCCTCGCGCTGGCCCTTTAACAGCTACTTCTACGTAGTAATTAACCTCGCGATGGGTGGCCTGATGGGGGGCGACATCGACGATGAGTCGTTTGCAGATGGCGTAGTGATGAAGGTAGACTACGTGCGCATATACCAGAAACAGTAACGATAATAATCAGTGGTCATGAAACGTCTATATATCCTATTCGTGCTGCTATTAGCATGTGGTGCGTGCGGCGCAGAAGAGCCTAACGCGGGAAATCACAATGAGGTGGTAGCCCCCGAGGATGCCGCGCCGCTTGCCGTGCCAGTGCCTGCGATCTTCCCTGGGTCGCTTACGATGAACTCCTTTACGCTCGTTTGGGAGGCCGTCGAGGATGCTGGTAGCTACGCTATAGCCATTAACGATGGTGAGCCCGTAACAACATCTGAGCTATTCTATGCCGTAGCGGGCCTTGAGTCTACAACAGCCTATGCTGTAAGGATGCAGGCACTACCCGCAGATGCAGCAAAGAATAGACCTTCGGAGTGGGTGATGCTAACGGTAACAACGGCAAATGACCCCAATAGCGACAAGGTCTTTCCCGATGAGATTCCCGAGGCGGTAATCCCTGCGGAGTACACCTTGGTGTGGAGCGATGAGTTTAACTCTACGGAGCTCGACCTAACGAAGTGGCTTATCGAGGATAACGGCAATGGCGGAGGTAACAACGAGCTACAATACTACGACTCGCGTGGTGTATCTATGGGCGAGGAGCCTGAGACGGGGCGCCACTGCCTCATACTCACGGCGCGTAAGGAGCAGTATCGTGGTAAGACAGCATCGTCGGGTCGCGTAAACACCAGCAATGGCTACACCTTTACACATGGCCGCGTAGATGCTCTTATCCGTCTGCCTAAGACCGCTGATGGCCTGTGGCCCGCATTCTGGCTATTGGGTGCCGACTTTAAGCAGGTGGGCTGGCCCCGCTGTGGCGAGATAGACATCCTCGAGATGGGTAACTCTACGGGTATACGTCGTAGCATGCAGGAGCGTTACTTCAATGGTGCTTGCCATTGGGGCTATTACGAAGGTGGTGGCTATCCCAACTACGCTCAGGCCTCGGATGCCCCATATTCGCTACAAGATGGCTTCCACCTCTTCACCCTCGTGTGGGATGACAAAAAGGTGGCAACATATCTCGACCTGCACCTATACCCCGACAATGAGCCCTACTTCATGATGAACATCGATGATAAGTCGTCGGATAAGTCGCCAGGAAACTACTTCCACCACGACTTCTTCATCATCTTCAACCTCGCTGTGGGTGGTAACTTTACGGGTATCTGGGATATAGATAAGGTGACAGCCCTCAGCTCGGGTGAAGCGAGTATGTATGTGGACTATGTGCGTGTATATCAAAAGAATAACTAACTATGAAGCGATTGTGGATTGTAGCCACTGCTATTATCGTGGGCATGGTGGCGTGTGAGGAGAGAGTACCAAGTGATAGCGGCACCAAACCCGAGGAGGACGTCTCGGGCATCCGCCTAAACTACGAGATTAGACAGGAGCGTAGCGCCAAACGTGGCGTCTCGTTCAACTTCCAATTCGTTGAGGATGTGGAACTTATGTCTAAAGGTGTCAGCTGGTCATATAATTGGGGCCCTGCGCAGGGTGGCGCCTCTATTGTCGAGAGTATGGTGGCCAATGACATGCGTTTCTATCCTATGGCATGGAATGGAAGCTTCAGCGAGAGCCGCATACGCGAGTGGAAGGAGGCGCATCCCGATACGGAGTATATCCTCGCCTTTAACGAGCCTAACCTCACCGACCAGGCAAATATGACACCACAGGCGGCGGCTGAGCACTGGCCACGTCTTGTGGCCTTAGCTAAGGAGTTGGATATGAAACTGATAGCCCCTGCTATGAACTACGGTACATTGGCCAACTACCACGACCCCATAAAGTGGCTTGATGAGTTCTTCTCAATAGTGCCGATTGAGGATGTCGATGGCATCGCGATACACTGTTATATGGCGTCGCCCACGGCACTTAAGAGCTACGTGCAGCGCTTCTATAAGTACAACCTACCAATCTGGCTTACAGAGTTTTGCGCATGGGAGGAGAGCATAGGTGACGCCAAGGCCCAGGCACGCTTTATGTCGCAGTGTCTCGGCTACCTCGAGAGCGACCCAAACGTGGCGGGTTACGCATGGTTCATACCTCGTGGTGCGGCCGATGAGAATACCTACCCATTCTACGCGCTGCTTACCAAGACACAGCCCCTTTCGCTGACCGCACTCGGCAAGCTCTATGTAAACTACTCGTCGTTCGATAAGACTACCTACTACTCGCCCGAGGAGGTAATCCCCGCCGAGTCGTTCCGCTTGTGCAACGCCTCAGAGACTGCCACCGAGAGTGGCTGGGAGCCATACGTGCAGCTACAGCCCACAACCGATGTGACAGGTGTTCTTGAGATTGCTGATATGTTTGGTAATCAGTGGGTTGAGTATGGCTTATACTCGCCAGATGGTGCGGAACGTGCTCTTCTTGTACGTTATACAACACCCTCGGATGCAATCCTTACGTTTACGCTCGGTGATCAGGTTGTACGTCACGCCTTCCCTGCCACGGGTGACAATAATTGGCGCGCGGAGCGTGTCTATGTTACGCCAGCTAAGGGTGAGAGCGTAATGCGTGTAGGTGTGATGGCTGGACGTGTTAATATCAACTGGCTATCATTAAGATAGTGCCAATCACCGCTATATTAAGGGCTAAAAAGAAAGCCCTCCCGAGCGGGAAGGCTTTACATATAGGATAAGTTTCGGCAACCCGATTACTTCGATATATACTCCTTGTGATAGCGACAACGCAACCAAGTCCCCCTTTGTCAGCGTTGCGATTAAGGCGAGAGCAGAATAAGTTTGCTTGTTATGACGAGCCGAAGCAACGAAAAGGAGCGAAGCGAACTTAAAGGGGGATTTAGGGGGATTGTATATATGAAGGTGGTGTTTACACCACTATATTAAAAGCAACAAAGGCTTCCCGAAGGAGGCCTTTGTGATTATATGAAGTAACAGTTATGTTACTTCATATAGCTTTTGATATATTGTACTCTAATGGATAACATTTCTGTTGATGAGTTCATCATCTATTTAGCAGCACCTGGAGTGTACTGTGTACGATAGTATTGAGTTTTACCGTAGATAGTAGTGATGCCAAGGAATATATCATATGTAGTACCTGGAGTAAGACCCGTGACAACAGAAAGAGTATAGCCATATTCGATCATATCTGGAATGTATTGTTCCGACATATCCTTAGCACCGTTTAGTGCAAGAACATCCTCAGGATTTGTGTCGGCAGGCATATTAGTGCTAATGTATAACTTGATAGACTTAAGCTCATTGCCATTTGCCTCTATATAGATGCACATTGTAGAGTCAGATGGGTAATCCTGCTCATAGTCAGGGTTGCCAGTGATATCAACAACCGAGCTAATAGCTACCTTGATTTCTACATCATTATCAATAATCCCATTATCAAAGTCGTAGCCTTTGATATACTGAGCGTAGTCGCTCCAAACCTTTGCCGCCTTGTACGCCTCTACTGAAGCCGTAGGCACATAAATAGTACAGCCAATAGGTATATCTTCGTTATATTTGTAATCGTAAGTTGAGAATATACTATATCCAGTTGCAGTTGGCGGAGTTGTAGACTTGCAATATACACTTGTCAAATTAGTGCATTCGTAGTATTTACAACCAGTTATTACTCAATATTTTGCGAGTAATAAGTCAGAAATATGGTCATAACCTTTAAGGGTGCATTCTAAAAGGTGAAGATTTAACATTTTTATTGTTTCTTAACACTCAAAGCGTGTCAATAAAGGGCATTTCTTCTCTTTTCAGTGCTATTTGCAGTTTGATGTTTCCATCATTCCACGTTTTCGGCACAAAGGTACGACAATTTCCAAGAACGGCAAAAGCACACTCTTATCAATCTATTATTTTGGAGGGAGTGAAATCTGCCGCTTGCCAAATTTCTCTCTGTCGAAAATAATAAGCCACGAAAAGATTTTAGAACAGTTTGAATGATAGGCCATCAAGTAAAAGACCTATTATTTATGCAGTTCTTTGTTTCTACTATTTCGTCAGTCGTTTATCTCCGTTGCCGGATGCAGATTCAAGCCAAGCCGATGAATAGGAAAAGGTTTTGGAACTGTTTACTCTCCAACGGAGGAAGAAACAGCTCCAAACGGTTTACCGCTTGACCTTTTCGTATTCTAAAAGAGGTTTGGCAACCTTTGCATCCGACAAAAGGGATAAAGGACTGAAGTCGATACAGAAAATTATACGTTTAAATATTTATAGCATAGGATAATTGCCACTTATGACGCAGGAGTTATCGGAATGTATGATGTCTAAAGCTACAACTTTACTACATTCGTTTGGTAAGCCTTGAAACCTCTGCGTTCTATAGATGCATTATTTAAAGGCAATGGTTCTGGTAGATTCTTATATGCCTCCATAAAACCATTTGCCATATCGAAAGGTGTTTCTGTTACACATCCGCTTGCAGACACATAACAAAGTCGCTCTTGAAAAGAATCACAAAACTGCCTGCTTTGAGGAGCTTCATGCAACATTCTCACCATATTAAGTAGCTGATTCATCGCTTTTGACTTTTTGCTCTGAATGCTTCCTTCTGATAATTCATGTATAATAAAAAACACTTTTTCATTCGAAACGTCATATACAATATAATCAGGTCGGCTCATCTCCTTAGCCCAATCCTTTATTTTCCCGTTTGCATCTACTATTCGGAACTGATTAAAAAACTCTTCATTCTTTATAAATCGTATATGATATCGATTGACCTCATCGCCGTTGTAGTAAGTTGCCGTTCCTGTATTTTTTGGTCGCACAATAGGATCACCTAAATCCTTTGTGTCAACTATGTCAAAAACTCTCTCATCGGTATCCTCTATTAATACAACCGGCTCCGAGGTCCATTCTGGATATGTACCATTCCTCTTTCTATTGATTATGGCGAGCCATTCTGTTTTCATTAACTCTTCCATAAACTACTTGGCATTATATTCAGAATAGATATTACTGATTGGTTCGGATAAACTACTGGCATTAATGATGCGATGTTCACCTTCCATGCGAAGAGATGTAGCAGTACCACCAATTATTTCATAGACATTCATATCCTCAAAAGCCAACTTATTTGTAGTATTTTCACCTTTGTCGTGTCGCTTAATAAGCAAATTTAGGTAATTAACTATATAAGGGCTATGAGTAGCCATCATCAATGTCATGTCATACCCTTTCTGAGTATGAAAGCATCGGCTAACAAGAAAATCCACCAAGGCGGTTTGGCTTTCTGGATAAAGACTCAATTCAGGTTCTTCAATAAAGACATGAACATGTCTACGTTTTATGTCGCCTACATTTTGAGTAGCACTAAAGTTCTTGAGATTATCAGTGTCGTTCATAAAACTAAACAGAGAAGATTTCATAGAAGATTCTGCATCAAAGCATGTTGCAAAATATTCTACAATCAAACTCAGTGGCGTTACAGTTTGCATACCAGATGATGCATTTTTCATGTCTATACTAAAGTCTTCATCATCTGCACCTTGGATACGATATCGCACTGCGGCGTTCTTTGGTTTCTCCACTTTAAATTTAATATCAAGATAGTCCAAAGATAGACTCTTAATTTCTTCACAGGCCAAAAGGAAATTATCCATCGTATCTTGAAGATAGTAATTGGCAATTCTGCGTTCTAATTTATTATCTAAGAAATCCGGAATCATAGAACGCTTATCAGAAATAAAACAGACTTTATCTAGACATAAATCTTCTGGTGAAATTGTAAATCGAATATTCACAGATCGATTCTGCATCTTTATTTCATAGTTTCCTCTTCTGTAGACAATAACGGAATCTGGCTTAAGATATTCTAAGATTCCTGAGACCTTCATAAGAGGCTTTATTTTAAACTTCAATCCAGTTTTTTTAATACCTGCGTGTTGAAGGTATGAACGCAAATTAACACGTTTATACATCCAACGAAAAAGTGAAAGTACCTTCATAATAGTACTTTTTCCACTACCTGATTCGCCAATAAAAATGGTTAATGGTCTTATATCATCTAATATCACTTCGTCTATAGGACCAAAGTTTTCTATAAGCAAGTATTCGTTCATACCAATTCTATTATTTTGTTACCAATGAACTAATTAATTTGCAAATATACGTCTTTTTTGAACAAAAGTTCCTACAAATACATTCTTTAGCATATAATTTTAACAAAATTGCAAATTATTTCGTAAATAACCGCATTTATTAAGGTCACAATTTCGCAAATAAAAGATTTATGAGTACTTTTGCAGTGTTCCACGCTGTGCTATACTAAGTATGGAGAGGCGGTGGGGCATATATTACATAAAAGGCGTAACTGTACGCTTTGGTTTTGATGTGTTAGAACTTCGCAAATTCAAACAGATTGTCAAGAACAAAGCAACGGGAACGCCCTATGGGATGTTTATATACATCATTCTATTGGTTGTAGTTTTACAAACCAATATTGGTGACAATTATATACTCATCAGCGTGGGGCTTTCGATGTTGCTCGTTTCGACAATCTGGGCAATGCGAAGGCCTTAACACGTGGAACGGGTGACAGGATTGGCTCCACGTCTTTGTGTAATAGGTAACCGAAAGTAAAATGGCATCAACTCCGGAGCCCGTTGAATAAAATTAATTAGAAACAATGAAACGATTTTTTTTATTCTTTTTGTTATGTTTGTCCTACACTTTGTGCATTGGGCAAACTACGTATTTTAACAGTTCTCCAATAATTGATGATAAAGAGTCTACCCGTCTTTATTCTTTAGAAATAGCCGAAGATCATGTTATTGTTACAATAGAAATAACAGCTTTAAAGAAGAAAAAACGTATCAATTATTGGACAACTCCTAATACATATATTTTCACCGGAAATACACCCCTTGCCATAGTAAAGGGATATTATATTAATGGTCGTATCGAACAATGTGGATATAACCACCAATGGGGTTGGTCAAATGTTGAACAAGGAGCAAAAAATTATTATCGATTATACTTCGAAGGAACTATACCCTCTGGAATAACCACAATATCAATAGTAGATAAAGGTACTCAAGAATGGAATGGGTATAATTATAATACTGTCCATAGCTATTGTTTCAATAATTACACAATTAACAATCCGAGAAAAAATTATTCGAATATCAATACTGAGTATTTAGCAAAGAAGAATATTGATACAAATAATGATGGAATATGCGGCATATATGAGCAAATTGCAGGTGAACAAAATTATAAACTTGCTTGCATAAAAGAAAATGGTCAACATAAACTGATATACTTATCTAGCTCAACTGGTTTGTCCTGGTGGCAACCTGGAGATATAAAAGCAAATCTAAGAACTAGTGCATCTGGTATTTTTAAAGCAGATTGGTTTATGGCAAACAAGAGTATCAATAAAGATGCTTACTTGGTTTTTGATGGTTTATCAATGACTTTAAACATGCCAACAGGAACTGATCCTGGTGAAACAAAATATCTGAAAATGTATCCTGAAGGTTCATCAAGAATTTCCGGAGGCTCAAACACAAATCAAGGATCGTCTTGGACTGGTACAGGATTTGCTCTAAAAAATGGTTATATTGTAACTAATAATCACGTAGTTGAAGGTGCATCAAATATACTCGTACAAGGTATTAATGGCACTACGATTGAGTATAAGGCGGAAGTCGTGGCTGTTGACAAAAATAATGATCTAGCACTGATAAGAATTAACGACTATCGTTTTGATGGCTTTGGCTCAATACCATATTCCATAAAGGAGATGTTATGTGATGTTGGTTCCGATGTATTTGTATTAGGATATCCGTTAACCAGTTATATGGGAGAAGAAATCAAATTGACGAACGGTATTATAAGTTCAAGAAGTGGATATCAAGGAGATATTACCACTTATCAGATTTCTGCACCTGTACAACCTGGTAATAGTGGCGGTCCTATGTTTGATAAAAACGGAAATGTTGTTGGTGTTGTTAATGCAGGCATCCCTGGCGCAGAAAATGTAGGATATGCAATCAAAACATCATATTTGTGTAATTTAATAAATTCGTCTGTATCTAGTGCTATTATACCCCGGAACAATACAATATCAACTATGTCTTTGTCCGAAAAGGTTAAAGTCTTGCGGAATTACACATTTTACATAAAATGTAAGTAAATAATAACAGCATATACCTCAACATATGAGGGATTTAGATAAATTAATTAACTTTTTAAATTTAAAATTTTTATGGTAAAGAAATTGAGAATTTAGAATTGTCTAGCGAGATGCTAGGCAGTTCCCGCCGTGAAAAAGGCGTTAAAATCTACAGAGAATTTGACTGGTGGAATTTCTATAGCAATGTCAATTGTTTAGGCTGGAATTCATATAGCTGATGCGTTATCTGTTGCAAGCTATATGGCACATTTATTACGGTTATATTGCGATAGAAGTCTTAGACCGAAAAAATGGATAGATTGGGTATAGGAAATGATACTTTTGTTTTGTGCAAGCATAAGTTTAATGTCATTATGCAGTATATGCCTGCCTACTATGCTTCTTTAGACAGTAACAATTTTATCTATTACGCTGTTCTCTTCTGCTTGGTAGCCTACGCTACCGTTTTAATTAATTATCGAGAGTGATTATAGCTACGGTGGCTCTACCTTTTCCCATTCCGAACAAAGAAGTAAAACCCGTAAGCACCGATGGTACTGCATTGATGCGGGAGAGTAGGTAATTGCTCATTTAGGAAGGTGCAACTACAAGAAAGATGCACCTTCCTTTTTTTATGTTTTTTGCATTACATTTTCATTGAATTCCCACGCTTTTGAGCCTGTTCATATCTGCCTATGGCGACATCATCCACTTCACGGGCGACCTTGCGGTACTCACTATTGGATAGAGGTTCTTTCTTGTCTGCCGTGAACACGAGGAAAGTTCCGATAGCTCTATAATCCTCCTTGTCTTTTCCAAAGGCTTCCATTACACTCTTGATGGTCTTTGTCTCCTCACTGTTGAAGATGCTCCGATAAGTGTCCTTGGCAAAACTGATGATTGAATCGACAGCTTTTCTGAAAGTACCATTACTTTGCATTAGGATTTTTGTAAACATCCTCATCATCTTGTCTCTCCACGAAAGACGATCTTTCAAGTTGCGAATCTCATCATACTTTTTAAGTACAGCATTGCGAACGGCACTTTCCATCTGCTGTGCAACTGATTTCTTATAGGCTTCGAGCTTGGCGGTTTCTGCCTGTGTTCGTTTGCGTTCTTCGGCTATGGCTTCGTGTGCTTCCGCCAAATCAAGTTTCAAGTCCTCAATATCGCCTTTCAAGGCTTTGGACTTTCCCGTAGCCCAATCTGCAACAGCACCGAGCAATTGACTTCCTTTCTCCTTGTTTAACTTGGAGCGTTTGTCGCTGATAGCCTTGTCGAGCATTTCATTCTGCTTCTCTTTTTGTAGGGCTTCATCACGTAGAGCTTGTGTTATACTCTCTGCTTCCTGAACCTCCTGCTCGGCAACCTTCACCTGATACTCCTTGTATCGCCTTACGGCATCCAAGTTACGGAGTTCGGATTTCTGCTTTTCAAGGATGAAGTCGTTACGTTCCAGATGTTCCTTGCCAGTCTCAACTTTGGATTGCCCTCGCTCCATTGATAGAATATCAGAAGCCAATGTCTGCATTTCCATCATATCGTTATCATTGAGTTTGCAGCTCTTTCCTGTTTCGTGGTTCATCCAATCGAACACGATATGGGCATGATAGTTGGGCTTAAACCATCTGTTACCAATTTTGAAACTCTCCGTATCATCCGTATCGGGTTCCCCAGGGAGCCAATGCCCTTCATCCTTGTGCATGAAAATCTGTAGCGGTGTGATTCCCCAACGCTGGAGACATTCATTGCCAAATCTGCGAAGATCGGACAAGGTGGTATCTGCTTTGATAAGCAATACACCTTCACGGATAGGAGAACACCCCGCCACTTTGATAATCTTTCCGTTTTTGCCTTTGCGTTCACGCTCCTTCTCCTGCATAGCACGCCCGGTCTTTTCCTTGACCATACGCTTGATGTTGTCATAATGCGTCTGCAAAGCGACATTGCCGAAACTCGGATTTATCCACTGCTCGTTATCGGCAGAGAGTTCGGGAACGATATAAATTTTGGAATCTCCGATGTTACGCATGTATTCGGGAGTCCTGCGGTTATGAGCCTCGCTTGATGTGATGTTGCAAGGCTTGATATGTATACTACTTTTTGTTGCCATAGTGATTCTTTTTTTTATTGGTTACAATTTGTTTGTTTGGTCACTTGGTCATTGTGTCGTTTGCTTCCGCTATCGGTCTGTCTGTCGTGACCAACAGATACACGCCGCACAATTCAAGCGAGCTTCTTTCTGTGGGGTTGCTCTTGCGACCCTTGGCTGCACTTGGCATAGTTCAAGCAAGTTTGACTCTGCTCTCGTTTGCACAAGGGTTCTTAGGGGTGCAACCCATAAGCGGAGATTGCAAAGAGAGGGTCACTCTTTGCTCTGGGTTCTCAGGGAAGAAACGCCCTGAGTGGGTTATTAGGGCAAAGCCATAATCCCCTCGGGAGAGCCCACAACTACGGAAGCGAAGCGTGTAGTTATAGTGGGCTATATCAAGGGCTAGCCCTTGTCAGTCCGCTACAGCCTACGGCTTCCGCTCTACTCCGTTAAGGAGGGTTTTTATCATCGCTTGCGATGTGACTTGCATCGACCAATACAAGGTCGAGTTCATCAATCAGCCTTTGCAGTGCAGGGTTCTTCTTTATCATCCGTTGTAGGATTTTTTCAGCCTCTACCAAGTGATTGGCTGTGGACATTAGCTTGCCTTCCTGTATCTGAAAAATTATCCAGTCGGCAATGTCGATGTGGTCAGCTTTCTGCTTCGGAGTTGCATGCTTTTCTATGAGGTCGGACACGATGGTCTTGCAATAGGTCATGCTCTCGGCACGCTGTTTCCACTCGGCATATCCGTCCGCATCGGGAAAGAGAAGTACGGTTCTTCCGCTCAACACACGGAGTTTCTCCTCCTTCATTTGGCTCTTGCCACCTGTCGCCAACCATACATAGTCGGGAAAGATGGCAGAGCCGATGATGGCACTCTTCTCGGATTCGACCAATACCACCACCTTGTCGGGATAGAGGCTTAGCAGGTGTTCACCGAAAAGACATTGGGATAGTAGCCACTCCTCCGGCAATACATTCTGCTTCTTCAGTATGCTGTGTATCCAGTTGATGGCTGCACCTTGTTCCTTGATACGGTGTCCGTCTTCGGGGTTGTACTGCATCACCTTTCCTGTACGCACCTTGCCGTTCTTGTCTATCTGCCAAAAGATAACAGCACCGTCACGAGTCGCTCCTAAACGATACTCGTCCAACAAGCGGTTCAACACCTCCTGAGACTTGCTGCCATAGTAGTTGCCAAGCAATGTATAGAGAAAGCGGAAGAAGTTACTTTGTACGCTTTTCGATTTCTCTACATAGTGAATCGGGACATAGCCGATGGTCGTAGGTTTCGATAGCTTAGTAGGAGCATTATTGTACTTTGCATTTTTCTTTTGCGCATCAAAAGAAGAAGCATCAGAAGTACGGCATTCGGGATGATCCTGAAAGTATTGCTTGGGAGTGTAATGATACCCACAGCTACTTTCGTGGTTGCATCTTCCGACTGACGGATGCAGATGTGTATTCTCCTCGTCCACATAATAGGCAAAGGAACGCTTATCGCCACAGTTCGGGCAAGTATGACGGGTCGCTATACCTTTGTATGTCTGTAATGAATAGTTCTTCATAGTCAGGCTTCCTTTTCTTTGATTTTACAAGGTGTCCCGTCCTGTCCCATGTCCCGTTCCCCTATGGGCTGGGACGGTGGGACACTTGGGACGATGGCATTTTCATTCTCCTTGCTTCGGTGGATTACTCGACCGACCGTTGACTTACCGCAACCTACTTGCGAAGCAATCTCCCTTAATGACTTGCCCATTCGGGAGAGTTCCAATATTTGGCTGTCCCTACGGGTGGATTCATCGTCTCCTAACTGCTTTAGGTGTTCCTTTTCCGTGGAGTACCCTCGGTGTACAAATTGCAGGAAACAATCGACCTTCTCAATCTCATAGATGATGACATTGTCGGCATCGTATGAGTATGTCCCATATCGCACCTTCAACTGCTTCACATAGCGGAGACTGTTATCCTGAGCACTCTTGCCGATGGCAAACACACTGTCAAAGAAATTGTACAGACGTTTGCTTCCGGCAAGGTCATTGGAGGTGATGGGACAGTCCAAGGAGCGTTTGGGTGTATGGGACAGGACGAGGATTGAAAGCTCGTATTTCTTCTTGAGATTGTTGAGCTGGATCATCAGACGTCCTGCCGCATCCCCCTTTTCCATGGCACAGCACAGATAGGTAAGGTTATCAACGATGAATATCCTGCATCCTGTCTGCAGTGCCATCTGCTCGATGCTACCGATGATTGCCTCCTCGAAGTTGGCATCAAGGAGGGAATCACAATCAAGGGATACACGGTACAGCCTTTCGGGGAAGGAATACAGATTGCCGTGCTCATTGGTATAGCGGAGCTGGAACTGTTTCTCGGACAACTCGAAATCCAAGTACAGCACATTGTCGGTTTGTGCTATACGGTCAGCTATCTGTACGGCAAGGATGGACTTGCCCACATTGGAGTCGGCAAAGAGACAGGAGAGTTCCCCCTCATACCAGAAGCAGTCCCATAGCGAACGTGGCGTTGGCTTTTGGGACGCTTCGAGTATGGTACGGTTGGCAGTCTTGATATTCATCACACCGACATTCTCGGGCATACCGCTCTGTACCTGGGTCGCTCGTTCGAGGTCGCCATGGATCATGTTGATGTAATTCTTATCCTCTTCCATAGCATCTACCAGTTACGTTTGTTGGGCTTGCGACGGTGGGAAGAGGATATGGACTCGCTAAGTTCCTCATCGGATAGAGGTACGGGATTCTTACGGGAAGACTCCAGCCACTTGTCCAGTTCATCACGGTAGAGGCAATAGCGTTTGCCGGGCTTGGTGGCAGGGATGGTTCCATCGGAAAGCTTCATGTAAAGC
>JAGATC010000020.1 GCA_017621455.1 Alistipes sp. | reverse complement strand
GTTGTCGTCGTTGTTGTCGTCGTTATTGCCGCCACCACCGTTATCACTACCCTTATTCGTCGTAAACTTTACTGGTTCCGAGAGAGCGCTGCCCACGCTGTTACGTGCAGCGGCGATGACGTAGTAGGTAGTCTCTGGCTCAAGGTTGTTTATCTTAAATCCTACATCGCCACCAGTAACTCTGCCACCCTTCTCAAATACCTCATCTACGGAGATAACATCGCCGTCGTAGAGCATATAGGCATACTCATCGGCATTTTTCGTCTGTATAGATATTGTTGCCGAGTCGCTACCCACCTCTATAAGGGTGATGCTCACGCTTGGTGCAACATTATCCACACTCTTCTCGCAGCCCATAAGAGGCAATAGGACGCATAGCGTCACTGCGAATAACTTAAATAGCTGTTTCATATTTGGTTTGGTTTTAGATTTGACACACATACTGACGCACAAAGATAAGCATTTTTTTTAATTGGTAATACTCTTTGCAGAAAACTTGGCAGCACCCCATATACCCAGCCTTCTCACCGAACTCTCCCCGAACTCTCCCTGAATACCCCCACGACCTAATTTATTGATAGAGTGGAGCTAATTTGGTGCTGACACGAAAGAGGGCGGATGGGACATACTTAAAGTATTTCCCATTCAGGACAATGATTGAGGCGTCGAAGGATGCCCCTTATCACAAGAAATTTGTTGATAGAAGGCAGCAAATACAACGCTCGGCAAAAATCCCGACGATGGGCTGTACTTGAAGTACTGCTCATTGTCGGGACTTTTTGTTAGCGGCAGTAGATGTCTGCCTTATCTCAACAAATTACCTTTTGGTTTTGTATGCTGCGCGGTACGACCCACGCGCCATCTTCTGCAACTTATTCTTTATCAGGTTACGACGCAGGGGTGAGAGGTGGTCGGTGAATACCATGCCCTCGATATGGTCGTACTCGTGCTGGATTACGCGCGCAGGCTTGCCGGTGAACTCCTCGTCGTGCTCCACGAAGTTCTCGTCGAGGTAGCGCATACGGATGGTTACGGGGCGACGCACATTCTCGTGGAGTCCTGGCAACGATAGGCAGCCCTCCTCGAAGAGCGATGTCTCCTCCGACTCCTCATATATCTCGGGGTTGATGAATACCTTGCGGTAGTCTGCCAACGAGGGATCATCCTCACCCCAAGGGGTACAGTCGACAATAAAGAGGCGTATGTTCTTACCTATCTGAGGTGCTGCGAGACCTACGCCCTCAGCCTCAGCAAGGGTTGTCCACATATCCTCGATAAGTTTCTTAAGCTCGGGATAGTCGGGGGTGATATCCTCAGACTCGTTACGCAGAATCTGCGAGCCATATATTACGATTGGATATATCATAATCGTTTAGTTTTCTTTGTTTTACATTCCTACCGATGCCATATAGTCCTGCAGGATTATCGCTGCCGAGACCTTATCTACCAGACTCTTATCGCGGCGTGCCATCTTGCCTATGCCACTCTCGCGAATGGTGCGCTGCGCAAGTACCGAGGTAAAGCGCTCGTCGTAGGCCACCACCTGCTTATCGGGGTAGGCGTGGCGCAGACGACCCATAAGCGGCTGTATGTAGCGCATCGTCTCCGAGGGTTCGCCACTCATCTGGCGAGGGTGTCCCACAACGATTGTCGATACCTCCTCGCGCTTGAAGTAGTCGGCAAGGTAGCGTTCGAGGCTCTTGGTATCTACCGTCTCCAAGGGCTGGGCGATGATGCCGAGCGGGTCGGTGACGGCAAGGCCTGTACGTTTTGTGCCGTAGTCTATGGCAATCAGTCGGGGCATAGGTTATGCCTTGATGGTTTTGAAGAGGTTACGGAACGATACCTCGTTGTCGACCATAGCACGCAAATCCTCAATCTTGATGCGCTCCTGCTGCATAGTATCGCGGTGACGCACCGTAACCATACCGTCGGTGAGGGTGTCGTGGTCTACGGTCACGCAGAAAGGTGTACCGATAGCGTCCTGACGACGGTAGCGCTTACCGATAGAGTCCTTCTCGTCGTATACCACGTTGTAGTCGTACTTAAGGTCGTCGATAATCTTGCGGGCAACCTCGGGTAGGCCATCCTTCTTAACAAGGGGCATAACGGCAACCTTCGTAGGCGCGAGGGCTGCGGGGATACGCAATACTACGCGCTCCTCGCCATTCTCGAGCTTCTCCTCGGTGTATGCTGCCGACATAATCTGCAAGAACATACGGTCAACGCCGATAGAGGTCTCAACAACATAGGGAACATAGCTCTCGCCACGCTCTGGGTCGAAGTACTGAATCTTCTTACCAGAGAACTCCTGGTGACGACCAAGGTCGAAGTCGGTACGCGAGTGGATACCCTCCACCTCCTTGAAGCCGAAGGGGAAGTTGAACTCGATGTCGGTAGCGGCATTGGCGTAGTGCGCGAGCTTGTCGTGGTCGTGGAAGCGGTAGTTCTCGTCACCGAAGCCGAGGGCACGGTGCCAAGCCATACGTGTATTCTTCCACTCGTTCCACCACTGCATCTCGGTGCCGGGCTGCACGAAGAACTGCATCTCCATCTGCTCGAACTCTCGCATACGGAAGATGAACTGACGCGCAACAATCTCGTTACGGAAGGCCTTACCAATCTGAGCGATACCGAAGGGGAGCTTCATACGGCCGGTCTTCTGCACGTTAAGGTAGTTTACGAAGATACCCTGCGCAGTCTCGGGGCGGAGGTATACGGTGTTAGCACCATCTGCCGTAGAACCCATCTGTGTCGAGAACATAAGGTTGAACTGACGCACATCTGTCCAGTTGCGAGTGCCCGATATGGGGCATACAATCTCGCAGTCGAGGATGATCTGCTTGAGCTCATCGAGGTTGTTGGCGTTCAACGCCTCGGCAAAGCGGGCGTGAATAGCCTCCATCTTCTCCTTAATCTCCAACACGCGGGGCGATGTAGCAAGGTACTGCTCCTCATTAAAATTCTCCTTGAAGCGCTTGCGAGCCTTCTCTACCTCCTTCTGGATCTTCTCCTCCTGCTTAGCCATCCAATCCTCAACAAGGACATCGGCACGGTAGCGCTTCTTCGAGTCCTTATTGTCGATAAGTGGGTCGTTGAAGGCGCCTACGTGGCCCGAGGCCTCCCATACGCGGGGGTGCATAAAGATGGCAGCGTCGATACCTACGATGTTCTCGTGGAGCTTAACCATAGAGTCCCACCAGTAGCTCTTGATGTTGTTCTTCAATTCAACACCATTCTGACCATAATCATAGACGGCACCAAGACCATCGTATATCTCGCTCGAGGGGAATATAAAACCATACTCCTTGCAGTGAGCAATCAGTTTTTTGAACAATTCTTCCTGTGTCATAGTTGTATATCGTTTTTGTTATTTAATTCGGGTTTTATACCTACGGTATATTCAAGCCACAAAGATAGCAAAAAAAAAGTGGAAAGTAACTTTCCACTCAAAAATAAGTTTAAATATTTATAGAACCACCCTTAACAGAAAGAGGTCATTACCATTTTTCACCCAAAGAGGTCAATGCACTCTGTGCCATGGCATGACCCTGACGCGCTGCCATACGCAACCACTTTAGGCCCTCGGCATAGTCCTGTTGAACGCCCTCACCCAAGCAATAACATATGCCCAACTCATACTGCGAACGATCAAATCCCTCCTCAGCAGCAGCACGCCATAGCGCCACCGCCTTAGTGATATCAGCCTTCACACCCTCACCAGCGAAATAACAGCAACCCAAGTTATGCATCGCTGAAACATTACCCTGCTCAGCAGCCTTACCATACCACTCTGCAGCAAGTTTGTAATCCATAGCTACGCCAAAGCCATTATAGTAGCAATAGCCTAAATTACTCTGAGCCTTAGCATTACCCTGCTCCGCGGCCTTTTGATACCAAACGACAGCATCTGCGTAACTCTGCGTAACACCATAACCTGTTTCATAACACGTTCCTAAAGCATACTGCGCCTCAGCATCACCCTGCTTAGCAAACTCAAAATACTCATCAATCGACTGAGCCGATAGCGACATCACAGAGACAATAAACATCGCGATTAAAAGAGATAGCTTTTTCATATCAATGGTCGTTTAAGAAGTTAATATTCGAAGTCTCTACTTTACAATTCCATTTGCACGGAAAGAGTAGTGAGCACCGCGGGCGATGATGACGTGGTCCAAAAGGCGAATCTCGAAGAGCTCGGCAGCATCCGCAACACGGCGCGTTAGCACCCTATCCTGCTCGCTCGGCTCGGCACTACCCGAAGGGTGGTTATGTACCAGCACTATCTGCGTGGCAAGCAGCTCCAATGCCCTGCGTATCACCATCTTGCAATCGACCACCGTGGCCTGCACACCACCCTGGCTGATACGCACCCTATCGAGCACCTTACCCGACGAAGCGAGGTACAACGCCCAGCACTCCTCGTGCTGCAGCAGACCGAGCAGTGGCTCCATAATACGCACAACATCGCCATCCGATTGCACCATATCCTGCACAGATGCCTCGGCAGCAGCTACCCTACGGCCAAGCTCAGCAGCAGCGACAAGTCTGAGCGCACGCAGGCGACCCATGCCCGAGACCATACGTAGACGCTGTACATCGACCTCAGCAAATCGCATAAGCGAGCCTCCCGACTCCTTAAGCACCTCCGCAGCCATCGTCACGGCCCTATCATCCGCAAGTGATTCAGCGGCAACAACTGCCACAAGCTCCTCATCCGAGAGCGACTGCGCGCCACGCGACTGAAGTTTATCGGTAATATTTTTCATGATTGATGCACTATTTCCTACGAAGGTACGAAGAAAAACTGAAAACACAAAAAAACTCTCCGAAGAGAGTCACCGAAATACTAATTTGCCAGGCGGTCGAACCTATCAAGGATGCGGGCACTACCCTCATCCGAGATTGTCGTGGGCGTGGTCTGCGACACAGAGTGTGCAGCATTCTGCTCGGCGACCTTCTTCGAGTCGCCATGACCATGACCGATAGCTATGCCATCAACATAAACAACCGAGTGGAACAAAGGGTGCGACGATGCTGTAGAATGGTCCTGGCTGGTACGGAACTCAATAGAATAGTGGTTTTTCTGACACCACTCGATAAGGCGGCTCTTATAGTCGGTCTCCGACTGAAGCACCTCATCAAGCGACATATACTGTGCAAATATCTTATTGATAAGCAGGCGATTAACAAAGTCGTAGCCCTGGTCGAGATAGATGGCGCCCATCATCGCCTCGAAGGCGTCACCATAGATATGCTTCTGCGTGGCATTGCCCGCAGCGTGTGAGATAACGTGTTGGTCGAGACCTATCTCCTTAGCAATGCGGTTGAGCGACTGGCGCGACACCATCTTCGAGCGCACCTGCGTAAGGAAGCCCTCGTCACGGTCGGGGAACTCTATAAAGAGGTAGTCCGAAGTGACACTCTCGATAACTGCATCGCCCAAAAACTCAAGACGCTCGTTGTTGATATGGCTACCATCCTCCAGCTCCACCGATGCTGACTTGTGTATAAGGGCAACCTTATACAACTCGATATTGTTCGGAATAAAGCCGAACATATCGTCTATAGCAACATAGAAGTGCTTATCGGCACCAAATCTACGGCGCAATGGTCTAAGCAGAAAATCGAACATGATAACCTACTAACTACTCTAAGTTATATAAAGGCAATGCTACTTCACTCGGCGGAAGATAACCGTCGAGTTATGACCTCCGAAACCAAACGTATTGCTTAGCGCCGCGTCTACCGTACGCTTACGAGCAACACCGAGTGTAAGGTCGAGGTCGGGACGCACCGCAGGGTCGAGATTCTCGACATTGATAGTGGGAGGCACAATACCACGGTCGATGGCCATGATACATGCCAACGCCTCGATTGAGGCAGCGGCGCCCAACAAGTGTCCCGTCATAGACTTTGTAGAAGAGATGCTTATTGACGGAAGCTCATCGCCAAACACAGCCTCCAAGGCCTTAAGCTCAGCGAGATCGCCCAACGGCGTAGATGTGCCGTGAACGTTGATGTAGTCTATCTCCGAGGCCGTCATCTCGGCATCGGCCAGCGCCTCGTTCATAGACAAAATCGCACCCTCACCCTCGGGGTGGGGAGCAGTCATGTGGTGAGCATCGGCAGACATACCGCCACCGACCATCTCACAATATATCTTCGCACCACGCTTTACAGCATGCTCGTACTCCTCCAACACCAAAGCACCAGCACCCTCGCCGATAACAAAACCATCACGGTCACGGTCGAAGGGACGCGATGCGTGCTCAGGGTCGTCGTTGCGTGTAGATAGTGCCTGCATTGAGCTAAAGCCACCCACACCTGTTTGGATGATAGGAGCCTCGGCACCACCCGTAACGATGACATCGGCCTTACCCAAGCGAATGAGGTTGAAGGCATCAATCATGGCGTGGTTCGACGATGCACATGCCGACGTAACGCTGTAGTTAGGACCCATAAAACCATACTTCATGGCGATGTGTCCCGCAGCCAAATCGGCAATCATACGTGGAACAAAGAATGGACTAAACCGAGGGAGTTCTCCTCCCTTGGCATAGTCCATACATTCCTGAAAATAGGTCTCAATACCACCGACACCAGAGCTCCACACAACACCACAGCGACGACGATTAACGTCCTCACCAAAAGCTGCATCCGCCACAGCCTCAGAGGCTGAGATGAGTGCAAACTGTGCAAAGCGGTCGTACTTGCGTACCTCCTTACGGTCGAAGTACTGCGACCAATCGTAATCCTTTACCTCGCAGGCAAAACGTACCTTGAAATTAGACGCGTCGAAGTTGGTAATGGGTGCAGCACCAGATACACCAGCCTCCAAATTCTTGAAATAATCCTCGATATTGTGACCAAGTGGGTTAATCGTACCTATACCCGTAACGACAACTCTACGCAACTCCATATTCAAAGAACTATCTACCTACAAAAGGAAAATCAGTTATTACTTGTGAGACTCGATGTAGTTGATAGCATCACCTACAGTCTGGATCTTCTCAGCATCTGCATCGGGAATCTGAAGATCGAAAGCCTTCTCGAACTCCATGATAAGCTCAACCTGATCCAAAGAATCTGCACCAAGGTGTGCGGTGAAGCTTGCTTCGGGCACTACCTCTGACTCCTTAACGCCCAACTTGTCAACGATGATCTCGACAACTTTTGACTGAATTTCTGACATAATAAATAAGTTTTAGTTAAACATTATAGTAGTATATAATTTGCTACTGTAATAGTGTCGCATGTAAAAAAAATTTACGCTCGACAGTGCAAATGTAACACTTTTTTTATTATCTTTGACATTATGACGCTAAAAAATTATCAACAACTTTTGGTATATATTAACTAAATCACTAATATTCAACGCCTTATGAACCTATTATTAATTTCCAATTCCACCAATGCCGGTGAGCCTTATTTGAAATATCCCATTGCCGAGATTGCAAAGACGCTCGAGGGCATTGACGAGGTTGTTTTCGTCCCATACGCTGCCGTAACCTTCTCTTATGACGAGTATGAGGCGAAGGTACAGGCTCGCTTCAACGAAATAGGCATCAAGGTGCGCTCAGTACACCATGCACTAAACAAGCGCAACTTCATCCGCCACGCTCAGGCCATCGTGATAGGTGGAGGTAACACCTTCGCGCTGCTGAAGAAGATGCAGGAGGAGGACCTCCTCGACATGATCTTCCACCGCGTTAAGGCGGGCGTTCCCTACGTTGGTTGGTCGGCAGGTAGCAACGTAACATGCCCTACGATATGCACTACAAACGATATGCCTATCGTACAGCCCGAGTCGTTCCGCGCTATCGGTTTAGTATCGTTCCAGATTAACCCACACTACCTCGACGCTAACCCCGAGGGTCACGCTGGTGAGACTCGCGAGCAGCGCATCTTGGAGTATTTGGAGGCTAACCGCAGCCGCTATGTCGTAGGTCTACGCGAGGGCTGTATGCTCCGCATCAACGACAATGGCATCGAGCTTATCGGTTCGCGCCCAATGCGTGTATTTAAGAAGGGTCGTGAGACATTCGAGGTACAGCCTGGCGACAACATCGACTTCCTTATCCGTCGCGCGAAGTAGCTTTCGGGCGATGAGTGGCAGGACCACCATAATTGGCAACCGCGGCGAGGATATCGCCACGGAGTGGCTACGCGAACAAGGGTACTATATCGTTGAACGCAATTGGCGTGCGGGGCGCTACGAGATAGATATTATCGCCCAGCACTACGACACGTTGCACTTTGTCGAGGTCAAGACCCGTAAGGAGGGTGGCTGGCAGAGCGCCTACGACAGTATCGACGACCAGAAGATACGTACACTGCGTCGTGGCGCCATGGCATACCGTGCAATACACGGAACACAACTTAACCTCCAGTTCGACCTTATTGCCATAACATGGAGTGATGCTGGTGGCACCACCATAGAGTATACAGAGAACATTTTATAGCATTGCTACCCGCTCCCAAAGGGGTGGGTGGCAGTGTTATGTTTTGAGATGAGCGTATTATATAATATAGGTATTAGGTGCTACTCGGCAGCTATAGCCCTCGCCTCGCCATTCAATCGTAAGGCGCGCCTGCGTCACCGTGGCGGCCGCGAGGCACTACGCCACATCGAAGAGTCGATGCGTGATGTAAAGGGACGAATAGTATGGCTACATGCCGCCTCGCTGGGCGAGTTCGAGCAGGGACGCCCCATAATTGAACGCATTAAGCGTGATAGCCCCGAGACCGTCGTAGTCTTGACCTTCTTCTCGCCATCGGGCTACGAGATACGCAAGGACTACCCTTGTGCCGACCACATCTTCTATCTCCCGGCCGACACTCCGCACAACGTGCGTCGCTTCCTCAATGCTATACACCCCGACGTCGCCATATTCGTAAAGTATGAGTTTTGGCTCAACTACCTCGATGGACTACGCCACCGTCAGATACCCACATACCTCGTATCTGCTATCTTCCGCCCCACACAGGTACACTTCCGCCCCTGGGGAGGTATCTGGCGCAAGGCCTTAGAGACATATACCACCATATTCGTGCAGGACGAGGCTTCGCGCACGCTACTCGAGGGCGTTGGCTACACACGCTCGATTATCGCGGGTGACACCCGCTTCGACCGTGTGGCAGCAATTGCCAAAGCAGCAAGAGAGATTCCTATTATAGAGCGTTTCCGTGACGATGGCGACCTATTTATTGCAGGCTCTACATGGGGTAAAGACGAAAAGATTCTGGCGCAGTTAATAAATAGCAATCCTGCAATACGTTTCGTCGTAGCACCGCATGAGATTGACGAAGAGCGCATTAAGTGGCTTGAGGCTAACATCAAAGGGGGCGTAGCACGCTATACTCGCTCCACCCCAGATGACGACTTTAGCACAACACAACTCCTTGTTCTCGACACCATAGGACCACTATCCTCGGCGTATGGCTATGCCCGCTGGGCATACATAGGCGGAGGCTTTGGCGTAGGCATACACAACACCTTGGAGGCCGCGACCTTTGGTCTACCTATAGCCTTTGGACCCAACTATAAGAAGTTCCGCGAGGCGCGAGACCTTATCTCGGTGGGTGCTGCGCGTAGTATTAGCTCGGCAGAGGAGCTCGAGGCGTGGTTCGCGCCCTTGGCCACCGATGGTGAGGCACTACAAAAAGCGAGCTCCTCGGCACGTCGTTATACCGAGGAGCAGTGTGGTGCTACGGACACCATTATAAGTAACATCTTCAGCGACAGGCGCTAACAGCTACAACGCTATATCTAAGTGTTCAATATCGCCAAGTTGCTCTATTTCAAAGCCATCGACATTCTCCATTTCGAACTTGGCACTATACTTACCTTCTGCTGCATAGTCGTGGTCAAGGCCCTCGCTATACGCCTCCTTTGTGCCATCTCCCCACTCTACCTCGCCACGAACACTCTCACCCGACCACTCGGGGGAGCGGAGATAATCCATATTGTGCCGTAACGTAAGTCTGAAGGTCGTAACCACCACATCCTCTCCGGGATTGGGATTGGGCTCAGGCTCAGGTTCTGGTCCAGGCAGAGGCTTATCTCCCTGGCAACTAACCATCAAGAGCACTGCTATAGAGAAGTAATATATCTTTTTCATAGTAAAAGTCTACAAATCGTTTAGGGTAAACGTATAACTCTTGCTCTCGCTACCATCCTCGCGCTCCAGATATATCGTATACATATCCTTACGGTTCAGCTTATTAGTGTCGATAATCATCGTTCGCGAGGTGGTCTCGACACCACTCTCCACAACGCCACCAAGCAGATAGAGCGCCGCAGTGACATCCTCAACGTGCGTGATGACCATTAGCCCCGTGGTCTTATCGAACCTCAGCGACGTAGTCTCACCTATCGAGGGGTGCTTCAACACAATCTCCCACTGGGTATTGTCCGCATAGGGCACCATATAGTGCCACTTGTCGCTATCGGCCGAACGATAGTAGGCACGCAGCCTATCACCCGACTCAATCTCCTGCGCTACCACAGCTGTCATATTCACTATCGACGTGGCATAACCCGCATCGAGCGAGAATGAGATAGCATCCGAGGCCCATGACTTAAACTCGCCGTCGATGCCGCAGAGACCCACGCGCACCTCGCCATTGAAGTTAATGACGGCAGGATTGGCGATAGATATGCCGTCAATAATAAGCGGCTTGCCAGACTGAAACTCCGTCTCTCTTGTGGTCATACCAGGAGTAGAGAGGTAGAGCAGGTTATCCACCTCGCCATCACGCACGGGATGGAGACCGAGGTAAGCCCAGTGCGTAACATCGAAGACGTACTCCTGAAGTACAAGGCCTTCGATCTTAAAGAAGCCATCGCTCATACCACCCCAGCCCCAGTTAACGTGGAAGTAGTCGTTGGCATCATAGCCGTCGATAACAAAGGCATGGCCCGCCGCATCTTGCGTATAGGCGCTATAAAAGACTGGACGGTTGGCATCTATCTCACTACGTAGCAGTGCGTTCCAATTCTCCGCAGAGTAGTAGTCGCGCATAGCATAGTAGCACGAAGGGCTATAGCCATAATTCTCATACATAGCCTTACCATTAGGCATTGCCGCAGTTCCAATAGCCGAATAGTCTGCCTGGAACGAGTGACCAAGGTCTGCCATAAGCACCGCCACAGCATCACCCTCGGCCTCGCTATACTCACCCTCGACATACTCTATAAGCATATTATCCCAGTCGTAGGCGTGATTAAGGTCGCGCGAGGCAACGTCGAGCCCCCCAGTAAGCGTCGTAAAGGGCTCAGTGGTACCCTGCGCCCTCTCTGGCCAGCGATTGTAGTGCATAATGATGGCCATAGCCGTCTGCGTGCAGCCCGTTAGCGATAGCTCACCTCCATCCAGCGGACAATACTTATTATAGGGCATATACTGACTCCAGCGCGCTGTGTTCAACAACGTGACATCTGCGGGAATATATAACTCCGACCATAGGCGAGCGGTAGCATCATCCGCCACGACATCGTTTTCACGGACATAGCGCACTGCCCTATCGACATAGCGCAGCCACGCCTCAAAATTAGGAGGTAGCATATCGCTATCCGCCATCGGGTAACTCGTGGAGTATGCTAAGATGGGCATCACCCTATCGTCACCCGCGACGACGACAAAGCCCGCACCCGACTGAGGGGTTACAACATAGAACGTAGGAGCGTCACTCGCACGAGTGGTGCCAAGCACCTCGCTATCCCACGCCACAACAACATCAACACCACGCGTTTGGTCACCCAACACGCCACGAGCAATATCGAGTGCCACGGCGTGTGGCACCTCCTTTGCCACGACCCCACCGATGGAGACTACGGCAAGGGTAAGCATTAAAAATAGTCTCTTCATCATCTTAAAAAAGGGGTAACTCCCACTTAGGAATTACCCCATTACGATTAATAGTTAGGGAATTACAAGAATGGAACAACCTCCGCTGAGCGGGTAGTTGTTGCCTCGGTGATAATCTCCGCAGGGATTTCACACTTCTCGTAAACGCTTGTTACGCTCTGATCCTCCTGGCTGTGCATAGTGAGCTTGTCACCCGCAACTGCAAACTTATAGCCCGAAGCCCAATTTGAGCCATTCTCATAGGTGCCAGTAACAATCTCGCCACTCACCTTATAGGTGCCCTTAAATAGCTCGTAGTCGAGCGACCATACCTGCTGGTAAATCTCGAAAGCACCCTCGTCAAACTTTACATATACGTCGAACTCTGGTGCCTCACCATTCCACTCGGTTATATGCCACTGGCCATCAAGAGCACTACTGCCACCAACCTGGGGATCATCAGACTCATTATTGCAACCTACCAACGCAAGTGCTACGACTGCAAAAACAGCAAAAAACTTTTTCATATCTCGTTTTACTTTTATACAGTTAACAATATTACAACCAGCCACCAGGAACAATAGGAGCACCAGTACCCTCGTCAACCTTAATACCAGGACGTACCACAAAAGCGAACTCCTGCTCTGCCTCCATACCACCTGTAATCTGACCACCACCTACGGCGCTACCACCAGCGACATACTTCAACTTAACGACGGCGCTACCAGGCTTGGTACAAGTGATAAGGAGCTTGCTACCCATAAAGCGGCAGTCTGTGATACCGAGCTTCTCCTTAACCTCGTCCGAGATCTCCGACTCAAGCATCTTAATCTGAAGGTTACCATCGCCAATGAAGTTGTTGATGTCGAGGATAACCTGCTCACCAAGGGGGATAGGGATACATGTAGTACCACGCACAGCCATCAACACTCGGTATGCGTCGATAAGGCCAGTACCCATCTTGTTGTTATAAGTTGTAAGGTTCATTGTACCATGTGTTCCATAGTTGGCCTTTGTGCCCTCAAACTTAAAACCCGATACTGATGATACGATGATATCCTTTAGCTCTGGGAGTGTAAGCACGATGCCATTGTCGGCAGCATACGATATAGCCAAAGCCGCGATACCCGACACGTGAGGACAAGCCATTGATGTACCCTGCATAAAGGCATACTTATCGCCAGGGAGTGTTGAAGCCACACAACCGCTGTCTACAGATGCAGCATTACGGAGGAAGTACTCGCCACCAGGTGCCGATACGTTACAGCCACGGTCGTAGCAAGTGTAGTATGTAGGATTGCCGTCAGGAGCGATAGCCGACACTGCAATAAGCTTATTATATGCTGCGGGATAGCCAGCCACAGCCTTACCATCGTTACCCGCAGCGAAGATGATGATACCACCCTCAAGGTTAGGATGGTTCTTGGTCTCCATAAAGTACTTGAATGCAGTCCACTCTACACCAGTTGAGCCACTCTCAAACATATTATCGTTGGCAATCTGACCAGCCTCAAAGCCCCATGAGTTCTGCAAGACACAAGCACCACGGTCTGCAGCATACTCAACAGCAGCAGCTGTTGCACCTACGCCAGCAGCATTACCACCCGAGATAATCTGGCAAGAGAAGATGCGAACACCATCACCATTGCCCGAGCCACCGGCAACACCAGCAACACCAAAGCCATTGTTGTTCACAGCAGCAACAGTGCCTGCCACGTGCGTACCGTGACCAGAGTCACCATTACGAGTCCAAGTCACACGACCATTATCTACGAAGTTATAGCCGTATACGTCATCGGTATAACCATTACCATCGTCATCAACACCCTCAACACCATACTTCTCAGCCTCGTTTACGTGCATATTGGCCTGAAGGTCCTTGTGAGTGTAGCATACACCCTCGTCAACAATCGCTACAACGACATCGGGACGACCCGTAGTGAGCTCCCATGCTGCAAAGAGGTTGATGTCGGCACCAGCCTTAGCCTCGGGGAAGTCTACCGTACCATCGTTGTTGTAGTGCCACTGACGTGGAAGCAACGTATCGTCGAAAGGAACACCCTCGGCACGTGTTGTAGCCATCTGCGAGGGGTCAATCTCGGTAGATGTAACCTTAGGTGTTGCAATCTGTGTAGAGAACTGCACACGCTCAACGACCTCACACTTAGCAAGGCGCTGTGCTGCCTCGTCGAGATTCTCCTCAGCGGGGAAGCTTACAGTATACCAGAGGTGCATGCCGAGCTCACGCTTACGCTCAGCGTTAACCTTGAGGTTGAAGACGGGCTTGATAGCCGTTGCGCCCACCTCTGCAGCAAAGGCGTCGAGCGACGTTACACCCGAGCGAGTGGTCACCTCAGCGCTCTCGAGCTGCTCGGCGGTAGCCTCATCTACGCAGATGATAAGCTCACCATTGATAGCATTTGCTGAGGTATTCACAAACTTCTTTGCGACAACAGCCTCCTCGGCTGCGCCCTTAGGCTCATCTACAGGGTCTGTGGCACACGCTACGGCCATCAAACCTGCCAATGCAATAAAAAAGAGTTTTGTTCTATTCATAGTAGTTTAAGTTAAATTGTATCCTCGTTTGTATGGGTATTGCCACGACAATCACACCCGTGGCACACTTCACAATCTCTCAAGATGCAAATATACAAAAATTTCTTGAATTGGAAGAGTTTGGCTAATAAAATGCTGCGATATGAATTTTTGATTAGAAGGCTGCAGATGTGGTGCATCGCAAAAGAAGAGACCTCGGGATAGTACACGAAGTACAGCCCGAGGTCTCTTACTTTTTGGGATGTGCCGCAGATGCGGCCTTATAATCGAAAATTACAAGAAGGGGATAAACTCTGAAGCGCGTGTTGCTAAGGCCTCCTCTTTGACAATCTCAGGGATGGTACATGCCTCGTAGACATAAGTTACGGGGTGATCCTCCTTACTCTTAAGAGTCATACTCTTGCCATCCTCGGTGATGCCACCAGTGTAGTCACACTTCCAGTTGCCACCATCGAAGTAGCTACCGAACAATGTGTTGCCACTAACGGTGTACTCGCCATCGTAGAACTGATAGTCGAGGGTATATACCTGCTGATAGAGAGCAAAAGTACCTGACGAGAAGCTGATGTAGACGTTGAAATCCACAGGGGTACCGTTTACTGATGCGAGCTTCCACTCCTGCTCAATATTCTCGAGGCCACCAACCTTAGGCTCATCTTGCTCTCCACCCTTCTTATCACATGCCGTCATTGCCAATGCAAGCATTGCTACAAGCGACCAAATCTTCAAACTTTTCATATCTCGAATATTTATTTACAGTTATTGAATAAGATTAGAACCAGCCGCCGTTATCGTTAACGTCGCGAACAACCAAGACAATCTCCTTCTCCATAAGCTTACCACCCGTGGTATTACCACCACCTACAGCGTTGCCACCAGCGATATACTTAACGGTGATTGTACCAACACCTGAATTATGGCATGTGAGATATACCTTACCGCTGAAGTAGGTATCGCCCTTGATGTCAAGACGGTCACGCGTATCTGCGGGGATTACAAAGTCTGAGTAGCCAGTAACCTTGATGTTACCATCGCCAAGAAGAGAGCTTACGTCAATCTCAACCTCCTTACCAACGACTGCAGACACACAAACAGCGCCGCGCACGCTCTGGATAGCCATCAAAGCATCGAGCTTACCTGTACCCATCTTGCCCTTGTAGCTATCAAGGCCCATGAAGTAAGTTCTCGCATTATCACCATAAGCCTTTGTTCCTGTGAGGACATCATCGATATTACGCACTGAAGAGGTGATAATCTCGTAGAGCTGAGTGTTTGTGAGAGTGATGCCATTCTCTACAGCGTATGACAAAACCAAAGCTGCAACACCCGACACGTGAGGACACGCCATTGATGTACCCTGCATATAACCGTAGTCGGTACCATACAATGAGCCAGTAGTAGGATCTACCGTCTCCGCAGGAATGGTCGAGAGCACACAACCCTCATAAGCATATTCGAATGAATACTGACCAGTAATCCAAATGTCGCCACCAGGAGCAGCCACGTTACAACCATAGTTGTAGTTGGTATATGTTGTAGGAAGACCATCTGGAGCATAAGCAGTTACAGCGATAAACTCGTTGTAAGCACCAGGATAGTCGGCAGTAGCCTTAGCATCGTTACCTGCTGCGAAGATAGCCACATTACCCTGCATTGCCGAGCAACCGCTCTTACTTACGAAGTAGCGCAAGCCAGCAAGCTCAACGCTGTAGCCTGACTGATAGTCGCTATCTGTCATTGTCTGACCCTCACGCAAGGGGTAACCCCAAGAGTTCTGAAGGATACAAGCACCATTATCTGCAGCATACTCCATACCCTTAGCATTTGCAGAGAGCGAGCTGTTGCCGTCGCCATCGAAGATCTGGATAGACATGATGCGCACACCATCGCCATTACCTGTACCACCAGCGACACCCGCAACACCAATGCCGTTGTTGTTCACAGCAGCTACAGTACCTGCTACGTGAGTACCGTGGCCTGAATCGCCATCCCAATATGTATTACCCTTAGGATCGGTCTTAAACTCACCCTTATCCCAGGTGATATTACCATTACCCTTAACGCAGTTGTAGCCGTAGATGTCATCCTTAACGCCATTGCCATCATCATCGACACCCTCCTGGCCATCAAGCTCTTTCTGGTTTACCCACATGTTATCTATGAGGTCGGGGTGGTCATACTTAACACCCTCATCCATGACTGCCACAACAACCTGACGGTTACCTGCGGTGTGCTCCCATGCTGCAAAGGCGTTGATATCCTCACCCTTCTTAGCTGTCTGGTAGATTGACTTCAAACCCTGATTGTCGTAGTGCCACTGAAGCTCGAGCATAGGGTCGTTGAAAGGCATGTCGCCATCAGCACGTGTAGCGAGACGCTCCTGCACGGGATGTACGCTAACCTGAGGACGCGCCAAAACGGTTGAGAACTGGACACGGTTGATCTCCTTCATCGATGCGAACTTCTCAGCGACAACATCAAGGTTAGCCTCCTCATCGAACTTAACAACATACCAACGGTGCATATTCATGGCACGTTTCTCGTCGCCGTTGATAGCCATATTAAATACTGGCTCGATAGATGTTGCACCATACTCTGCAGCCAATGCATCAAGAGCATCGTTGCCTGAGCGTGTAACATCTTCTGCCTCTGCCCACTGGTCGGCAGTCTCCTCATTCACATAGAGGATAAGCTCGCCGGCGATAGCATTCTCCGAGGTGTTAATAATCTTCTTGGCTACGTTAGTCGACACTGCCTGAGACTCTGGCTCAGCAGTAGGATCCTTCACGCAAGAGACTGCGAGAAGCGCAACCAAGGCAAACAATAAAATTCTACCCTTATTCATAGTTATTAAAAAATTAAAAATATTCCTACTCTCTCAAGATGCAAATATAAATAAAATTTTCCAATAACGAAGTATTTAAGTAAAAAGTGTAGAAAAAGTTGCAAAGAACCGAGGGTGGGAGAGAGAAACCTCCCTGTAGTCTCTGTAGTCCCTGTAGTCTCTGTAGTCTCTGTGGTCTCTGTGGTCATTGCTCTCTGCTATCTGAGGTGTTGTATGGCCACAGATTGCGGCACATCACAAAAAGAGCGACCAACCCAGAAGGATTGGTCGCCCAGATATTAGAGCTTTCTATGGATTAGAAACCGAAAGTTGCATTGTTAACCAACACACGGTTGTACTTACCATTGAAAGGCTCTGCCTTGATTGTTGATACGGTGAAATCAACCGCAACACCAAGCTGAAGCTCTGCGCCGAGGCTCTTTACTGAGGCCTTAACTGCAGCAGTCTCAGGCTGCTCCTCCTCGGGAGTCTCCTCAACTACTACATACTCAAGCGTAGCATCAGGTGAGAAGTAGAAGTCGTAACCTACGAAAGGATAACCCTCCTCCATCTTGAAGATACAGCTTGCGAAGTAAGTCTCAAGACCTACAAGCTTATCACCCTCGAATGAGAATGTGAGGTCAGCAGGAGTAGTCAACTCAGCATCCGATGTAGCGAAGTAACCAAATGCCTTAGTCTTAGCAGCATCGTAGTAGAAGGCAATGTCGTTGAAGATGTAATCTTCACCATCATTAACCTCATAACCGTCGAATACTACGGTGTTAGTCTCAGCGTCGATCAAACCAAGGAACTGGAAGCCATCCATCTCAGCGATAAGCTGACCGGGAGCTGTACCACCAGTAAGATAGATTGGGAGCTCATACTCCTCAACTACATCCTTACCATCAGCATCCTTAAGTGTGAGTGAGTCAGTAAGCTTGTAATCACCGAGTGCGAAGCCTGTTGCGTTAGGCAACTCCTTCTCTACGTAGAATACCTGTGTATCACCATAGAGAGTCTGGATAGCTACGATAGCGCATGATGTAGAACCTGAAGCCATGTTATATGGACCCATAACTACTGAACCATAGCCCTTCTCAGGATCATAACTCTCACGAATTTTATCAATAGCGCTCTTGAAGTCATCGCCATAGCCTGCAACGATCTGTGCAGGAGTCATACCGCTATTAGCAACAACGTTAGCATCGCCAATCCAAGCCTTGATAGACTTAATCTCCTGAGGATTACCAACGATACCAAGAGCTACAAAGTAAGCCTCTGGGAACTGCGCCTCATACTCAGCATTACCAGTAATGTTAGCTACTGAATCGTAGAATACCTTGAACTCTGCCTTAGGAAGCTCACCACCATCCTTGTGGAAGTAGAATGGATAAGTCAAAGCATCCTCAACCTCAGCCTCAGCACCATAAGGAACAGCTACGATAGTGTAGATGCCAGTAGCACCAAGATCAAGCTTCCAAGTAAGCTCGTCAGCTGAAGCCTCGAAGATAGTGATATCCTCGCTACCTGCAACGATAGCCTCAACAGTATCAGCAGTATCTACAACATTACCCTCAAGAACAGTGAACTTGTATGACTTAACATCAGCACCTACTGCGAACTCGATAACGGCAGAAGTCGTAGTGTTGTCGGCCTCAGTAACCATACCTGCATAAGCAGCAGAGATTGAGTAGTCCTTAATCTCATAACCAGGAAGTGCTACAGCGAACAAACCGTTCTTATTAGCATAGTTACCACGACCATCAGGAATGTGCCACATGATAGACTGTGGAGTAGTGAACCAGAATACACCATCCTCGAACTTACCATACATTGGAGTGTTCTCGTCAGCATATACAGTAGCGAGGAAGAGATCCTGAGGTGAACCACCCTCCTCAACAACCAACTGGAAACCAAGTGGGCTTGAAGGAATCTCTACATTACCATTCTCGTCAACAACGAACTCTACATAACCAGGACCAGTATAGGTCATATCGTTAGGCACACCACCGATGATGTAGGGACACATAGCCTCGCTATATGGCTCAACCATACGGTAACGGTTAGGCTCAAGCTCGTGCTGAACGATCTCAACCTCTACCACCACGCCAGAAGGACCACCGTACATAGGAGCAAGGAAGTCGTCACGATACAAACCCTTACCCAGGCTCTTCCATGGCTCAGCGATACCAATCTTGAAGATATGCTGTGAAACGCCATACTGAGAAGCCTGTGCCTGGTCAAGCTGGATGTTCAAAGGATACATCTTACCGACCTCAAGCTTATCGCCCTGAACCTCGATAGTAAGCTTAGTAGTAGCCTCGCCTGCAGCGAAAGAGACACTCTTGGGAACTGTGAAGAAACCACAAGACTCAACATCCTCAGCACGTACTGATACCTCAGCAGCCTCAGATACATCACCACGAGCAACGTCAATCGACACTGATACTGCATCAGCAGTGATCACGAGCTCAGGCGTGCTGGGGAAATATACACCCAAATTCGCATCTGGTGCGCCGGGTGCCCACTCCTCCTTACATGAAGTAAATGTAACAACACCTACTACAGCAAGAAGAAGGCTTATAAATTTAAAATTCTTCATAATATTTCTCATCATTTAGTTACAAATTACTCCATAGGAAGTATTGGATCCCAAGACTGCGATGGGTTAGGATTGTTCTCCTTGATAGCAAGGTTAATCTGAGTCTCATCCATTGGGATACAGTATGACCACCAGGGCACACGACCCTCAATCTGGAAACGAGCATCAGCAGGATAGTTAGTACCCTGGAATGCAGTGTCGATACCCATATCAAGACGCTTCATATCGTACATTACGATACCCTCACCCCAGAACTCGATACCCTTCTGGAAGATAATCTCATCGAGGATACCATCCTCAGTAGCGTAAGGACATACGTAGTTAGAGTCACGATATGCCATGAACGCTATGAGCTTCTGCCATGCAGCGTCAACACCTGAAGTGTGCAATGTTGCCTCCATGTCGATGAAGTACATCTCCTCAGTACGCATCAAAGGAAGTGAGATAGCACCAGCTGTCATGTAGTCGTTACGCTCACCCTGTGCAGGACGGAACTTGAAGTTAGTGTAAGGAGCGATTGTATTGAACTCATCAGCAGAGGTCATAAGAGTGTAAGGTGCAAACTCCTCCCAAGTGGTCTCAGGACCCTTAATAAGGTTGCGACGGAAGTCTGTCTTCTGAAGACGCTCGAAAGCCTTAGCAGATACACCAGGCTGTGACAATGGACCATAACCGTAAGCAGCCTCAGGAGACAAGTGTGCAGTGAACTGGTAGAGGTTGTTGATGATGGTATCTGAAGACCATGTCAAGCCCCACATCCATGAAGCAACAGGAGTGTTGAAACCTGTAGTAGTGCTTGTCCACTCAGCCTCAGTAGTGATAGCGCCACCGTGAGCTGCAAGAGCCTTGTTAGCGTACTCTGAAGCCAAAGCATAAGCCTCATTACCAGAAGGAAGCTCACCATTAAGGCCATCATCGAAGCCACCCAACCACATGTAAGCACGTGCGTAAAGACCGTAAACTACAGCCAAGTCGGGGTTAACGATAGATGAAGGCTGGTACTCTGCCAATGACTCCTCAGCAGCAGCGAGGTCGGCAAAGATGAAGTTAAAGAGTTCCTCACGTGTAGCACGTGGATTGTTCTTAGCAGTATCCTCATTGATGTTCTCGTCAACGATAGGCACAGTAAGACCAGCAACCTTGATCTGCTGATTCTCATATGAACCGTTGTTAGGAGCCTCAGCGTAGAGACACTCGAACATACGAGCCAAGTCGAGGTAGAACATAGCACGGAAGGTCTTAGCAATACCTACATAGTGCTGAAGCTGCTCGTTGTCACCCACAAGCTTAATCATGTCGTTACATGACTTAATCTGAGGATAGTAGTTATACCAAACATGCTGAGGCAAAGCGCTGTTGTGAGCATAACCCCAACCATAAGATGCGGGATAGAAACGGCTGTAACCTGCAGGGTTACCGAGCTGGTGACCGCACATTACGATAAGTGCACAAGCGTGGTCGTTATAAACGCCTACTGAGTGGTAACCGAAGTCAGTGTGCTCCCAACCTGAAACGTATGACATCATACCTGATGGGATACCCTTGAGAAGGTTCTCGGCTACAACATCCATCTGACCCTGCTGGAGCTGCTCCGTTGTGATGGCACTCTCCTTAGGAAAGGTCTCTCTGATACAGCCGCTAAGAGCCAAGGTTGCTCCTAAGGCAACTGCGGCGGTTGTAAATATCTTTGTAAATTTCATAGTCTTATACCTTATATATTAATTAGAATGTCAAGGTTACACCACCTGAGATGGTACGGATAGGTGAGTAGTTAGTGTTACCTGTACCACGTGGATCAAGACCCTTACGCTTTGACCAGTACCATACGTTGTCGCATGCTACGTATACGCGCAAGTTCTGAATCTTACCGTTCCACCACTTAGCAGGGAAGTTATAACCAAGGTTGATATTCGAGATGTTCAAGTAGTTAGAGCTAATCAAGAAACGGCTTGATGTAGAAGTTGTGTACTGATCACCGAACTGGAAACGAGGAATGTTAGAATCCTTGTTATCCTGTGACCAAGCGTTCAACAAGTCGAGGTGATAGTTCTTACCTGAAGTTGCAGAGGTAGGTGATGACATGTAGCCTGCGTATGCACCATCGTATGTCTTACCACCAAGCTGGTAGTCGAATGCGATAGAGAAGTCGAAACCGTAAGCATACAAAGTAGTACCGAAACCACCAAATACCTTAGGCATAGACGAGCCAAAGAGCTTCTTAGAGTCGTTATCTGAAGATACGTTAGAGTAATCAGCCTCGCGAACCCACTCCTCCTTAAGGATAGTCTCACCATCCTCAGCGTACTCGCGATCGAGTCTGTACCACTCTGACTCACCAGTTGTCTGGTTTACACCAGCGTACTCGGGCAAGAAATAAGTGCTCAAAGGAAGACCCTCAGCGATGAATGTGCTACCTGAGATGAAACCTGAGTGACCATTGATAGTGTAGTCCTTACGTGAATCGGGCAAGCTCAATACCTTGTTGTCAACCCATGTAAGGTTAGCATTGATTGACCATACAACATTCTTAGTACGAACAACATCACCGTTCAATACTACCTCGATACCAAGGTTACGCATGTCACCGATGTTATCGTAGTAAGAAGAGTAACCGAGTGATGGAGTTACGGGAACCTGGAACAACATATCAGAAGTCAAACGATAGAAGAAATCAACACTACCGCTCAAGCGATCGTTCCACAAACCGAACTCAGCACCTATGTTGATGTTGGTGTTAGTCTCCCAAGTGATGTTAGGATTACCCTTACGACCGAAGATTACAGATACACCACCCTGACCATCGTTAGTAACTGAGTAGAGGTCGGTGTACATATACATACCGATAGCATCGTTACCCTGTGAACCTACCGAAGCCTTAAGCTTCAACATGTTGAATACATGAGCGTTGAACCAATTCTCGCGGTTGATGATCCAAGCGGCACCAACTGACCAGAAGTTACCCCAACGACGATCGGGATGGAAACGTGAAGATGCATCACGACGGTAAGATGCCGATGCGAAGATACGACCATCGTACTCGTACATAGCACGGAAGAAGTAACCCTCGTTTACGTACTCACCGAAAGATGAAGATGCGTTACCCTGGTCAACCACAGCACCATCAAGCTCGGTGTTATCTGTAGAGAAGATGTTAGCCTTACCAGCGCGCAAAGAGTAAGAACGCAAGTTGTAAGTCTCGTGACCAAGCAACAAGTCGAGCTGATGCTGCTCGTTAGCGCCAAACGCCTTAGAGTAGGTCAACAACTGCTGCAAGTTGTGGTTGTAAGAACGACCGTGGCCCTTAGAAAGCACACCCTTGTTAGCTACGTACTGACCGTAGTATGGGTTACGCATTGATGTAGAACGAGTCTCATCGATAGTAACCGAACCGTTCAAAGTAAGCTTAAGACCATCGTAGATGATGAAATCAGCAAAACCGCTTACTGAGAATGCATTACCCTCTGAGTTAGACTCATCCAACCAGATGTTCTGCAATGGGTTAGACTGTGAACCAGAGAAACGAGTAAGACCCCAAACTGAACCGTCACCAGAGTCATATACGTTCCAACCATACTGGTCCTTCATGATGTTACCCTCGCCGTCACGTACGAATACGGGATAGATAGGAGCGGTGTCAGCTACAGCTGAGAATACGTCGGCAGTATCACCCGAACCCTCAGAGTTAGAAGAAGCACCATTCCAGTTGAAGTTAGTGTAGCTCATGTTAGCACCAACCTTCAACCACTTCTTAGCCTGGTAGTCGGCACGCAAACGAGCAGTCCAACGGTACATGTCTGAACCATCGGTAATACCCTTGTTGTTCAAGTAACCGAACGATGCGAAGAAGTTAGACTTCTCTGTAGCAGCAGCGATTGAGATGTTGTACTCCTGACGGAATGAAGGATCGTAAAGCTCATCCATCCAATCGTCGGGACGTACGGTGTACTCCTGACCATTGTAAGTGAACTTACGGCCGAGAGTAGCGTTGGGGTTCAACTTACCGTTAGAACCGATAAGAGTCTGACCTGCAGGAACAGTGTAGACGTTGTAACCAAGACCACCGACACCGTTAGTAGTAAGACCGTTAACTACAGTAGTGTGAGCTGTAGCAGCGTCCATACCGCTATCCATGTAGTAGTTCTTCAATGCAGTATAGTGCATCTCATAGTACTGACCGGGATCACGAGTGTAGTCGTAGAGCTGACGTGCACGCATGTTAACACCCCACTTAGCGTCGAAGTTAACGCGAGCGTCACCAGCCTTAGCACGCTTGGTAGTCACCATGATGACACCGTTAGCACCACGAGCACCGTAAAGTGCATTAGATGCAGCATCCTTCAAGACTGTCATGGTCTCGATATCGGCCATGTTAAGGTTGTTAAGGTCACCCTCGTAAGGCACACCGTCAACTACCCACAAGGGATCGTTACCAGCGTTGATAGAACCGATACCGCGGATACGGATAGTAGGCTCTGAACCGAGTGAACCTGAACCCTGTGTAGTCTGAAGACCAGCAACCTTACCCTGAAGGGCGTTAGCTACTGATGAAGACTGGGTCTTAGTAAGCTCATCAGACTTGATAGTAGCAGCCGAACCGGTGAACGCCTCCTTCTTAGCAACACCGAACGCCTGAACTACGACCTCCTCGATCTGCTCAGAATCTGTGACAAGCACAACATCTACAGTCGAGCGACCTGCGACAGCAACTGTCTGCGTCTGGTAGCCCAAGTAAGAGACAACCAGGTTAGCATCAGCTGACGCCTGAATCTGATAATAACCGGCAACGTCGGTAGATGTGCCTCGGGTAGTACCCTCGACAACAACCGCTGCTCCGATAACCGGCGCACCGGTTTCATCGGTCACTGTACCGGTAACACGCTGACCTTGAGCAAATGCGCCGAAGCAGCCCAAGAGCAGAGTTGCAACCATTGATAGTACAACTTTTTTAACCATAAGCATTAGTTTTAAATAAAAAATTTGTATAAAGTTATTAAAGTTTGTTTCTTCTCCTCCAAACCCATCACATACCCCTCAGCAGTCCAATTCGGCGCATTAGCCAACCAAATGGGCACAGTTTTGGCATAGAGTCATAGTACAAAGATATATATTTTAATTGAAATAGCAAAAATTACTCTCTCTTTTTTTTGCTTAAAATCTCTTTTTCCACACACCTCTACTCAATGCAGTAACTCGCACGCGCGCTATAAAATTCGTGTAAACGCCTAATTTTCATCAGCGAACACCCCTGTCATAGAACACATTTTACATATTTATGCTGTATGCATGAATCTTAATTTTAGACTAAAAAATTGTTCGATGTGTGAAAAAAATAACATCGCCAATTGTTTGAAAAAAATTTTTACTATATTTGCATCCGCATTGCACCGCAAAGGTGCCTCTATTATTAACCTGGCACATAAATAGTGTCCTAAAATCCTAATCTATGAAGCGACTGCTTTTAACCGTCGCACTGCTCCTTGCCGTGGCAGTGTCGTACGCACAGGTTACAACCTCATCTATTCGAGGTACAATAACCGATAACGGCAAACCCTTGGAGTATGCAACAGTGGCTGCTACTCACATCCCATCGGGCAAAACTTACGGCTATGCCGTAGGGGCTGACGGTCACTACTCCATCAACGGAATGCGCGCAGGAGGTCCCTACCGAATCGAATTCTCATATCTCGGATACGAAACTCTCACCTACAACAACGTCGAACTACCCCTCGGCCAGATAGTTGTGTTAAACGCCGAACTCGAAGAGGATAAAGACGCAACTATAATGACCCCGGTAACCGTTGTGTTCAGCAATCGAGATATGCACACGCAGCAGTTCTCGAATCACCACATGGAGAGCATCCCCACCATCGACCGCTCGATATACGACCTGACGAAGCTTATACCCTCGGCCGTAAGCCCCGCATCGGGAGGCATCATCCTCGGAGGTCAGAGCACGCGCTACAACGCCTTCACCATCGACGGCACATCGTCGGCCGACATCTACGGTCTTGGCACAACGGGTATGACGGGCTCACTCACGCAGGCCAACCCCGTACCACTCGATGCAATATCACTCGTACAGATAGCAACAGCCACGGTAGACCTTCGCGTGAGCGGCTTTACGGGTGGTAGCATCAACGCCATTACGCGCTCGGGTACCAACGAGTTCCGCGGTACGGCATACACCTACTTCAACAATCAGCGTTTCTGGGGAACGACACCAGGTCGAGACATCGCCGAGCGCACTCCCCTCTCGGAGCAGATGACCAACATCGTGGGTGTAACCCTCGGAGGCCCCATCATCAGGGATAAGCTTCACTTCTTCGTAGCGGGCGAGTTCAACCGCAACACTACCCCATCGACCAACCACCCTGGTAGCGGCGTGTCAGCCCTAACGCTCGACCAAGCGAAGCAGATTGCCGAGCGCTACGAGGCACTTACGGGCTACGACGGTGGTGGCTATAGCGAGCATAACGTGTTGGCACTCACGGGCTCAGCCCTTGCCCGCCTCGACTGGAACATCAACGACGACAACGACCTCTCGGTGCGCTACAATATGCTTCACGCCGACGCTGCATCATCGTCAAACTCGGCACAATCGTTCTACTTCACTGGTGCCGAATATACCAACATCAACCGCACGCACTCGGTTGTTGCGGAGCTTAACACCACGAAGGAGTGGGGCTCGAATGGTCTACGCATTGGCTACACACGCCTAAAGGATGGGCGCACAACACCCGAGAGTCTTCCCGCCGTGATTATCAACGGTTTAGGAGAGCGCAGCAACGGCTCGGCAACCATCGGCACAAACCCCTACTCGGGCCGCAACATCCTAAAGCAGGATGTCTTTATCTTCAGCGATAACGTCACACTAAACAAGGGCAAGCATACCGTAACGTTCGGCACCTCAAACGAGATATATCGTGCCGACAACCTCTACCTTGCCAACGCCCGCGGCACATACACCTACGCCTCGCTCGACGACTTTATGACCGATAACGCCACACAGTATGCCTACGGCTACTTCGCCAACGGCAAGCAGAACCCACCGATGACAACGGGTCAGTTTGCCCTCTACGCACAGGATGAGGTGGAGTTTAATTGGCAGCTGAAACTCACCTATGGTCTGCGTGCCGACATCCCCGTGATGTTCGACAAGCCCGTAGCCAACGAGGGATTTAATCAGAGTTATTTCGCTAAATTTGGTACGATGACGGGAGATATTCCACGCGCGCAAATCCTCTTATCTCCGCGCGTGGGCATAGAGTGGAATAGCTATGTTGTGAAGCTGCGCGCAAGTGCCGGCATATACACCGGTCGTATACCCTTCGTATGGCTCTCGAACTGCTACCAGAATACCGGACTTCGCTCGGTTGGCGTGACTGTAACCAACCCCGCTGAGACTCCCGACTTTAGCCTAAATCCCGAGAGTGTGGGCATCAAGAGCAATCCATCTATCGACCTCGTTTCGAGCGACTTCCGCTACCCACAGGTGTTCCGCGTGGCTGCAGGTGCAACGTTTGACCTCTACCCCTGGGTACTCTCTATCGATGCCGACTACTCGAAGGGACTAAACAATATCTTCGTCGAGAATCTTGTTGCCGAGGACAACGGTCAGCGCCTATTTGTAGGTGGCGAGAATAGCGACTCATCGGCCACATATTACAACTCAAATACGAAGGATTATTCGGCCGTTTACCGCCTATCTAACACCCAAAAAGGCTACTCTTGGTCAACTACCGCACGCGTGGAATATAACTTTATGTATGAGCTCTCGGGCCTTAAGATTTCGGCGGCCTACACCTACTCGCAATCGAAGAGCGTGAACGATGGTATCTCGGCACAATCGTCATCAAATTGGGGCCGCACATACACCGTCGACAGCAACTCACCAGTACTTAGCAACTCGGTTTACGAGTTCCCACACAAGGTCGTTGCCGAGATCTCATATTCGCAACGTTATGGCCGCCGTGACCTCTTTGGCACCAACGTGATGCTGCTCTATAACGGCTTCTCGGGCGAGCACTACTCGCTAACGTACGCACGTGGTAAGGTCGACGAGAATGGCGACACATATCGTGGTAACTCACTGATTTACATCCCCACTGAGGCAGAGATGCCGACTATGTTGTGGGCAGATGAGACATCCGCCGCAGCGTTTAACGACTACATCGAGGGCGACAAATATCTACGTACGCATCGTGGTAAGTTTGCCGAGCGCAACTCACACTCGCTGCCCTTCGTGCACCGCCTCGACCTACACATTGGTCAGTCGTTCTACTTCTCGAAGAACGACAGCCGCCGCGTAGAGCTAACGCTTGATGTTATCAACCTCGGCAACCTTATCTCGCGCTCATGGGGCCTTGTGCACCGCACCTCAAACTGGGCACTATCGCCCGTGACCATCACCGAGCTACGCGAGGTCGAGGGAGGCTATCGCCCTGTGTATAAGTTCAATGGCGCAAATTATACGGTCGATGACATCGCCTCGCGCTGGCATATGCAACTTGGCGTAAAGGTAGTATTCTAAGGGGCAATATGAGGGTAAAACTCGTCATCTTCGACTTCGACGGCACACTGGGCGACACGCGACACAACATTGTTGTAACGTTGCAGCGCACTATGCGCCTACGTGGCCTCGAACTACGCGACGAGGCGACATGCGCCCACACCATCGGTCTAACGCTCGAGGATAGCTTCCTAAGCATGTATCCCACGATGAGCCGTGAGGAGGCACGCGAGTGCGTAACGACCTATCGCGACATCTTCTACCAGAGTATCGAGGAGCTAACACCCGCACTCTTTCCGCATGTTAAAGAGACTCTGCAAATGCTTCATAACGAGGATATTGCAATGTCTATAGCGTCATCTCGTTCGTCACCATCGTTGCACCTATTTCTGCGCAATATGGGCATCGCCGACTACTTTCCATACGTTCTCGGCTCGGATAGCGTTGAACGACATAAGCCCGACCCAGAGCCAGTCATTAGGACCCTCCGCGATATGGGCTACGACGCCTCTGAGGCCATTGTTGTGGGCGATATGCCAGTAGACATAGCCATGGCTCACAATGCGGGCGTGAGGGCCATCGGCGTAAGCTACGGAAACGCCACACGCCAAGAGCTGGAGGAGGCTAAGGCTGATGCCATTGTGGATGATATTGCCGAGCTATGCTCGATTATAAGGCATTAAAATTGTCCGCAATGAAGTGAAATTTAGCGTCAGAGTGCTACGAGGTTTCGCAAAAGAGGGCTGCAGATACAACACTCGACAAAAATCCCGACGATGGGTAGTACTTGAGCGTACGACCCATTGTCGGGACTTTTTGTTAGGGGTCATAATAGTCTGCCTTATCTTACGAAACAAGCAATGAGCTGTAATTTAGCGTCAGAAGGGGTTAGATGTGGCCTCGATAAAGAGAAAGCCCGGATGGGATATACTTGGCGTATTTCCCATTCGGGCTTTGGATTGAGAGGTCGCAGATGACCGATTATTTTGCAAGATGACAATGAGTTTAATTTCTTGTCAGAAGTCGTGAGATGTGGTAGCAAATGAAAACTCCCCAGATAGGACATACAAGTCGTATTTCCTATTTGGGGAGTTGAGTTTGATGCCACAGATTGCGGCTTATCACAAGAAATTAGTTCATTGCCTGCTGGATAGCTACCGCAATAGCCACAGTAGCACCAACCATAGGGTTGTTACCCATACCGAGGAAGCCCATCATCTCCACGTGTGCGGGAACTGATGAAGAGCCTGCAAACTGAGCGTCAGAGTGCATACGACCCATTGTGTCGGTCATACCGTATGATGCAGGACCTGCAGCCATATTATCGGGGTGCAAAGTACGGCCAGTACCACCACCAGATGCTACTGAGAAGTACTTCTTACCAGCCAAGGTACGCTCCTTCTTATATGTACCTGCTACGGGGTGCTGGAAGCGTGTAGGGTTGGTAGAGTTACCAGTGATAGATACATCTACGTCCTCCTTCCACATAATAGCTACGCCCTCACGAACATCGTCAGCGCCATAGCAGCGTACCTTTGAGCGGAGACCGTCAGAGTAAGAGATAGTCTCAACCTCCTTAACCTCGCCAGAGTAGTAGTCGAACTCGGTGCGAACGTATGTAAAGCCGTTGATACGTGAGATAATCTTTGCCGCGTCCTTACCCAAACCGTTAAGGATAACGCGCAAGGGGTTCTTACGTACGCGGTTAGCCATCTCAGCGATCTTGATAGCGCCCTCGGCAGCTGCGAATGACTCGTGACCTGCAAGGAATGCGAAGCACTGAGTCTCCTCACGCAAAAGACGTGCAGCGAGGTTACCGTGGCCGATACCTACCTTACGATCCTCGGCTACTGAGCCGTTGATACAGAAGGCCTGAAGACCCTCACCGATAGCCTCGGCAGCGTCAGCAGCGTTGGTGCAACCCTTCTTAATAGCGATAGCGGCGCCTACAACGTAAGCCCACTTAGCGTTCTCGAAGCAGATGGGCTGAGTCTCCTCGCACATCTTATAGGGGTCGATGCCTTTCTCGTCGCAGATGGCCTTAGCCTCCTCTACCGACTTGATACCATATTGTGCAAGCACAGCGTTAATTTTCTCGATTCTGCGCTCGTAGCTCTCAAATAATGCCATAATTTCCTAAAAATTTAATGGTTAATAACTCTATGAACGCCCTCGCTTACTCGTGACGAGGATCGATATACTTAACAGCATCCTTGAAGCGGCCATAAGAGCCCTTTGCCTTCTCCAATGCCTCTGCGGGCTCGATGCCCTTCTTGATGAAGTCCATCATCTTGCCAAGGTGTACGAACTCGTAGCCGATAACCTCGTCGTTAGCGTCGAGCGCCATGCGTGTGCAGTAGCCCTCAGCCATCTCGAGGTAGCGAGTACCCTTAGCGTTAGTACCGAACATGGTACCTACCTGTGAGCGGAGACCCTTACCAAGGTCCTCGAGCGATGCACCGATAACGAGGCCACCCTCAGAGAATGCTGACTGTGTACGACCGTAAACAATCTGCTTGAAGAGCTCGCGCATAGCGGTATTGATAGCGTCACATACGAGGTCGGTGTTCAAAGCCTCAAGGATGGTCTTGCCAGGAAGAATCTCCGATGCCATAGCTGCAGAGTGAGTCATACCAGAGCAACCGATAGTCTCAACCAATGCCTCCTCGATGATACCGTCCTTGACGTTGAGCGTAAGCTTACAAGCGCCCTGCTGAGGTGCACACCAGCCAATACCGTGAGTAAGACCAGAGATATCCTTAATCTCCTTGGCACGTACCCATTTGCCCTCCTCGGGGATAGGTGCAGACTCGTGGTTAGCACCCTTCTTCACGCAGCACATCTGCTGCACTTCGTGTGAGTAAATCATAGTCTTAATTACTTTTTAGTTATTGTATATTATACTCTTTTTCGATTGTTAAGCACAAATCGTGACAAAGGTACGAAATTAAAACGGATTTATCAAAGCACATTCATAAATAAATTTAGAAACTCACACCTCTAAACCGAGAAGTGGGAGAAGCCATCGGCCTCTCCCACTACCCTATTCAGTTATTTTGTTTGCTCGCCTAATATACGAGTTCGAGGTCGTCGACAAGCATAAGGCTCTGTGTCGAACCTGTGAAGTAGTCGCCAAAGCGTGAGCCCGAGCATATAATAATCATGTGCGTAGGCACCTCGCTGGTAGTGACATAATCGAGTGGCAGGGTGAACTCAACCCAGCCATCGGTAGACTCCGTAAGGATCATCTCGCCAGCGCCAATGACATTCTTACCGTTCTTATTGAAGTAGGTAGACTCATCCTTGGTATTGACAACCACGGGGCAGTCGGCACTACCGCCATACTCCTCGGCTGTCCAGTTACCTACGGCGATGAGAATCTGACCCTCATCGTAGTCACCCTTCTTAAGGTCGGGGCGCGACGATGGCACACGGCCAAGCTCGTCGATAACGCCGCAATTGTACTTAACCCAGCCGTGCAATGCCACGGGGCGTGCTGTAGAGGGACGACCGAAGTTAACCAAGCCGTCGAGGCCGACAAGACCGCCGAACTCACCGAGGAAGAGGTTACCTGCGGCAAACTTACCGATACCCATCAGCGCAGCCTTCTTCGACTGCAATGCTGCGGCGAGCTTACCCTCGCTACCAGGACGCACTTCCTCGGTAGCCTCCGTAAGTGTGGTGCTTGCCATAGCTGCACCGTCGTTACCCGTACCCCAGAATGGAGCATCGCTCTCGGCATAGGGGTAGACGATGTTATTAATCGTAGACCAGCGCTCGAAGTCGCCATTAGGCAGTGCGAAGGTATCCTCCGTGGTTACGGTGACAACATCGGTAAAGGTATCGTTAGAGTATGCCACAACGTCGTACGATGTCAGGGTGTCGAGGTTATCTATGTATGCCGAGAAGCTACCACCCTCGGTAGTGATGTTCTCGACGTCGATCCACTCCTGGTCACCCGTCTTACGATACTTGAAGCCGAGGTCGGCGCCACTACGGCCATTTGCATAGAGCCATATACGCTTAGCCCAGGCATCTACCGACGTGAACTCCACCTCTACATCCTTCTTGAAGATGCGTAGCGTCCACATCTCCTCGATGTCGCCATGGTAGGTCACAATGACGTTGTGTGCCGTATCCTCGAACGAGGTAAACGACATAGGGTCGGGGTCGTAGCTGGTAATCTCAGCGGGGCCGAACTTTGCGGCAACAACCTCTACGTTAGATAGGTCGAAATCCATAGGCACATAGGCCGTAGCCACATGTCCGATGGGGTCAATCTCCGACTCACCAATCTGACCATTAACGCGGAAGTAGTACTCGATATGCTGCTCTGCGGTGATTGTCCACTCGAATGTCTGATACATCGAGAGGTTGACATACAGAGGCTTACGCAGGTCGAAGTAGCCAGGGAACAGAACATCCGACTCAGCACCCTCAGTCACCGCAACGTTAGTGATATGTACATTGCGAATATCGGTAGTCTCCTCCAGCTCCAACTTCACGGTGTGGTTCGTAGCATCAATCTTAGGCGTCGACTTCATGCCCTCAGCCTCAAGAGTGAGGATGTCGAGCTTAATGATAGGATAGGGAATATCGTTACGTATGCAACCAAGCGAAGCAACAGCAACAAGACCTAAAACAATGGATTTAAATACTCTATTCATAGCTGCTACTTCTTTTTGTTACTCCATAAATGTGCCACAATACCAATCTGTATGTCGACAATGTTAATCTTAAAGTTAAGGCTTGAGTGGTCGCGGCGACCAATAACCTCGCCCGTAACGTTGTCCAACTGGCGGATGTTGTTATATCTCAGGCCACCGATGCCCACCGTAGCTGTCACACATACCTGCGGCATAATGTATACGCCGAGGCCGGGGTTTACGTTGAGCTGTGCAGCAAAGTTGCGACTCACCGAGGCACTCACATCATCGCCACCCGACATAAATCGTGTCGAGCCGCTCTTGATCAAGAGCTCCGTCTCGAGGATAACACCCACGATGCCACGGCGATCCAGACCGAGGTAATTACGGTGGAATACAGACCATGAGAAGGTCTCGTTACGCAGACCTATATTGCCCAGATTCATATCCTCGATACCCTCAGCAATAAGGCCAAGGTTGACATCGATGTTTCCGAGGTTACCATTTATATATTGGTAGCCAAGGCGCAAGCCGACAGCGCGGTTATCGCGGTAGGCATAAGCGAAGAATGGGCGTACCGTGGTGCTACGCAGGCCTACGTCAATATCGTTGAGCAGGAGCATAAGGTCTGAATCCTCAGCCTTTACGTTACCATACGACGCCGTAAGACCGAGCATCACCTCTCCCTTATAGACGAACTTGTTACGGTCGATATGACGATCGACACGCTGTCGCATAGGCAAAAACTTCGTCTTCTTAACCTCGTCGCTTGTGCTTGTCGCCTGAGCTGTTACCGTCTGAGTGGAAAGCTCCTGTGCCGAGAGCGTTGCTACTGAAACCATCGCAGCAGCTAAAAGTAGTATTAGTCTCTTCATAGTTTACTGCGGTTTATAAGTAGAACGATACGCCGAAACCTACCGACAGGAAGTTCAGCTTGAAATTTGCATCAGATGAGATGAACTTGCCCTCCTCAACCTGACTCTTAAGCTGCTTAACACGGTCTACACCTATGCCAAAGACACCTATCGAGAGCTCCAGGGCGGTGTTGTTGGTAACAAATGCCACAATACCTGGCTGCAACGCTATCGAGGCACCGAAGTTCTTAGAGTAGGTACCCGTATAGTTCTGCATGCCATCCACAACACCATTCTCGGCCACAACCTTCGACTGACCACCCGAGAGGCTTAGCTGCACCTCGGCAAAGATAGCGAAGCGGTTGCTATGACCCAGCGGGATGTAGGGACGCCAGAAGATGGTACCCGTGTAGGTGTGCTTAATCTTGTGGAAGTAGTCGATACCCATGTTGGTCTCGCCCACCGACAACGAAGCGTTATCCATAGCGAGCAGCGAACGACCATAGCCGAAACGTACACCAACAGCCATATTCTTGCTAACAGCATAGGCAATCATAGGGCTTACCTTGACCGTATAACCCTCCGAATCGATGTTGTCGATAACAAGCAGCTTATAGTTCTTGTTGGTGTGTGTCGAGTACGACGCCGTACCGCCAAAAATCCACTGTCCTTTGGGCACAAAACTCTCATCCGTAGAGAATCCTCGCTGCTTACGTGCCTCGTTAGGCGTAAGCGTCTCGATGGTCTCTACCTCAATATTGTCATCTTGGGGGAGCACTGCATCCTGCGCCATGACGCCCACTACTGAGAGCATGGCAAGGATTGTAATATAAAATCTCTTCATTAAATAAAAGGGAGGAGATAGTGGCAACCACCAGTCACCACTATCTCGTTAGTTACTAATAGTTGAAGACAATGTCGTCGACATACATCCACGAGTCGGTAGAGCCGCAGAAGTAGTCACCATAGCCCGAAGGAGTGAACGACACCACAAGCTTTGTAGGCTTAGCATCCTTCATATCCTCGCGGTAGGTGATGTCGAGCGTATACTCTGTCCACTCGGTGTTCGACGAGGTAGTCTGGTAGTAGCCATAGCCGATAACACCCTCCATAGTAGCGAGGTCTGCCATTGTGAAGAATGTGTCGGTATTTGATGTATCTACTGCGTAGGGCTCTGTCCAGTTGGTGATGATGACATTAGCGGTACACATATCGAGACCCGATGCTGGCTCACCAGAGTTCTCGTTGATGGTACCCTCGTTGTGCTTCATCCAGAACGAGAGGCTCTTGGGCTTAGCCGTGAAGTTGAAGTCACGACCGAAGTTAACAGTACCATTAAGACCGCTCATCGAGAAGGTACCTACGAAGAGGTTACCCGCAGCGAACTTACCGATACCCATCACCGCAGCCTTCTGCGACTTGAGGTATGCCGAATACTGACCAGTTGAGCCTGGGCGAACATCAGTAGATGACTGTGTAAGCGTAGCATTTGCCATTGCTGCACCATCGTTACCCGTGAGCCAGAAAGGTGAAGCGCCAGCAGCATAGGGGTAGACAACACCACCCGATGTAGACCACGACTCCATATCGCCGTTAGGAATCTGAGCACCTGGGGCTGTCTGGTGTGTAAGTGCCTTACCTGCATCGACGCTATCTACGACGAGCTTATATGTGTAGTTCTTCTCGGCAGCGAAGTCAGCACCAGTAGCGGTATAAGTGCCATCGGCAGCAGCCACAGCATCAACCTCGGTCCAAGTAGAGCCATCAGCCGAGTAGGCAATCTTCACAGAGGTAGCTGCGGTGTTGATAACGTTAGCCTTGAACGTAACGTTACCAAACCATAGGTCGTAGTCAGCATTGGTCAAAGGCATAACACCCTGAACGCTATAGGCTACCTCCTTCTCGACCTTACCGCCATCGACATCCTCGACGTAGAATACGAGGGCATGGTCGCCACCAGATACGGCGTTGAAGAAGGTCTCGTTAACCGTAACCTTGTAGTTGAGGTCGTCGCTCTTATCTACGGTGATGCCCTCAGGAACGTTAGTAAGAAGGTCGTACTCTGTGCCGTCGATGGTGATGGTCATAGTGCTGATTGCAGCCAACGAAGCCACGTTGTAGGCACGTGAGGCCGTTGTAGAGAGCTGCTCCTCGCTCATATCGAAGCCATCGCCAAGGATTGTTGGGTCGGGAGAGAAGATGATGGTATCATCACACTCCTCGATAGACTCATCCACCGTAGCCTCGAATACAAGGCTGCCAGGAGCATCCTCCGAGTACTTCAAAGTGATGGTATAGCGTGCCGACGACTTGATGTTCTCGATAAGTCCCTCCTTAACGATGTCGCCCTCAACGGGGTGAGTACCCTCGAAGTGCCAGTAGAGCGAGGTCTGACCCTCGGGCATTACAACATAACCCTCCTTTGACTCCTCGAATGTCAACGACAACACGTCGCCAGTAGCAATAGCACCAGCATCGTAAGACTCAGCGATAGCAACAGTGGTGAAGTAGCCCTCAGAGAGCTTCTCGGCTACGGTTGCGTCGTAGTTTACTGCAACGATTGTAGAGTGAAGCTTGCAATCAACGGTTACGGCAGCCACCTCGCCAGCCTTAACCTCAAATGCCGACTCACCATAGTAGTACTTCTGGTCGTACGACACGGCGTGCTTCTCGCCAACCTGCACCTTCGCAACATAGTCACCAGCGAGCAACGCAAGGTACTCGGGAACATCGTTCAGAGAGCTATAGCGACGAATCAAAGACTCCTCCTCGCCCTCAACTTTATAGATCTTGACGACCACGCTATCGTTGGCCATAACATCTGCCTGAGCAGCAACCGACAGGCGCATAGCACCACCATCAGTGGCAACCTCAACGCGTGTTTCTGTATCCTTAGAGCAGGCTGCCACAACGAGCACCATGCTCAATAATGCTAATATCTTTTTCATAATAGACATAATCTTGGGGTTTAACTATGCTACTCGAAGTGCATCATCACAGTCTTGGTTGTAACGTTGCCCTCCATATCGGTTACAGTCATCACGAAGTCGTGATCGCCCGAGCCAAGCATACTCAAGATGCTGAGGAAGCTTGTAATATCGAGCTTATCCTCCGCAATGAGAGTCTGACCATATACATCGTCGCCTACGGGGAAACCAAGACCCGCGAGTGACTCGTGCATATCGGTAGAGGTCACAAGGCTGAACTCTGATGCAAGACCTACACCTGCCAACTCCTCGGGAGTAAGAGTGTTAGACTTAATCTCAATCTCGAAGTCCTTAATAGCCAAAGGTGCTACTACGCGAATCTTACAAGTGGTATCCGAGGTAATTGTCTGACGCTCGTCGATGTTGTAACCAACCCAGATAATCTGTGGTGCAACATTCTGGCCATACTTGACGGTGAGCGTTGCTGTTGTGTGAGCACCGTTAACATCGGTTACGGTAATCTCGTAAGAGTGAGTACCCTCGTACGACTTGAGCAACTCAGCCTGCGAAGCGAACTTAAGGCGTGTAGTGGTGGCATCCTTAGCATCAACAGGGTAACCCATCATCTTGAGGATGGTGTTAGAGGCTGTGGGTGCGCACAAGTCCTCCTCCAAGGCCATAATCTCAGAGTAGGCTGTGGTGAAATCGGCATTGTCCGACGACACCTTAACAACCAACGACTTAATAGCCGCCTTGGCTGTAACGTCGAGGTTGATGCTTGATGTGAAGTTACCATCAGCGTCGAACATATCGTCAGTAAGCTCGAAGGCCTCATTAAGGTCGTGACCCTCCCAAACGATTACAGGAGCGTCGCTATCATCGGGGATAATCTCCTCCATAAGCGAGACCGATGTGTCGAACGTAATCTCCTCGTCGTAGGTCCATGTGTCGCAAACGATACCGATAGAAGCAGTACCATCAGCAGCATGCTGAACAACAACGTTAATCTTACGCCACTGCGCAGCCTTAACGCCCTTAATCTCGTTAGTCATGGTAATATCCTTAGTCTCACCCTTATAGCGGCAGTTGAAAGTCAACTTTAGCGTATTCTCCGCAGCCACTGGAGCAAAGTAACCAGCACGTGTCTCCGAGAAGGCATACTCCAAGGCGCCATCCAACTCCACGGTCATCTTGGTGTACTCCTGGTCGAGCTGCTCGGCAAGGTCGGCAGAATAGCCCACAGTAACCTTGATGTTAGCGAGCTTACATACGAGGTCTCTAACCTCGGTGGTCTGCTTGCGAGTGACTACAACCTCCTTCTCGCCACCATATACAGGAGCCTCCCACTGTGCTCCTTGCATCTGAGCCGACGACATTGTAATCTTATAGACACCACCTACCAACTCGATAGGCTCCGAAGGACGCTCACCATACTTAAACGACGCCATCTCCTGGCCATCCTTGTTGGTGATAACAACATCAAACGTGTTAATATCAACCTCTCCGGCACGTGTCGCCGATGAGTTCTCAACATTCTCGGTATCCTCCAAAATAGAGGCCTCCATGCCACCTACGAGCAAGTAGCCGATATTATCCTTTGAAGAATCTGGGCCATCTACATAGTTGACCTTATCCTTGCTACATGCTCCAAGTGTAAGTAGCGCAGCAAAGGCAACACCCATCATTTTTACTACTGATTTCATATCTTTTTCTCCTATTATTTAGCGTTATCGTTAAGTTCCTGCTCAATATCTATCGACTCAACAAGCTCCTCGTTAAGGGTGATAGTAAGCTGAGCGCTACCCGCATTCACAACATCGAGCTTAACGGTGTAGAGCGTCTGCGCCTTAGCATCGGTATTCTTATACTCGGGCAAGGCCACAACAGTGCCATCAGCACCCGACTGGTTGGGCTGCTTAACGGCGGTACCCGAGATGGTAAACGCGCCAGGAGCTATAAACAATGGCTCGGTCTGCGCAGTTACGTCAAACTCGTTGCCTGCAGCTGTAACCACCTTAAGCTCGTGGCCACCAACAAAGTAGGCATTGAACTGGTCAGTAACCTCAACCTTAACCAAGGCATTAGCTATGGTTGCAGTAATCTCCACATTGGTATGCTTGCGAGGCTCTACAACAAACTCTGCGCTACCCTCAAAGGCTGCCTTATCGTAGCCCTCGGAGTTAACGTCACCCGACTTAACGGTAGCCTTGTAGCTGGCACTCTTCATATACACCTCGGCATCGTTGAACTCTGCCACGGTAGCATACTCCTCTGCATAGGTGTGACCTACACCCTCGATCTTGAGAGAGAAATCCTCAACTGCGGGGGTGGTGCAGTCAACATTGGCACGGGTCTCATCAACATCTGTTGCTACAACGCAGCTGATGCTCACCTGTCCTTCACCCTTCTCGCTGCCCTGGGTAGACTCCTTCGAACAAGCCGAAAGCGTCAACGCAACGAGCGAAGCGATTGTAAAAAACTTTCTCATAAGTCATTGATTTTAATTAGGTTATATTTTATTTTAGTTATTACCATATTACATCTTATTAACATAGTGCATCGGCAACCGCGATTACTGGACTATCTGTACTTTGATATTGTCAATGTACATCCACTGATAACCATTGCCGATAAAAGTAGTACCCAAGCTACCAATATGCCAAGATAGACGGTGCAACGACGTACAAACATCAATATTATATGACATCGACAACGTAAGAGCCGAAGCAGAGCCCGAGGTGGGGATATCTGGCACATCAATAGCTCCATCAATACCCGAGAATGCTGCGTTGTTGTTAAACTGTGTAGCATAACCATTGAGAATGCCCTGAGTCGTCGTATAACCAACTTTCGCAACGGCATAAGCCCAGCTACCACCTGAGCGACTACCGCCATAGTCGAACGTAACCTTCACCTTAACATCCTTATCTGGCTTGATTGCCGACAATGCAGGAGATTCCAATCGACCATAGGCACGTGTAGCACCTGCAATAACATAGTCTGTTCGACCACTCACTAAAATTGCAGTACCCGCAGCATCGCATCCTGTACGTGCGCCAGTCCAACCCGCAGCGATACCATACTGCGATAGGTCGCGACCATCTATCGAGGCATTACTCGTTGATGTATATGGACCACCGGTATAGTCGCCATCAAACGTTGCAAGTGCGCTGAAGTCCTCGTAGAAGAGGTATGGCACATCGGTGGTATAGTTGTGCGATGTGTAGTCGGTCATATCACCCATTGCAACATACGACGACACGATAGCGTGCTCCGAGTCAAACTCTACTCTCCACGAGGTGTTATCATACTGGTCGCAGTCAAACTCACCCTCATAATCAACAATATAGACGCCATTGTCGTTGCGGGGATACTCACCCATAAGACCACCATTCGCATCGTATATCCTAACGGTGTTATACTCCTCGCCAAGGTTGTTCTGCTCAACGGTGATAATAGCAGCCGAATAGTAGGGATATATTGTAGGGATTGCCATATTGATGGGCGTAACGCGGCCCTTCTGCATCTGCTTCGAGAGCGAGTATGTTGCCACATTTGAGTGGCGGCGCTCACCCTTTACACGGTACGACACATCGCCATCTACCGTACCTGGAAGCACAAAGGCCCAGAGCACGCTGCCAGCATCGAAGCCCTCGGCGCTCTCGAGCACCACGACATTCGACATATTTGAGTAGACGGGCTCGGCATCGGGGTTGGTGATGTCGAGGGTGATGTCGCCAACAACGGGGTTGGGGAAGGTTATCTCCAAGCGATAGAAGCGCGTGCCGTAGAGGTTGCGACCCTCGGGCACGGTAATCTTCACGGCGTGCATCTGGTGGCGCATAACGGTGTTAATCTCCACCTTACGTTTTGCACTCAACGCCTCGGCCACAGCGGGCTCGGCAATCATAATGTCGTACTTGCCATCGTAGGCTCCCGACTGCGTAGCTGGAACGCTAAAGGTGGCCTGCGTACCGCTCACCGACTGGGGTGTGGGGTATGCTAACATATAGGTGTAGTCGCCCTCGGCCATTGAGGCGATGTTAGCGACAAAGTAGCCGTGGTCGAACTCATCGGAGTAGTGGTGGAATCTAAACGTCGTATTCTCGAGTGTGTAGTTACCTGCCGCATCCTCTGCCCATACAGCCATCCTATCGCCCTCTGCCCATCGTGTGGTTACACCATCGGGGTCGATAGAGGTGCGCGTAGCCTCGCCACACAACTCAAAACCTACCTCCCCGCTCTCCACAGGCTTCACAGGACTCTCACCAAACTCGCTGACACACGCCGTAAGTGCAAAACCACACACAACCAACGCCGCTATCTTCTTAACAATCTTCATAGACGTAGTCTCTTCTTATTTTTATTTTTACCGCGGACAAAGATAAAGCAAACTTTCTCAATCGAAGAATAATTTCAACGAACAACACTTTTTATAGAGCAGAAAGGGGGATGCCCCCACGGACACCCCCCCCTAATATCTGTTCAAATAGAATAAGTTATTCTATCTCTTGGTCAAACGAATGCCACGCTCACGACACTCCTGCTTGGTCATCATCTTAAGCTCGGGAGCATCGCTCGTAGCGACATACGTCATTGGCTTGGCACCAGCGCTCTTTACCGAGCTGATGCTGCCCATATAGTAGTCGACAAACTCCTGCGCATCGGCAGCACCCTCGCGAGTGAGGTATATCTTCTCGCGGTACACCGCCGAGGGGTTACCCTCCATGTCGAAGGCCACGGCAGCAATCATTAAATCCTTCTCCCACTCGCCGCGGAAGTAGGCTGGAGTCCAGTAGGCACCCACCTCGTAGAGCGTGTCGAGAAGCACATCATCGCTGTAAATAGCGGGATTCTCCAAGCCCTCAACATAGTTGAAGATGGTGTAGAGAAAGCGCGAATAGTCGCCCTCGATGCTTACGCTCATGGGCAAGATAGCGTAGCCATGATAGTTGCTCAAGTAATCGGGTTCGAGCGCCGAGACCTCGTCGCCATCGTAGTAGGCATCGAAGCCCGCGGTGATGGTGATGTCGGCAATGACAGCCTCCTGGGTGGTGAACTCGCCTACGGTACGCAGCGTGCCCGTGTACTCAAACTCGTCGGGATTCATAGGCACGATAACCACCTTGTAGTCGGTCGAGGGGTAGAGCTGCGAGACGTAGCTGCTCGAGGTGCCCTGCGTAATCTCATAGTAGCTAAACTCCCAGTAGTCGGCGTAGTAGTATGAGTTGTAGACCTCTGTGATAGATGCCTTAATCTGCTCCTCGGTGGTCGAGGCCTCGAAGACGTTCCAGTAGTACCATACGCTGTAGTCCGAGGGGGTGATAGAGATGTAAGCCTCGCGGTCGCCAATCTCGGTAACCTCCACGGTATATTGGCACGCCTCCACATCGCCCGCAACAGCCGTATGTATCTTCTTGCGCACCATCGACGTGGTGAGCGTACCCGCCTCATAGCCAAAGAGTAACACCTCATAATCGGTATCCTGCTCCAGGCCGCTGAATGTACCCTCGACAGGGCCATTGCAGACGTTAAGGCTCAACTGCGATGTGCCATAAGTATCCATAAGGTAGTCGAATATCGCGCCATCGGTATTCAGCTTAGCAAGCTCTCTGCTGGGCACAGCAAAGATGGTGTAGGGGTCGTCGTTGGTGGTGGTGACAGCGATGTCGAACGTCGTCTGCGTGATTTTGCTGATGGTCATCGCCAGCTCGTTCTCCGAGGGGGGAATGCTATCTATTTTGAACCACTCGAAGGATACCTCGCTAAGGGGCTCTAAACGCTCGTCCCACTTAAATGCGAATGCCACATACTCGGTATCGGCAATACCCTCAAAGTCGTAGAAATCAGTGAGATAGTATGAGTTATACTCGAAGAACTCAGCCTCGGTATACTCCCAATACAGGTAGTTGTCGAGTGCCGTTGCCACAACATCCTTTGCCAGGGCCTCGATGTCGCCACCGCAGGCCTCGAAGTGCTCGCGTGTGGTGAGGTTGTGGTAGTAGGCCACGCCCTCGTGCGAGGGGGTAACGGTGATAGATGCGATAGAGCGATTGACGCTGATGTCGAAGTCGAAGGTGACGTCGTTGCCCTCATACGCTGGCGTCGTGGTGAACGCCTCGTAGTAGATAGATGTGGTCTTTTCGCCCGAGGTGTTCATACCATATATATATACCACATACTCCGACTCTACGTCGAGGCCCGACATACGAATACCCGAGTGTGAGCCACGGCTCAAGATTTTCGAGAGATACTCCTCCAACGACACCTCTGCCTCCTGGGCCATATTCAAGTAGTAGGCATAGTCCTCGCTGAAAATCTGCTCCTCGTCGAAAGCCTCGAACCACTCGCGACCCACAATCTGACCAATCCAGGTGGTCTCCTCGTCGAGTGTCACTACAGCAATGGTCACCGAGGTAGCATCCACCGACTCAACCTTCAGCGACAGAGGCTCCATAAAGGGCTTCTGCTTAACCGTCAACGACTTATGCACTGCGCCATAAGTCAGCTTGAGCGTCGTCTCGCGCTCCGCGCCCGTGTCGTTCTTGGCGACATCGAAGAGCACGAAGTTATCCGTAGAGCGGATGTTCGACACCCACTCAGCATCGCACTCCACAGAGAGTGCCACACCCTCTACGGCATCTATAATCGAGTAGTTGAAGCGCAGCTCCTCGCCCTCGGGCTTAGCCTCGAGGCTCTCCGCGTAGATTTCGATAGTGGCGCTTGGCGTATCGGGGTCTTTCTGGCAACCTACCAACGCAACGAGTGCTGCCATAGCGATGGCAAACAGCTGTAAAGAGTTAGTTTTCATTTTAGGGTACTAGTTTTATCTTCTTTTTGCGGCGATTACCGAGTCGATATATGCCTTAATCTTGGGTGCGGGGTCCTCCCACGTGTCGGGCTTGATGACCTTGCCATCCTTGGGGTTGTAGTGGGGCTTGCCATCGGGCCATAGCTTCGCCATATTTGCCTGCTGCACAATCTCGAAGAGCTCGTCTGCCTCCAAGCCCATCTCCACCATAGTGCCGAGGGCGAAGTACATAAGGTCAATCATGGCATCGGCCTGCTCGTAGATGTTGTCGGCAACGAGAAACTCGGCAACCTCCTCGTTCATCCACTTGGCACGCGACAAGGCACGCTTCTTATCTATCATCCTTGGCTCCGTGGCCACGGGATGACCAAACTTCTCGTGAAATTCACGAACATCGTTCCACTCTTTTTTCATTATTTCTGCTTTTTAGATTTTTCAATAGAGCAAAGGTAGACATTTTTATTTTATTTTCGTAACTTTGCCCTAAATTAATAACCACCATATATGGCTATTACAATAAAAGCAAAGTTTAAGTGTAGCTCGGAGAAGATTTCGCAAGTGCCCAAAGACAACCTTAAGGATATAGCCTTTATCGGGCGCAGTAACGTGGGTAAGTCGTCGTTGGTGAATATGCTCACGGGCATAAACGGCCTTGCCAAGGTCTCGGGAACACCGGGTAAAACACGCCTTATAAACCACTTCCTTGTTAACGACAGCTGGTACCTCGTCGACCTGCCAGGCTATGGCTATGCCAAGGTGTCGAAGGAGACACGTGGCGAGTTCTCGAAGCTCATCCTCGACTATGTGCTCAAGTGCGAGAAGATGCACTTCCTCTTCGTCTTGGTCGACTCGCGCCTCGAGCCGCAGAGGATAGACCTCAACTTCATAGAGCTACTGGGCGAGAATGGCATACCCTTTGGCATCATCTTCACCAAGGCCGACAAACTATCCCAGGCGCAGCTAAACCGCAATATTACGGCCTATAAGAGTAGGCTTTCGGAGCAGTGGGAGGAGCTACCACCGATGCTTGTGTCGTCGAGCGAGAAGCGCCGTGGCCGCGAGGAGATACTCGCCTTTATCGAGGAGTGCCTCCAAAAATAGCAAACAATAGCACAAAAAGTTTGGTAATTCGGCATATTTGACATAACTTTGTATCAGTTAACCTAACCTAATATTAAACTATGGCAATCCACAAGATTAAGTTCTTCGCTGGCCGTGGCTCACGCTACCTCGCAGAGAAGATCGCTGCCGAGTATGGCATCAAGCTCGGAGACTCTGACGTTCTGCAGTTTAGCGACGGCGAGTTCCAGCCCTGCTTCCACGAGTCTATTCGTGGCTGCACCGTATTTATCATTCAGTCTACGTTCCCACCCTCAGACAACCTAATGGAGCTTCTTATGATGGCCGACGCTGCACGTCGTGCCTCGGCGCACCAGGTTATCGCCGTCATCCCCTACTTCGGCTGGGCACGTCAGGACCGCAAGGACCGCCCACGTGTGCCTATCACAGCACGCCTCGTGGCTAACATGCTCATCGCCGCAGGTGTTCAGCGCGTGATGACCATGGACCTCCATGCCGACCAGATTCAGGGCTTCTTCGACCTGCCGATGGATGCGCTCTACGCATCGGGCATCTTCGTGCCATACATCCAGAAGTTGAACATCCCCGACCTATCTATCGCCTCACCCGATATGGGTGGTGCTAAGCGTGCCTCGTCGTATGCTAAGCACTTCCAGGCGCCCATCATCATCTCGCACAAGGAGCGCGCTAAGGCCAACGTCGTGGGCTCGATGACCGCCATCGGCGAGGTGGAGGGCCGCAATGTCATCATCGTAGATGATATGATTGACACCGCGGGTACTATCTGCATGGCTGCCAACATGCTTATGGAGCGTGGTGCTAAGAGCGTGCGTGCCGCTGTCACCCACCCCGTACTCTCGGGCAAGGCATACGACCGCATCAACGAGAGCGCCATCCAGGAGGTTATCACCACCGACACCATTCCTTTGAAGGAGGGCGAGGATTTGCATAAGTTCACCGTATTGAGCGTTGCGCCCATCTTTGCCGACGTCATCGAGCGCGTGCATAACTACAAATCTATCTCTTCTATCTTCTACAGATAATTTCTTGTGATAAGCCGCAATCTGCGGCACATTATTAAAAGTAGACTACCACGGGCTGTACCTCAATGTACTATCCCGTGGCAGTCTCTTTTCTAATGCACCACATCTCACGACTTCTGACAAGAAATTAGGGTCGTGGTGCTAATGGCCGTCTCTTCTTTATAGTGACACGGCTTATACTATCAAACTGATTAACAGATTCTCTCTGACCTCTCCCTGTCATTCTGAACGAAGTGAAGAATCTGGTAATTGGGGCGATAGTATTTTTGCCCTCTTTGCTCTCGGCAGATCCTTCGACTACGCTGCGCTACGCTCAGGATGACAAAGGAAGAGAGTTTCAGGGAGGGTGTAGTGCGTTTTCCACGTTGTCTCTCTGTTGTCCCTGTCGTCTCTGTCGTCTCTCCGTCCTCTCTCTGCCCTCTCTCTCCTCGCGCCTACAACTCGGCTACAATAAAGTTGCTGCCGCCGATAAAGATAGCATCTGCGGGCAATGCCAAGCACTTAGCACGCTCCACAGCCTCCCTTACCGTGGGCTGGCACTCGTAGTCGAGACCCAGACGCTCGGCCTCCGCAGCGATATCCTCCACAGCGCGGGCACGCTCAATCTGCGCCTTAGTAAATATATAGTGCGCCTTACGGGGCAGCAATGCCATAATTTTTGTCAGGTCCTTCTCCTTGGCGAAGCCCATGACAACAAAGAGGCGGTCACACTCCAAGGCATCAAGCTGCTCCGCTACGTACTTCAAGCCGTCGGCATTATGTCCCGTGTCGCAGACCGTATATGGCTCGCGTGAGAGCACCTGCCAGCGACCAGCAAGCCCCGTAGATGCCGCCGCCGTGGCGAGACCCTCACGGAAGGCACGACGCGAGATGGTGAGAGGCGTATGCTCGGCAAGGAAGTCGGCAGCAGCACACACCGTGACGATATTGCGACGCTGGTAGTCGCCCAAGAGGTCTACGTCGAGCTCATAGCCACGGCCATCACGCTCACGCGTGAGGCTAAAGTGCTGGTTATCATCGTCGAAGTGCTCCACGCCGTTTAGCGTCCACTCCTGCTCGGCATATACGAGGCGTGAGTTAAACTCCTTGGCACGCGCCTCAAATACGGCGTTGTAGGCATCGTCGCGCTGGCCTATAACCACGGGCACGCTCTTCTTAATGATGCCCGCCTTCTCCGCTGCTATCTCTGCAATGGTGCTACCGAGGAACTCGGTATGCTCCAAGCCTATGTTGGTGATGATGCTAAGGATGGGGGTCACGAGGTTTGTAGCGTCGAGCCTGCCACCGAGGCCCGTCTCGATGACTGCCACCTCCACATCGCTCTGGTCGAAGTAGTCGAAGGCCATAGCTGCCGTCATCTCGAAGAACGAGAGGTCGAGCTCCTTCATCTTCTCGCGGTGCTTGTCGACGAAGTTAACCACCTTCTGCTTAGGCATCATCTCGCCATCGACACGTATGCGCTCGCGGAAATCTACGAGGTGGGGTGAGGTGAAGAGACCCGTACGGTAGCCCGCCTCACGGAGTATCGAGGCAAGCATATGCGACACGGAGCCCTTGCCGTTAGTGCCCGCAACGTGGATAATATGGTAGTTGCGCTGGGGGTTACCTATGTGCTGGCAGAATGAGGCGATACGCTCCAATCCTGGCTTGTAAGCGTCGCCACCAACACGCTGGAACGATGGCATAGAAGTGAATAGAAATTCGAGTGTCTCTGTGTAATTCATAGTATAAAGATATGGTTATTAGTCCACTAAGTAGTTCTTGCGTTTTACGCGGTATGCCACGAAGTATAGCACCGCAAGGGCAGCAACGTATGTCGCGATGCGGGCAATAAGGTCGCCATACATCACGTAGAAGGTCACCTCGCTGCGTAGCTCCACCTCCTCGGTAAGCACGCCACGCTCGTCCCACTCCAGTCGCTCGCCCACGACATCGCCACGAGGCGAGATAAAGCCCGAGATGCCCGTATTGGCACTACGTGCCACCGAGCGACGTGTCTCTATGGCACGCAGACGGCAGAAGTCGAAGAGACGCCTATGTCCTGGGGTATCACCCCACCATCCATCGTTCGAGATGACGGCCATAGCCTCAGCACCCTCGCGCACAAAGCCCGCGTAGTGGTCGCCATAGAGTCCCTCGTAGCATATCGCGGGGCCTATCTTCGTGTCGCCACCCTCAAAGACGATATGTCTCTCACCCCAGCCAAGCTGTCCCGAGACACCACCAAGGTCTACCTTGAAGTTCTTGAGCAGAGTGCGGAAGGGTGTAGCCTCCACGCCAATGACAAGCTTCTGCTTGTGGTATAGCTGCTCTACATCGCCATCGGAGCCGACAAGAAGCGCCGAGTTGTACATATCGTAGTAGCCAAAATCCTCATCATAGCGTGCCGTCTCCGTAGCCTCAATATCGCCATAGTAGCGCACCGTAGAGGCACCCACAATCAGCCTCATAGAGCTATCTGGGTGGGCATGTAGTCGCTTAAACATAGGCGCGTAGCGCTCCGTAGCCTCCTCGTTCACCGAGCCAATGGCGGGGATATAGGCGAGTGCCGACTCGGGCAGAAGCACAAACTCTGAGTCTGCGGGCACCTCGTCCATAAGGTCGTAGACCATAGCCGTGGGGTCGACGATGCCAGCAGCCATACGCTCCTCGTCGTAGCAGGGGATGTTGGGCTGCACGACACTAATCTGTGCACTCCTATCCGATGGTTCATAGCCGAAGTATAGTGATAGTGAGACTATTATGGGCACAAGCACCACAATCGAGGCGCCCACAATCTTCGCCGTAGTACGCTGGCGCAGAAGCTCAAAGAGGGCGATATTGGAGCATAGCACCCATAGCGTACCACCAAAGATACCCGTATACTCATACCACTGCACCGCCCATATATCGTTCGAGAAGCCGTGACCGAGCAACAACCACGGGAAGGTCATCACATCTGCCGAGTTATAGGCCCACTCTGTGGCTATCCAGATGGATACTAAGAGCGTATATGCCAGAGCACGGTGAGCACGCTTCGAGGCGTAGTGGTACATCATAAATCCGCAGAGGTTGTAGAAGGTGCCCACGATGCCCGCGGTAATGGGTCCTATGGGCGCAGCTATCCACACCCACCAGATGGTTGCGGCATTCCACAACAAGAAGGTAAGGGATGCCCAGCCACACATGCGCCACCAGTCGCGGTGCGAGTCGCTATAGCCCTCACTCATAATAAGCAACGGCACCAATGCCACAAGCATGCTTAGTCCACTTATTCCCCACCAGCCAAGGCTCAGCAGGAGTACCGATACAAGCACCGCAAGCGCTCTATGCCATGTTTTATGCAGCATAATACTCTTTTTATGTTATACGTAAGAGATAATTTGACTAATATTTAGCTTTGCTCTCACAAAGATAGAAATTATTCTCAGTATTTAGAAAAAAATTTGTAAATTTGCCTGATATTATATTAAGGTATGGCTACAAATATCGATAACGAAGCACTCCGACAGCGCTACAACCCCGACGGTTCACGCCTGCGTCACGACCAGCTCGAGCTCATGAAGATGCTCCGCGTGGTCACCGATATATGCGATGCCAACGGCATACAGTGGTGGCTGAGCTCGGGAACGCTGCTCGGCGCAGCCCGTCACCAGGGATTCATCCCCTGGGACGACGACCTCGACATAGTGCTACTTAAGCGCGACTGCAAGCGCTTAGAGAGGCTGCTCCACGAACTCAACCACGAGGAGTACGTATACCACTCGATGCGTAGCGACGCGGACTACACAAACCTCTTCGGCAAGTTCCGTAAGCGCGAGGGTCGCGTTGAGTCGTCGAGTCGCCGCTACAACTACTACAAATGGGCGGGCATAGGCTTCGACATCTTCGCCATAGAGAAGACCAACTACTTCGCAGCACGTGCCGCCACGGTCATATACCACAACCTGCAACACCCCACGTCGTACATCCGCTGGGCGTGGCTACGTAAGCCCCTTATTCGCCTTATCGAGGGCTTCTCGCTCGGCATCGTAAACCCTATACTTAGACTTATAGGCCTAATAAACCCGCGCGGCGAGTATCACTATGTGTTGGGCACAGGCTGGGCACGCCACACCTTCTACATGAAGGATACACTGCCCCTTACGACCACACGTTTCGAGGGCGAGGAGTGGCCCGTACCCAAGGATATGGATGCCTACCTTACGAACGTCTACGGCAACTGGCGCGAGCTACCCTCCGACGAGCAGATACGCAAGTGCATCCACTGCAAGGAGTACATCAAAGAGATTTACGGCAACGATAAATAGCTATGAAGAAGGTAATTACATACGGCACCTACGACCTACTACACGAGGGTCACATCAACCTTTTACGCCGTGCTAAGGAGCTTGGCGACTACCTCATCGTGGGCGTCACAAACGATAGCTTCGACCGCGAGCGCGGCAAGCTTAACGTGCGTAACAACGTGCTCGAGCGCGTGGAGGCAGTAAAGGCCACAGGCATCGTCGACGAGGTGATTATCGAGGACTATGTTGGTCAGAAGATTGACGACATCCTCAAATACGACGTCGACATCTTCGCCATAGGCTCCGACTGGGAGGGTAAGTTCGACTACCTCACGGAGTTCTGCGAGGTGGTATATCTACCCCGCACCGAGGGTATCTCTTCGTCGATGCTACGCGCCAAGAGCGAGATTGTTGTCGACGTTGCCATCATCGGTTGTGGCCGTATTGCCGAGCGTTTCTATGCCGAGGTAGATAAGGTGGATGCGGCACACGTAGCGTCGCTCTACGACATCGACACCAACGCCGCAAAGCGACTCACCAACGACCACTCGCTCATCGCTGCAAGCCTCGAGGAGGCTGTCGAGAGAGCCGATGCCGTCTATATCGCCACGCCCCACCACCTGCACTACCAGCAGGCGAAGTACGCCTTGGAGCATGGCCGCCATGTGCTATGCGAGACCCCTATGGTGTTGGCCAAGGCTGAGGCCAAGGAGCTGTATGCGCTGGCCGAGGAGCGTGGATTGGTGCTCCTGGAGGCAAATAAGACAGCATACTCCCCCGCATTCACCCACCTCATATCGCTGGTTAAGAGCGGCCTTATAGGCGACGTTGTAGGCATCGATGCCTCGGAGTCGAAACTATGGAGCAAGGAGAACCTAAAACGAGAGCTCGACCCTGAGATGTCGGGAGGCTCGCTCTACGAGATGGGCTCCTACCCGCTACTGCCCATCATCAAGCTATTAGGCACTGACTATGAGCATATTAACATATACAGCCGCATGAACGACAACGGCGTCGACGTCTACACTCGTGGCATCGTATGCTACAAGAGTGCCATCGCCTCGTTCCAGCTTGGACTGGGGGTAAAGACCGAGGGTAACCTCGTGATTTCGGGCACGCAGGGCTACGTCTATGTCCCCTCGCCATGGTGGAAGACCGACTACTTCGAGTTGCGCTACGAGGACCAGAACCGCAACAAGAAGTACTTCTACAAGTGGGATGAGCCAGGCCTACGCTATGAGATTCAGGAGTTTGTGTCGTGCATAATCAACCACCGCCCCAGCTCAGCACGCCTCACACCGCGTCAATCTATCGCCATGGCGGGCGTCATGGAGCAGTTCGCCGAGCGTAAAAACTTCTTCGAGATATGAGTGCATTAGTCGTAGGTGGCGCCAATGGCATAGGCCTCGCCATAGCCCGTGAGCTCGCCCTAAATAGAGGCCACGAGAGGGTCTACATCGTCGACAAGGTAGCACCCAACAAGGAGCACATGCTCGAGCAGTTTCGCTTCACCGAATTTGACCTAAGTGGCTCAGACTTCGCTCTTTTCGAGGGCTTTAGCGACATCGACACGCTCATCATCACCGCAGGCTTTGGCCGCCTCGCACACTTCGCCGAGGTGGAGGAGGAGCACATAACAGCCTCGATGGCTGTAAATGCCACGGCCGTGATGCGCATCATACACCACTTCTACCCGCGCCTAAGCTCGAAGGAGCCCTTCCGCGTGGCAGTTATGGGTAGCATCGCAGGCTTCATGTCCTCACCCCTTTTTGCGGTATATGGTGCATCCAAGGCGGCACTTAAGATATTTATTGAGAGTGTGAATGTGGAGCTTGAGATGGCAGGCACGGCTAACCGCATACTCCACGTGGCGCCAGGTGCAATTAAGGGCACATCATTCTACAATGGCTCTACCGACCTTGCTCTAACTGAGGCACTTGCGTGCGAGATTATAGAGAATATGGAGCGTGGCAACGACCTCTTTATTCCGCGCTACGAGGAGGTCTACCGTGAGGTATTGGAGCGCTACCACAGCGACTTTCGCGCCGAGGGCCGCCACTCCTACGAGTATAAGATGAATAGCAAGCGATGATGGTGTTTCGAAGAAACGCAACAACCTGTTGATAACTTTCGCGGCAAATTATAGCGCGCATATCCAAATTTTTACTACTTTTGTAGGCGTAAAATTATGCTTAGCAGCCGACGTCGCAAGATGCACGGCTGTAAAATAGTGAAAATCAGTCAACTTTATTAAAGTATTATGAGCAATACATTGGTAGTTGTAGGTGCCCAGTGGGGCGATGAGGGTAAGGGCAAAATCACCGACTTCTATGCTGGCGGTGCCGACGTCGTAGTACGCCACCAGGGCGGTAACAACGCAGGTCACACCATCGTCTTCGATGGCAAGAAGTTCGCGTTGCAGTCTATCCCCTCGGGCGTGTTCAACCCCCACATCATCAACGTGATGGCTAACGGCATGGTCATTAACCCCGTGTCGTTGGAGGAGGAGCTTGACCGTCTGCACAAGGCGGGCATCACCGACTACAAACTCTATATCTCGGATCGCGCAGCGTGCGTTATGCCCTACCACGCTATGCTCGATGGCGCTTACGAGGCACTTAAGGGTGGCCGCCAGATTGGCACCACAAAGAAGGGTATCGGCCCCGCTTACACCGATAAGTATAGCCGCGTAGGTATTCGCATGGGCGACCTACTCGATAAGGAGTACTTCGCGGAGCGTCTGAAGGATGCCTTGGCGCAGAAAAACATTGAGCTAAAGGCACTTGGTATGGAGCCTTGCGACTTCGATACCATATACAACCAGTACCTCGCCTTTGGCGAGAAGTTCCGTCCGATGATTTGCGACACGTCGGTATTGCTAAACCGCCTTATCGAGGAGGGCAAGAAGGTGCTGTTTGAGGGTGCTCAGGGCGTTATGCTCTGCATCGACCACGGCACATACCCCTTCGTCACATCATCGAGTCCTACGGCAGCCAGCGTGCCCGTAAATACCGGTATTGCACCACGTTACGTCAACAACGTTATGGGCGTGGCTAAGGCCTACACCACCCGCGTGGGTGAGGGTCCGTTCCCCACCGAGCTCTTCGACGAGCGTGCCAACTACATCCGTGAGCGTGGCCACGAGTATGGCACCGTAACGGGTCGTCCTCGCCGTGTGGGTTGGCTCGACACTGTGGTACTCAACCACGTACGTCGCATCAGTGGTCTTAACTACCTATCGCTCATGCTCTTCGACGTACTCTCGGGTCTCGACAAGATTCGTATCTGTACAGGCTACAAACTCGACGGCAAGCATATCGACTACGTGCCCTCAACCATCGCACAGCTCGAGCGCGTAGAGGCCGAGTATATCGAGATGGATGGCTGGCAGGAGGACATCACCGCCATCAAGTCATACGACGAGCTCCCAGCAAATGCCAAGGCTTACATCGCCAAGCTCGAGGAGCTTACACGCACCGAGGTGGCAGTGGTATCGGTAGGTCCCGACCGCGAGCAGACCATCATCCGCAAGGAGATTTTTTAGTTCGCTCTATTTGCGAGCCAGGGGGGGGAGTAAGAAGTTGAGGAGTAAGGAGTAAGGAGCAAGGAGCAAGGAGCAAGGAGCAAGGAGCAAGGAGTAAGAAGTTGAGGGCAAGCTTGTGCTTGTCCTCATTTTCGTTGTATCTATTGGCACTTTACACTCAACAACACGCCATATTACCCTATCCTCAGTGCATTTACAACAAAGACCTTTGGTCTTTTAGAAAAATTTCGTATATTTGCGAGAATTTTCATCATGAACGTGATACCTTTGGTATCAGCCGATGCACACTAACACAAACCAAGATTAACTATGTTTTCAGAGTTTATATCGCTTGATAGCTACAACACCTTCCTCGTTGTGATGGCTGCTGTGGCCGTTGTAGTCTTCGTCGCACTATACTTTGTCGATGCGGGTTACGGCTATCTGTTCAACCCAAAGTTTGGCTTCCCCGTACCCAACCGTGTGGCATGGGTGCTTATGGAGTGTCCGGTGTTTATCGTGATGTTCATCCTGTGGTGGATGTCCGACTACGCCATTGAGGCGGCACCACTCACGCTATTTATCATCTTCCAAACACACTACTTCCAACGCTCGTTTATCTTCCCGATGCTTATACGTGGCAACTCGAAGATGCCCGTAGGTATCATGCTTATGGGCATGGTGTTCAACACGTTGAATGCCGTAATGCAGGGTGGCTGGATATTCTACTACGCCCCCGAAATGGGCTACTACGACTGTTGGTTCTCGCAGCCATTCATCTACATCGGCACGGCCGTATGGCTCTTTGGCTTTGTCACCAACCTCCACTCCGACTACGTCATACGCAACCTACGTAAGCCTGGCGACACCAAACACTACATCCCCAAGGGTGGCATGTTTAAGTATGTGTCGAGTGCCAACTACTTTGGTGAGTTTATGGAGTGGGTAGGCTTCGCCATAGCCTCATGGTCGTGGGCAGGTGTGGTATTCGCGCTATGGACCTTTGCCAACCTCGGTCCCCGCTCAGCATCGCTGTATAAGCGCTACGAGCGCGAGTTTGGCGAGGAGTTCACCTCATTGAAGCGCAAGTGTATTATTCCGTTTATCTACTAAATTCCAGAAATATGGAGAACACAAAGAGACTCGAAGAGTCAAAACTATTTACCCCCTACAAGCTTGGTAGCGTAACACTACGCAACCGTGTGATACGCTCAGCGGCATTCGAGTCGATGGGTAAGGACTTCGCCCCTACTCAGGCACTCAAGGATTACCATGTCAGCGTGGCTAAAGGCGGTGTCGGTATGACCACTGTAGCTTACGCCTCAATCAACCGTAGCGGTATCTCGTTCAACAAGCAGCTATGGCTACGCGACGAGATTGTCCCCGCACTTAGAGACCTTACCGACGCTGTACACAACGAGGGTGCTGCCGTGGGTATTCAGCTTGGCCACTGCGGTAATATGACACACTGGTCTACGGCAGGTAGCTTCCCCGTATCGGCATCTAACGGTTTTAATCTATACTCACCTACGTTCCACCGCCGCATGCGCAAGGCGGAGATAAAGCAGTTTGCCAAGGACTTCGGCACAGCCGTAGAGACCGCCTACAACGCAGGCTTCGACTCAGTGGAGGTGCACGCAGGCCATGGCTACCTTATCTCGCAGTTCCTGTCGCCCTATACGAACCATCGTCGCGATGAGTATGGTGGCTCACTCGAGAATCGCATGCGCTTTATGAACATGTGCTTAGAGGAGGTTATGGAGGCTGCACGCAAGCGTGGCATGGGTGTACTTGTTAAGCATAACATGGAGGATGGCTTCAAATCGGGCATTCAGGTACCCGAGTCTATAGAGATAGCCAAGCAGATTGAGACCTTTGGTGTCGACGGCATTGTGCTATCATCGGGCTTCGTATCTAAGGCACCTATGGCCGTGATGCGTGGCCGTATCCCCACAAAGACCATGGGTTACTACATGGGTTGGAACGAGTGGCTGCAGAAGATTGTCGTTTCGCTCTTTGGCCAGTGGCTTATCAAGCAGTACGACTTCGAGGAGTGCTACTTCTTGGAGAATGCTAAGAAGTTCCGCCAAGCACTGAAAGGCCCGCTGGTATATGTCGGCGGCTTGGTGTCACGTGAGGGCATTGAGAGGGTTTTGGACGAGGGCTTCGAGCTTGTGCAGATGGCACGTGCCCTGGTTAACGACCCAGCATTTGTGAATAAGCTTAAGGAGGGAGACATGGCCACGCGTAGTGGCTGCGACCACCGCGACTACTGCATGGCACGCATGTACTCAGTCGATATGCAGTGCTGCCACAACTGCAAGGAGCATATCCCCGAGCGCCTTTGGAAGGAGATTAACTCAATTAAGTAAGGCGAGAAAGGAGCGTTATGTGTTTTTGTAATAAGCGACGAGGAGAGGTAGCACGCGGCAAGGCGTGGGCTATGGTTACGGGCTCAGCCAAGGGTATCGGTCGCCAGTATGCCGAGCGCTTAGCATGCCTCGGCTACAACGTATATATGGTCGACTGCGACCCCGCCATCGTCACCGAGGCGAGAATTATTGCCGAGCAGCACGCCGTAACGTGTGTAGGGAGGGTTATGGACCTCGCAACCGAGGGTGCTGCCCGCCAGCTTCACGACGACACCGTGGCCGAGGGCTATGAGTTCGACGTGGTGGTAAACAATGCAGGCATCTTCTCGTTCTGCGACATCCTTAATACCCCCTTGGAGCGTATCGAGCGTCTACTGCTGTTGCACGACCTTACGCTAACCTCTATGTGTCGCCTCTATGGCGAGGATATGGTAAAGCGTGGTAAGGGACGCATCCTCAACATGTCGTCCTACTCCATCTGGATGCCATTCCCTGGCTTAGCACTATATAGCGCCTCGAAGGCCTACGTCAAGAGCTTCACCGAGGCCTTTGCCAAGGAGCTGCGAAAGACAGGGGTAACGGTAACGGCTATATGCCCCGCAGGTATCGCCACCGACCTCTACGGTCTATCTAAGGACCTGCAGCGCTTCGGCCTAAAGACCGGCATCCTGATGTCGCCCAAGAGCTGTGCCCGACGTGGTCTGAATGCCATGTTTAAGGGTCGCCGCGTGGTGGTACCCGACTGGTGGTTCCGCCTACTAATACCCATTTGCAAGTATCTTCCAGGATTTCTAATTCGCCCCTTGCGTAGCTTTACGATGAAGTGGCAAAAGTAAACCGACTATGACCAATAACACCGAGTTAAAGCCCACAACCCCCAACGAGAGTGGAGAGAGCACCCAAGTCAACGTAGAGGCAACGAGCATAAATGGCAACGCGAAGAAACCGCGTAGCAAGACTAAGCGCATAATACTCTGGACATCGCTATCGCTACTCTTGCTAATATTACTTGCCGTAGCGGCAGCAATCACCTGGTTAGGCCCCATCGTCGAGTGGTATGTCGAGAAGCACGACATGGAGCTCGTAGGTCGCCGCATAGAGATGGACAACCTTCGCATAAAGCTCTTCAGCAGTGAGGCATCGGTGGATAACCTTATCCTCTACGAGGCTGACGACTCTACGCACTTTGCGCGCATAGGGCACCTCGAGGCGGAGCTCGCACTGAGTGAGCTATTTAGCAACCATGTCCACATCACCCGCGCATACGCCGACGAGGCATATCTACGCATCGACCAGGATGTCGAGGAGTTCAACCTCGACGACATGATTGAGTTTATCGACAAGGAGTATCTTGCCGAGGAGACGCCTGAAGAGGAGGAGGGCGAGCCCTGGGTAATAACCCTCGATAACATCATCATACGCAATAGCCACTTCGCATACTTCGACCACGAGATAGACCAGCGCTGGGAGCTTACCGAGCTTAACCTCGCCACGCCACGCTTCTACCTCGACGGTGGCTTTAGCCATATCGAGTCGTCGGCCATAATCAACGACCGCGCACAGCTCGAAGGCATCATAGAGCTCGATTACAACAGCTGGGACTTCACCTTCGATGGCTCAGTGAAGGAGTTCCCATTGGCTGAGACATACAAATACTGGACCCCATACCTCAATGTGGGTAGCATCACAGGTATTGCCAATGCCGACTTCAGCCTTGTGGGTAACGTTATGGACATCTTCTCGATGGACATTAGCGGCACGGCTACAGCCGATGGATTTGGCATAACCGCCTCGAACGGAGGAAAGGTACTCACCACCAACCACCTGGAGGTGGGCATCGAGGAGCTTAACATCGATGCTGAGCGCTACATCCTGTCGTCACTCGTGGCAAACGGCTACTCTGCAGAGATGATATTCGAGGCAGATGGCTCAACAAACTTCGACCCGCTCTTCTACGACGAGCCCGTCATCACCATCGAGTCTACCGCTACCGAGGAGGGTGAGGAGCTATACGACGTCAAGGAGCGCGTTACGGTGACCACAAGCGAGGAGGAGGCACCCTTCGCCAACATGGTACTGCGCATAGCACACGTAGACCTTAAGGGTGGTGACTTCCTCTACTCGGATAACACCATGCACCGCAAGTTCGAGTACCCGATGCGCGAGGTGGCAATCACGGGCACGAACATAGACCTTATGGGCCAGAATAACATCACGCTCAGCGCCAAGCTACCTAAGCAGGGCTCGGTACAGCTACGTTGGGATGGCTCGCTTAGCGACTTCCACAACCAGAGCCTTATGCTTATGCTCACCAACGTCGACATGGAGGGACTATCACCCTACGTGGAGTACTACACGGGCTTCCCCATCACCTCGGGTAACCTCACCTTCCGCAGCCAGAACGTGGTATCGAACGGTGCACTTAGCGGCATCAACCAGTTGGGCACATACCTCTTCAAGGTGGGTCAGCGCGACAAGGAGATGGATGTGGAGCTGAAGCTACCGTTGCGTCTTGCCGTGTGGGTACTCACCGATAAGGATGACCACATCGACATCGACCTACCCATCTCGGGACACCTCGACGAGCCTAAGTTCTCGTATCGCAAGATTATACTTAAGGCAGTGGGTAACCTCATGCTTAAGCTCGTGGCATCACCCTTTGAGCTTATGGACAAGAGCAAGCAGGACACCTTCCGTCATATCGACCTCGATCTGTTAGACCCAGGTCTCGGCTCGGAGCACTACGCACGCCTCGACAATATGGCAAATGCGCTTAAGGGCGATAGCACCCTGCGCGTACGCCTCACACAGCGTGTAAACTATAAGCGTGCAACACAGCGCATAGCCAACCTCAACCTCAAAATCGCCTACTACAACTACAAGCATGGCGACAAGGAGGGCTACCTCGATATGTTGGCATTCTCGCAGATTAACGACACCAAGATGTCGAACAGGGAGGTTATAGCCTACGCCGACTCGTTGCTCACGGCACGCGGCATAGACCCCTCGCATATGAATGCCGAGAATAAGGCTATGCAGCTCTATGGCGACGTTGTCGAGGAGCAGATGGTACAGCTCATGGAGCACCGCAACCGTGTCATCATGGACTACATGGGCTTCCAGCATCAGGATATGCCCAAGGATGCCTTCACTATAAACAACGTGGTTGTGGAGGATATGAAGAACTACAACGGCAAGGACCGCTTCACCGTGACCATGATTATCGACGATGAGGAGGTAGAGCTGCCCGCACCTGATGATGCTACACTTGAGGAGGACTACTACGACGCATACGCTCTGGAGGATGAGCCCGCGTTGGAGGAGCCTATAATCGAGGATGAGGACAATATTACCGCAACCGACACGTTAGAGAGTGGTGATGCTGACAACAATGAGATTAATTAATATATTCATAAACAACAAATTAAAACAATGAGAAAGCTATTTTTCGCAATGGGCGTTGTAGCCCTATCAGTTGCAGCCGTTAGCTGCAACAGTGAGACTAAGGCTGAGAGAAACCCTTTCATCCCAGAGTCTGTTGAGAACATTAACATCGACAACTACAAGGTGGCTGAGGGCGCTGAGATGGACTCTGTAGCATACACCTTGGGTGCAAACATGGGTCTTCAGGCTAACTTCGGCTTGTCAGAGTTAGAGATCGACAGCGAGTTGCTCATGAAGTTCATTCTCGACACCTACGAGAAGGGCGTATTGGATAACAGCGACACTGCTAAGGATCAGCAGCGCATTAGCGAGTTCCAGTACGAGCAGTTCTATCCTCGCATGATGGCTCAGTATAATGGTACTCCCGTAGAGGAGCTCCCCGCCTTCTTCAACGACGAGTACACCAAGGAGGAGTTCACAGGTCTCAATGGCCGCATGATGGGTCGCACTTTGGTGCTTCTTAAGGAGGACATCGACGCTAATTGGGTTGTTGCAGGTATGCTCGACGCACTCGCAATAGAGTCTCAGGAGACAATGTTTGATGGTCTCCGCCTCACCGAGGAGCAGCTCATGGAGCAGTCGGGAGCGTTGAGCACCATTGTCATGCAGCGTGGCGAGGAGCTTCAGGCACGCCTCTTGGCGGAGAATAGTGCAGCCTCAGCTAAGTGGCTCGCCGAGATTGAGCAGATGGAGGGCGTCCAGAAGACCGAATCGGGACTCTTGTACCGCATCGACCGCGAGGGTAGCGACGTGAAGGCTACTGCCGATACAGATGTTGTGGAGGTAAACTACGAGGGTAAGCTACGCACTGGCGAGGTATTCGACTCAAGCTACGAGCGTGGCGAGAGCATCTCCTTCCCTCTTAACGGTGTGATTGAGGGCTGGACCGAGGGCATGAAGCTCGTAGGCGAGGGTGGCCAGATTACGTTGTGGATACCCTCAGAGTTGGCCTACAAAGAGGCGGGTAACGGCTCTATCGGCCCTAACGAGGCTCTCGAGTTCAAGGTGGAGCTTATCAAGGTTAACCCCGAGAACTAAAGACCATCATATAGAAACTATAGGCGGCACCCCCGAAGGATGCCGCCTTTATTGTCGCTATAAAGCCTCTAACCCAACGCCACGTCGAGAATCATCATCACAACAAAGCCTACGGCAAAGGCGATGGTTCCCGTGTCGGAGTGCTTACCGCGCTGCGTCTCGGGGATAAGCTCCTCGACAACAACATAGAGCATAGCACCCGCTGAAAAGGCTAAGAGATAGGGCAACAGAGGCGAAATATAGCTATATAGGGCTATCATCACTAATGCCGAGATGGGCTCTACAATGCCCGATAGAGCACCATAACCAAAGGCACGGCGACGTGAGGTGCCATCGGCACGCAGTGGCAGTGATATGATGGCGCCCTCGGGGATATTCTGCACAGCCATACCTAAGGCTAATGCCCCCGCCGCAGCCATCGTGATGCCACTATCACCAGCCAAGGCTCCCGCAACAACAGCACCCACAGCCATACCCTCGGGGATGTTATGCAGCGTCACGGCAAGCATAAGCATGGGTCTACGTCCGAGCTTCGAGCGTGGGCCCTCGGCTGTGGTGGAGGTGGGATGGAGGTGTGGCACAAGGCTGTCGAGCGCCAACAGGAAGAGCATGCCGAGCACTATGCCCACAGCTGCAGGCATCCAACTCATACGCCCCAACGACTCCGAGAGGTCGATGGCGGGGATGATTAGCGACCACACCGAGGCGGCAACCATCACACCCGCAGCAAAGCCCAACAGAGCATTCTCCACGCGTGACGATACCCTCTCGCGCGTGAAAAATACCGCCGCAGCACCTATGGCTGTTCCTAAGAAGGGAATAGCTACAATGGGTAGAATATCCATAATTCAGTCAGTTTATACGATAGTGGGTGCCCCGTAGGACACCCACCAATCTCATACCATACTTATATCTATTAATAGTTCTCGGCCTTAATCTGGAAGTATGCCTGTGGGTGAACACATACGGGGCATACCTCGGGCGCCTTCTGACCCACGTGGATGTGACCACAGTTAGAGCACTGCCAGATCATATCGCCGTCGCGTGAGAATACCAAGCCACCCTCAACATTGGCCAAGAGCTTGCGGTAGCGCTCCTCGTGCTCCTTCTCGATCTTACCCACCTCGTCGAAGAGGAATGCGATGTGGTCGAAGCCCTCCTCGCGAGCATCCTTAGCCATCTGGTAGTACATATCGGTCCACTCGTAGTTCTCGCCCTCGGCTGCCGACTTAAGATTCTCGGCAGTTGAGCCGATACCCTGGAGCAGCTTGAACCAAATCTCGGCGTGCTCCTTCTCGTTTGCAGCGGTCTCCTCGAAGATCTTAGCTATCTGAACATAGCCATCCTTCTTAGCCTTTGATGCGAAGTATGTGTACTTGTTACGTGCCTGTGACTCACCAGCAAATGCCTCCCACAAGTTCTTCTCAGTCTTAGTTCCTTTCAAGTCTTTCATAGTGTTTTAGTTTTTATAAGGTTTGTAATTTCTTTTCTGTTTTCTCTTTGCATTGGAGGTTTATCTCCTTTTTCCTGGTGCAAAGATAAGAGTAATTTTTTATTTCGCAATAGATTTTTAATTATATATTTTTATAATACTATCAGCAACGATTATGGCATCAAGCCTTAGACGATATTGAGCGGAGGTGCTACTTCACCCTGAAGTTGATAGGCCTCGTTACGGTTGGCGACAATCATATCGACGAGTCTCTGCTTCTGGAATGTCTGAAACACCAGAGATACGCCATTAGGGAAGAATAGCTTAACGTAGAGTGCTAATCGAGGCTTTTGAACCTTGACAATATCTTTGTACTCAAACACAAGATTACTACCTAATTGTACTCCCATACCCACTGGGACATAGGTAATTTGCAGCGTGATTTTATCCTGGAAAAGGACCAAGCACATGATAGACTCATCGTCATCATCGTAGCCCTCAATCCCCATCGCAGCGTTGTAAGCAATATTAATCATGGTAGCTATAAGAGTTATGTAATTAACTATCCTAATGGGAACATGCACTACAAAGGTAACATAAATGCACAATAATTGCAAATCATTCGACGAATATTAAACACAATTCTATCTATGGACAAAACGAAAACTTCTAATGGATTCAAGCTCAGCGTGATGACGCTGGCAATTATGAACGTTACGGCGGTAGTGAGCCTGCGAGGACTGGCTACAGAGGCGATATACGGCATACAGTCGGCCTTCTACTACCTCTTTGCCGCCGTTGTCTTTCTTATCCCCACAGCTATGGTGGCAGCGGAGCTTGCCGCGATGTTTGCCACGAAGCAGGGAGGTGTATTCCGCTGGGTGGGCGAGGCATTTGGTGCACGAGCAGGATTCCTCGCAATATGGCTGCAGTGGATACAGTCGACGATATGGTACCCTACGGTACTGACATTCGGAGCGGTGAGCATAGCCTACATAGGCATCGACCCGGCGGCAGATGCAGCATTGGCCTCGAACCGCATATTCACGCTGGTCGTAGTGTTGGCCATATACTGGGCGGCGACCTTTATCTCGCTACGCGGCATAGGCTGGGTAGGTAAGGTGAGTAAGTGGGGAGGCATTATAGGCACCATCATCCCCGCGGCGTTGCTTATAATCCTCGCCATTGTCTACTTAGCCATGGGCGGTCACAGCTACCTCGACACCAAGGAGTCGTTCTTCCCCGACCTCTCGAACTTCAACAACTTAGTCCTCGCCTCGAGCATCTTCCTATTCTATGCCGGCATGGAGATGATGGGTATACACGTGATGGAGGTGGACAACCCCAAGCGTAACTACCCGCGTGCCATAATCCTCGGCTCGCTCGTTACGGTGGCTATCTTCATCCTCGGCACCTTTGCCCTCGGCATAGTGGTACCCGCAAAGGATATAAGCCTCACGCAGACACTTCTAATAGGCTTCGACAGCTACTTCCACTTCGTCAAGCTCTCGTGGATGGGTCCCGTCATTGCCGTGGCTCTGGTGTTTGGCGTACTGGCGGGTGTATTAACGTGGGTGGCAGGCCCCTCGAAGGGTATCTTCACCGTGGGGCGTGCCGGCTACCTACCTCCATTCTTCCAGCGCACAAATAAGCAGGGCGTGCAGCGCAATATCCTCCTTGTGCAGGGCGTGATAGTAACCATCCTTAGCATGCTATTCGTCGTTATGCCCTCGGTGCAGTCCTTCTACCAGATACTCTCACAGCTAACGGTGCTGCTATACCTTATTATGTATATGTTGATGTTTGCCTCGGCGATACGCCTACGCTACAAGCTGCCCACGATGGAGCGACCCTTCCGTCTCGGTGCGAAGGGTAACGGCGTGATGTGGCTCCTGGGAGGCTTAGGTTTCTGTGGCTCGTTGCTCGCCTTTGTCCTTAGCTTTATTCCACCCTCGCAGATTGCCGTGGGTAGCAACGTGGTGTGGTTTATGGTGTTAGGCATAGGTGCCGTGCTCTTTGTCATCATCCCCTTTATCATCTACGCCATGCGCAAACCAGAGTGGAAGGCCGCAGATGCCGACATCGAGAAGTTCGAGTGGGAGAAGTAGCCTACAAATCGTGCGACAAGGGCGCGGGCACAGCCTCGCGCATATCGAAATCACCCCAACGCTCGGCAACATAGTCGAGCGTTTTTTCTATCTCCTCCACATCGAACGAGGTGACGAGCTTGAGGCGCGTCTGCTTGAAGTCGGGCAGCCCCTTGAAGTAATTAGTGAGGTGTCGGCGCATCTCGAGGATTCCTACCCTATCGCCCTTAACCTCGAGCGACTTGGCGAGGTGCTCTTTGGCTATTGCAACACGCTCTGCAACAGAGGGTTGTGGCAGTAGTTGGCCCGTTGCGAGGTAGTGTTTGCACTCGCGGAAAATCCAAGGGCGGCCATAAGTGGCGCGGCCTATCATCACGCCATCGACGCCATAGCGGTCGAACATCTCCTTGCACTTTGTGGCAGAGTCCACGTCGCCATTACCGATAATGGGGATGGTTATGCGGGGGTCGTTCTTAATCTTGCCTATAAGCGTCCAGTCCGCCTCGCCACGATACATCTGCGAGCGTGTACGGCCGTGAATGGTGAGGGCTGCGATGCCCACATCCTGCAAGCGGAGGGCTATCTCCTCGATGTTTTTCATCTCATCGCTCCAGCCGAGGCGTGTCTTCACGGTGACAGGCTTATTTACGGCACGCACAATCTGGCGCGTCATTTCCACCATAAGGTCGGGGTCGCGCATCATACCCGAGCCAGCACCGCGGTTGGCTATCTTCTTCACGGGACAGCCAAAGTTGATGTCGATAATATCGGGGTTGGCACTCTCGGCGATACGTGCCGCCTCGACCATAGGCTCAATCATGTGGCCATATATCTGTATGCCCACAGGGCGCTCATAATCAGCGATATTGAGCTTTGCACGTGACTTCCACGCATCGCGTATAAGGCCGTCCGAGGATATAAACTCGGTGTAGACTACATCGGCACCGAAGCGCTTACACATATAGCGGAACGATGGGTCGGTAACATCCTCCATAGGTGCGAGGAACAGCGGCTGAGAGCCCAACTCAATATCTGCAATCTTCATAGTCACGGTAATTTTCGACAAAGATACTAAAATCAATTAGAAATTGGGAAAAAAGTAGTATATTTGCGCGTTGAATATATAAATATAGGTAACTATGGTCAATATTGAAGAGTTTATCGCAAGTGTCGTGAAGCGCGCAGCCGAGGAGCTATATGGCGTAGGCGACAACATACAGATACAGAAGACACGCAAGGAGTTTGAGGGCGACTACACCGTGGTGGTGTTCCCCCTACTACGAGCATCGAAGAAGTCACCCGAGGCTACAGCTACAGAGTTAGGTGAGAAGATTACAGCATCGACACCCGAGATTAAGAGTTTCAATGTAATCAAGGGCTTCCTCAACCTCTCGGTAGATGCCTCTTTCTGGGCAGAGCGCTTCGCGGAGATTGTTGACACCGAGAACTACGGCATGGCTCCCTCTTCGGGACGCACCATAATGATTGAGTACTCGTCGCCAAACACCAACAAGCCCCTGCACCTCGGTCACATACGTAACAACCTGCTCGGCTATTCGGTGGCGACCATTCTCAAGGCTAACGGCCACAATGTCATCAAGGTAAACCTCGTCAACGACCGCGGTATCCACATCTGTAAGTCGATGCTTGCATGGCAGCTCTATGGCAATGGCGAGACCCCCGCATCGTCGGGCATGAAGGGCGACCACCTCGTAGGTAAGTACTATGTCGAATTCGACAAGCACTACAAACAGGAGGTGAAGGCACTCGTTGCCGAGGGCATGGCTGAGGATGAGGCCAAGAAAAAGGCTCCCATCATGCTCCAGGCACAGGAGATGCTACGCAAGTGGGAGGCTAAGGACCCCGAGGTATACTCACTCTGGGAGACTATGAACGGCTGGGTATACGAGGGCTTCGACGTAACGTACAAGGCTCTTGGTGTCGACTTCGACAAGGTATACTACGAGTCGCAGACATATCTCCTCGGTAAGAGCCTCGTGGAGGAGGGCCTAAAGAAGGGCGTATTCTTCCGCAAGGAGGATAACTCCGTATGGATTGACCTTGAGGCAGATGGCCTCGACCAGAAGCTCCTACTTCGTGGCGACGGCACATCGGTATATATGACTCAGGACCTCGGCACGGCATTGAGCCGCTTCGAGGAGAATAAGCTCGACGATATGATATACGTCGTGGGCAACGAGCAGAACTACCACTTCCAGGTATTGAAGCTTGTGTTGAAGAAGCTCGGCTATGAGTGGAGCGACAACATCTTCCACCTCTCGTACGGCATGGTTGAGTTGCCCGAGGGTAAGATGAAGTCACGCGAGGGTACGGTGGTAGATGCCGACGACCTTATCGCCGATATGGTGGCTACAGCCCGCGAGATGTCCGAGGAGCTGGGTAAGCTCGATGGCGTATCAGACGAGGAGGCTGCAAAGATTTCGGAGATGGTAGGCCTTGGCGCGTTGAAGTACTTCATCCTCAAGGTAGACCCCAAGAAGACCATGTTGTTCGACCCACGCGAGAGCATCGACTTCAACGGTAACACTGGCCCCTTCGTACAGTACACCCATGCGCGTATATGCTCAATCCTACGCAAGGCCGAGGAGGCAGGTATCGACTCAAGCAACTATATGGAGGCGACACTCCTTGCCGAGGAGGTGGAGCTCATCAAGGCCCTCACGGAGTACCCCGCTGTGGTACGCTCGGCAGGTGAGCAGTTTGCGCCCTCGGTAATCGCGGCATACGCCTACGACCTCGCTAAGCAGTTCAACGGCTACTACCACGACCACTCTATCCTCAAGGAGGAGAACGCAGCGGTACGCTCATTGCGTCTGAAGCTCGCAGGCGAGGTGGCACGCGTCATCCGCTCGGCAATGTCGCTCTTGGGCATCAACGTTCCCGAGCGCATGTAATTATTTTGCAGTGATAAGGCGTCAACTACTGCCGGCGAACAATTAGTAATTTCTAATTGAATAAGAGTGAGTATGAAGCACTTATATTACGCCACAATCATGGCACTAATCCTCGTCTCGTGCGCCGAGACAAAGCCGAAGCAAGATAAGAGCGAGGAGGCAGCCAAGGAGGTCTATGCCCCAGGCACGCGTCGCATGAATGTGGAGGTAGACATCTACAATATCGCCACTCTCGACGACTATAACTATGCCATGGAGCACTACTGGGACGACTTCGACTTCGAGGCCGAAGAGGAGGTCGTCGCCTACGACACCATAGCCATCATGCAGGCCTTTGCCGACTATGCCAACCTGCTGAGTGTCGAGCGTAATGGTCTTCGCCGCGACTCGCTGCTACGCTCCGTGATGCAGCGTGCCGAGCATAGCCGCCCCGTCTTCGACTTCATGTGGTACGTGGCAGAGGGTGTGCTCCACGACCCCAACTCGCCACTACGCAACGACGAGATGTATATCCCTATACTCGAGGTGATTACCACCTCGGAGCTCCTCGACGAGTACGACCGCATAGGCCCCAATTATGAGCTCGACATGGCACGCCAAAACCGCATAGGCACCGTGGCTAACGACTTCACATACCGCTTAGCGGATGGTCGCAGCGGACGACTACACAACATCGATACAGAGTACGTAATCCTCATGTTCTCAAACCCTGGCTGTCCCATGTGCCGCGAGATTCAGGAGGAGATAACCTCCTCACCCCTTATCAACGAGCTTACTGAGTTGGGACGCGTGCGCACCCTCTCAGTATATCCCGACGAAGACCTGGAGGCGTGGCGTGAGCACCTCCCCGAAATGCCGTCAACATGGATTGTAGGCTACGATGAGGGCATGCGACTCACCGCGGAGCGCAGCTACAACCTTAGCGCCATCCCATCGCTCTATCTGCTTGACCCAGAGAAGCGTGTCATCATCAAAGATGGCACCTCGGTGGCACAAATCGAGAACGCCATAGCCTACCTCGAGGCAATGTAGAGTGCCCATGCTACACACCATAGCTATATTTACCACGCTCGGGGAGCGCTTAGCCTCGTTCGGTGAGGATGAGACAACGGCACGCATTATAGAGGATGCCGTGGCCGAAAATGGGTGGTTTACACGCAGGGATATACTGCAAGCGGTAGAGGCCATACGCTCAGAAATGCTCACAGAAGGGTACCTAACAGCATGGCTATCAAGATATAAGCCAACACATACACCAAAGCGCGTAGCTGTAGTTATGGCGGGTAATATCCCGCTTGTCGGCTTCTTCGACCTGCTGTGCGTCATAGCCGCAGGGCACACGTGCTGCGTGAAGCCCTCAAGCAAAGATAGGGTGCTAATGCACTATGTCATAGGGCTTTTACGCGAGATAGAGCCCGCTATTAGGATTGAAGATTACGATGCCACCGACCACTACGATATGGCGATAGCCACAGGTGGCGACGATGCCAACGCCTACTTCCGCGAGCACTTCGCCTCGACACGCACGCTACTGCGTGGCAGCCGCCACTCCATAGCCATACTCGATGGCACAGAGAGCCACGAGGAGCTTCGCGGGCTATACACCGACATCACCTCATACTCGGGCCTCGGCTGCCGCTCGGTGTCGATGCTCTTCGTACCACGAGGCTACACCCCAAAGTTCGAGAGCGCACCTGCCCACAACCCCAAGCTACAGCGCAACGTGCAATCTATGCGTGCCACACTCACAATCGAGGGCGTGGAGCACCATGACTGCGGGGCATTCGTTATGTGTAAGGGGAATGGTTTTTCCAACTCGTTAGCCGTAGTCACGCTACGAGAATATGATGATATAGAGGAGGTTAGAGAGTGGATTTCAGATAATAAGGAGGTCATCCAGTGCGTTGTGTCACACAGCGACATCGCCTTTGGTCGCGCCCAATACCCCGCACTTACCGACTATGCCGATGGCGTAGATACCATGCGTTTTCTACTCGGTTAGCTCGTCGTAGAGGCTCTCGATGGTGTCACACATCGTAGCCCACGAGAATCGCTTACGCTCCTCGAGCATATTTCGACCAAACTGCTCGATGGTATCACCCTCGAAGATGCGCTCAATAGCCTCGCGCACACCCTCCACCGAGGGCTCCGCAACGAAGCCTACCCTACCATCTGGCACAATCTCTGCCAAGCCACCCACACGCGTAACGATAACGGGCGTAGAGAAGTTGTAGCATATCTGCGTAACGCCACTCTGCGTAGCCGTCTTGTAGGGCAACACCACGCAGTCGGCAGCCGAGAAGTAGTAGCGTACATCCTCATCGGGAACGAAGAAGTCGTGAAGCACTACGTCATCTTTAAGTTCCAGATGCTCAATGAGTTCAATGTATTTATCGCGCGACGCATAGAACTCGCCCACAACCAGCAATTTATACCCCTCACGCCTAAACTTACTCCACGCCTCGAGCAATGTATCGAGGCCCTTATAGTCGCGTATAAGACCGAAGAACATAGCGTAGCGCTGCGCGGGGTCTATGCCCAACTTACGGCATGCCTCCGTGCGCTCAACCCTATCGCCAAAGTGCTCGAACATAGGGTGTGGCGAAAAGCGTGCAGGGGCAGAGGTGTAAGCCTTCAGTTCGCCGTACACCTGCTCCGACATATAGACAAAGCCATCCACCGAGCGGAGATAGTAGCGATTGAACATCTTGTCGGTGATGTGGTGTTCGTGTGGCTCAACATTATCTATCTGGCAGATGACCTTCGTATGCTTGTTCCTGCGTGCAAGACGTGCTATAGAGCCGAAGCAGGGCGCCATAAAGGGTGTCCAGTACTTCATTAGCACGATGTCTGGCTGCATGCGGCAAAGCTCCCTACCCACACTCCACCACGTAAATGGGTTTATGGTAGATACCCTGCGCTCGATGTGTAAGTCCTCGGGTGCAGGGGTTGTAACGGTCTGGCTCTTACCCGGGAAGAGCAACGAGGGGTACTGCAACGTGAAGGTGAGGATGCGCACCTCGTAGCCTCGCGCCTGATACTCGCGGGCCATGGTCTCCATGATGGATGCCAAGCCTCCACGATATGGGTGCGCAGGACCTACGATAGCTATCTTCAACCTCCTCGCTGTCATAGTTTTAGCTACTTGTATTCGATTTTAGCACGGCAGAGCGTCTTGCCGCTATCGGACGACACCTCAAACTGGCGCGACGATGCCTCGTCGACATATCCCACCGAAATGGTCTCGCCATAGCGCGCCTCGGCCAAGAAGTTGATATCGAGACGCATGGTGCTCTCACGCTCGAATACCTCAAGGGGCAGCGTGTCGAAGATCATGTCGACATAGCGGAGCGTGTTTACATGGCGGTTGAAGTCGATGTCGCTATATACCACGGGGCGCGATACCGATGCTGTAGCCTCAACAGCTCTAAGTCGCTGGGGTGCAGCTATGGGCGATGGCTCCTCTACAATAAACCTATCGTGCGCCTCCTTCATCATCGACATATCTACCGACAGGCGGGTCTCCATATTGAGCACGCACCACTGCGACACACCCGAGGCGATAACCCTATCGCCTATGCGCATACGGAAGTTACGAGTCGAAGAGAGGCGGTTGAAGTCCGAAATCCAGGTATCAATCTCCACATCGGCATACTGCTCGGGGCGGCACTCTATCTCCACCACAAAGCGCAGCAACACCCACGTAAGCGAGCTATCCTGCAACACCTCAACACCGAAGCCCTTGTTGTGGGCATCGCGGCCCGCAACGTTGAGCATATAGTTAACCACCGAAGAGGCCGAAGCTCGCAGTGTAAAGTCCACATCCTGTGGCTCTACGCGATATTTATAGGTTGTAATCTCTGCCATCGCATAATGTTTTAGTTGTGCAAATATAAGAATAATTGCATAATAAACGTCCTCGTGGAGCGTTAAATTGTTAGTAATATAGTCCTAAATTATAGCCCAATAAGAAAAAAATATAGATATAAAGTATCTATTTAGGCAAAAAATAGTATATTTGCGTGTCTTATTAGGCGCTATTTGTTTTGACAAACAGAAAAACGAGAGAATTTTATATGCTAACTTAATTCAATTTTTACTCTATGAGAAAAATGTTCTTGTCACTCGTAGCCCTCTTCATAGGTATTGCGAGTATCAGTGCACAGGATCCCTCAGAGATGCAGCTGCCTCTCGATCCTGAGGTACGCGTAGGTAAGCTCGACAACGGCATGACCTACTTCATCCGCCACAACGAGAAGCCCAAGGGCCAGGCAAGCTTCTACATCTACCACGACGTAGGTGCTATCCAGGAGGATGACGACCAGCAGGGTCTTGCTCACTTCCTTGAGCACATGGCATTCAACGGCACCAAGAACCTCCCCGATAAGCAGCTTATCGAGAAGCTCGAGACTATCGGCGTGCAGTTTGGTAACAACCTCAACGCATTCACCTCGTGGGATTGCACCCAGTATATGGTGATGGACCTCCCCGTTACAGAGGAGAACGTTGACCTCGCTCTCCTTATCCTCCACGACTGGTCGCAGTTCATCGCGTTGCAGCCCGAGGAGATCGACTCAGAGCGTGGCGTTATTATGGAGGAGCTTCGTACACGCGACGGCGCACAGCTTCGCGCACAGAACGATATGATTCGCAACCTCTTCAAGGGTTCGCTCTACGAGCACCGCAACCTTATCGGCTACCTCGACGGCCTTAAGTCGTTCGACCACGTTGCTTTGCGTAACTTCTACGAGAAGTGGTATCGTCCTGAGTACCAGGCATTGGTAATCGTTGGTGACATCGACGTTGACTCTGTTGAGGCAAAGCTTAAGACCCTTATGGCTGACATCCCCGCTTCACCCGCAGATGCAGCTCAGAAGGTCGTTCACACTGTTCCCGCAACCGAGGAGCCTATCGTGTCTATCTTCACTGACCCTGAGATGACTCAGTCAAGCGTGATGATGTTTGCACGCCGCGAGGCACTTCCTAAGGAGTACCAGAACACTATAATTGGCTACTCTTCAGACATCATCTACTCGTTGGTTTCATTGATGATGAACAACCGCTTCGAGGAGATTTCACAGCAGGCAGACGCACCATTCCTTGGTGGTGGCATGAGCGAGGGTGGCATTGGTATCTGCCCCACTTTGGAGTCTACAATGTTCTCAGTTACAGCACACGAGGGTCGCATCGACGAGGCTTTCCGCGCTATGTACACCGAGATGGAGCGTATGCGCCGCCATGGCTTCACCGCAGGTGAGTTTGAACGTGCTAAGCAGGAGATGCTCCGTTGGGATGAGCGTCAGTACACCAACCGCAACGACGTATCTAACGCTGAGTATGCACAGCGCTACCTCGACCACTATGCTGATGGTTCTCCTATGATGGATGCCGAGACAGAGTGGCAGCTCGACCAGATGTTTATCCAGAGCCTCACCGTAGACCAGGTTAACGAGGCTTATGCACAGATGGTTCGTCCTAACGAGAACCTCGTAATCCTCGCGCGCTCACCCAAGAAGGAGGGCGTAGCTGTTCCTACTGAGGCTGACCTCTTGGCTATCAAGGCCGAGGTTGAGGCTTCGGAGATTGCTCCATACGAGGATAACACCGTTATCGAGCCTCTTATCGACCCTGCAAAGAAGATGAAGGGCTCAAAGGTTAAGGCTACTGCTGAGAATGAGTCTCTCGGCTACACCGAGTGGACTTTGAAGAATGGTATCAAGGTGGTGGTACGCCCCTCAACATTGAAGGCTGACGAGGTTATGATCTCGGCTGTATCGAAGGGCGGTAAGTCGATGCTTAGCGATGCTGACTACTTCCACGGCGACTACCTACCTATGGTTATGCAGCAGTCGGGTATCAGCAAGTTCTCTGCTACAGACCTTGCTAAGCAGCTCTCTGGTAAGAGCGCCTACGCTTCAGTAAATGTTGGCGAGTACGAGCACGCTGTCAACGCTGGTGGCTCACCTAAGGATATGGAGACCATCCTCCAGCTCGTATACCTCAACTTCACAGCTCCACGCTTCGACCAGACCGACTTGGACAACTTGAAGAAGATGTACGTGCCCTACTTCCGTAACATGGAGTCAGATCCTAACTACCTCATGGGTAAGGCCTTCACCGAGACTCTCTACCAGAACCATCCTCGTCGTCAGATGACCTCTGCAGCGCAGATCGAGTCACTCAACCTCGAGACCTTGGCTCGCGTACACTCAGCACTCTACTCTTACGCTGACGACTTCCGCTTCGTCATCGCAGGTAACGTTGACCTCAACACACTCAAGCCACTCGTTGAGAAGTACCTCGGCTCACTTCCTACATCTAAGAAGGTAGGTTACGCTGTAGTTGACGACGGTGTTCGCACCGCTACTGGCGAGGTTACTAACGACTTCCGCGTATCTATGCAGCAGCCTAAGGTATCGGTATACCTCACCTACTCTGGTGCTATCGAGGATAACGCTAAGAACCGTCTCATTCTTGACCTTCTCACACGTGCCCTCGATTCACGCTATATGGTATCGATCCGTGAGGAGAAGGGTGGTACCTATGGTGTACACGTTCAGGGTGGCATCAACAAGGAGCCCGTTGAGCAGTACATGGCAATCATCGTATTCGACACTAACGAGCAGCTTGCTGACGAGTTGGTAGACATCTGCTACGCAGAGATCGAGAAGATCGCAGCAGAGGGTCCTTTGGCTGAGGATGTAGCTAAGTCTAAGGAGTTCTTGCAGAAGAACTACGCTAACGTATTGGAGAACAACAGTGGCTGGATGTCAGCAATCACTCGTTGGTACGAGGAGGGTTACAACTACAAGGAGGAGTACCTCGGCATCCTTGAGAGCATCACCTTGGAGGATATCCAGGCAATGGCTCAGAAGATGCTCCAGGACAACAACCGCACCTTGGTTATTATGCGTCCTGAGGCTCAGTAGTTTTATGTGATAGGCCGCAACCTGCGGCACTATACTTAGAGCCCCGAATGGGAAATACGCGCAAGTGTATCCCATTTGGGGCTCTTCTTTTCGCACCACATCTCGTTACATCGGCAAGTAATTATCGGGTTGTGCGTCGTCAACGCTACGGTTGACAGCATATTTACCAACTATCTAATCTCCCTAAATTCCTTAATTTCCTTAAATTACGTGACAATATAAATATAGAATTAATTTTTTTTACTATATTTGCCGAGAATATGCCCTTAAAATAAAAGGTGATAGCGGCAAGTAGATATTATGGAGATGGCTGGCTGTGTTAAGGAGACGTAGATACGAGTCGCACACGGGGTTGTAACATATTGAATATTAACTGTTAACACACTTTACTGGAATGGTGAAATCGAACCACATCATCGAGATCAGCAACGTTACCAAGTCGTTTCCCGACAAGGTTGTGCTTGACGATGTTAGTCTCTCGGTTAAACAGGGTGAGTTCCTGACAATACTCGGACCTTCGGGATGCGGCAAAACTACGCTCCTACGACTTATTGCCGGTTTCAACTCCGCATCGAGCGGAAAGATACTCATCGATGGTAAGGATATGACATCCGTACCTCCACATGAGCGCCCCGTAAACACTGTTTTCCAACGCTACGCACTCTTTCCCAACTACAACGTCTACGACAATATCGCCTTCGGTCTAAAGCTGAAGAAGGTGGATAAGAAGGAGATTGAGCAGCGCGTAAAGCGAGCCCTTAAGATGGTGGGCATGACCGACTACGAGCACCGCGACGTGCAGTCGCTATCGGGCGGTCAGCAGCAACGTGTAGCCATCGCCCGCGCTATTGTTAACCGCCCCCAGGTGTTGCTCCTCGACGAGCCACTTGCAGCTCTCGACCTCAAGATGCGTAAGGATATGCAGATGGAGCTCAAGGAGATGCACAGCTCCCTCGGCATCACCTTCGTCTACGTAACCCACGACCAGGAGGAGGCACTCACGCTGTCGGACACCGTAGTTGTAATGAACGAGGGTGTAATTCAGCAGATTGGCTCCCCCACAGACATATATAATGAGCCATGCAATGCCTTTGTTGCGGACTTCATTGGCGAGAGTAACATCCTCAATGCCACGATGATACGCGACGGACTTGTGGAGTTTATGGGCAAGGAGTTTGAGTGCGTCGACACGGGCTTTGGAGAGAACGTCCCCGTGGATGTTGTCGTACGCCCCGAGGATGTCTACATCATCCGCAATGCCGAGGCAGCGATGTTCCATGGCACGGTACGCTCATGCATCTTCAAGGGTGTTCACTACGAGATGTTTGTCGACACGCCCGACGGCTACGAGATTCAGATTCAGGACTATAACTCATTCGAGCCAGGCACCGAGGTGGGCATGATGATTAAGCCTGCCGACATTCACGTCATGCGCAAGGAGCGCACCGAGAACCATGTCGAGGGGAAGCTTGTGGATGCTACCCACGTTGAGATTCTCGGCGAGGAGTTTGAGTGCGCCGCTGTGGAGGGCATCGAGAATGGTGCTACGGTGGATGTATCGTTTGGTTTCTCTGACGTAGAGCTTACCGACGACCCCGACGATGGTATCTCATGGGGTACTATCCGTTTCATCCTCTACAAGGGTGACCGCTACCACCTAACAGTGCGCACTGACGAGGGCGACGACATCTTCATCGACACACACGACGTGTGGGAGGACCTCGATGAGGTAGGTATCAAGATTCGTCCCGAGGCCATTAAGGTAACAGCAATCACAAAGGCTTAGTTCTAAGGTTAGGTAATTGTAGTTGACTCGTACGAAATGGGGAAATTAGTTAAATTCTTCTCACGTCGCCGCACCTGGAGCCTTCCCTATGTGCTCTTTCTTGCGGTGTTTGTAGTAGCTCCGCTGCTGCTTATCATGGTCTATGCCTTCCAGGCCGAAGATGGAGGCTTCTCGCTGGAGAACTTCGAGAAGTTTATACATCAGCGCGAGGCGATGAACACCTTCATCTACTCGATAGGTATAGCCCTGATTACCACACTGATATGTATTCTTTTAGGCTATCCTGCCGCATATATTCTCTCGAAGATGCGCACATCAACCGCACGCGTTGTTGTCATGCTCTTCATACTACCCATGTGGATTAATGTGTTGGTACGCACACTGGCCACGGTGGCACTCTTCGACTTCTTGACACTCCCATTGGGTGAGGGTGCTCTTATCTTTGGTATGGTGTACAACTTCCTACCATTTATGATCTACCCCATCTACAACGTGCTTCAGAAGATGGACCACTCGCTTATTGAGGCTGCCGAGGATCTCGGTGCAACACCCCGACAGGTATTCACCAAGGTGGTATTTCCACTCTCGATGCCCGGTATCGTTAGTGGCATTATGATGGTCTTCATGCCCACCATCTCCACCTTCGCCATCGCCGAGCTGCTCACGATGAACAACATCAAGCTCTTCGGTACCACTATTCAGGAGAACATCAACAACGGTATGTGGCACTATGGTGCAGCGTTGTCGTTCATAATGCTTGTTATTATTGGTTTAACTACGCTATTTACCGGCTCCGACGATGAGAATAGCGCTAACGATGGAGGCTTGCTATAACTATGAAACGACTACTATCGAAAGGCTACCTGCTTCTACTCCTGGTGATGCTCTATGCACCCATCATCATCATCGCCATATTCTCGTTCACCGAGTCGAGGGTATTGGGCAACTGGACGGGCTTCTCTACCGAGCTATACACCTCGCTCTTTTCGGGCGGTGTAAGCGACCGTCTTATCGACGCCATCCAGAACACCTTCCTTATAGCGCTTACGGCTGCTACCGTGTCGACGATATTGGGTACAATCGCCGCCATCGGCATCAACGACCTACGCTATCGCAAGCGCCGTGCTATCAACTTTGTGAATAACATACCCATTCTTAACCCCGATATTATCACCGGTATCTCGCTGTTCCTGCTCTTCGTATCGATGGGTATATCACAGGGTTATATCACTGTTATTCTGGCACATATCGCTTTCTGTACGCCATACGTCGTACTGAGCATCATGCCACGCCTTGTGCAGATGAATCCCAACATCTACGAGGCAGCACTCGACCTTGGTGCTACGCCTATGCAGGCGATGCGCCGCGTGATTATCCCCGAGATACGCCCAGGCATGATTTCGGGCTTTATTCTCGCGTTCACACTATCTATCGACGACTTCGCCGTAACCATCTTTACCAATGGTACTGACGGTCTGGAGACGCTATCTACGTTTATCTATGCCGATGCACGTAAGGGAGGTCTTACCCCCGAGCTACGCGCCCTCTCGACCATCATCCTTGTGGTGGTGCTTATCCTATTGGTGGTAGTCAACTATCGCTCACACCGCCAGGCTAAGCGCGCCGAGGAGCAGGCTAAACAGATTAAAAACTATTCACGCCGATGAGAAACATATACGCCTATATAGCGAGTAGCATCCTCGTGGTGGTTACCATGGGTGCCATGCTCACATCGTGCAACGAACAGCCTCGCGAAGAGACCCTAAAGGTCTACAACTGGGGTGATTACATCGACGAAGACCTTCTCGACGAGTTCGAGGTGTGGTACGAAGAGCAGACGGGCACTCCCGTGAATATCGTCTACCAGACCTTCGATATTAACGAGGTTATGCTCGCCAAGATAGAAAAGGGCGAGGCAGACTTCGACGTGGTATGCCCCTCGGAGTATATCATCGAGCGTATGATGCGCCACGACATCCTTGTGCCCATCGTCACCGACGAGTTCCTTCAGGACCTCGAGAATACCGGCACAGAGAACTACCTTAGTAGCGTATCACCCTACATTATCAACCAGTTCGACCATATCATCGCCCCCGATGGTCACAACCCTAACGACTACTCTGTAGGTTACATGTGGGGTACTACGGGCATCCTCTATAATACAGAATATATCACCGAGGAGGAGGCACTCTCGTGGGACTTGATGTTCGATGAGCGCCTCGAGGGTAAGATACTTGTCAAGGATGCCTTCCGCGACGTATATTCGCCCATACTGGTCTACGCCCGCACGCTCGAAGCCCGCGAGGCAGGTATTATCGGTGCCACTGAGCGCCTACCTCTTAATGACAGCGAGGCCCTTGAGCGCGGCCTTGAGGGTAAGGTAGCAACCATTGATGGATTGATGTACGACGCCTCGGATGAGTCCATTAAGCATGTCGAGGAGTACCTTAAGCGAATGAAGCGCCTTGTTGCTGGCTGGGAGGCCGACTTCGGCAAGGAGATGATGACGCAGGAGAAGGCTTGGATCAACCTCATGTGGAGTGGCGATGCTGTGTGGGCTATCGAGGAGGCAGCAGATGTAGATGTGGAGCTCGACTACGCCGTACCCGAGGAGGGCAGCGTTGTGTGGTTCGACGGCTGGGTCATCCCCAAGTATGCGCAGAATAAACGTGCTGCTCGCTACTTCATCAACTATATGTGTAAGCCTGAGAATGCCGTGCGCAACATGGATGCTACGGGTTATGTCAGCGTGGTAGGCACCAAGGAGGTGCTTATCTATATGGACGAGATGCTTGCAGGAATTGACGAGGTACTTAGCAAGATGGAAAAGTGCAAAGATGAGAAGCAGTATGCAGAACTTGAGGCGACGCTACAGCATCTCACAACAGAGCGCGATACACTACTTACGGAGGAGGGTATTAACCTCGGCTACTTCTTTAAGGACGAAGAGGGCAACCCTCTGGTATTCAATATGGCTGACGAGTACAATGTAGATAGCGAATATGCTAACTACGTAGTTGATGCTACGTGTGTCTATGTCGACCCTATACTCTACCCCGACAGGTCGGTTATTGACCGCTGCTCTATGATGCACGACAGTGGCGAGCAGACAGATAAGATGCTCGAGATGTGGTCACGCGTGAAGGGCGACAACCTATCACCCACGATGCTTATCTTCATTATAGTGTCGTTCGGCGTACTTCTATTCTTCGTTATTCTCGGCAAGGTGAATGCCTACCGTAAGAAGCAGAAGATGCTTAAGCGCCGCCGCCACTCTAAGAGTAAGCAACAGCAACAGCCCCGATAAACCTTTTGTTATAACTACTTAATACTTAAAACTTAAAAATGACAAGAAAGTTTATTCTCTTCCTTGCCTCTATCTCGATTGCCTCTACTGCAATGGCCAGTGCCCCCGCAACCGAGACAGCTACCCCACAGCCCATCGCGCTTAGCGCCGAGGATGACGACGACGATGATGAGTCGCTCTTCTGGTGGAGCGCAGGTGCCAACCTTGCGTCAAACTACCTGTGGCGTGGCTACGACCAGTCGTACTACGGCAATATGTTTGACCCCGCCATCCAGCCCAGCGTAACGCTCGGATTGGGAGCCTTCTACGTCGACTTGTGGTATAACTACTCGACAATTAGCACCTATCAGGAGCTCGATATGACGCTTGGTTTCGACTACGAAAACCTATCTATCACCGTGTATGACGTATGGTGCGACTACGGTAAGGCATTCTGGCAGAACGACTTCTTAGATGACGAGAACCACAGCCTAACAGCAACCATCGACTATACTCTCTTCGACCGCTTGCGTCTGCACTGGGGCACAACATTCCTCCATTCGGCCGACTGGCTCTACAACGAGGATGGCTCGAAGAAGCGTCGTGCCTTCTCTTCATACTTTGAGATTGCCTATACGCAGCCTGTTAAGGATTTGTTCGACATAGAGATTACGGCTGGTGCATCGCCATGGACTGCCCCCTTCTGGTGTGCAGGACCACGTAAGATGGTAGATGGTGGCTACGAGCTCGATTTCGACAACATACCCCAGGGCTTCAACGTAACTAACCTCAGCCTAATGATTACTCGCGAGTTTGAGGTGGGCGCGGCTACCATCCCCGTGAACGTGGGCTACACCTACAACCCCACAACCAACCGCCACTACGCGCTTATTAAGACGGGCTTTAGCTTCTAAGACGCCCAACTAATATAGATGTAATGAAATGAGCCACCGCAATTACGGTGGCTCATTTTATACTCTTTAAGGATGGGTGTTACTCTAAGCTAAGCATGCCATACTCTACAGCAACAGCCTTATGGACGCCCATTGTAGTTGCCTGCGTAAAAAACTCCTCGGCAGGTGAGCAGCCCTCCTTCGTAAAGGTCATCTCCTTCGATGCCCACACCTCGGTGAAGTTACCATCCTTATCCTCAGCCATGCCGAAGAATACGTATGGCTCATCGAACTCAAAGGCGTATACCGACGATAATTCCGTCAATGGGCCCTCCGACGTAAGACCGTCGACAATCTGCTCATACTCATAGTATGGGAAGTCGAGAGCGTTAGTGGCATTGAAATAGGCATTCACAGCCTCCGCATCGACATTCGCAGTGACGCGCACAAGAATCATATCTTCGTAGCCAGCATAGTTGGGATCAATTGCAGCCACCTCGGCACCGCTATAGTAGTCACCAATGGTTAGCGAGAAGTCGAGGTCGGCATATACAATCCCCTCGGTAGTGAACTTCATGCGCTGGAGACCCGTTGTAGCAGCTCCCGCCTGGGCACCAAACACAAGCAGCTCATACTCAGTATTAGGTTTTAGGCCTGTGGCCGTATCGCTCATGGTACCCGAGGCATATTGGACTTTAAAGTTGGTGAGAACATAGTCCATAATCTCCTGGTCGGTATTACCCTCAAAGCGATCGGCTAACACAAGTGTTGCTATGTAGGTATCATCATTCGTGGTCTCCACCCTCACGGTAGCCTTACGAGGATAGAGTTCCTCTACCGATAGCGTAAACACGTTCTCTGAGGCTGCCACATTACCCGTCGTGAACTCATAGAACTCAGGCGTAGTGTTCAATAGCGCCTCATCGTCCATGCCGAATGCCCACAACACAAACTCGGTGTTAGCATCAAGCTCTACAGATAGCTCCGTAGTGCCACTGTAGGCCAACTCGTTAAAGATAAAGTGCAGTCCCTCCTCTGTGGTTTCAAAGAAAGATGTATATACTCCCTTGTACTGCTCCCAGTCAGCCTCGCAGAAGCCACGAAGCTCCTCAGCCGTAGCTCCCTCTATGTCACTCTTCCAGAAGACGCCATAATAGTAGTAGCCGTCGTAGCCCTCGGGCGTGATACTAATATCGACATTGGGGCCATCAACCTCGACATTGAAGTCGAAGTGGAGGGTATAGTCATTGACCGTGGCTGTCGTTATCTCCAAGCGTGAAATCTCGGTTGTGGGAGTCATGGTCTCGCGGTCGAAGCCATAAGCGTAGGCTACATAGGTTGTACCAGGTGTTACACCCGTAAACTGGTGGGGTGTGATGTCACCCTCATACATAAAGGCGGTTACCGCCATCGAAATATCGCTACCAAAGGCATCGGCAAAGCTCTGGAACACATCCATATCGCTCTCCCACAACGCCTCGTCATTGTACATCAGGCCATTCTCCTTGATATACTCGCCATTGCCGAGAATAAAGACATAAGGCATATCCTTATCCTGGGGGATGACGTTCATCGTGATGGTTGTAGCAGCTGCCGAGATAAGTTCCAACTTTATGGAGTGCTCCTTACCAACTGCCTGCTTAACCTTGATTGTTGGGTTTGGATAGACGCCAGGATAGATTAACTCCAGACGACAGCTACGCTCCTTAGTATCATAGCTTGTAGCCACATCGAACTCTATAGTATCCTCATTAACCTGGATGTTATTCACCCAATCGTGCTCTACGTTTATCTTTAGCTCATCACCATCCACGGCGTTAAGCAACTCATAAGCGACCTCAAAATGGCCTCCATCTGCCGTAGCTTCAACCTCGGTCATAGCGAGTTTCAGCTCAGGAGCATCAGGTCGAGGCTCCACGGGCTCATCCGTCTTACACCCCGTAAAGAGTGTAAGACCAAGAGCCGCACACATTAATAACCAACTATTTTTCATATTTACCTATTGTTCAATAGATTACACAGCGATTACTACTCCTTAGGGGTACCCTCCACAACTCCCGAGTATGCACCCTGAAGCTGACGGTCGTCGATGAGCGTCACGTCAAACTCAACATCGTAGGTCTTGGTATCCTCATGGTAGGTTAACTTTAGTGTCACTGCCTTATATGCGCTCTTCGAGCCATTGAAGGTGCTGTAGTATGAGTCGATATACTGGCCCGATGTACCAAGAGTATAGGTACCCGATGGGATATAGTTCAACGAGCTATCACCAGTGCGCATGTCGAATGCAAGGGTGTAGTTTCCATCAGCATCTGCAATTGTGAACTCCCAGTTGTCCGAATACCAATTCTTAGCCTTAAACGTGGTCCAGTTGATATTGTCGCCGACATCCTCGGTCTGAGTAATCTCCATTCCATCTACCTTACCTGTGTAAGAGAACTTAAAGGTACGACCATCTTGAACCTTAAACGATATGTCGAACGAGTATGTCTTGGCCGACATGTCGATATTGACATTAGCACGCGCCTCCGATGGTGAGTACTGACCCTCGCCCGCTACGCGCAACGATGTGCCGTCAATATTAAGGCTACGACCCTCCTCTGTGCCCATAGTTGAGTAGAGACCTGCCAACAAGTACTCCGATGCGGGGCAGAAGGCATCAAGCACAAGGCGATACTTCTCCTCGCCATCAACCGTCTGTGTGAAGGTCATATACCAGTTGGTATTATTCTCGAACGAGCGAGCTGTTGCTGTGTCTAATACGGCCTCGATAATCTCCTCGCGTGGAGCAAGCGAGATACCAGAGATAGCACCCTCATACTCAGCCTCGATGATATAGTTGCCAGGCAAGGTGCCGTAGAACGAGAGCATATACTTCTGGTTATCCCAGTCGATATCGACATGAAGCGTACCTGTAAGGAAGTTTTTAGCGCCATCCTCGCCAGCAACGGTGAATGTCGAGGTCTCGCCATCGAACTGACCAGCCTCCGCAGCACGAGTAGAGAACTCCTCAGCCGAGGTGCTAATAGTGTAAGAGTTATTTACGATATAATCTGCCTTGAAAGCATTTACAATATCGAATTTTGCAGCGTTACCCTTATCATCCTTTAGATTCAATGTCCAGTTCACGCCATCAACTTTTGTTGCAGAAGCCTCAGTAAATGTGGCATTTACGGTGATGGTGTCAATAACGGGCATATTGTCTACATCACCTGTGTAGGTGGCAATCAGGTGACGACCATCCTTAAGCATAAGGTCTATATCGAACGAGTATGCCTTCGTCTCGTCGTCAATAGATACAATCACGCGGCCACTCGATAGCTGCACGCCATTGTCGTAGCCATAAGTAGAGTAACGATATGCGCTAACACAACCTGGCTCGGTACTCTCCTTAACCTCGTAAGTACCTGCTGGGAGGTAATCCTTATCGGGGTCGCCGTAGATGTCGAGCGAGAGGGTCTTATCGTTATATGCGAAGTTATCCTCCTCGTTAGCATCCTCGTAAGAGAACATCATAAAGTAGCTTGAGCCATACTTCGTACCGCGTGCACGGGTGTAATTATGCTCAATAACGTTCTGTGGGTCATCCTTAGTGGTAAACATCTGGGGCTCAGCCATAAGAGTCTGACCATTACCCTCGGCAACAACAACCAACTGATACTCCTTCAAACACTCCAAACCTGTAACCTCAACCGACTCCTTAGAGCCAACCTCTACCTCATCGCCATTGAGCAATACATAGGATGCCTCGGGAGTCTCTTTTGACGCATAGAGTACGAGGTAGGCAATCTTCTCGGCATTAGCAGAGTTTACACGGAAGTTCATCGACTCGTGCGTTACCTGCACAACCTCAACCTCGAGCTGAAGCTCAGCTTGCGCATTTGTGGTCACATAGAGAGTATTAGAACCTGCCACCTTAGTCACATTCTTTGCCGCAGCCACAATCTTGTAGCTTGTCTCAGCCTCAAGACCTTCAGCCGTAACCTCAGCCACGCCATCCTTAAGCTCCACTGCCACGCCCTTAGCCATGATAACATCAAGCGCGGGAGCCTCATCGCCGTCGGCAAGCACCATATAGCGTGCCTCGGTAGCGTTAGTTGTTGTAAGAGTGAAGCTTACAGCGTTCACGTCCTCTATACCCTTCTCAAGTGCAATGGTAGGAGCAACCTCTGATGTTACATCCTCCTTTGTTTCATCGGTGCAGCCCACAAAACCCAAAGTAAGGGCCGACAATAGTAGAAATGCATACTTTTTCATAGTCGTATATGTTTTAGTTTATTATTTGCGCGTAAGCACTATATCTGACATACCATAGAAGTTGGCCATCCAGCCAAAGCCCGTAAAGTTGTAGGCAAGCGATGGGTAACACTCAGCCATGGGTGATGTGATTGTAAGAGTGTTGCCATCCTCCGATACCTCAACATTGAGCGTGGTGGTAACATCTATAGACTGCGATGAATTATTTGCGCTCACCATAAAGCAGTCGCCATAGAACATCCAGCCTATCACCGAGTGGCGAGCCTGACCGTCGATGGTCACCACATCACCTTCGGCAATATCAAGCACCCACTTAGGGCCAAACTTCTCCTCAGGATTCTCAACACCCTCATCCACAAGGCCCTGTATACCGTAGTAAGCTATATTATTCCAGCCGTCAACCAAGGCAACAAGCTGATTATTCGCACGATAGTCGTAGTCGTAATCATCAACACTCTGCGAGATAGTTACCGTAAACTGCGACTCCACGGGTTCGCTATAGCCATCACACACCGTCTGAATACCGCTCCACTCGCCCAGAAGCGACTCGAATAATTCAGATTCAACTCGCTCCTTATGCTCAACAGCTGGTGTAGCACACTTAGCTGACACCTGTGCGCGGTTACCATTCTCGTCGATAAGCATCACGATGGCAGTATACTCGGTCTCGGGTTTTAGGCCCTTCTGCTCTACAGTCTGTGTTCCAGTGTACTTAACACCAACATTCATAGCTTGATACGACAAATAGGCATTCTCATCCTCGAGCTGACCAAGCATTGTATCAACCATAGTAGTCTCAGCAAAGTGGTAGTAATACTCCGTAACACCCTCTGTTGGCTCGCACTTTACGCTCATTGAGTAGGCATCAACAGCCTCAAACGTGAGGGTTACACTCTCGCTTGAGTCGACGTGCGCAGGCGTAGTAAACTCGGTGTAGGAAAACTCCGTCTCGTCACCATCCCAATAGAATGCGAAGATAACAAAGTCGGTCTCACCTCGATAGCCCGCATTGCTCAAAAAGTCTACGGTGTCGCCCTTAAACAACATCTGCTCAAGAACCTCCTCGTAGGTTGCACCCGTCATATTGGCAAAGTTACGTAGAGACTCATCGAACTCAGCCTTAATGCTCTTAATGTCAGCACTCTCCCAACGAGCCTTAGACATCACATCCGAGTAATAGTAGGCATCCTTATCGTCAGGATATATACTATATACTACTTGGTAAGCAGTTAATCGCTCTCGGTCAACCTGAATGTTAATGGCCATATCTTCGGGACCAGGCTTATGGTCTGGCTTCTTTCCTGGCTCATCGGTGTTGTCGCAAGCCATAAATGCTGCGATTGTCATCAAATAGAGGAGTGCTTTTTTCATAGGTCTTATTTAGTCTTTTATTGGTTTTCGCACTTAGGCTACACAAAACTAATTCAAACACAAGAAAAATCCACGAAAATATATATAATTTTAGTGTAACAAATCGAAATATTTATATTACATTTGTATTACAATTTTATTTAACACATTAATAATATGAAATTTATATATATTAACAACACTTACAGGAGTTTCAACACACTGCTAAGCATAATCGTCATTGCATTTAACTCTCTCGACATAGCCGAAGCACAGGGGTTTAGCTCAAAACAGCAGCGCTCCGACTTCGAACACTTCGAGCAACTACGTTTCACAAATCGCGATTCGGCCTACTACTACGCTAATCGTATAGCCAGCGACATCGACTCCACCATAGCCAACGTCGAGGTGGGTATGGTCTTCGACTTTATGGCCGAGTATTCCGAGACACGACTTCACCGCTACACCCGCGCATTGGAATACCGCAAACACTCCGCATACATATACGAGGTAATAGGAGACAAAGCGTGCCTTACGCGCACAAACGCGCTCTTAGGCCGCATATATCTGCGCACAGGCGACTATCATAATGCTTTCAGCTATAGCACTAAAGCATTAGAAGAGGCACTAATCACGCAAGACATCATCTCCGAGCGCGAGGCATACCTCGTATTAGAACAAGTGACCTACTTCTACGACAACAACGTAGATAAAGCCATGGAGTACAATCTGCGTATCACCGAGAGATACGATGGCCGCGAACAAGCCCATCAGGCGGTGCGTGCACTAAACAATCGCTTCAACTACCCCATCACCTACGACGAAGCAATAGAGCTTACCGCACGTGCCGAAGAGATATCCATGGAGCACGGTTTCAACGACCTACTCATAAACATCTATCTCAACGCCTCGATGCAGGCTCTTAGCAACGAAAAGGTGGATGTTGCCAAAGAGTACCTAACACGCGCCTACCCCCTTATCAGCAACTTCAAGGAGGAGGGGTATTACTACTCAGCATCAGGCTTCTACAATCTTAGCGTAGGCAACACCATGCAGGCAATCAACGACTTGAAACACTCCATAGAGATTCTCGGACAGGAGGACTTCGATGCAAAAAACGTGCACTCCTACTTTCTTCTCCAAGACATATACTACAACCAGGGGCGCTACCATGAGGCATACGAAGCACTTATGGCATTTGCCGAGACATATACGCGCCAGCATAACAGCACCAACGTAACAGAACTATCGAAGTTAATAAATGAGTTAGAGTTAGAACAGGCAGAAGAGCGCCTTCAGCAGCGTCAACGCGAGATGGAGCAGGAGCAGGAGTACAAGAGCCTCTTAGGTAGGATACATGCCTATATCACAATCTTAGCCACCGCCATCGCCATCCTCGCGCTCCTGCTTTGGCGCATGCAGCGCAAGAATAGTCGACTCAATAGTGCGAAAGCTGAGCAGGAGCTTCGCTACAAAAACGAGATTATCAAGATTCAGCAGCTGCAACAGTTCGAGGAGCAGAATAACATGGATAAGCTCTCAGAGGAGATCAATCAAGCGGTCAACATGTCCGACAATCGCGAGATGCGCACCACGCTCCGACAAATAGTTCGTCGCCTACAAAAGGGCTCAAACGCCAATAACAACTGGGCAGAGGTGGAGAAGACCTTGGCAAGTAACAACGACACCTTCTTCGAGAACCTCCTGAAGGAGTATCCCAACCTCACAAAGAACGAACGTAAGCTCTGCACACTTATTCACATGAACCTATCAACCAAGGAGATAGCAAACATCACGCACCAGAGTGTTGGCAGCATTAACGTAGCACGTTCGCGTCTGCGCCAGAAGTTTGGATTAACCGACAGCGACACCTCGCTAATCACCTTCCTTGACAGATTTAAGGCATAGTATTCACTATATTACATTTTTTTTACTACCTTTGCACCAGAATTTGAAATTTAGAACAAATACTATTCTTGAAAAGATATGAAGCATGCTTATGTTTTTCCCGGTCAGGGTTCACAGGCCGTAGGTATGGGCAAGGACATCTATGATAATGTGCCCGTAGCAAAGGAGATGTTTGAGAAAGCAAACGAGATTCTCGGTTTCCGCATCACAGATATTATGTTCTCGGGCACTCCCGAGGAGCTAAAGCAGACAAAGGTTACACAGCCCGCAGTATTCCTCCACTCAGTGATTTTGGCTAAGGCCTTGGGTGTTAAGCCCGACGCTGTTGCTGGCCACTCACTCGGTGAGTTTTCGGCATTGGTAGTTGCAGGTGCCCTCTCATTCGAGGATGGTTTGAAGCTCGTGTCGAAGCGCGCAATGGCTATGCAGAAGTGCTGCGAAGAGCAGCCTGGCGGTATGGCAGCCGTATTGGGTCTCGACGACAAGACCGTAGAGGAGGTTTGCGCACAGGTCGATGGCGTCGTTGTAGGTGCCAACTACAACTGCCCCGGCCAGCTCGTTATCTCGGGTGCCGATGCCGCTGTGGATGAGGCTTGTGTTAAGCTTAAGGAGGCAGGTGCTAAGCGCGCCTTGCGTCTGCCTGTTGGTGGCGCCTTCCACTCACCCCTTATGGAGCCAGCACGCCAGGAGCTCGAGGCAGCTATTGCCGAGGCTCAGTTCATGACTCCCACTTGTCCCGTATATCAGAATGTTGACGCTCTGCCCTACACCGATGCAGAGGCTATTAAGAAGAACCTTATCGCACAGCTCACCGCTCCCGTACGCTGGACACAGATTGTAGAGAAGATGATTGCCGATGGTGTAACGGAGTTTACGGAGGTAGGTCCTGGCACAGTACTTCAGGGCTTGGTATCGAAGGTTAGCCGCGAGGTTTCGGCAGAGTCTAAGTCGACACTTTAGGCGATATAACGTTCAATCGACGTAGCATGATAGAGGCTGACTAAGTTACTTTTTAGTCGGCCTCTTCTCTTTTACTATTACTGGCACACCTAACACCTCCACATATAGTATATAATAAATCGGTGCGAAAGATAAGTCGTAAAAAAGTAGTCGCAAAATTTTCATATTTAAGCAAATTATACTACCTTTGTTGAATTAAGAGCCAATAAAAGGTGTGATATTTGAACTATATGGCTAAAAAAGGCCACATCGCCTAAGGACAACTGGTGCGATTATAGTGATATTCAACATAATGGCGGCTCGAACAATGGATTGCAAATTAACAGTTAACTACTAACGATATGGCTATTAAAAACAACGTAATGATTGTTCGCCAGAGACTTCTCACAAAGCTTGTGAGCCTCTGGAATGAGGGTGCACTCGTCGAGAAGATTGATAGAGTACCCATTGAATTTAGTCCCCGCAACTCTAAGGTGCGCGGCCGTTGCTGCATTCACAAGGAGCGCGCTGTATGGAAGTACAAGTCACTCCCATTGTTGGGCTACGACATGACCGACGAGGTTGATGAGCTTATGCCACTATCGGCTTACGCAAAGATGGCTCTCGATCGTGAGAAGATTAAGGACAATATCATGTGCGTAATCGACGAGGCTTGTTCGTCATGCGTACGCACAAACTACGACATCACAAACCTCTGCCGTGGCTGCGTGGCACGTGCTTGTGAGCACGCTTGTCCTAAGGGTGCTATCGAGTTTGACCCCGACACATCGCAGGGTAAGATTAACCACAATATATGTATCAGCTGTGGTAAGTGCTTCGCAGCATGTCCCTACCACGCTATCGTCTACATCCCCGTACCTTGCGAGGAGGCTTGCCCCGTGGGTGCAATCTCGAAGGATGAGTATGGCGTAGAGCACATCGACGAGTCGAAGTGTATCTACTGCGGTAAGTGTATGAACGCCTGCCCCTTCGGTGCTATCTTCGAGATTTCACAGGTATTCGACATCCTCGAGGCAATACGTCGTGGCGAGGAGGTTGTTGCCATCGTTGCACCATCTATTCTCTCGCAGTACAATGTGCCTACCGAGCAGGTATATGGTGGCATCAAGGCCATCGGCTTCAAGGATGTTATCGAGGTAGCACGTGGTGCCGAGATTACTACCGAGAAGGAGACACACGAGTTTGCAGAGAAGATGGAGGAGGGTCAGCCCTTCATGACCACATCGTGCTGCCCATCTTATATGGAGATGGCACGCAAGCACGCTCCCGAGTTGCAGAAGTATATCTCAAGCACCTACTCACCTATGGTCTACACCGCACAGCTCGCACGCGAGAAGTATCCTAACGCTAAGGTTGTGTTCGTAGGTCCATGTATCGCTAAGCGCAAGGAGGCTCGCCGCGAGGATTTGAAGGGTCTTGTTGACTTCGTTCTTACCTACGAGGAGACACACGCTATCCTTGGCGGTATGGGCATCGAGCTCGGCGAGGCTAATGTTCACCCCGTAGAGTGCTCATCACGTCGTTCGGCACACGGCTTCGCAGAGAATGGCGGTGTTACAGCTGCTGTTAAGGAGCTTGTTGATGGCAAGATCGACTTCACAACATTGCAGATTGCAGGCCTCAATAAGAAGAACGTGGCTCTGCTTAAGGCCTACGGTAAGACAGGTAAGGCTCCTGCACAGTTCATCGAGGTTATGGTCTGCGACGGCGGTTGTATCTCTGGTCCGAGCGTACACACCGCATACGGCGACGGCAAAAAGACCTTCGATGCCGAGCTAAAGAAACGTTAATCAAAAAATGAGAGATATAGTTGAGCACGCGACGTTGTTAGCTAATGAGTTAGCTAAGGGAAATAGGTTAAACACAACCGACCTTAGGCAGTTGCTTACGAGTGCTGCCACAGATAGTAACGTGCTTCAACATCTCCGCAACCATGCTGTCCGAACTGCTTGCGAGCAGTTCGGACATGGCATATATATACGTGGCCTAATAGAGCTCTCGAGCTTCTGCCGCTGCGACTGCCTCTACTGCGGACTTAGGCGCAGCAACCGCGATGCCGAGCGCTACCGCCTCTCGCACGAAGAGGTTATGGCCTGCTGCCGCGAGGGCTACAACTTAGGGTTCCGCACCTTTGTGCTGCAGGGCGGCGAGGATGGCACACACACCGACAAGTGGCTCACAGAGCTTGTTGCAGAGATGCGAGCCACCTACCCCGATGTGGCTATCACCCTATCGTTGGGAGAGCGCAGCGAGGAGTCGTACCGCGCACTACACGCAGCAGGTGCCAACCGCTACCTACTACGCCACGAGGCTGCCAATGCTGCACTATACGAGAGCCTACATCCCGCAGGTCGTGGCTTAGAACACCGTTTGGAGTGTCTACGCGCACTGAAGCGATGTGGCTATCAGACGGGTATGGGTATGATGATTGGCGTAAAGGGACAAACCATCGACCACATTGTCGAGGACCTGCAACTAATAGAGATGATGCGTCCCGAGATGGTCGGTATAGGCCCGTTTCTCCCACATAAAGCCACACCACTTGGCTCGGAGCCCGCAGGCGACCTAAACACCGTATTGGCGACAATAGCCATAGTGAGATTGATGCTACCCAAGGCACTACTACCATCGACAACAGCATTGGCGACACTCCACCCCAGGGGTCGTCTCGAGGGGATACTCTCGGGTGCTAATGTAGTGATGCCCAACCTATCGCCCACCGACGTTAGGGCAAAATATGCTATTTACGAGAATAAAGCCTCGTGGGGTAAGGAGGCAGCCGAGGGTCTCGAAGCGCTCGAAAGGGAGTTGGAGACCATAGGCTACCATATAGACTTCGCACGAGGAGACTACAATAATCTAAAACCGTGACCATGAGTAATATAGAATACAACGTAAAGTCGGAACACGCTGCCGAGTTTATCCACGATGGTGAGATACGCGCCACACTGGAGTATGCTCGTGCCAACCGCAACAACCGCGCCCTTATCGAGGAGATTCTCACCAAGGCCGACGAGGGTAAAGGTATCAGCCACCGCGAGGCTGCCGTGCTTATCGAGGTGGAAGACAAGGAGATAGAGGAGCGTATGTACGCCATTGCCCGCCGTCTCAAGCAGCAGATCTACGGCAACCGTATAGTGATGTTCGCACCGCTATACCTCTCTAACCACTGCGTGAATGGCTGTGTATACTGCCCCTATCACGCTAAGAACAAGACCATTCCACGCCGTAAGCTCACACAGGAGGAGATTCGCCGCGAGGTAATCGCCCTGCAGGATATGGGCCACAAGCGCTTAGCTTTGGAGACTGGCGAGCACCCCAAGCTCAGCCCCATTGAGTATGTTCTGGAGTCTATCGACACCATCTACTCTATCCACCATAAGAATGGCGCTATACGCCGTGTGAATGTCAACATTGCGGCTACTACCGTCGAGAACTACACTAAATTGAAGGACGCCGGCATAGGCACCTACATCCTCTTCGAGGAGACCTACGACCGCGAGGCCTACGAGCGTCTGCACCCCACAGGCCCCAAGAGCGACTGGGCATACCATACCGAGGCGATGGATCGCGCTATGCTCGGAGGTATCGACGACGTGGGCGTGGGTGCTCTATTCGGACTATCGAACTACCGCTACGATGTGGTGGGCATCCTTATGCACGCCGAGCACCTTGAGGCTCGCTTTGGCGTGGGTCCCCACACCATCAGCGTACCTCGTATACGCCCAGCGGACGACATCGACCCCAAGGATTTCCCCGATGCTGTTACAGACGAGGTATTCCGCCGTATCGTGGCCGTGCTGCGTATTGCAGTGCCATACACCGGCATGATTGTGTCGACGCGCGAGTCGAAGCGCTCACGCGAGTTGGTGCTCGACGTGGGTGTGTCGCAGCTTAGTGGCGGCTCAAAGACATCAGTAGGTGGCTATGCCGAGGGCATAGAGGATGCTGAGGACTCGGCACAGTTCGACATATCGGACAACCGCACACTCGACGAGATTGTGGGCTGGTTGCTGGAGTTGGGCTACATACCGAGCTTCTGCACAGCGTGCTACCGCGAGGGTCGTACGGGTGACCGCTTTATGTCGTTAGCAAAGCGCGGACTTATAGGCAACTGCTGCGCTCCTAATGCCCTGATGACACTCGCCGAGTATCTCGAGGACTACGCCTCACCCAAGGTTAAGGTCGAGGGACTGAAGATGATTGACCGCCTACGTCAGGTGATACCCTCGGATAAGGTGCGACGCATCACCGAGGAGAACCTCAAGGCAATCAAGGAGGGTAGGCGCGACTTTAGATTCTAACAAACAAATATTTAGATAGTTATGACCCCACAGACACCCGCCTCGGAGCGAATACATATAGCACTGCTCGGCCGTACAAATGCCGGCAAGTCAACGTTGCTAAACTGCCTCGCGGGGCAGGATGTGGCCATCGTCTCGGAGCGTGCAGGCACCACCACCGACCCCGTACAGAAGAGCATGGAGTTTCCAGGCCTCGGTGCAGCCGTTATTATCGACACCCCGGGTCTTGACGACAACACGGCATTGGGCAAGGAGCGCATGGCACGCACGGCGAAGATGCTCGACAAGACCGACATCGCCATAGTGCTCATAACCAATGATAACATAGCGACGGAGCTGGGTATAATCCAGGAGTGCCGCATACGCGAGATTCCTGTGGTTGTGGCTATAAACCAGATAGATAGAGTCGAGAATCGCGAGGCTCTTATCGCTAAGGTTAAGGCTGCGACCAAGGTCGATGTTGTGGCTATCAGCGCTACTACGGGCGAGGGTATAGAGTCGCTGCGCGAGGCCGTTGTTAGGTGCCGCCCCACGGAGGAGCGCCTCATCACCGAGGGCTTCTGTAAGGCTGGAGATAGGGTTCTGCTCGTTATGCCACAGGATAAGTCAGCCCCCAAAGGTCGCCTTATCCAGCCGCAGGTGCAGACCATCCGCGAGTTGCTTGACCGCGGTTGCGTGCCCATCTGCTGCACCCCCGACCGCATGGCCGAGGCATTAGCATCGTTGCAGACGCCTCTCGAGCTAATCATAACCGATTCTCAGGCATTTAACGAGGTGTATCAGCTGAAGCCCGAAGCATCGACCTTGACATCGTTCTCTATACTCTTTGCGCGCTACAAGGGCGATATTGCACTCTTTACCGAGGGCGTAAAGGCGCTGAAAAACATCACCGAGAGTTCACGCATACTCATTGCCGAGGCATGCACGCATACACCTCAGAATGAGGACATTGGCCGTGTGAAGCTACCCCGCATCCTGCGCAAGAGATTTGGAGAGGGACTACATATCGACATTGTAGGTGGTGCCGACTACCCCGACGACCTTACGCCCTACGACCTTGTGATACACTGCGGCGCCTGCATGTTCAACCGCAAGCACGTGCTTAGCCGCGTGGAGCGCGCACGACAGCAGGGCGTGGCCATCACCAACTACGGAGTGATACTGGCGGCGCTCACTGGCATACTCGACCGTGTACGCACGCAGTAGTTTGGCAGTTACAATAAAATTGTATAACTTTGAACAGAAAATAACGCATACATTATGGCAGATATTGAGAGAATAAAACTTTTGGATCGTCAGTTTAAGACTATGATTCCAGCAGAGGAGATCGACAAGGCTGTTCAGCGTGTTGCCGACCAGCTCAACGAGCGCTACGAGGGCAAGACTCCCATCTTCCTTGGCGTGCTGTCGGGAGCCTTTCTCTTCCTCAGCGACTTAGTGCGTAAGACTAAGTTCGATTGCCGCTTGGCCTTCGTGAAGATCTCGTCGTACGAGGGCACACAGTCGACAGGCTCCATCAAGCAGCACCTCGGCATCGACTTCGACATCGAGGGCAAGGATATCATCATCGTCGAGGATATTGTTGAGACGGGACATAGCATGAACTATCTCTTGGACTACTTGAAGGAGCGTAAGCCTGCGAGCGTATCTATCTGCACGCTCTTCTTCAAGCCCGACAAGTTCCTCTACGAGTACAATATCGACTATGTGGCGATGCCTATAGGCAATGAGTTTATCGTGGGCTACGGTCTGGACTACAACCAGATAGGCCGCAACCTTAAGGATATTTACGTTTTAGATGAAGATTAATCCCGATTTGGAGCTCCTCGATGGTGGCCGTAAGCTACCACTTGTCGAGGACTTTTATACCATACAAGGCGAGGGCTACCATTCGGGTAAGCCCGCCTACTTTATACGCCTCGGTGGCTGCGACGTAGGTTGCCGCTGGTGCGATGCTAAGTATACGTGGAACCCTAAGGTCTTCCCGCCCACTCCTGTGGAGACCATCGTTGAGCGCGCATCATCGTGCTCGGCACAGGCTATCGTCATCACGGGTGGCGAGCCACTGCTCTACCCTCTTGGCGACCTTACACGCGAGTTACACGCCCGCGGCCTTGAGATATTCATCGAGACGTCGGGCACCAACCCCATCAGCGGCGAGTTCGACTGGATATGTCTCTCGCCTAAGCGCCAGATGCCCCCGTTGGATGAGGCCTTCCGCCGTGCCGACGAGCTTAAGGTTATCGTCCAGACAGAGGAGGATATAGCATGGGCTGTGGAGTGCAGCAAGAGAGTGAGCCGCAAGTGTAGGCTATACTTGCAGCCTGAGTGGAGCGTCTACGAGTCGATTATCGCTACTATTGTCGAGTGGGTTAAGCTGCACCCCGAGTGGAATATATCGATACAGACGCATAAGTTCATGCATATACCTTAATACGTGGAGGGCGGAAGATGAAGTTGAAGAGGAAGATGTCGGAGGCCACAAAGCTAAAGATTATCAACTACTTTTGGATTGTGTTGACGGTTATTATCGCCATCTGCACCCTCTATGTATCGATATTCACCATCCGCGATACGATTCGTGCCAAGGCACAGATTCGCGAACACGACCGTAAGATTGAGAGCCTTGAGCAGAAGATTGAGCGCGACAGCATCTTTATCGAGGCTATAACCTCCGATCCCGAGTTTATGGAGAGCTACGCGAGGGAGCGCTATCACATGCAACGTCCTGGCGAAACAGTATATATTCTGGAGTAGAGTGGCATATCGCAAAAGAAACCACCGTAGGATAGTAGCCTATGGTGGTTTTTCTTTAAGGATATGTCGCTAATGCGCCAATATCACAACAGACAATTTTGTTGTCAGGGTGGTGTAGTAGTGGCGCTGACACGAGAAAGAGTGGAAGGGACATACTTTGCGTATTTTCCTTTTGCTCTTTTGAGAGAAGCGTCGCTAATGCACCGCTATCACAACAAAATTAATCGTGGGCCTGATTCTGATAGTCATAGTCGTGAGCCTTACCACGGAACGTACCCTTGAGGTTATTGCCGTTATCGTCCTTGCCATCGACAGTGAGAACCAAGTCGTCGCCATCTCGCTCAATCTTGATGGTACCTGCAGTAATGGGTGCTGCCTGCGACATATCGACCTGACCGTTAACACACTTTGCATACCACGCGTGCAGCTGCAACGAGTCGTCGCGAAGACGTCCTGCAGGGAAGGTGTAGTCCCAAGACTCTGCTGCAGGGTCGAGCAAGGTGTACTCACCAATGAAGCCATCCTTATTCTCGAAGCCACCATTTGAGCGGGGAACAAAGAAATCGAAGAGGAGATATACGCCCGAGAAGCCGTTGCGCTGCTCGATCATGTGAATAAACCACACATCGCTATCGCTATCGTACCAGTTGCCACGGAAGATAGGCATAAACTCGCCACCAGTTACGTTAAACTCAATATCTGAGGTGTACTGGCTTACGGGTGATATGTCGGCAAAGGTAGGCTGGGTATAGTCCTCCATGATGCAATCGCCGTGGTACTCGATGTGGTGAGACTCGCCATTGAAGAGCACAATGTCTGCAATGATGCTATCCTCAGTAACTGTGAGCGTACCAGTCTTGAAGGCCTCGTTTATAGCCAACTCGCGGTTGTCGTACATATAGCTACAATTCATATCGGCGTCAATAGTGCCGGGCTCTCCGGTTCTCTTATGGTCGAGAGTGTAGGTACCCACGGGCACACGACGTACAGAGTCGAACGCAGCGCCATGCTCCGAGTAGATGTCGAAGCGGTACTCGCAAGCACCATAAGGCACTGTAGCGATGCTCTCGGGCTGCATATTCGAGAGGATGATAAAGTAGTCGTAGCCACGGGTCTGAACCTTACCATAGTAGGTACCACCCACGTGCGTAGCAGTGAATGTCTTGTCGTAAGATGTTACGCCAGCCTGCTTTACCATAACCATAAAGCTATAGTCGCCATACCACACCTTGATAGTTGCCTCACGTGCACTGTCAGCATTTGCTGCGACCTTGAATGTTACCTCCAAATCGGTAGGGTGCACCGTAACATCGGTAATCCACTCTACCGCAGTTGCTGCCTCGGGAGTTGGGAACTTCAGTTTGCTACGTGTAGCCTCGCTGATATCCTCAAAATCGTAGGTGATTGTGCCCTCGCCACCATCTATGGCAAAGTTCATCACCGACTCAGATGTTAGCTTGATTTTTAGGTTGTCGTAGTTTACCTCAGGGTCTTTAGGCTCACAAGCGGTAAATGCCACTGATGCAAGAAGCAATAATGCAAAAAGTTTTCTCATTTTAGTTATTGTTTATTTTAGGTTTTAGGTAGCTTATTTATACTCGTGGGCCGCAGTGCCATCAATCTCACACATAGCCGTGTCAATTACCTCATAGCGGTTATCAAACTCTTCGTTAGGCGCAGAGATTACGGCGATTAGCTTGAAGTTGTCGCTATTCCACGCAGTGGCTTTGAAGATGTCGAACTGATATACGCGGCTCATGGTGCTGTTGGCCTGGATGTAGCCAAAGTCTATGCCCGAGATATCGCTCCTCGACGCTCCGGTGATGCAGTCGCGCAATACGCTATGGTGGGTGTTCATCCACTCCTCGTAGCCTCCCGACTGCTTGGCATAGATATCATCCTCGAGCACCCACAAGGCAAGATGTATGTTCTGCGCCTCGGCACTCTTAACCTCCACGTTTACCACATACTTGCCATCCTTGATGGTTGCGGCAAGGGCCACCGATGCCGATGGGTTCTCATCCCAATACTCATCAACCTTCTGTGTTATATGGTTCGGTGCTGCTGCGAAGTTACGGCAGTAGTTAAACGTAGCGCTGGGATAGCCCGTAAGAGGCATATAGCTTGTGCTGCACACATCCTTGTAGTAGCTCCAGAAGGTATCGGATGCCGATGAGTAGCACACCTCGTTTCTGCTGAACGAGTAGGCGTATACGATATTGAACTTATGTACGTATTTGCTATCCTGCTCCATCGACTTAAGCGTAGACTTCATATTGGGGCAGTAGCCACAACCAACACCCGTATGGTCGACGATAAGCATACGCTGATTGAAGTCGTAGCTCTCGGGCTCTGCATCTACAGGGAGTTCGGGGGTATACTCTGGAACGACGTTCACGGTGAGCACCTTCGACGTACGATTGTTGTACGAAGCATAGAATACACGCTCAGCAACCTCCGTAGGAGTGTAGGGATTTGTAACCTCAGTCTTAGTGTAGTAGTCGTAGATAGTAGCCTCGGCAGTAACATCCTCCTCGGCGTAGATTACGGTGAAGGTGATGGTCTCACCACAGCGGATAGAGGTGCTATTAGCAGTAAGTATAGGCAGTAGCTCCGCCGCCTTCTGCTCGATGGTAACCTCGGCACTCTTACCTGAGTATGAGAGCGTAATGTGACCTGTACGCTTCTCCTCAACGTTACTACGTGCTACGGTGTAGCTAACAGACCCCTCCTCTACCGAGTCGATGGTAATCCACTGAGCATCAGACTCAACATCAGGCATGGCTCCCTGCTCGTCGCACTCGAGCATATATGTTACCTTGCCAGTGCCACCCGTAGCCTCGAACACCGTCTTACGATCCGAGGAGATTGTTAGGCGCACATCACCCGAGGCAAGGGCCTCATTCTGCTGTATGGCGATAGATAGGTCCTCAGCACCCTCGTAGCTAAGCGTTACGATGCCGATACGCTGCTGGTCAGAGTGGTTACGCTCAACACTAAACGTAAGCTTCTCACCCACAGCAATATTGGTAATCCACTCGCTATCGGCCGTAGTCTCAAGCTCGACACCCTCAACGGGGTTAATTATCTCGTAGCCAAGCTCCACGTCGCCACCCGCTGCAGGCATGGTGACAATACCCGAGGGAGTAACCGCAATCTCAGGAGTAGCAGTGTTAGGACCATTAGGTGTAGGCTCATCGGCGCCACACGCAACCATCATAAGCACCATGCTCATGACGATTGATAACTTTGCAAACAGTTTCATTTTATTCTAACAGGTTAAAAATAATCTACTTAGTAAGGGCACGCCAAAGCATATCCTTCAATTGTGTGATATTCATATTGGCCACCGACGAGATAAATATAGACTCTATGCCCTTGGGGAGGTGCGCGCGCATCTCTTCAATAAGCTCATCGTCGAGCATATCGCACTTGGTGATAGCCAATAGGCGCTCCTTATCCAATAATTCAGGGTTATACTGCGTAAGCTCGCCGAGCAAAATCTCGTAGTCGGCAGCAATGTCGTCGCTATCTGCGGGGACCATAAATAGCAGCACCGAGTTACGCTCGATATGGCGCAAGAAGCGCGTACCAAGGCCACGACCCTCATGTGCGCCCTCGATAATACCTGGGATGTCGGCCATGACGAACGAGTGGTCATCACGCACCGAGACGATGCCGAGGTTAGGTTCGAGCGTTGTAAAGGCGTAGTTGGCAATCTTGGGCTTCGCGGCAGACACCACAGATAGTAGCGTCGATTTACCCGCATTGGGGAAGCCTACGAGGCCTACATCTGCCAAGACCTTCAGCTCGAGGATGAAAGCACCCTCCTGGCCCTCTTCGCCGGGCTGCGCATAGCGTGGTGTCTGGTTTGTGGCTGTGCGGAAATGCCAGTTGCCCAAGCCACCGCGGCCACCCTTCAAAAGCACCAGCTGCTCGCCATGCTCCGTAACCTCACCTACGTACTCGGTGTAGGTCTCACCCGTCTCTTCGTCGGTTATCACCTGACGAGCTACCGTTCCCAGCGGCACGGGGATGATGATATCCTTGGCATCGGCACCCGTAGAGCGTGCACCATGACCATTCTCACCATCCTCAGCGAACTGGTGACGCTTGTACTTAAGGTGTATGAGTGTCCAGTACTGACTGTCACCCTGGAGGATGATGCTACCGCCCTTGCCGCCATCACCACCATCGGGGCCACCGAAGGCTACAAACTTCTCGCGACGGAAATGGCACGAGCCAGCACCACCATGTCCTGAGCGTGCGAATATCTTTACGTAATCTACAAAGTTGCTTCCTGCCATACTTTATAAATAGGTATAAGGTGTGTTTTTATATATGCGTATTTGGGGCAAATATAATAAAAAAATCCTATATCTATCAATCATACATAAATATATGTGCACTCAAGGCAGTGGAGTTGTTCGTTCATGCTCGACAAAAATCCCGACGATGAGCTGTAATTGCCTGGATTGGGTGTTAAAAGGGGTGTAATTTGGCGACGATAAAGAGAAAGCCCGGATGGGACATACTGAAACGTATTTCCCATTCGCCATTCTGACTGAAGCGTCGCAGTAGCGCCGCTATCACAAGAAATTATTTTAGCGTCAGAAGGGGTTAGGATTGGCTCATCGCAAAAGAAGACCCCTCGGGATAGTACAAAGTAGTACAGCCCGAGGGGTCTTACTTTTGGGATGGGTCGAGAATGACCCCTTATCACGCTAAAATTATGCGCCGAAGTTATCAAAGAGAATATTCTCCGCAGGCACTCCAAGGCTGTCGAGAAGGTTCACTACCGACTGTGCCATCATTGGAGGACCGCACATGAGGTAGATGATGCCCTCTGGCTCGTCGTGGTTCTTGAGGTATGTCTCGTAGAGAACGTTGTGAACGAAGCCGGGAACATAAGGTACACCTGCCTTGTCTGCCTCGGGATCGGGGCGGTCGAGTGCGAGGTGGAACTTAAAGTTGGGGAACTCCTTCTCAATCTGATAGTAGTCATCGAGGTAGAAGGCCTCCTTGAGTGAACGAGCACCGTAGAAGAAGTTAACCTTGCGACCAGTCTTGAGGGTCTTGAAGAGGTGCATGATATGTGAACGCATAGGCGCCATACCTGCACCACCACCGATGAATACAAGCTCCTGATCATCCGAGAGGTTATCGGGCAAGAAGAACTCGCCGAAGGGACCTGACATGATGATCTTATCGCCGGGCTTAAGTGAGTAGATGTACGAAGAACATACACCAGGGTTAACATTCATAAAGCCACCCTTAGCACGGTCGAATGGAGGTGTTGCAATACGCACGTTTAGCTTGATGATATCGCCCTCAGCGGGGTATGTAGCACACGAGTAGGCACGAACCTGGGGCTCGGGGTTAACCATCTTAAGGTTGAATACACCCATCTTCTCCCAATCCTCACGGTACTCGGGGTCTACGTCGATATCCTTATAGTCAACAGTGATTGCAGGCACGTCGATCTGGATGTAACCACCCGAACGGAAGTTAAGGTGCTCACCCTCGGGGAGCTTAACAACGAACTCCTTGATGAAGGTAGCCACATTGTGGTTCGACACAACCTCGCACTCCCACTTCTTGATAGAGAGTACCGATGCGGGAACCTTAATCTGCATGTCCTCCTTAACCTTTACCTGGCAGCCGAGGCGCCAGCCATCGTTGATCTGACGGCGGTTGAAGAAGCCACGCTCGGTGGGCAAAATCTCGCCACCACCCGATACTACCTGGCACTTGCACTGACCACAAGCACCCTTACCACCACATGCCGAAGGAAGGAAGATACCCTGCTCCGAGAGTGTGTTAAGAAGTGTTGAGCCAGACTCAACCTCCAAAACCTTATCACCGTCGTTGATGTTGATCTTAACAGCACCTGACGATGTCAGCTTTGCCTTTGCTAAGAGTAGCAGCGCAACCAAAAGGAGCGTAACTGCAAGAAAGGCAACTACTGCCCATAAAATTGTATTAAATTCCATATTCCTTACTCTTATTAAAGGTTACAACTGAATACCAGAGAAGATCATAAAGGCAATACCCATCAAGCCGGTGATGATGAAGGCGATACCTGGGCCCTTCATCGCAGCAGGAACGTGTGAGTACTCAATCTTCTCGCGGATAGCAGCCATCATAACGATAGCCAACCACCAACCAATACCCGAACCAAGACCATAAACTACAGCGTCACCAACGTTAGCAATCTCACCCTCGCCAACCATCTGCTGCATAAAGAGCGAGCCACCCATGATGGCACAGTTTACAGCGATAAGGGGCAAGAAGATACCGAGCTGGTTGTACAACGATGGAGCAAACTTCTCTACAATCATCTCCACCAACTGCACAAAGGCAGCGATAACGGCGATGAACAAGATGAATGACAAGAAGCTAAGGTCGGTATTACCATTGATAGGGCTAGGACTTAGAACATACTCGTTAAGGAGGTAGTTCAAAGGCACGGTCATTACCTGTACAAAAGTTACAGCGGCACCCAAGCCCAAAGCAGTCTTTACACTCTTCGACACGGCAATGTACGAACACATACCGAAGAAGAAGGAGAAGACCATGTTCTCGATAAGCATCGAGTTAATAAACAAATTCAACATACGCTAACCTCCTATTTTTCCTGTAAATCCTTGTTAAACGAACGGTGTATCCAGATGATACAACCAATGATAATAAGCGCCATGGGAGGGAAGAGGAACAAACCGTTGTTCATGTAGCCGGCCTCATAAGCTCCCTGGGGAATAATCTCCATACCGAAGAGCTTACCCGAGCCACAAAGCTCACGGAAGAAAGCCACGATGACGAGGATAAGGGTATAACCCAAACCATTCGACACACCATCAACGAACGATGCCCAAGGCTTGTTACCAAGCGCAAATGCCTCAACACGACCCATCACGATACAGTTGGTGATGATAAGACCAACGTATACCGAGAGCTGCTTAGACACATCAAACATAAATGCGCGCAAGAACTGGTCTACAACGATTACCAATGTTGCGATTACGACCAACTGCACGATGATACGAATACGCGAAGGTACGCCATTACGCAAGAGCGACATCACGAGGTTAGAGAATGCACACACAAATGTTACTGACAAACCCATAACCAACGCTGGCTTAAGCTGTACGGTAACGGCCAAAGCTGAGCAGATACCCAGAATCTGAACGATAACGGGGTTGTTAGCTGCCAACGGATTAGTAAAATTCTTACTTAGTTTCATAGCTTACTCCTCCTTACCATTATTAGATTCAACATTTACATCCTCAGCTACAGTATCCTCAGTTACAGTCTCCTCAGCGGGGGTCTCGCCCTCAACTGGAGCCTCATCCTCAGCGGGAGCCTCAACCTCAGCGGGAGTAGTAGCGCCCAACTGCGCCTTAAGGAAGGCTGCATACTTGCCGATAGAATCCTTAATCATCTTGTTGACACCGTCGCAAGTCTTAGTACCACCAGAGATAGCGTCTACGGTTGAGCCCTCAACAGCACTCTTATGAGCCATACCGCCCTTAAGCATCTGCACAGCGATATTATCTTCAGCATCGAAGAGTGTCATTCCAATAAACTTATCCTGAACAGCAGCCGTTGCGATCTCGGCACCAAGACCTGGGGTCTCACCCTTGTGGTCCATTACGATGCCTGAAACCTTATAGTTAGTACCATCCTCGGTCTTCTGCAAGGCGATAAAGCCCCAGATATCATCCCAAAGACCCTTACCAGCCATAGGAATAACATAGGTGTCACCCTGCTGGAAGATTGGAAGCTTATCTGTCACCTCGCGAAGCTCCTTGCGGTTACCAAGGCGATCAAATACAGCCTTTTCTTCTGCCTTATTACCAGTAACAGGTGTATACTCACCTTTTTCAATCCAAGCGATGGTAACATCCTTTTTAAAGAGTTCAACCATCTGGTCCTTATCACTATCCTCGTTAGCTACGCCAAGAACGCGCATGATAGAAAACTTCTGCTCCTTTTGCACCTCAACTTCCTGTCTATCCTTAAGCGATGTAGCCAAGATGGCGAGCAAGGCACCTACGATTACCACCATCACAACCGTGTAGATGATGATATATGCATTTGAATTCTTATTAATTGCCATAGCTCTCTCTATTATTTAACGTTCTTAATAAGCTTCTTACGACGTGCAATGTTGCGCTCTACAACGAAGTAGTCGATGAGCGGAGCCAAAGCATTCATAAAGAGGATTGAAAGCATCATACCCTCAGGGTATGCAGGGTTGATAACACGGATAAGTACTGCCAACATACCAACCATCAAACCGTAAATCCACTTACCAGTGTTGGTCTGAGCCGAAGTAACGGGGTCGGTAGCCATAAACACAGCACCAAAGGCGAAACCACCAACAACAAGGTGCCAGTAGGCAGGAACGTTCATATACTCAGCGCGTGCAATCGCCTCAGGTGTAGCATCTGCGGGCAATGAAGCGGGGTCAGCACCTACAAGGTTGAACACAAGACCCATCAACAAACCACCAGCAAAGACGCTAATCATAGTGCGCCATGAAGCGACACCCGTGAAGAGCAAGATGACAGCACCGATAAGGATAGCCAACGTAGAGGTCTCACCCATAGAGCCAGGGATAAAGCCGAAGAAGGCATCCTGGAAGTTAGACCAGTCGGCAGTATAGGCTGCAGCGCCATCGCCGAGCTGTGCCAAAGGTGTAGCACCCGAAGTCATCACCTCGCCAGTACCAGCGGGGGTAAGACCCAACCACTTGTGAACAGTGCCACCAGCGTACCATGCTGTCTCACCAGACATTGAAGAGGTGTAGCCAAAGAATGCAAAGGCACGTGCCAACAATGCGGGGTTGAAGACGTTCATACCAGTACCACCGAATACCTCCTTACCGATAATCACGGCAAACGCTGTAGACAACGCTACAACCCAGAGGGGTACACCGATAGGCATCACCAATGGAATCAAGAGACCAGTAACAAGGAAGCCCTCGTTGATCTCGTGACGACGCACCTGTGCAAAAGCAAACTCAATCGAGAGACCCACGACGTACGATACGACAATCATAGGCAACATCTCAACGAGACCGAAGAGGAACGCATCCCACATGCCAGTGAAGCCTGCCATGCGGCCGAGGTTGTACATACCGAACAACATTGCGGGGATGAGAGCCACAACTACGGTGATCATCACACGCTTGATATCGTTACAGTCGCGGATGTGAGCACCACGCTTTGTTACGGTGTTCGGAGCATAAAGGAATGTCTCGAAGCCCTCGAATGTCGAGTGCAAGAAACTGAGCTTACCGCCCTCAGAGAAGGTGGGCTTAATCTTATCTACAAATTTACGCAATCCCATAGCTTAGCTCTCCTTAATCATTAGGTTAATACCATCGCGCAGAATCTGCTGCATCTCAATCTTTGAGGGATCAACAAACTCGCAAAGCGCTAAATCTTCTGGCAACACCTCATACAAACCGAGGTTCTCCATCTTGTCGAGGTCCTTAACCAAGCAAGCCTTCAACAGATACGATACGTAAACGTCCATAGGCAAGTACTTCTCGTAGAGACCTGTAACCACGAAGGGACGCTCACCACCATTGAGGTTAGTGTCAAGTTTGTACTGCTTCTTGGGGAAGAGCCATGAGAAGTAGGCACCCGATACTGAGAAGCGGTGGAAGCGAGGCATAGCCCAGCCCATAAACTCGTAAACATCACCCTCGGGGATAAGAGTAATCATATTGGCATTAGCGGCAAGATAGCCATCCTTAGCTGTAGTAACACCAGTGAGCACATCACCCGAGATTACACGCACACCATCCTTAACGTTACCCACGATAGACTCAACAGCAGCACCTGCGATAACGCGCTTGTAGCATGGCTTCTCGGCCTCGCTACCAGCCACAGCGATAGTCTTCGACATATCGAGCTTGCCAGTCTGAACGAAGCGACCCATGATAGCTACATCCTGGATGTTTACTGTCCACACGATGTCGCCCTTAGCGATGCGGTCGATGTGGTGAATCTGAACACCCACATTACCTACGGGGTGCTTACCCGAGAATGTGTGGTACTCAACGCCCTTAACCTCGGCCATGAAGCCCTCGTCGCCCTTGCGAGCTGAGAGGTGCACCTTGCCCTTAGTTAGGCGAGCCAAAAGTGCCATACCTGCCTCGATGTTAGCCTTCTCCTGCTGCAACATGAAGTTGTAGTCGGGAGCAAGAGGCGCAGAGTCAAATGCCGACACGAAGATAGCCTTGGGCTCAGCGTCTGGGTTAGCGATAACGCCGAAGGGGCGCTCAACGATACGAGTCCAGAGACCCGACTCGAGTAACATCTCGACGATTGCAGAACGCTCTGCCTTGGCAACATCTACCTTTGACAGCTCCTTGTACACCTGCTCCTGGTCGGGCTCTACGGCAACGTTAAGAAGCTTGCGCTTCTCGCCACGGTTGATGGCCGAAACCACACCGCTAACGGGCGAGGTGAACAAGATGCGTGGATTGTTCTTATCGAAGAACAACGCGCTACCTGCCTCGACCTTGTCGCCAACCTTAACCAACAGCTTGGGTGTAACGTTCTCATAATCAAGCGGGCTAACAGCATACGACTTCGCCATGGGAGCATTCTCCACGCGAGCCTCAGCCTTACCTACAAGCTTGATGTCGAGACCTTTACATAATTTAATGTTTTTCGACATAAAAACTGTTTGTTAGATTATTAGTTTAACTTATTAGTTTTATTTTGTATGTTTATAGTCCTTGTCGTGTCAGATACTACCGATATAAATTATAAAATGCGCACGAAGATACGCCTTTTTTCCGAAATGTACAATTATTCCCATATTATTTTTTTGCAATATAGGGAGAAAAGCCATGATACTCACAATGATATTTATGTACGAAAAAAGGAACCGGAACTATTATTTTTCGATTCATCTCATTTTTATCGTGCCCATCAAGTCCCTCAATATTATAAAAAATAGTCAATTCACCATATTTTTTTTACCGTTTCACCACCAAAGATATATACTCTCAGAAAAAAATAGTAAATTGCGCCAATTTTAAGATGTGATAATTAAAGAATGTGTATATGATAAGGAATCTTATTAATCAACTTTTTTTCACAGCCATAGCAGTTATAATTGCTATTCCTTCCCCCATATTTGCACAACAACCATTTGATGACGTAACAATTACTGGAACCGTCGTAAATGTAGAAGGTGAGGCCGTAGTCGGTGCTACGGTCATACTTAAAGGGCATACAGGTCGTGGTACGGCGACTGATGTAAATGGCAAATACAGCATTACTGTTCCACAGGGCTCTACACTTATTATCTCGTTCATGGGATACGAGGAGAAAGAGGTAGAGCTTCAGCCCGACATCAGCGACTACCTTACGACGCTCAATGAGGCTCAGACTCGTATCAACGACGTGGTAATCGTGGGATATGGCGAGATTAAAAAGAGCGACCTAACAGGCTCAGTATCAGTGGTGGGCGAACGTAGCTTCTACGACCAGCCTGTAAAGAACGTATCAGAGATACTCCAAGGACGTTCGTCGGGTGTAGAAGTTACTACAATTAGCGGCATGCCTGGCGCCAGCACTAAGGTACGCGTGCGTGGTACCACCTCTATAAATAAGTCAAGCGATCCGCTATATGTTATCGATGGCATAATCAGCACGAGCGGCCTCGACGGCATAAATCCGCAAGATATTGCCTCGATGCAGATACTTAAGGATGCCTCATCGACATCGGTGTATGGCTCGCGCGGTGCTAATGGTGTGGTACTCATCACCACCCGTAGTGGTCAATCTGGCGATGCTCGCATACTCTTCAGCACAAAGATTGGCGTATCGGACGTCAGAAAGAACTATAATCTCTTATCACCCTACGAATATGCACTGGCACTCAACGACATACGTGGAGCTGGCACCATAAGTGATGAGGATGTCGAACTTTATCGTTTGGGCATCAAGGGTATCGACTGGGTAGACCTGATGACACGCACAGCCATAACCCAAGACTACAACCTCAGCATAGCAGGCGGTAGCGAAAAGGTACGCTATATGGTCTCAGGCAATCTCCTTGACCAGGAGGCCATAACCATCGATTCAAAGTATATGCGCTATGGTCTGCGTGCCAACATCGAGGCAGATGTTAAACCTTGGCTCACGCTAATAACCAAATTTAACGGCTCAATACTCCACCAGAAAAATGGCGCACCAAACTGGTTCCATGTGCTCAATTACTCACCTACGATGGAGCTTAAGGACCCCAACTCTGGCATATACAACAAAGACCCATATAACATATTGAGCAACAACCCATATGGCGTAATCAAGGAGACTGATAGCGACTCCTATAGTTATAACGTAAATGCCAATGCTGGACTTATCTTCCATATTGTGAAGGGTCTGAAGTTAAGCGTGCAGGGAGGCTACGACTTCGACTACGCACCATCATATTCGTTTGTGTCAAGTCGCGTGGCTTCGGGCGCTACAAACAGCATGTCGAACGCCTCGGCTCTACACCAATATTGGCAAAACACCAACAACTTAACCTATAGCAACACCTTTGGCCGCCACACGCTCGCGGCCACAGCCGTATTTGAGCTTAGCCGCACAACCGACACCCGCATGAGCATAAGTGGCTCAGGGTTAAGCAACGAGAGTGTGGGCTATTGGGATGTAACCAATGCGGCAACACGCAACGAGTCGAACTCCTACACTCAGTCATCGCTGATGTCGGGCATCTTGCGCGTAAACTACGACTATGGCAAACGCTACTTCTTCACCGCCGCTATACGTGCCGATGGCTCGTCGAAGTTCCAGAGAGACCATCGCTGGGGATTCTTCCCCTCTGCAGCCGTAGCATGGGATATTGCTGCGGAAAACTTTATGAAGAGTCAGGATGTTGTGTCGCAACTCAAGCTGCGCGCAAGTTTTGGTATTACGGGTAACGAGGGTATCTCGGCATACAACACACTCGGCATGCTCTCAAGCACCTCTTACGGCTGGGGAACATCGACTGGCTACACGGGCTATTGGGGCAACAAATTTGCATCGCCTGATTTGACGTGGGAGGAGACCACGCAATGGGATGTGGGTCTCGATGCAACAATCCACGGCATCAATATCTCATTCGACTGGTTCCGTAAGGATACCGAGAATCTGCTCTTCCAAAAGCAGGTACCTCACTACAACGGTGGAGGCACCTATTGGGTAAATCAAGGCGCCCTGATGAATACTGGCTATGAGTTCTCGCTCAACACCTTTGTTATTGATAGGGCGGTTAAGTGGGAGACTACCGCCAACGTTTCATACATAACTAATGAGGTTGTTGACCTGGCGGGCAACGACTTTGTACTCACGGCCAACTACAGCGACCTGGGAGGTCCTATGCAGATTATGAAACCTGGTTATCCACTTGGCTCGTTCTATGTCTACGAATGGCTCGGTTTTGATGATGCTGGTGCCAACATCTACCGCAAGGCTGATGGAAGCACGACCATAACCCCTACCTCCGAGGACCTTGTGATTCGTGGCAATGCCACACCCAAGTGGCTCGTGGGCTGGAACAACTCTATTATCTGGCGTAACCTCTCGCTAAACATCTTCTTCTATGGAGCTTTCGACTACGACCGCTTGAATATCAGCCGCTTTACCACGGCATCGATGAGTGGCGGTTCACGCTTCATAACGCTGCGCGATGCATACTTCAACGGATGGGACTACGTTGAGAATAAGAGCGATGCAAAGTATGCCAGCGTGAAGAACACCGACAATAAGAGCTATGCCAACACCACTTTCTGGCTTGAGGATGCATCGTTCATAAAACTTAAGAACGTGACCATATCATACACCATACCTCGCCACATAACGCGCTTTGCCGACATACAACTATCAGTAAGCGCGCAGGATATATTCACATTTACGAAATATAAAGGTATGGACCCCGAGGTATATTCAAGCTACGAAGGCTTAGATTATGGAGCATACCCCATACCTCGCACCATAACATTTGGACTTAAGCTAACGTTCTAAATCTTACAGTCATGAAAATCAAACATACAATATCACTATTAGTTATCTCATCGCTACTACTAATATCCGCGTGCTCAGATTTCTTAAACGAAGATCCCAAAGGTAAGTTGCCAAGCGACGGATTCTTCACAAGCAAAGAGGATTTGGCTGCATCGCTAAATGCGCTCTACTCTGTTGTGACTACCTCGCAGCGTGCTAATAACTACGTGGGTACCAACTTCCTCTCAGGCGACGATATATCGACACACCCGGCAAGCAACAAGCAGTCACTACGTGAGCACGACCAATACAACGTTACTGACAACAACGCCTGGATGGTTAGTATGTGGGAGCAGCGATATAAGGTTATCAAGGCCGCAAACTTCATCATAAACAATGCGGAGCGCACGCCCGATGTAAGCGAAGAGGAGATTCGTATGGCTGTAGCCCAAGCACACTACTGGCGAGGCTTCTCGTACTTCTATCTCGTAACAACATGGGGCGAGGTGCCTGTCATGCTGGACGAGACCATAGATTACAACACGCCACTGAGCAGCGTTGAGGATATTTACGACCTTATAATCAACGATATGCTTATTGCCGAGCAGGGGTGCCCCGTAAACTATACCACGGCCCCATATTGGCAAAATGGTGTTAACGTAGCCGTAAGTCAGGGTGCAGTCAAGGCTACGTTGGCCTATATTTACATGTGTATGGCGGGCTGGCCTATGAATCTCGGCGAGGAGTATTATCAGAAGGCTGCAGATAAGGCCGAGGAGGTGATCGACCTTGCCGATAGCGGCACCTACTACTACCGACTCCTCGACAACTACTCCGACGTCTACTCTATGGCCTACAGCAAATCTAATCCAGAGCTTATCGTTGGATTGTACTACCACCGCGACCGCTCTTCACACTCAATGCCATTGACCGATTTTCTGCTTGAGATGAAGCAGGGTGGCTGGGGCGACACCAATGGTGAGATCAAGTTCTGGAAGGAGTTTCCAGAGGGACCGCGCAAGGATGCCACATACTTCCCCAAGATTATGCTTTCAGATGGCAAACTCTACGACTGGTGGTACGACACCGAGCCAAAATCGCGCGAGGTGGTTGCTCCTCTATTCATAAAGACAGCCGAGTCGCCCATACGCGGAGAGGAGTTCGATTATACCGACCCCACACCTGGAGTATCGGCAGGCGACAAGACTCTGCAGATTATCCGCCTCTCGGAGGTATACTGCTGGTATGCCGAGGCCACAGCGCGCACTGGCAAGGTGACACCAAAAGCCGTTGAGATGCTCAACCGCGTACGCAACCGTGCCGATGGCAAAGCATCTAACATCTACACCACTGCGATGAGCGCCGAGGAGCTTGCCGAAGCTGCATATAACGAGCATGGATGGGAGATTGCTGGCTACTACTGGTGTGGCTTTGCTTCGCGCTCACGCGACATGTTTCGTATGTATCGCATGAAGGAGCACTTCGAATACCGCAAGGAGAACCCAATGATTGAGGTTGCGCCGGGCATCTTCCGCAACGAGGCCGTGCCCGTGACAGGAACATGGGACGATAGCAAGATGTATTGCCCATATCCCTATGAGGATAAGGCTCTTAACCCAGGCCTAAAGTAGCTATTGCTGATACAGACCCATCTTGCAGATAATCCGACGTCGGTATGTTGCGTAATCGCCATACCGGCGTCAATTATTTTCGGTAGTTGACAACGATTGTTTGCACGCCAAAAATAAAAAAGCGATTTTATTCGATATACTCCAATAAAAGTGTTAATTTTGTAGCAAAACAGGAGTTGTGAAGCGCAGTTACATCGACATACACACCCACCATCCAAGCGTGGATAGGCTCTCGCCAACGATGGCGGGCGTGCATCCGTGGGAGGCGGAGAGGGGGCTAACTCTACCCGACTTCTCGACAGCCGACATAGTCGGCGAAACGGGGTTAGACTTTGCACGAGATGTCGACCGCAAGGCGCAGGAGGAGCTGTTTCGCAAGCATTTAGCAGCAGCCGAACAACTGCAAAAGCCCGTTGTTGTTCACTCGGTTAAGGCATTCGAGGAGGTGATGCGCATCTTGGCCGATTACGACCTCTGCGGCGTTCTTCTTCACGGCTTTATTGGCTCAAAGGAGCAGGCCGAGCGGGCATTCAAGAGGGGATATTTTCTCTCGTTTGGTACTCGTTCGTTACGTTCGCCACGCACGGTCGAGGTTATTCGCCAAGCACCTATCGAGCAACTCTTTTTAGAGAGCGACGATGATGCCGAATGTGATATCGAGGCGCTATATCGTGCGGTTGCAGAACTAAGAGAGACGACAACCGAAGAATTAGTTAAAGCATTGATTTCTAACTACAAAAGACTTATTAGATGACCAACTGGTTGGAACGTACCGAACTCCTCCTTGGCGAGGAGAAGCTCGCAATGCTACGTCGCGCCAACGTGCTCGTTGTGGGCGTGGGTGGCGTGGGTGCATATGCTGCCGAGATGATTGTCCGCGCGGGCGTCGGGCGCATGACCATAGCCGATGCCGACAAGGTGTCAGAGACAAACATCAACCGCCAGCTTGTGGCGCTGCACTCGACCATAGGACGCGAGAAGTGCGACATACTGGCCGAGCGACTAAAGGATATAAACCCCGAGCTGCAACTAACTGTGGTTAACCGCTTTATCAAGGACTCGGAGACAGATGCTCTGCTCGACTCCGATAGGTTCGACTATGTGGTGGACGCCATCGACACGCTATCGCCGAAGCTCGCCCTAATTAAGGGGGCACTCGACCGTTCTATACCATTGGTAAGCTCAATGGGAGCGGGCGCCAAGACCGACCCCACGTTACTCGAGATTAAGGATATAGCCAAAACACACCACTGTCCTTTGGCTCATATGCTCCGCAAACGCCTGCATAAGATAGGCATAAAGCGTGGTTTCTGGGCAGTATTTTCACCAGAGCCGGTGCGCGAAGGGGCGATGATTCTATGCGAGGAGCAGAATAAAAAGTCGAATGTAGGCACCATAAGCTACATTCCCGCCCTATTCGGCATAGGCTGTGCCTCGGTAGTTATCCGCGACCTAATAGGTGAACTTAATAATGAAACTAAAACCGAATAAATATGAAGAAAATCGTCTTTTTGGATGAGTATAGCATCGCAGGATGCGATCTATCGAAGATCACCTCGCAGGGTGAATATGTAGCATACGAGAACACAGCAAAGGAGCAGGTGGTGGAGCGCCTGCAGGGGGCGGATATTGCCATCACCAACAAGGTACTTATCGACGGTGAGGCTATGCGCCAGCTGCCCAACCTTAAGCTTATATGCGTGGCAGCTACGGGCATGAATAACGTCGACCTCAACACCGCCGCAGAGCTTGGCATCGAGGTTAAAAATGCCGTGGGCTACTCTACTATCTCTGTGGCAGAAACCACGTTAGCCTCGGCCCTCGCCCTTGCACGCAACGTCGTATACTTCGACGAGTACTTCCACGATGGCCGCTATGCCAAGGCCGACCGCGCCTTCTGCTACGACAGGCTTACGTTCCAGATTAGTGGCAAGAGGTGGGGCATCATCGGCTTGGGTAATATTGGCCGCGAGGTGGCACGTCTGGCATCGGCATTTGGTTGCGAGGTGCGCTACTTCTCGACGTCGGGAGCTAAGCGCGAGGAGGCATACCCCGCAATGGAGCTTAACGAGCTACTCGAGTGGAGCGATATTGTCTCGGTGCACTCGCCACTAAACGACCGCACACGAGGCCTCGTAGGTCGCGAGGAGCTGAAGAGGATGAAGCGCTCGGCAATGATTATCAACGTGGCACGCGGTGGCATCATCGACGAGGCCGCCTTGGCCGAGGCACTTAACGAGGGGTGGATTGCTGCCGCTGCACTCGATGTATTCTCGGTGGAGCCACTGCGCGAATCTCCGCTGCACGATGTTAAGGATAGGTATCGTCTGTTGGCATCGCCCCACAACGCTTGGTCGGCAGTGGAGTCTATCGACCGCCTCATAGATTGCGTGGCAGAGAATATTCGCAACTTCCTGGCTAAATAAGCGCCACTTAAAGTAGGTGCAACGCTCGGCAAAAATGCCGTCGATGGGTAGTACTTTGACGTACATTCCATCGACGGCACTTTTTGTTAGCGATAGCAGACGCTACTCTATCACTTCAAATGCTTGGGTCGGCCAAAGTTAAAGCCTACGCCTGCATATACGTTGTATGAGGTAGCACCTGTAGGTAGGTATAGACTCTTATTGTCGAGTGCGTACTCGGTATATGAGGTACCGATGTAGTCGATGCCGAGGAAGATGTTGATGGCAGCGGGATGGATGTTGATGGCAGCACCAAAGATGCCCGGCTTCGTGCCATTAAGGAAGGTGTGGCTGACAGTAGCCGTGAGCCAGTTGGTGGCACGGAAGTTAACCGAGGCCGTGAGCTCGGTATAGTACGACTTGTTGCTAAACTGTGTGTGCGACAATAGGCCAAAGGCTATGTGGTTATTGAGGATGTTATACTCTACACCGACATTTAGCGAGCAGTTTAGGCGTGTGGCATAAGCCTCGTAGGCACCTGGTGTGAAAGAGTCTTCGTTGGTTTCGATGTTCATATCGAGGACGTTATTACCATCGAGCCCCTCGAAGCGGTAGTCGGCAACAACATTACCACCCACGTGGGTCTCTGGCGCCCACCTTATAAAGCCGAGGTCGGTGACGGCGGCCGATATGCGCAGGTGGTCACCCAAGAGGCGGAACTCGGCACCGAAGTCTATGGCAGCACCGAAGCTCTTGGCGTTACTTATGAGATAGCCAAAGCTGTCGTCATTGACACCCGCGGGAAGGTCATAGCTACCATCCGCAGCGATATACTCGTTGCGACGCAGTAGACCATTGAGTCTCCACTTGCCACGCAACGTGCCCGCGATGTCGCTACCAGCAAGGGTTGTGGTGGCACTATCGATATCGAAGTCGAGGTTGATAACACCCACAAGGAACTTAGCCTTAACGCCGAGGTTCAACCACTTACATACAGGGAACGAAACACCTACATAGGCATCAAGGTAGCCCGTGCCCTCCATAGATGCTGTGCCATTGGGATTAACATAGGTTCCCGTCTGCTTAAGCGTACTAAACATATCGCGCGAGATAGATGAGCTCGCCATGAGGTGAGAGCCAATGCCGAAGCTCCAGAACTTACGCTTCTTGTAGAAGCCCACACCCAGAATCTGAGCATTTACCGTAGTGCCACTATTGCAAAGCTCGGGGAGGTTACCCAGGAAGTCATCGGCTGACACTGCGGGGTCGAAGCCCGAGACAATCTCGCCATTGCGCTCGAAGAGGAAGTTCTCTGCGGAGCGGTAGTTCGACGACATATCTATGCCTATGCCCGATATGCCAGGCAGTGCAAGGTAGCCACGCGTGGGAGCAAGGGCGGGGTTAAGCTCCGAGCGGAAGTAGGAGCCCTCCATAAAGTATGATGTACGCGACTGCGCCACGGCGCTCTCGATGCCCATGAACGCAAACAGCGCAACAGTTAGTAGTAGTACTCTTTTCATATTGGTATAATAGTTTATCTCATGTATATAGTACAAAGATAGGCATTTTCCCCGAAAGATACAATACATAGACAATGAAAAAATGGGAGGATTCCGTGAGGACAAAAAACGAGGGTGGGCTTCGCCGAGGCCAGATTTGTTGCGAGAAGTCGTGAGATATGGTGCATCACAAAAGAAGAGACCTCGGGATGTACGTCTAAGTACTATCCCGAGGTCTCTTACTTTTAGGGATGCCCACAGATTGTGTGGCTTATTGCTATAAATTATTTGATGTTAGAAGGTATTAAATACAACGCTCGGCGAATTTCTTGGCGATGGGCTGTACTATGGCGTACTGCCCATTGACGAGATAATTAGTTAGCGGCAGTAGATGATGCCTTATAACATCAAAGAACCTATTTTTCGAACTTAGCCTTCGCCTTCTCCAACTGACGCTTAATTATATCCATCGAATTGTCTATCGCTTCCTCAAAGGTGAATGCTCGCTCCTCAACGCGGATATCTCCGCCCGGCACGCGGAGCGAAATTACTACTACTTTGTTGCCCTTTTCTGAATCGGGGTCGAGACGCAATACCACCTCAACATCTCCCGCTCTCTCATCGACAAAGCGATCCAATCTATCCATCTTCTTCTGAATGAACTCAAGCAGTTGCTTGCCTGCATCGAATTTTACTGACTGAATCTGTACGTTCATAGGTCATAAAGTATTAAGTTTATATATAGTGTCGGACGCTCGTGTGGCATCCAACTGTCCGTCTATCAATGAGCGTGCCTCTCTCGCGGGTGGGCTACAGTGTACACCTCCTTTAGTCGCTCGATGTCGAGGTGAGTGTATACCTGCGTGGCCTTTAGCGAGCTGTGGCCCAAGAGCTCCTGTATCTCGCGTAGGTCGCCACCCTCGTTGAGAACCTTCGTGGCAAAGGTGTGACGCAACACGTGCGGCGAGGTCTTGCCGTTGACACCCACACCCTTAAGTTTCTTATCCACAATACGCTCCACGGTGCGGCGGCTGATACGTGCTCCTTTCTTGGATAAAATTAATGCTTTTTTTTGACCTGTGCAAATATTTTGTGAAGAAATTTGACTAAAATACTTTTTTAGCACTCCTTGTAGCGAACTCAAGAGCGGCTGTATGCGCTGCTTGCGACCCTTACCTACCACGCGCAGGGTTGTCATATCTGCCGAGAGATCATCGCGATTGGCCTCGACAAGCTCCGAGAGGCGCAGGCCACCAGTATATATAAGGAGTATGATTAAGGCGTCGCGCAGCCGCTCGAAGTCATCCGAGGCAATATCCTCCTTAAGCTCCGCAACAACATCATCCATGCGCGTGTCGGGCACAAACGTTGGTAGCCGCTTGGGTGTTTTATATTGGTGAATGGTACGCATTAGCTCCTTCTCGGCATGACCATGCTTAAGCATCCATCGCCAGAATGTACGCAGCGACGCCATAGTGCGGTTTACGCTCGATGCCTTAAGCTTACGCACCTCAAAGAGGTGTATAACCCAATCCTCCACATCGTTGCGCACAACATCATCGGGAGCAAAGGTTTCAGGCGTGCGACCACACCAAGCAACAAACTCCTCCACATCACGGCGGTAGTTACGCACCGTGAGTGGCGAATAACGTCGCTCCGCCTCAAGCCATTGTATGAATTCGTCGATTAGCGTCACGCACTACTTAAAGAATTTGTACTGGAAAATAAGCAGGTAGACAACAGCAACCGAGATATAGGCATCGGCACAGTTGAAGATAGCACCAAAGAAGTAGCCATCATGACCCACAAGGAAGTTAAGGAACTCGGGGCAGTTCTCCCACTTAAACAGCGGCAGATGAATCATGTCGATGACATCACCCATAAGGAAGCCAGCATCCTGCGTGTCGAGCAACATACCGTAGAACATGCAGTCGACCATGTTACCTATAGCACCTGCAAGAATAAGCACCGCACCGACAATAACACCCGTAGGTACCTCACTACCCTTCTTTAGTAGATAACGAATACCATAAATCAGCGCGCCAATCATCACCAAACGGAAGAGACTCAAGATAATCTTACCCCAGTTGCCACCGAGCTCCATGCCGAAGGCAAAGCCCGGATTCTCTACATAGCAGAGGTTAAACCACGAGAAGACCTGCGTAACATCGCCCACCTCCATATTTGCATGGACTAACATCTTGACAACCTGGTCGATGACAACAAGTAGAAGTGTGGCTAAAGCGATGATATATCCCTTCTTGGCAGTAGTTAAGTTCATAGTTATAAGCGGTATACGTTTTGTAATCGGCAGTCTATCATGAATATAAACGCCCGTGTCATCAAATAAATTTCGCACAAATATACAAAAATTCAAAAAAATATACTACTTTTGTGCTCTGAAACTGCTGCCCAGGTGGCGAAATGGTAGACGCGCTCGTTTCAGGTGCGAGTGCTTAACGGCATGTAGGTTCGAGTCCTATCCTGGGCACAAGGCTGACTTTTCTGTAGTCGGCCTTTTTTGTTGTCGTTCATAGAGCCTTTGGCGTGGCTGTTTCTCGGCCTATGGATTGATGTTGTGTGAAATCATTTGAGCAAGCTCACGACATCACACATCATCAACCATTTGCTATGCAAAAACGCCAAAGTCTATATTGGTGCCCAGCATAGTATATTGGCAAGGTTGCGCGGATAGGAGTGAATTTTATTGCTCGACCTTCGGTCTCCGCTCTTTTTCTTTGGTATCCGCGCGAGCTGCACCATGGTGCACCTTCGAGTCCTATCCTACAAGTGAAAAATTTTGTAAGCACGTTGCTTAGACAAACACAAGGCAACAAAAAAAGACGACCTTGCGGTCGTCTGCAAATTATACTCAAAAGCGGAGGGCACTGGATTCGAAGCGCAGGGCACAAGCCCAAGCTCGCGGGGATACCTCTAAAAATGCGCAGGCCATAGGCCAAGCAATAAACCTCCATAATATCCCCGCAACCAGCCTTAAAGTGAGAATCAGTAGCGAACTCTGTTTTGTTGCGGGGGAACCCCGTTATTGTTATTCTGCACACCGTGCTTGCACAGGGTGTTGCAGATATAACAAAAAAACGACCGAGATGTCTCGGTCGCAACAAAACTCTTCAAAAGCGGAGGGCACTGGATTCGAACCAGCGGATACCTTACGATATCGGCAGTTTAGCAAACTGCTGGTTTAAGCCACTCACCCAACCCTCCTTAAACCATCTTTTTTTGTAAAAGAGCGGTGCAAATATACGACTTATTTTGGTATATGCAAAATTTTAGGCAAATAATTTCTGTTTTGCAAAGTTGTATACACTTTTATAGCTATATTTGTGTTACCATTAACTTAATACCCACTTAATATGAAAAAACTATTCTCTACTCTATTGACACTACTGGTCATCTCCCTATCAACAGTATCGGCACAGCAGAAGGGTGACATCTACGTTGGCGGCAACCTCGGCTTTGGTGTGAGCTCAGTTATTGTGGAGGGCGAAAGCGCTACAGCTGCCGAGTTCACAGTTCAGCCTAACGTAGGCTACTTCGTGGCAGACAAGTTTATGGTAGGCCTCGGCCTCGGCTACTCAGTGACAGGCGGCGACGGTGCCACACACATCCTTACAGTAGGCCCTAAACTCAGCTACTTTGTGCCTATATGCGACAAGCTCTACTACACCCCATCTCTCGACATTCTCTTCTGCTACGCAGCATCAGAAGGTTTTGGCATTCCTGGCTTCGGGCTTGGAGTCAACATCGTAGGCTTAGAGTATCAGCCCACTGAGCGCATTGGCCTATCAGCGAGTCTTTTAGCTCTCGACTATGTGATGCTATCGAAAGAGGGCCTGACACTAAATACCGTCGATTTCGGTCTGTCGTTTAGTCCAAGCATAGGCTTCAAGTATTACTTCTAAGCCTATATGTTGATATAACAAATGAGGATATTATGCCGTTGGCATAATATCCTCATTCTTATTATTGTACGCAGCTATCGCAGCTGGCGGAAGAGTTCCCACATAAGCACACCTGCCGAGACTGAGACGTTGAGCGAGTGTTTGATGCCCACCTGTGGAATCTCGATGGCGCCATCCACCTCGTCGGCAACAGCCTGAGCTACACCCTCCACCTCGTTACCAAAGATTAGGGCATATTTTGCTCCCTCCTCCACGCGGAAGTCGTCGAGCATAACGGCACCCTCGATCTGCTCTACAGCGATAATGCGGTAGCCCGCCTCGCGGAGCTTCGCCACGCAATCGAGCGTCGAAGAGTGATACTCCCACGCTACGCTCTGCTCCGAGCCAAGTGCCGTCTTGTGAATCTCGCGGTTAGGGGGCGTGGCACTAATGCCACAGAGCGCTATACGCTCCATGCCAAAGGCATCGGCCGTACGGAAAAACGAGCCCACGTTCTGTGCCGAGCGCACGTTATCAAGTACCACAACCACAGGGAGTTTCTCCTGTGTGGCATACTCTTCGAGAGTAGGACGACCAAGCTCCTCGTTAAGCAATTTACGCATATAGGATGGTGCTTTTTTAAGTAAATTTAATAATTACGCCACAAAAGTAATAAAATATAAAATATTTTGAGTATTTTTGCAGAAATGTTTTTTCTTGGCAGACCTATGCGCAGATTCATCCTACATATTGCGGCTATCGTGACGCTGCTTATTGGGGGGAGTGCAACTCTCTCGGCGCAGGAGCTACGCTTAGGTGCCGACTTCACCACGCTCTTCGACAACACCGAGTATGCCGCGATGGATGGTGTGAGCTCGGGGACACTCTTTAGCGCACGTCTGACACCCAAGGTGGGCATCGTATGGGCAGAGCACAACGAGCTAAGGTTTGCCGTGGATATGGTGCAGGACTTTGGCCACAACGCCAAGTTTCTATCCGATGCTAACGTGCAGCTATTCTACGCCTACCGAGCACCTAAGGTCAAGGTATTTGCCGGTATTTTCCCGCGCGAGGAGATGCGAGGCCTACGCCAGCCCCTCTTCTTCGACCGTTCCTACCTCTACTATCACAACCGCATAGGTGGCGTACTGGCGCGCTACGAGGATCCCAATTGGGGCGACTCATACGTGGAGTTTGCTGTGGACTACACCGGTATGCGCGACTTCGACACGCGCGAGGCCTTTATGATAATGTCGTCGGGACGTATGCCCGTAAGGTGGTTTTATATGGGTTACGACCTTATGATGGGTCACTATGCCAAGGACCGCAACCCCGAGACGCACGACGGCGTGGTAGACAACCTACTACTCACACCATACGTAGGCTTCGACTTCGAGGCACGCACCTCGTCGCGACCGATACACTTCGACTTTAGGCTATCGTACGTGCAGTCGTTGCAGCGCGACCGCATAAACGAGAATGTGTGGAAGTATCCCTTTGGCGGCGAGCTATTTGCCGAGGTTGAGTGGCACGATGTGCGTCTCTCAAACCGTCTATACGTAGGTTGTGGCCCGCTGTATAGTTTCTATGAAAACTATGGCGCTAACCTATACCATGGTCTGCCGCTATATGCTTCGACCAAGGGTATATACGAGGCCATCACCCTATCGTACGGGCGACGCTTCTTTGATGATACTGTGGGTGTGGCTGCGGGCATCACGGCAGAGTATGATGGCACGGGCTGGGGCACGCGACAATGGCTGCAGATAGATGTCAACCTCGACTTTGGCATCAACCTAAAACGCAAAAGACAGGATATTGAGTAATAAGCAATTAAACAACATATACGATTATGACAACAGAAGTAACTGAAGTAAAGGAGAAGTCGTTGAACTTTGTTGAGGTGGTTATTGAGGAGGCGATAGCTAAGGGTAAGACTCGTGTTCAGACCCGCTTCCCACCCGAGCCCAACGGCTATCTACATATTGGCCACGCCAAGGCCATCTGCTTGGACTTTGGTGTAGCGGAGCGCTATGGCGGTGTATGTAACCTACGTTTCGACGATACAAACCCCACCAAGGAGGATGTAGAGTATGTAGATGCAATTAAGGAGGATATCGAGTGGCTCGGCTTCAAGTGGGGCGCAGAGTACTACGCCTCGGACTACTTCGAGCAGTTGTGGGACTTTGCCGTACGTCTTATCAAGGCGGGCAAGGCATATATCGACGAGCAGACCTCGGAGCAAATTGCCGAGCAGAAGGGCACACCCACACAAGCGGGAACCGAAAGCCCCTTCCGTAACAGACCAATAGATGAAAACCTCGACCTCTTTATGAAGATGACAAATGGCGAGATTGAGGAGGGACGCATGGTGTTGCGTGCTAAGATAGATATGGCAAGCTCTAATATGCACTTCCGCGACCCAATCATCTACCGCGTTGTAAATCACCCACATCACCGCACGGGTGACAAGTGGAAGGTATACCCCATGTACGACTTTGCCCACGGCCAGAGCGACTACTTCGAGGGCGTAACTCACTCGTTGTGTACCTTGGAGTTTGTGCCCCACCGCCCCTTGTACGACCTCTTTGTCGACTGGGTAAAGGAGGGTGTTGATGAGTCGGATGAGCGTCCTCGTCAGTATGAGTTCAACAAGCTCAACCTCAACTATACGCTAATGAGTAAGCGTAACTTGCTAATCCTTGTTAAGGAGGGCTTGGTGAATGGCTGGGATGACCCACGTATGCCGACATTGTGTGGCTTCCGCCGTCGTGGTTACTCGCCCGAGTCTATCCGCAACTTCGTGGATAAGATTGGCTACACCACCTACGATGCGTTAAACGATATGGCTCTGTTGGAGAGCGCCGTACGTGACGACCTCAACAAGCGCGCTACACGTGTAAGCGCCGTTATCGACCCCGTCAAGCTCATCATCACCAACTACCCCGAGGGTCAGGTAGAGGCCATGGAGGCTGTGAACAACCCCGAGGACCCCGAGTCGGGCACACACACCATAGAGTTTAGCCGCGAGCTATGGATGGAGCGTGAAGACTTCATGGAGGATGCTCCCAAGAAGTACTTCCGAATGACACCAGGTCAGGAGGTGCGCCTAAAGAATGCCTATATCGTCAAGTGCACAGGCTGCGAGAAGGATGCCGAGGGTAACGTAACCACCGTATATGCTGAGTACGATCCCGACACCAAGACCGGCATGCCTGGCAGCAACCGCAAGGTTAAGGGCACGCTTCACTGGGTGAGTGCGGCTCACTGCATTAAGGCCGAGGTACGCCTCTACGACCGTTTGTGGAAGGTGGAGAACCCTCGCGACGAGATGGCTGCCATCCGCAAGGAGACTGGTTGTGATGCCTTGGAGGCTATGAAGCAGATGATCAATGAAGATTCGTTGAAGGTGCTCAAAGAGTGCTACGTAGAGAAGTTCTTGGCAGATGCTAAGCCTATGGACTACTTGCAGTTCCAGCGCATAGGCTACTTCAACGTAGACAAGGACTCTACGCCCGACCATCTTATTTTCAACCGCACAGTGACATTGAAGGACACGTGGGCGAAGCTAAATAAGTAGTCCCGCATACCAAGACAATAATGGGAGGCACTCGCAATGAGTTGTCTCCCATTATTTTACTATCCGCACACCTCTATCTGTGGTGCGACGATTTACGCATAGTGGTCTCGCCATAACGATTCTGGAGTGTTACCTCCACCTCGAATGCCCTACCCTCACGACGTAGTCCGAGGGTCACCACATCACCAGGTCGATGCTTGCTAACCTGCTCTAAGAGCGTTGAGCTATCGTTAACATCTACACCATCGAACGAGACGATAATATCGCCAACGGCTATGCCAGCCATTTCAGCAGCGCCACCGCGGGCAACTCCCGAGACGAAGATGCCATGCACCTCGTCAATATCGTACTGATAGCCAGCCTTATCGACAAGCTCCTGGTCAACCTCCGTAAACGAGATACCGAGCACGGCACGCTGCACCGAGCCTGTCTCTATAAGGTCGGTGGTGACCTTACGCACGATGGTCTCAGGAACAGCAAACGAGTAACCGACAAAGCTACCTGTCGAGGTCTTGATAAGCGTATTGATACCGACAAGCTCACCTCGTGTGTTTACCAGCGCACCACCCGAATTACCAGGGTTCACAGCGGCATCGGTCTGTATGAACGATTCGATGCCCGTACGCTCGCTGATAGCACCAAGGTGGCGAGCCTTTGCCGAGACAATACCCGCCGTAACCGTTGTCTGAAGCTCCATGGGGTAGCCTATAGCCAGCACCCACTCTCCAAGACGCAGGTCGTCCGACGAGCCAAAGGGCATAACGGCAAGTTCTGTGGCGTCAATCTTAATGAGCGCTACATCAGTATCTGGGTCGGTGCCGACAATCGTAGCGTCGAACTTGCGGCCATCGTATAGTGTGACACGCACACGCTTAGCATTCTCCAATACATGGTCGTTAGTCACAATGTAGCCATCCTCCGAGATAATGACACCCGAGCCACCTGCCGTGGCCTCCATCGTACCTGGCTGAGGGCCGAAGCCAAAGAACTCCATAATGGGGTCGTACTCCATATATCCCACATCGATGGTGGTCTCGATATGCACCACAGAGCGCACAGCACTCTCAGCAGCAAAGGTTAGGTCGGGATAGTCGGTGTTAGATAGTACCACCTGGGGGCGAGGCTCAGCAACGTTCCCCGAATCGGGAGTATATACCACCTCCTTTATCGTTGTGTCACCACCCAATGATAGTGATACAACAGCCGTGATAGCACCTACAATTGCTGACACTGCCACGGCGACAATCAGAATTATGCCATTCTTCTTCATACGGTTAGTGTATTTATCAAAAAAGCTATATCATAACGTCCGACACAACTCAAATATTGTATCGGACGTTGATGTTTCAATGTAGCTGCTACAACCTATTCGGGGTTGGTTATGGGACTCCCCATCAAGGCAATCTCACCTATTGGACCCACGTAGTGAGCCTTAACCTTGTCGTTATGGATGCTCTCCACATCTATTGTGATGTCGTAGCCACCAGAGATATGCTTGATGACCATGGTGCCACTCTTGAGCTTTGTCTTGACGCCATTGATACGCATATCATACTCATTGTCGAGGTTAAAGTTATAGCCTCCATCGTTCTCGTTGTTCACGTAGTAGGTAGCCTCAGGGATGATGTTATTCTCGGCAGCTACACCGCAGTAGAAATCGAAGAAAAACTCCAGATCCTCAGCCTTCAAGTTTATAGCGAAGTTGGTACTGCTGAAGGCAATACCCGTTGCCTCCTCCCAAATAAGCGGTTTTACATCTACGGGCATCACCCACACGCTTGACATATCGCTACGATAGTAGATGTCGTACTCCACGCCAGCCTCGACCTCGACCTTAATCTTTGTCTCGCTCTGGGCAACCTTAATCTCCTCCTCTACGGCATAAGTGTCATCCTCAACAGCGCCATATACCCTCTCCGTCTCGTTCACGCGGATATCAAACTCTGCGGTAGTGGTGTTAAACTTCACACCTTTCGCCGCCAGGTACTTCTTATCGGCATATAGGCGCACCTTCTCACCCTCGAAGTTGCCATACACCTCGTAGAGGTCCTCGCCTGGAGCAAGGGGCTCAAGCGCCTCGGCGGGAGACTTACCCTCGCTCATAATGTAGTAGGTATCCTCCTTGGCATTGAGGTAGATGTCGTAGGTGCCAGCCACGCTTACATGTATATCGCTACCCCACAACTGCGCCGTATAGAAGTAGTCGACATCAGCCGCCAGACCATTACCACCACGGTTTACAGCATTATCGCCATCCTTGACAAACTTAAACTTATCCGTTGTCGCAAGCGCCACAGCTTTAGCTACATAGTAGCCATTGGCATCCTCCATTATGATAGCCTTAGAGGCATCCCAGTCGTTCAGCGTGCCTATAATACCCCAACCCTCAAACGAAGGTTCTGGCTCGGTAGTGCCTGTGCCTGCCGCCTGCTTTATGGTGACCTCTATTGATAGAGCATTGAGTGTCGCTTGAATCGTAGCCTCACGAGCCTCAGTAGTCTCGTTCTTGGCCACGCTATACTTAATCTCGCCAAGTGGAGCAGCCTCCTTCGCGACATCAATCCATTCAGCTTCGCACGTAATAGTTAGCGTAGCAATCTCTCCCGTAATCTCCTCATTGGCACCTACATCACCAGCATCGTAGGTGTAAGTAATCACATTCTCACCACCCTCGGCCGGGAACTCTACAACAGCCTCTGATGTCAGCTTAAGCGATGGCTGCTCAGGCTTATGAGTGGGTGTTGGCTCATCCTCGTTGTTACATGCTGTAAATACCAATGGCAATGCAAGCAAGAAATAGAAAAACTTTCTCATTTTGTAGAAATAGGTTGTTAGTGTTTGTGCAAAAAAATTCTCTCACTATACAAAAGTAATAACTTTTTTTCCAAATAACAACCCTGCCTATATCTTTTTCACCGCATTTCACCCTAAAAGCAAAAAACGACCCCCAAAGGAGTCGTTTTTTGCTTTTCACTTGTAGCGTAGACTACAAAGTACCAGTGTATGTACCCTTCCAAGCTGTGCCGTTTGAGTCAACAACATTGAAAGTAACAGTGTAACCGTCAGCAGCCTCCTCGATTACGACCTCACCCTCACTCTTGAGGTAGATGCCGTTAACCTTTGAACCACCGTTTGTACCCTCGCAGTAGTTCTCAGAAGTGCTAAACATCCAGTTGAGCACAGGATAAGTGCCAACCGCAGGAGCTGTACCGTGGTTGCTGCTCGTTACGCCCATCTCGTGGATGTAGAGCTCAATGGTGAAGCCCTCAGCGTTACCCGAAAGAATATAGCAGTCTTCAAATGCGTAGCGGCTTGAGAATGATGTCCAGTTGGTTACACCCTCTTCGCCAAGCTCCTCGTACATAAAGCCATCAACAGCACCCTCATAAGAGAAACCATATACCTCGTTGCCAATCTGGAACATACCCTCAATATATGAAGTGTGAGCCTCGAGGTCGTTCTCAACATATACATCGCAGATAGTGATGTCGGCACTTGAAGAGTTATAACGCCAAGTGCTATAGCCATTTGCAGTTGAAGTGTTTACAAGAATAGAGCCATCCTCGGTGCTGTACTCGCCAGTGGGGATAAGACCTGTGTTATCCTCCGAGAGCTGAACTGTGATACGGGTAAACATCTGGCCCATTTCGGGGTGCTGCTCGCTCATAATGATATCCCAAACATTGGCGGTACGAGCCTGTGCCTCGAATGTTACGATGCCATACTGATAGTAGTTCAAATCGGGATTCTGACCCTCGGCAGCCTGCTTAACATTGATAGTATCTGATGCGACGCCATAGGTAACGGTGATGGTAGCCTCACGAACAAAGCCCTCGTTTACGCTGGTGGTGAACGATACAGTGCCATCAGCAGCTGCAAGGTTAGAAATCCACTCAGCATCGGTAGTAGCCTCAGCCACAACACCCTCAACAGGATTCTCTACGGTGTAGGTGAACGAACCCTCAGTAGCGTCGTAAGCCAAAGCTACGCTCTCCTCGGCGATGGTTACCACTGGAGCAGGAGCAACATAAGCGCCCTGCTTAACGGTGAACTCGATAGGCTCCAACATACCATACTCGGCAGTGATCTTGTCCTCACGAGCCTCACCCTTGTTCTCAGCCAAAGCGAAGACAATCTTGTTCTCCTTAACCTGTACCTGGCTAATCCACATAGCACCGCTCTTAGCCTTAACCTCAACACCCTCGATTGGGTTCTCGAGCTTGAACTCTACCTCACCCATAGTCACGTTCCACTCATACTCAACAGTGGCGGTTACAGCCTCGAATACAGGAATGTTAGGCTTTGGCTCCTCGCCCTTAGCAGCCTGCTTAACAGCAACGCTCTTAGAAAGCTCTCCGTAAGTTACAACAACGGTAGCCTCACGTGCCTCGCCCTCGTTAGCAGCAACGTTGAAAGTGATAGTCTCAGCTACAGTAAGGTCTGTTACCCAGTCAGCCTCGCAAGTAGCCTCAACCTCTGTGCCCTCTACTGCGTTCTCTACAGAGTAGTTGATAACGCCTGCGCCACCCTTAGCCTCAAAGTCAAGAGTAGTCTCTGTCACCTTCAATACAGAAGTCTTCTCAACAGGCTTATCTGTGCCTGGCTCTGGATCATCACATGCTGCAAATGCCAATGGCAATGCAAGCAAAAGGTAAAATAGTTTTTTCATAGTTTTATTAAATTAGTTAGTTTAATGATTGTATCTTGCTGTTATTCTGTTATTACAGGAGTACATCCTTCACGGTGAACTTGCCCGATACGCTACCGGTGATGTTGTTGCCAGCATCATCCTTACAGCCGTACTCAATGCGGAGAGTGTCGCCCTCAACAACAATCTGGATAACACCCTCTGCCATAGGAACCATCACATCACCCTTGATAGCACCATCGGTGAGCTTAACATACCATGAGCCTACGAGACCATCCTCACCCAACAAGCCTGGAAGATAGCGATTAGCGAAATCCTTGCCATCGACATCCATCATCTGATAGAGGCCTGCGCATGACTCGGTGCTTGCATTGAAGACGTCAACCATATAGATTTTGTCGCCCTTCTTAGCCTCGATAAACCAGTTATGCTGGCCATCGCCATCCTCGTCGCCAAGGAGGCTTACAGTGATTGTAGCATCCTCAACATCGAACTCAACGTCATTGAATAATGTTGAGCGCACGTGGCCAATAGATGTCTGTAGTCTACCGTTGAACACTACATGGTGCTTCTCGCCATTTTCAAGCTCTATGATTGCCTCGAACTTATCATCGGTAACGCTCACAGAGGCCGTCTTAAACCCACTGTTTGTTGCGTACTTGCCCTCAGCATTCATCACAGCATACCAGCTACCCTCCTCAGTAAATGTGAGGTGCTTATAGCCATTCTCAACATCGTATGTGTAGTTGCCATTAGGCAAAATGGGGAGAGCCTCATCAGCCTTGGTGTTGTGATACATATCGAAGAAATAGTATGTGCCGTTAGCCTTTGGTGAGCCATCGTCATTTACACTAATATCCGAGATGATTACGTAATAGTTGGGCGTTGTAGAGTCATCCGTGCCGAAGTAGATACCCTCGAAGCGCTCTGCTCTAAACTCCACATCGTAGTCGCCAGTAGCTCTACCTTCCTGCCTAATGGTAACAACTGCCGATGAGCTGTAGTAGGTGAGCTTAATCTTAGCCTCACGTGGTGTCAGACCATCGTTAGCCTTTACTGTTACAACAACTTTTGATGCCTCAACCTCGGTGTCAATCCACGCAACAGACTCCGAGACATTAACATTAGAGTCGGAACCATTGGCGATGGTGTAGAGGATGTCTACCGTATCACCATCAACACCAACCTCAACAACACTCTCCGAAGTGACTGTTACTGTGGGCTTTTTGTTCTCCTCACCGCCATTCTCGCAGGCTACCACGAGAAGCGATAGAAGCGCCATAATTGAAAAAATCTTCTTCATAGACATATATTTTTTTGAATAATTATCTAATATCGGGCAAATATAGTGATTTTTTTGTTATCTACAATGCCTGTAACTAACAAAAAACAAAGAGCCACCCTATAGATAGGTGACCCTTTGTGAGAATCTTGAATATATCCCGTCGATTAGCGTACTACGCGCTTGGGGAGCTCGATAGCATACGACTTAGTCTTAGGCTGTGCGCTGAGAGCGTAACCGCTTGAGAAAGGATTAGCTGTTACCGAGCCAGTAATCTTATTGCCCCTATCATCCTTGAAGTCGAATACGTATGTCTGAGTGCCATCATCGTTAAGAGTTACGTTAACAGTACCCTCAGTCAATGGAGCCATTACTCCAGCTACTGAACCACCCTCAAGCTCTGCGTACCAGCTACCTGCCAAATAACCATCTTCGAGATAACCTGATACGAAGGTGTTGATACCGAAATCCTCCGATGCGGTGAATGTACCACTGTGGTCTTCACAAGTAGCGTAGTCGGCCAAGAGGTCGAAAACGAAGTAGCGACCATTGCCAGTCTCTGCATCCTCGAATATCTGAACATAGTAGTTGTCGGTCTCATCATTGTAATACTGTCCGTAGTAATCAACCATCACATCCCAATCTGTTGCGTTGACCTCAATATCCTCAGAGAGTACGCCACCACCGAGTGATAAGCTGCCCTCATAGGTTACAATATGCTTCGAACCATCGGTCAAGATAAGCTCGGCAACAATCTTGTTGTCCGATACCGTGATCTTGCTGCCCTCAGCATAGTAGTACCAAGTGGGAACACCATCAGTGAGTAGGAAGCCATAGCCATACTCCTCGGTGAATGTGCCATTAGCGTAGCTATTTGAGCTATCAAATGTGTAGACGCCATTGGGTACTGACAAATCCTCAGTCTCCACGCCAGCGTAGATGTCGAAGTAGTAGTAAGTACCGCCATCAGCGCCGTAGCTACCTGTTACCTCGGCATCTGATACAACGATATAGTAATTACCATCGCCATAGTAAGTGCCATCGAAGAACTCAGCAGTGAACTCTACAGTCTCACCTGGCTCTGGAGTGTCTCCACCTGTTGAGAAGTTGAAACCTTCGATTACGCCAGTCCAGTCGATGTCCAGGTGGTTGCCATACTCCGACTCGAAGTAGCCCTTGAGTGTAGATGTACCATCGGCATTGTGTGTAAGGTCTAACTCGGCAGCTACGATAAATGCACCCTCGCCAGTCTCGATGTTGCAAACGAAGTTTGACCAAGAGGTAACGCTGCCATCCTCCATAGAGTAGTGGCCTGCGGTGAGGTACTTATCGTTAGGAGCAACCAAATCCTGCATATCGAGTGAGTGGTAGTTGTTCTCGTCGATGTAGAGGTCGAGCTCGAAGTTACCCAAATCCCAAGTATCAACGCGGTAAGCCTCAACCTTTACGGGAACAAATGTCTCAGGTGCGGGCTTCTCAGCAGGTACCATATTGAGGACAGTGCCCTCGTAGGTGAAGTGGTAAAGCTGAGCATCCTCATCGGCAAGCTCAATATCGAAAGTGTAGGTGTCGCCATCAACAGCTACCGATGCAACGCCCTCAGTGAAGTAGTGCACTGCAGCGGGCTCCCAGATGAACATCTCGCACTCCTCGGCCAAGAGGCTATCGGTGTTGCTTGAGTAGTCGCCAGCAGCAAGAACGGTCTCACCCTCAGCGCCTACCAAGAGCAAGAAGAGCTCTACATTCTCAGCATCATCGGCAAATGCCAACGCAAAGTGGCTGTCAGAGAGGCCAAACTCCGAGCTCGCGTAGCGCTGAGCTGCCGCAAGCTTAACATCCATTGCATACTCAGGCTTGGGATCCTCACCCTTAGCGGCCTGCTTAACAGCTACCTCAAACGACTTGTCGCTGTATGTTACAACCACCTTAGTCTCACGAGCCTCAGCCTCGTTAGCCAAAACCGTGAAAGTGATATTCTCGGCAACTGTAAGATCTGTTACCCAGTCAGCCTCGCAAGTCGCCTCAACCTGAGCCTCTGGAGCCTCGCGAGTTACCTCCACCATCTTAGCGGTATAGGTGATTACACCCTCGCCACCTGCAGCATCAAAGTTCATCACAGCCTCAGAAGTAAGAGTCAAGACAGCCTCTTTCTCAACCTGTGGCTTTGGCTCCTCTGTGTTCTCACACGCTACAAATGCCAAAGGCAATGCAAACAACAAATAAAGTAAATGTTTAATTCTCATAGTTTTGTATGTTTTAGTTGTTAAATATATATTTATCTCATTATTAGGCACACACCGTTTATAGATACAAAACTAAACAAACTTATTTGAAAATGCAAATATTTTCGTTATTTTTATTAATATTATTCCTCTTCTGGTGCTTCGTAGATGGTCGCCACGCCCTCGAATGTAAGGGTGTGCTTCGCCTCGTCAAACCATACCTCTGCCTCGATGCCATCGGCACTCACCGTCACGGTAGCCTCTGTGGGGTATATTTTGTCGTTATAGCCCGTACCCTCATTGTTTACCGAGTAGTATGTTGTGTAGTATGCGCTGACGGTGCCCGCCGCAAGGCTATCGTTGGCATCCCAAGCGTATGTGCCATACGGCAGCACCATATCCTCGACACACTCGGTGTAGAGGTCAAAGGCGTAGTAGATGCCTCCTGCCTGCTCGAAACCGTACTCATCGAGCCCCTTATCACTTAAATATAGGTAGAAGTTATCGGCCTGGCCTGGCGTGAACTTATCGCCATAGTAGATTGCATAGGCCTTCTCTACCTTAAGTTCTCGGTCCTCCATAGGCTTAGGGGTCACGTTTGCGATAACATGCTCACCCGAAAATTTCACAATGAATGTCTCTCCCTCAACCACGCCTATGAATGTGGTTAGCTCCTCGGTAACAACGAGCTTTCCCGACTCGAACTTGAGCTTGGCTGAGACTTCCGTATCGTTTGTTGTGACGTACTCCGAGTAGTCGGCCGAGAATGTCCACTCTGCATAGGTGTTGTCAGCGTCGTAGAGGTACTCACCCACAGGTAGCGCCATATACTCCTGCCACTGGCCATCGTACTTTGGAGCATACAGGTCGAAACGGAAGTATGTGGAGTTGGGCTGTACATATCCGTTAGCGTCAAAACCATTGTCCGATAGTGATATGAAGTAGTTATCCACGCCTGGTGAGTATTGATCCGAGTAGTATGCACCACTTGAGTATTTAGCCTCAAAACGAGTGCCCTCGGGCTCTGGTTCGGGTTCGGGTTCGGGTTCAGGCTGAGTAGTGTTAGAGTTGTCCTCATCGACTGGTTTCTGCTCGCACGATACTATGGTTAGCGAGAGCGCCAACAACACAAAAAGTAGATTCTTGACTTTCATAATCTTGTAATTAATGGTCTATAACTTATCAGTACGGGGGCAACCAGATACAAAGTTAGTAAAAATAATTAAAAAAACAAGAGCGCCACCCCCGAGACGTGAAGTGACCCCAAAAGTTTTTTGTCCAAACTTTTGGGGTCACTTCATTCACTACATACGCCACAATTATTAGATTCTAAACAAACTATTGTGCCACTATTAAAACCTCTTTACAATGTTTTGTGCTTAACACATATTTAATATCACAGCTTTGATAAACCGTAACCTTTTTGCCCAAATTTTCTAACATCAACACAATTTCATCTATCGATGGAATTCCATTTGAACGATACGATATTGCCATTGTTGCATCTTGAAATTTAGCAAGCAATTGTTCAAATGCTTTATGTATGGTTTCTTGATTATTCCAAACATTCGGTTGTCTGTATAATCTCAAATGTCTGCTATTGTAATCTATCTTTTTGCTCCAATTATCATAATCAACAAGTCCATTTAGAAAATGATAGAAATCAGCATAATCAACCCCCATTCCACTATCATTTAGATATGGCGTATCTATATAAACAAAGTCATAGTTTCCTTTAACATCAAATATATCTTTGTTTATTGATCGACAATTTTCTCCGTTATTAAAAACTGCAGCATTTGCTTCTTCCACAAATCTCCGAAAGTGTTCTTCGAATGGAGTATCCCAGGTTTTCTTATTGCCAAAACTACGCTCTACATCTTGTAAACGAACATAAAGATTTTTGCGATGAAAAAGATTATATGGTCGTTTTATAATACAAGATTGGAATAAAGCGAAATATGCAATAGCCTGTTTGTATGGGTTTTCTATTCTGCGAATGTTTGTAGAAACAATATCCAACCAATGATTCTCTTCATCCGTAAAATAGATGTCTCTAAATGTATCTTCAATAAAAGTCGGATATACTATATTTTGACATTTGCTTAGAAGTTTATCAACTTCTTCATTTTCCAATATAGCACTTGTGTTTTCTATTATAGCCTTTCCTATGATAGAATTGAATGGAAGAATATCATTGTATGTAACACTTTTACCCTCTTCTTTCAAACGAAAAGATATACATCCAGTTCCACCAAAGGCATCTAATGCAGAATGAAAGGGAATATTCTTAATACATTCCCATATCCAATCTGTAAATTTCTGCTTACTACCTTGATAACGGGTAGAAGGAAATTTAGCAAGATGTGGTATTTGTTCTGAAAAAAGTGATAACTGAGATAACATTACTTTATATGCTTAAACTCTTTGTATTCTAATATATTCGTATAATATGGTTTAGGCAACTCTGCCTTACGAGCCATATCCGCTGTTAAATAATACATCCAGTAATCATTGAATATATCTTCACCAAGCGCCGAAAATGTTCCTTTACCATTGATCAAATCCTCTATTTTATGAACTGACCCTATATTCTTTGTATTTCCACTACCTGGTCGGTCAATAGCAATCTCCCATTTTTCACGCACAAAGAATTGAAAATTCTTAATTACAGATACAATCTCTTGAAGTTGATCCAATGTATATGTTTTACATTCATCAATATCAGAGACCATATCATAGATTACCCCCAATACAATATGTGCTTTATATGCGCTATAAGGATACGTAATATTTTTCAAACTATTTCTTTCGCGGAAATATCCTGTAAAGGCTCCTAACGTTAAACCATTTATATGAGTAGGAGTCTTTCTGTAACTACTTTTCAAATCAACAGCAAAAAGGTTACCCTCATTATCTTTAAATGTAATATCAGGGTAAAAATTTTGTTCCTTTGTCAATTCTATAGTCAAATTATTCACTGCAGCAAATTCAATTATTTTGGGGAAAATATAGAGTTCTATGATTTTAGAAATCACTTTAGTGTCTGCTGATATAGTATAGATATTCTTGTAAACATCCACAAAACCTTTTACAACCCAATTACCATCATCAGTGCTTATTGCTTCTCCAAAGTTGCACACAGCATTACGCAGTAGTTCAATAAATTTTTCCTTAGTCATAACCCATATTCTATTTAATGTTGCAAATATACTAAAAATATCACTTAATTTAAGTGTAATACACTAAATAAGTATAAGTAATTATTGAGATTTAATTATGTTTAATAGAATTTAATTTGGACTACAAGGAAGGCTACACAGGAAGGGTAGAATTAGAGTTTAAGCGGTTTTTGTGAGCAATGTCGTTTTACAACACAACTGCCTAATATGTTGAATATAAACAAATTCAGCGGTGAAATACTATTCACCGCTGAAAAAGGGCAGCCCCATTTGGATGGCGCTCTTGCTATAGAGAATCAAAATTTAGCGAACTGAAAGAGTCGCGCCCTTGGCAACAGCCTTAGAACTGAGCTTCTCGCTATTTACGCGCTTTGCGAAGTTGTTGGCCTTAGCACGCTTTGCGCTCTTTGCTGAGAGTGTAGCAGCCTCCGAGGACATCGTAGCCTTGATGCTACCAGTGATAGCGTAGCCTACATCGTCAAGGCAGTCGAAGGTGAAGGTGTAGACGCCATCAGCATCGATGTCGATAGTGAAATCACCATCGAAGATAGGTGCCAAATCCTCGTTGATGTCGCCACCGAGCATATCAACATACCACGAACCCCACATATCATCGCCCGAAACATAGCCGGGAAGGTAGGTGTAGGCGGTGTCGCAATTGCCCCAAGAGTCGGCAGCGTATGTGCCAGCGATATTGTCTGCTGCGGGGTCGCAGAGAATCTCGAACATAAGATATGCGCCATTAAGGGTCTCCATATCCTCGTAGAGGTAAACAACCCAGTTGTCAGTGCCATTATAGTAGTAGTCACCATAGTACTCCAAGATTACGGTAGCACCCTCGATATCGAGGACCTTATCCTCGGTGAGTGTTGAGAGCGTTTCGCCTTCGCCACCACCGCTTGAACTAACATCGGTGAATGTGATGTCGCCCTCGTAGGTGATGATGTGTGTAGCACCATTGGCAAGAACCTCGGCTCTTACGCCACTCTCGGTGAAGGTGATTGTACCCTCGCCGAGGCTGCTATAATCGATATAATCCCAGCCTGAGTCATCCATAACATAGTATGCAGAGTTGATATCTGAGAATGTGCCCACCTGCATAGAGTCGAACCAGTCGTATGTATAGGTGCCCTCAGGAATGTAGATGCCATTAGTAGAGTCGATAATCTCGGTGTAGAGGTCGAAACGGTAGTATGTAGCATTGGGCAACTCCCAACCATTTTCATCAACGCCAAGGTCAGAGAGGAAGAAGTAGAAGTTGTCGGCAGTGCCAGGGGTGTACTGGTCGCCATAGTAGTTTGCATAGGCGTAGTTTGCAGTAACCTCAATAACCTCGCCAGTGTCGGTGCGTACATCGGTGATGTCGGCAACGCCCTCGAAGGTTACGGTGTGCTCAACGCCATCAATAGTAGCAGTGAGTGTCATGCCACTCTCGGTAACAACCAATGTTGCGTCGGTGATGGGCAAGCCATACTCGCCAGTCAAGCTATTGCCATTCTCGTCAAACGCGAAATATCCCGAATATGCAGCGCCAATAGTCCACTCTACCATAGTGTCGTTAGCATCGAAGGTGTAGGTACCAACGGGGAGTGTGATATCGCCCTCGCCATCGAACAATGGGCCATAGAGGTCCAAGCAATAATATGTACCTCCTGCAGATGCATAGCCCTCCTCGTCAAAACCAAGGTCCGAGAGGTATACGTAGTAGTTACCAACACCGGGAGAGTACTCGTCGCCATAGTAGTCGCCCTGGAGGTAACTTGCTTCGAGCTTAACGCCATTCTCTGGCTCTGGCTGGTCGTTCTGCTTAGCGGCCTGCTTAACAGCAACCTCGAACGACTTGTCGCCATAGGTTACAACAACCTTGGTCTCGCGAGCATCTGCCTCGTTAGCCAAAACAGTGAAAGTGATATTCTCGGCAACTGTAAGATCTGTTACCCAGTCAGCCTCGCAAGTAGCCTCAACCTTAGGCTCTGCGGCCTCACGAGTTACCTCCACCATCTTAGCGGTATAGGTGATAACGCCCTCGCCACCCTCGGCTGCAAACTCCATAGTTGCCTCAGAAGTAAGTGACAATTCGGGGGCATAAGTTGGGTCAACCTTCTCGGGAGCAGGCTCTGGCTCACACGCTGCAAATGCCAATGGCAATGCAAGCAATAGATAGAATAGTTTTTTCATAATTAGTGATATTTGGTTAATATTTATGTGCTATCGCTATAGCAAAATTACGAATAATAATTTAATAACCAAACAATATGGCTATTTTTTTACTTCATCTCCTGCATAATGCCCTGCCAGCTGCCAGTAACCCTGTTGCCGGCATCGTCCTTAACATCGAACTCTATTTTAGCCTCACCATCGCCTGTATCGCTGATTGTTAGCACGCCGTCAACGAATGGCGCCATCGAGTAGCCATCATCGGTATAGTACCACGAGCCTGCCATATATCCCATCTCGTCATCGCCCTCGATAGTGCCACGCAGGAAGCTAAAGGGGGTCGCCTCATCGCCGATGGTGTAGCTGCCAAAGATGCTCTCGCCACTCTCGCTCATAATATCGAACTGGATATGGTCGCCTATGCGGTCCAGGGGCCAGAGGGCAAATGTCCAGTTGTTAAGCCCCGTAGCGTAGTAGTCGCCATAGTTTACATAGACCATCTCGTGGTCATCGAGCAGCGTTGTCTTATCTTCGGTGAGTGTCGAGAGGACTCCCTCGGGGCGGTTGTCGTCATCCCCCTCGTCAATGCGCTTATCCGCAACGACCATCTCACCCTCGTAGGTTACGATATGCTCCTTGCCCGCGATGGTCACCTTAAGCTGTACGCCACTTGTGGTAACTATCAGCTCGCCAGCCTCGAAGCTAAGCTCCTCGACGAACTCGCCCTCAGCGTCCGACTGCAGATACTTTGACCACGCAACAGAGAATGTGCCGTGGGCAAGAGTATCCCCCGTGTCGAGGGTGTAGGTGCCAACGGGAAGATGGAGTGCACCACCTTCGGCATCATCGTAGAGGTCGGAGTAGAGGTCTATGCGATAGTATGTCGAGTTGGGGCGTGCAAAGCCACTCTCCGTAAAGCCATTATCCGAGAGGTGGATATAGTAGTTGCCGACGCCTGGGGTGTAGTAGTCGCCATAGTATTCGCAGTCGAAGTAGTTGGCCGTGAATACTACGCCATCGGTAGGCGTAGGCTTATCGGGGGTGTCGGGTGTTGGCTCGGTGTGGCAACCAACAGCTAAGAACGCAACAATCGTAAGTAGCGATGTCAATACTCTGATTTTCATTGTAGTATACTCGTTTTGTTTGATATTTGGGTAATCCGTATAACAAAAATATAATTTTTCGTGGCTTTTTGCAAGTGGTGGGCCAAAAAATTAGAAGATGACCAAATCAAAGTTGGTCATCTCCTAATGTGCTTTGAGGTCTTGATTTATGCCTCAGTGTTGGGTAACGGCTGTTAGTAGGTGAAGCCGTCAGAGTTGCCTGTGTATGTTATGCCGTTGATTACAAGGTTGATGCTCACCTGAGTCTGCTGAACATGAACATACGACTCGGCAGTAACATCGCTTGTTGCTACGCCATCAACAGTAGCATCTGTGAAATAGCTTGAGCGTGTTGTGTCTGCATAGAATTTTGCAAATGCCAAACTATTGGTCTTGACAGTGATAACACGGCTATCGTCCTTACCTGTGAGAGTTACAACACAGTTGTCGGTGTTGTAGTGAGCCGAGAAGTGCCAGTCGATAAAGTCCGTAGCGGGCTCATCGCCACCAGGCTCGTCGCCACCAGCGTTGGGGTCTGCCTCGGTGGTGAACGATGCAGTACCTGCGTCAGATGCTGTGTTTACGCTGCTATCTGCGGGGTTGGCTACAACCGATACGCTGTAAGTGGTAGAGTACTCAAGGTCGGTAAGCACGATGTAGGCAGTCTCTACGGTCTGCAAGAATGTGCCGTTGAGCGATACGCTGTAATCCTTGGCTCCTGCAATAGCCTGCCAGCTGATTGTCGCTGCGTTACCCGATACAAGGCCTGAAACCGAGGGTGTATCGAGCTTGGTAGGCTCTACGGGAGTCTCACCGCCATTGTCGCCAACCTTACCTGAGAACTTGAAGGTCTTAGCACCACCAGCATTCAAGAGGAGGTTGATGGTGATGTCCATATGGAGTGTAGCCTCGTCCGTTACAACCTCCATAGAGCCTGATGTAGCGTTGTATGAGGTGCCACCTACAACGATGTTGCGGGTAGAGAAGAAGCCGAGGTTACCACAATAGCCGATGTTGATCCACTCGAACGAGTTATCGGTGTAGATGAAGTTCTCCTTAGCCTGATAGTCGTTTACGCAGAGCTGCATAGCATCGCCAGCCTCGTTTGTGAGCTTGAATTCGTAGAAATAGTATGCCGAGTTGTAGCCGAGGCTCTCGATCTTGGTGAATACCACCTCGTCACCCTCGTCGCCACCGCCCTGCGATACCTCTGAGAGCTTGCCGCTATACTTCACCAAATAGTTTGCAGTCTCGGCCTTGAGCTTGAGCTCGATGGTGTAGATGTCGCCCTCAACAGAAACAGATGCCGTGCCCTCCTTGATGATTGAAGCATAGGCGCCATCAATGAGGAATGAGCGTGTTGTGAACTCATTCTCGAAGTCGTTGTAGCCCCACCACGAGGTGTTTGTCCAGATGTAGTCGCCCGCTGCAAGAGCATCCTCGGTGGCATACTTAGCGGGGAAGTGAACATCGAGAGAGAAGCCGTTACCCGCTACCGAATACTTGTTGCCGTAGCTTGACGAGCCACCCCAAGTCCAAGATGTTGCCTCAAGCACAACATCGCTGTCGCTGGGCTGATCGGGATCATCGGGCTCCTTGCCATCGAAACGAAGATTACCCTCGAATACTACGTTGTGAACGGTGCCGTCCTCCATCATAATCTTGGCCTCAATCTTGCCATCGCTAACGGTGACAGTACCCTGCTTGTAGAGCGAGTATGTAGGAACGCCATCAACAATCTTGATGTGTGCGCCATAGTCACCAATGCCGAAGGTACCTGCGTTAGAAGTATCCGATGCGGTGTACTTGCCGTTAGGAAGTGTGTAGTTGTTGTTCTCGGCACTGTCGGCAGCGTAGATGTCGAGCATATAGTATTCGCCATTCTGCTTGTAGATGCCATCCTCGTTAAGGCCAGTGTCTGAGAGGTATACCAAATAGTTGTATGCCGCAGAGAATTCAGTGCCATAGTACTGCACCTCATAAACCGAAGCGGTGAAGTTAACCTCGCCCTCTACGGGACCATCGTTCTGCTTTGCAGCCTGCTTAACCTTAACCTCGAATGAGAGGTCGCCATACTTAGCGGTAATCTTGCCTTCGCGAGCCTCTGTTGTAGTGTTGCCCTCTACTACGAAGCTAATCTTCTCACCCGCGGTAACCGTAATCCACACTACATCGGCCTCGGCCTCAACCTCAGTGCCCTCAATGGGGTTAACGATCTCGTACTCAATCTCGCCCTTGCCACCATCAGCAGTGAACTCCACTTCAGCCTCAGATGTGCGCTTGAACTGTGTAGCCTCGGGATCAAATGACTTGGTGGTCATCTTAATCTCCTTCTTGTCAACAGCCTTAGAGTTCTTCACCGCAGCTACGATGGTGTACTCGGTGTTCTCCTCAAGGTCGGTGGCAGTGCACTCTACGCTCTTGTTTGCCTCGACATTGGTACCGTTTGCCAACACCTCCGAAGCGGTGGGCGTAGCCTCCGAAGCCTCAATAGCCAACCATGCTACCGACTCAGCCTCAGTGGTCTTGATTGTAAACGATAGTGACGACTCTGTAGCCTCACCCGCTGTAAGCTCGATGGTTGGGTTCTTCACCTCATCGACCTTACCATTATCTTCGCAGGCTACAAGCAACAGTGGTAGCGCCACAAGAAAATAAAATAAGTGCTTAATTCTCATAGTGTTAATAGTATTAGTATATGAAATTTGTCTATTCCCCAACTATATTTGGTTACAAATATACAACTTTTTTTCTGAATTTACAAAACATAGTAATTGCTCTGATAAAGAGGCTCATAAATCATATAACAAAACAGAGCAGGTCGAAACCTGCCCTGTTTAGTCAGATACGTGATGGTCAATTAGCGGAATAGAACGTCATACTCCGACTCGTAGTGCTCGTAGGCATACTTCATCGTGTCGACAATGCCGTCGAGGATAGATTGGTCGCCATCGTACCAATTCAACGGGGGATACCAATCCACATCGTTGCGTTTCTGGCACTTCTGCATCTTGGCACCCATAAAGAAGTCGGCAGGGATACCCGAATCCATAGATACCATCATAAAGCCCTTCTTCTTTTTGACAAGTCGCTCATCGCCACCATCGAGCCAACCATATTCGGTAGTATGGGTTTGCAGACGACCACATGTAAACTCACCCGTCTCCTCGTTGTAGTCGAGCATCTCTATGCGGTAGTGACGTGGTGATACCTGTGGCGATGTTTGGCCATTTGCCGCCATAATCAGGTTGAACCATAGCATCGCGAAGCCATCGTCGGGCGTAATCTTGAGGTTGCCAAATGTAACTGAGCCACCATCGGCAACTAACCAGCGCTCACCCGTAGCCTCGTTGTAGTGATAGCCCGAGATGCGGAGTGGTGCCGAGAAGATGTTGGCTGCAAACTCCTCTGTTACAATACGTTCGCGCGGGTTAAACATAGCCACGATAAAGCCGTAGGTATTAGAGCCGTATGGGGTAGCAATATCGGGCTCGGTGCTCATCTCTGCATAGATATTTACCGGTATAGACATATCCTCCATCTCGAAGTTGCGCGTGCCGATAAGTGCTCCGTCGAACGGCGGATTAAGGTCGTCATCCTTCTCTATAAACTTCACGGTGATGACCACATCTGTAAATATCGCGAAGGGCTCTCCCACTACGGGGGTTAGTCCGGGGACATTCGTAGTCACCGACGCCACCTTCCATTCATCACTCGCGGGGGACGCCGAGAGTGTGGCCGTTTCGCCATACTTAAACTCACGCTGAGGACTGACGCTCGCCGTACCACCCTCTGAAGGCTCTACATTCACCTTAACCGTATACTTCGTGGTAATCACATCCTTGGGGCCTACGGGAGGCTGTCGTGGGTCGACAATCTCGGGAGGCCAAATGGGTTCGGGCTCCGGATCGGGGTCGGGGTCTGGATCGGGGTCGGGGTCTGGGTCTCGGATAAGGATTGGCTGATTAGGCACTTCAAGGCTAAATACCCATACGACCTCGCCATTAAGGTCTATAATGCCCCTACTGTCGTCGAACTTGATAAGCGAGTAGCCACAATCGGTATATCCCGCGATGCGATAGTCGCTGCGCAGAAGATAGTCGCCACGTGGGTTGATAAGGACATAGTCGCCCCACTCTATCTCGAGGGGTGCTATGCCCTGCTTCGAGAAGCGTACCGTCTCGTCGAGGTCACCCTCCGTAGGACCATCGAGCTCACGCACACGACGTCCCTCGGTGTCGATAACCCATATAGGATTAAGCATAGAGCTAACATTGGGACAAACGAGCGCATAACCGTCGCGGAATGGCTTCACCGAGCTGTAGGAGCCATAGCTCTTACCCGAGACGTCGTACATCGTCCAGTTGGCACTGCCCGACGAGCTTATGAAGAAGCGACCATTCTTGACGGGGGTAACTCGGGCATAGGGGTAACCCGTGTCGAATACCACGTTGCCCTCGGTGTCGATAAGCACAATGTTGTTGTCTACATTGAGGCCGCCAAATGGCTCCACCCAGGCGTAGCCCTCGCTAAAGTCGAGAGCCTGGGCATACTGCGGCTCGATGGCGATGTTACCATTGGCATCAATATATCCCCACTTGAAGACATCGGCCTTGTAGGCACGTAGGCCGTCACACAAAGGGCGCATAGCATCACTCTCGCCACCATACACCTCGAGGTTGGGATACTGCTTCTCGCCACGTATGTTGATGTAGAAATAGTCGGTATTGCTATATCCCGAGCCTTGAGTAACCAACGCCAAGCCATCCTGAAATGTTGTCACCTGCTGCCACGTAGGGTCGAGCTCGCGCACCGAGCCATCGAGGTAGAGCAACGATATTACCCTCTTACCCGTCGAGTTGGGGTTGCGATGACGTGCCGAGGCCACACCACAGCTAAACTTGGGGTGTGCGCCATAACCACCACGCTCGTTGCAATACTCCCAGTCGGCATTGAAGAGCTTTGTTCCATCCACCGTCCAGAACTCGAAGTAGTTGTTACGCTTTATGGAAAATACGCCCTCGTGCACCGCACCCACTACATCGTCGTGGATATAGCTATCAAAGAGCATATACTTGGTGTTGGGACCAATATAGGGACGTGGATACTGGGGCTCCACCTCCTCGAAGTCGCTCTCATCGAAGGTAGGCTCTGGCTCAGACTCCTCGTAGGCGGAATTTGATGCCTCCTCTACGGCCTCGGCATCGTTGCCACCCTTCTGTTTTTTACTCTTTCTTTGGAAGAGATTCGATGCCGCAGATAGCGGGTCCTCGGTAAACTCCTCGACACTCTCCTCGACCTGCTCAAGAGCGTTGTTCACCTTATTCAAGCCTTTTGCTAACTTCTGTAGAAATTGGGCCTCAGTCTCTTGTGGCAAAAGTATTGCCACGGCAACTAATAGCAGTGTTGCTGCCCTTGCTAAACCTTTTCTCATAGCTGTGTGGTGAGGTTCTATCACCCATAGATATGCCCACAACCAAGCAGAACCTCCTTATATCTCGGCCGTTACGCATCTCAAATTTACGACAAAAAGCTGAGATTGCAAAATAGTGACTAATAATGATGTAATATTGGTAATTGCGAGCAAGTGAATTGGTAGACGAGAGGAGAGAGAACAGCGAGAGGCCGAAATAACGCGGGGAACGTACAGCCTGCGGTAGTAAAGAAATAAATCAGCGGTACGAATTTTTGATTAGAAGGCAGTAGATGTGGGCTCGATTAAGAGATTGCCCCGGATGGGACATACTTGACGTATTTCCCATTCGGGGCAATGATTGAGAGGCCGCAGATGCTGCCTTGTAGTAGAAAATTATTTTTGATTTTAGTGGAGCAGATTTAGTCTATCACAAAAGAGACTACCGCAGGATAGTACAAAAGCGTACAGCCTGCGGTAGTCTACTTTTTGGGATGGGCTAAAGATGCCCAATACAAATCGAAAATTACTTGGTGCGGTTGATATAAGAGTTATAACGCCACTTAGCATTCTCCTCTGCCGCCTCGAAGAGCTGCTCCGCCTCTGCGGGGAAGGCCTTCTTAAGTGAGGTGTAACGCACCTCCTTCATGAGGAAGTCGCGGAACTTGCTCCAGTCGGGCTCCTTAGAGTCCATCACGAATGGGTTCTTACCCTCGGCCTCGAGCTGAGGATTGTAGTGCCATAGGTGCCAGTAGCCGCACTCCACAGCCTGCTTGCCTACGGTCTGTGTGCGTGTCATACCGCCCTTGATACCGTGGTTGATACATGGTGCGTAGGCGATGATGAGCGATGGACCAGGATATGCCTCAGCCTCCTTGAGTACGTTGAAGAGTTGCTGCTGCGAAGCACCGATAGATACCTGAGCAACATATACATAGCCGTATGTCATAGCGATGGCGCCAATATCCTTCTTGCGGATGCGCTTACCTGCCGATGCGAACTTAGCCACAGCACCGATAGGTGTTGACTTCGACGACTGACCACCGGTGTTAGAGTAAACCTCGGTGTCGACGATAAGGATGTTCACATCCTCACCCGATGCCAAGACGTGGTCTACGCCACCGAAGCCGATATCGTAGCCCCAGCCGTCACCACCGATAATCCACTGTGACTTCTTAACGAGCCAGTCCTTATACTCGAGGATGGTCTTGCAGTAGTCGCAGTCGCAAGCCTCAACCAAAGGAAGAAGGCGTGCTGTGACCTCTGCCGACTTAGCAGCGAGATGACGAGCATCGATCCACTCCTGCATTACGCCCTTAAGCTCCTCAGAGCAGCAGTTGCACTCGGCGATAGCCTTGCGCATAACATCCTCCAAGCCCTGGCGAATCTTCTCGATGCCGATACGCATACCGAGACCGAACTCGGCGTTATCCTCGAAGAGTGAGTTAGCCCATGCGGGACCCTGACCCTTTGCGTTAGTGCAGTATGGAGTAGAAGGTGCTGAACCAGAGTAGATTGAGGTACAACCAGTAGCGTTAGCCACCATCATGCGCTCGCCGAAGAGCTGCGAGATAGCCTTGATATATGGGGTCTCACCGCAACCAGCACAAGCACCCGAGAACTCAAACAATGGCTGTGAGAACTGGAGGTTCTTGACAGACTTGGTCTTGTCGACATACTCCTTGTAGCCGATATTCTTAGTGATGTAATCCCAGTTCTTAGCCTCCTTAGCCTGCTCAGCCAAAGGACGCATAACGAGAGCCTTCTCCTTTGCGGGACATACGTCTACGCAGTTGTTACAGCCAGTACAGTCCATAGGTGATACCTGGATGCGGAACTTGAGAGTCTTAGTCTCACCCAAGCCCTGCTTCCACTCTACGCCAGATGCTGCGGCCTCCTCCTCAGTAGCGAGGAATGGGCGGATAGCTGCGTGAGGACATACATAGGCACACTGGTTACACTGGATACAGTTCTCGATCTTCCACTGAGGTACAGATGTTGCGATACCGCGCTTCTCGTAGGCAGCGGTGCCGTTATCCCAAGTACCATCCTCGCGGCCGTTGAATGCCGATACGGGGAGTGAGTCACCCTTAAGTGCGTCGATAGGCTCACATACGTTGCGTACGAATGCGGGAACGCTCTCGTCTACCGTGTGTGCCGCCTCCGATACCTCGATGTTAGCCCACTCAGCGGGAACATCAACCTTAACAACAGCCTCACAACCAGCGTCTACCGCAGCGTAGTTCATGTTGACGATATCCTCACCCTTGTTGCCGTAAGATTTGTAGATAGCCTTCTTCATCTCCTCAACGGCCTTCTCGATGGGGATGATGTCGGCAATCTTGAAGAATGCAGCCTGCATGATGGTGTTGGTACGTGAGCCAAGGCCAAGCTCTGCGGCAATCTTCGTAGCGTTGATGATGTAGAAGTTGATACCCTTCTTTGCAAGGTACTGCTTCATGTGTGCGGGGAGCGTAGCGCATGTGGTCTCAGCATCGTTTACCGAGTTGAGAAGGAACGAGCCACCACGCTTCAAGCCCTTCAACACGTCGTACTTATCCACGTACGAGGGCACGTGACATGCCACAAAGTCGGGAGTAGTTACGAGGTAGGGCGATGTGATGGGGTTATCACCGAAACGCAAGTGCGATGAGGTGTAACCACCCGACTTCTTAGAGTCGTATGAGAAGTATGCCTGGCAGTACTTGTCTGTCGAGCCACCGATAATCTTGATAGAGTTCTTATTAGCACCCACAGTACCGTCAGAGCCAAGACCGAAGAACAATGCCTCGAAGGTGCCCTCCTTGGCCATTGAAATCTCCTTGCCTACGGGCAACGAGAGCATAGTCACGTCGTCGTTGATACCCACGGTGAAGTGGTTCTTGGGCTGGTCGGCCTCGAGGTTAGCAAACACTGCCAACATCTGCGCGGGGGTGGTGTCCTTTGATGATAGACCATAGCGGCCACCAACAATCATAGGACGAGCGTCGCACTCGTAGAATGCGTCGCGGATGTCGAGCAACAATGGCTCGCCATTTGAGCCTGGCTCCTTAGTGCGGTCGAGAACGCAGATGCGCTTAACGCTCTTAGGAAGCACGTTGAAGAGATACTTCGCCGAGAAGGGACGATAGAGGTGTACGGTGATGACACCCACCTTCTTGCCCTGTGTGCGGAGGTAGTCTACACACTCCTTGATAGTCTCGGTAACCGAACCCATGGCGATGATGATGTTCTCAGCCTCGGGGTCACCATAGTAGGTGAAGGGCTTATACTCACGGCCAGTAATCTCCGAGATCTTAGCCATAGCCTCAGCTACCATGTCGGGCACAGCGTTGTAGAACTTATTAGATGCCTCGCGTGTCTGGAAGTAGATGTCAGGATTCTGTGCAGTACCACGTGTTACGGGGCGCTCGGGGTTGAGCGAACGCATGCGGAACTCCTTCAATGCCTCGCGGTCGAACATTGCCGAGAGCGATGCCTCGTCGATAAGCTCAATCTTCTGTATCTCGTGTGATGTGCGGAAGCCATCGAAGAAGTGTACGAAGGGGATGCGTGCCTTGAGCGACACGATGTGTGCGACACCTGCGAGGTCCATAACCTCCTGCACCGACGATGTTGCGAGCATAGCGAAGCCTGTCTGGCGTACGGCCATTACGTCCTGGTGGTCACCAAAGATTGAGAGCGACTGCGCTGCGAGCGCACGTGCCGAAACGTGGAATACGCCGGGGAGCAACTCACCTGCGATCTTGTACATATTGGGAACCATAAGGAGCAAACCCTGCGACGCTGTGAACGTAGAGGTGAGGGCACCACTCTGCAATGAGCCGTGCACAGCACCAGCAGCACCAGCCTCCGACTGCATCTCCACCACCTTTACGGTATCACCAAAAATGTTCTTTTTGCCCTGTGCCGACCACTCGTCCACGAGCTCAGCCATTGTTGATGAGGGTGTGATGGGATAGATGGCTGCTACCTCCGAGAACATATATGCAATATGCGCTGCGGCGTAGTTACCATCACATGTAATAAATCTCTTCTCTGCCATATATTTCAACTTTTGATATTTGTATTCCTCTTTTAAGTGCATCGTGGCGCACATTATAGTTACCCTAAAGGGGTAAAAAACTGTTGCACCACCATGCAGATTCCAGCCGATGGGGAGGATATGCATAATCCCATTACGGCAAAAATCGGGGCAAAGGTACATATTTAGAATGAAATTTCATAGCATTTTCGTTGTTAACTTTTTAACACTGACGATTATATGTTTTTACGGCTGAACAGCAATTATATAGATTGTTCCTTTTGGCGCACATACGGCAGTGGTGCACACAAAAAATGAGGCTGACTAAAAAGTTACTTAGCCAGCCCTTGATACCTAAGAGAGTGAATAAAAAGATGTAGTTTTAGGCTTGCGAAGCCCGAAAAGCGGAGTTTACTTAAGCGTAAATGAGCATTTTGAGGGCGAGCATAACGACAAAATAGACTTTTTATTCACTCTTATAACCATGCAATGGTTTACCCATACACGTCGCTTGAATAGCTTCGCCACACTTTAAGCCACGCTCTATAAATCTTCATCGGTATGTGATAAGACTAAGACAAGCACAAAGAGTATGATAATGGCAGCTATCACAAAACCCCACCAAGACATATCAAACATCAGACCTATAATTAAGCCGGCGACCGCCATAACTGCTGCAATAGCGAAGTATCTTAAGAGTGACTTTGTAGGTGCAACAACAGGAGCAACGAACTCACCACTGGGAATAAGCGTGCGATTGAGGTTCATAGCACCTAAAGCAGCAATGCCGATAAATAGCGGGTCGACCAATAGTATGCAAATTAGACTATCGATATCACCCGCAATATCCATATCGCTCCAATTCTCATTAAAGAAGCATAGGAAAACGAATATGGATGTCACAACCGATGCGATATACGCAAGTATAGATAGGAGCATATACCCCACATGTGCGCGACTCTTATACAATCGCCATAGCGTACGAGCTATCATAAATACTCCAATAGCCTGCGCTATACCGCACAAGATAATCATTCCGTTACAAAACGATACCCATTCAGCTATGTATAGTGCAAAATCTATGATGCCTACATATGTTTCAGGCACTTCCAAGCCACGTATTGCAATATAAGCACCTATGTCGGCGCCAAGACTTAACGCTAAGGTTGATAGTATAAGTACCAGGCCTATGCCAGCATCCGAGTCCGAACGAAAGTTAAACCAGCGCGCAAGCACCGAGAATGACAAGGTCATACAGCCCAAAGAGATGATACAAAGAGCGACAAGCACAAATAAGTTGTCGCCATCCATGACCTCCGTGACAATATCCAAAAGCATGTAAACAGCCATAGCAAGTGCCGCAACGATAAGGGCGACACGCGAGGGAAGATGATGATTACGCTCCACAGGATTAGTGTTATCCTTTACGATTGTCTCCATAGTATCTACAGTTTAAGGTTTATCGAATAGTGTTAGTGTGAGTACTCGTATGTATTCTCTGCCCAATCGCGCACCTGCAATTGCTCCTTCTCCTCGAGAGAGTTATACCAATTGGCAAAGGGGATGTAAGCATCTAAATTCCCTTCATGCATCCCCTCAATCAGGGCATCCATATTCGCCTCGAACTCGCGATAAGATCTGTACTCGCCATACTCCTCATCCACTTGTTCATTAACATAGTCTTGAACCTCACGCATTACAATGTCGTTAGTCAAGGCCTTCGTAACGTGGCGACAACCCGACAGCCCACCTAAAACCAGTAGACTCACAATCATAGTTAATACTCTTTTCATATCTCCATATAATATTAAATAAAAAAATAGGTGCAGACCTATGATTACCCTACTAACGACAGGCACCGCCAAGCACCCAATGTACCATAGAATAAACAACAGCCCGCACCCAGAGAGGTGTGCAGAACCGAGTTTATTAGTCTTTGGTACATTTCAAGTAGCAAGCCACTCGAACAAAATTGGCGGTTTTGTCGTTAGAAAGACCTCAAAATCTCAACTAATATGTCAGCGCACATAGATACGCCATCACAAAAGTAAGAAATATTCTGCAAACTACAACCAAGTGGGGCTGTTTTTTTGCAAAGGTATATGTCGAGGTTCGCGACCACCAAATTCATTACAGTGCATTGCGATTCATACTACGCAAACATCTGCTTTTTACCATTTTTTATTAACTTTGCATCGAATATGGAGTACAACGATATACATATCGAGCAACTAAAGAGCGAGGTGCTTGCACGCTTCGGGCGCACCCTCGACTCACCCACGGACTACGACGCCCTATCGCTGAGCATCACCGAGAGCGTGGGCGAGCAGATTAGCGTATCGACACTCAAACGTCTCTACGGCTACGACAGACGTACAACAACGCCACGCCCCTCAACACTATCTGCCTTGGCACGATACGCAGGATATGCCGGGTGGAGCGACTTCGTGGAGAAGAGAGAGGGGGCAAAAATAGAGCGACACACCCATACAACGAGCACCAATAAACGACGACACCGTAATGGCATCGCCCTCATCCTTATCATCACAGCAATAGCTATAATCATCGCCATATACCTCGCACCCAGCAGAGCCCCAAAGGCCTCAGACACGCCGCCCACACCGCCAGTAGACCCCGCAGAGCAGTTACGCGAGAAATGGACGACACTGACAGTGACCAAGTGCGACAGCATACGCTCGCTACGCAACAGCCACAGCCCCGAGCAGTATATAAAACTGGTGGAAGAGTTCTACTACGCCTATACTTTCGAGACACTACGCCACGGCATACATGAAGATATCAACCAGCTAAACATTAGTGACCCGACAGAGCGAAGCAGCACCGAGACAGAGATCTTCACCCACTGCCAAGAGATAAGCGTAAGCCTCATTCGAGAATACTACCGTCGTAACGACGGCCCAACTACAGCAACGGAGTAGCCCCATTTTAGTTATCAAGTGATGGACTATTCTCACTCACCGCATCCTCCCAAATATCGTAACGACGGCCCTACTACAGCAACGGAGTAGCCCCATTTAAGTTATCAAGTGATGGACTATTTTAAGTTATCGAGTGATAGACTATTCTCACTCACCGCAACCTCCCAAATATCATAACGACGGCCCCACTACAACAGAGTAGTTCCATTTAAGTTATCAAGTGATGTCAGTTCAATTCTTTTTTTATATCTTTGCAGTATGAAATTGACATTCTTAGGCACAGGAACATCGCAGGGCGTGCCCGTCATAGGCTGCCAGTGCGAGGTATGTCGCTCCAACGATAGGCGCGATAAACGTCTGCGCACCTCTGCAATGGTGGAGATTGGCGAGAGTCGCTTCGTTATAGACGCGGGCCCCGATTTCCGTTACCAGATGCTACGCGAGGGGGTGAATAGGCTCGACGCCATACTCCTAACGCACATGCACAAGGACCACACGGCGGGTATCGACGACGTGCGCGCCTTCAACTTCGTGGACTACCCCACGATACACACCATGCACATCTATGGCAACGAAGCCACCATAAAGCGCATAGAGATGGAGTACGACTACGCCTTTGCCCAGAATAAGTATCGCGGAGTGCCCGTGATTGAGCTACACACCATCAACGAGGCGCACCCCTTTGAGGTTAATGGCATAAGTATAGTGCCCATCATCGGAGAGCACTCGGAGCGTTTCCGCTCGGTAGGCTACCGCTTTGGCGACCTGGCATACCTCACCGACTTTAGCGCCATAGCGGCAGAGGAGGAGGCGAAATTAGAGGGAGTAAAAGTATTGGTCATCAACTCGCTACGCTGGGAGAAGCACGACTCGCACCTCTCGGTGGAGGAGGCATTGGAGATAATAAACCGCGTAAAGCCCGAGCGCGCCTACCTCACACACATGTCGCATGGCATAGGTCTACATGCCGAGGCCGAGAAGAGGTTGCCCAAGGGCGTGCAGTTCGCCTATGATGGCTTGCAGGTGGAACTTTGAAATTAAGATAAAGAGTAGATAAAACGTAACAATAAATTAAGTATGGGAAAATTTCTTGATGGCAAGGTTGTCGTCGTAACAGGTGCTTCGTCGGGCATTGGCGAGGCTATGGCACGCGAGTATGCTAAGATGGGTGCCAAAGTAGTAATGGCAGCACGCCGCGAGGAGGAGCTTAAGCGCATAGCTTCGGAGATTGAGGCCGAGGGCGGCAAGGTGGCATACGCTGCATGCGACGTAGTCAAGGAGGAGGATTGCAAGCACCTCATAGATACTGCCATAGAGGCATTTGGTGGCATCGACGTGATGATATGTAACGCTGGCCTCTCGATGCGCGCGTTATTTGACGACTGCGACCTTAAGGTGTTGCACCGCCTTATGGACGTAAACTTCTGGGGCACGGTAAACTGCACGAAGTATGCGCTGCCATGGTTGCAGAAGTCGAAGGGCTCACTCGTGGGCATCTCATCGGTGGCAGGCATACATGGCCTACCCGGCCGCACGGGCTACTCTGCATCGAAGTACGCTATGACGGGCTTCTTAGACACCATCCGCGTGGAGAACCTAAAGAAGGGTGTGCACGTGATGACAGCATGTCCTGGCTTCACCGCCTCGAACGTACGCTTCTCGGCACTCACAGCCGATGGCTCACAGCAGGGTGAGACCCCACGCAACGAGGCTAAGATGATGACACCACAGCAGGTGGCACGCATCGTCGAAAAGGGCATACGCCGCCGTAAGCGTCTCTGCCTAATGGAGTGGGAGGGTCGTGGTACCCACTTCCTTAAGAAGTTCTGCCCAGGACTTGTGGACAAGCTCTTCTATGCCGCGATGGCTAAGGAGCCAGACTCACCGCTAAAGTAGACGCTATTAATAAGAAATGGAGGCCGACGCCTCCATTTTTTTTATCTTTTACGATTCAAGGCATCCTCGGCCGTCATCGTCGTAATAAGCACCACGCCATTTACACCCCTAAAGCCATACATATTCGAACCCTTGATTATCTCCACCGACTTAACATCGTAGAGGTTGACAAGCTCGGGGCGCGTCTCCATACCATCGCACAGCACCAACACCGCCGAGGAGCTACCTATGGAGTTCTGCGTAAGTAGGCAGAGCTCTCCATTGATATATCTCAACCCGGGGTAGCACATACGTATGGCATCCACCAAGTTGCTCGCACCCGTGGCACGCAGCCTATCACCCGAGATACCCGACGAGTAGTCCACCGACTCGCGGCGCTTGACGTAGCCAAAGCCATAGTTCATCAACTCCTCCGACTCCGTAGCCTCAAACTGACTCACCTCCTCGTACCATACCACCTCGATGCTTCGGCGACCCTCGACAGGCACACGCAGCGTATCGCGCCTAAAGATGAATTGCAGCGTATCATCCGCCTCAACATTCGTAAGACCAAAGCGTCCCTTACCATCGGCACGAGCCACGCCGTCGCTGCCCACGACCTTTACCGAGGCCTTAATACCACGGCCATCGGGACGCATAACACGGCCATTAAAGGGCTCATCTGCAGCGGTATACTGCAAACTCATAGCAAACACGGCAATTAGCAGAAAGCCTCTCATAACTTCTCATCGTTTTAGTTTAATCGAACGTAAAGTTACATATTATTTATAATAATGTATATATCTTGCGAAAAAATTTATTATTTCTTAAAAAAATTTATTATCTTTGTGGTGTAAAATTGGAATACTTTAACAATTAAATATAACTGATTATGAAAGAGGCTATTGCAATTCTCACGGGTGGCGGTCCAGCTCCCGGCATGAACACCGTTGTTGGCTCTGTAGCCAAGACCTTCCTTGCAAAGGGTTATCGTGTTATCGGCCTTCACTACGGCTATTCGGGTCTTTTCAACCCCAATCCACGCTACGAGGACCTCGATATGTTCCGCGTAGACTACATCTTCAATCAGGGTGGCTCGTACCTCACCATGAGCCGCTTCAAGCCCACCGACGAGGACTTCGAGAAGAATTTTAACCTCGACTTCTTCAAAGAGAACAATATCAAGTTGCTCGTAACCGTAGGTGGCGACGACACTGCATCTACAGCAAACCGCATCGCCAAGTTCCTTGAGGCTAAGCAGTATCCTATCGCTAACATCCACGTGCCTAAGACCATCGACAACGACCTTCCCTTGCCCGCAGGTATGCCCACATTCGGCTATCAGTCGGCAAAGAACGCTGGTTCGGTAATCGGTCGCGCCGTATATAACGATGCTCGCACCTCGGCAAACTGGTTCGTAGTGGCAGCCATGGGTCGCTCGGCAGGTCACCTCGCTTTCGGTATCGCATCGGCTTGCCACTACCCCATGATTATCATCCCCGAGATGTTCAACAAGACGAAGATCACCATCGACAAGATTGTCAGCCTCATCGTATCGGCCATCGTTAAGCGTAAGCTTCTCGGCATGGACTACGGTGCTGCTATGGTATCGGAGGGTGTATTCCACGCTCTCGACGAGGAGGAGATTCTCAAGTCGGGCATCCACTTCTCGTACGACGACCACGGTCACCCCGAGCTCGGCAAGGTATCGAAGGCAGAGATGTTCAACACACTCCTCGAGAAGCGCTGCAAGGCTCTCGGTCTTAAGGTTAAGTCGCGCCCCGTGGAGATTGGCTACGAGGTACGCTGCCAGACTCCTTGCGCCTTCGACTTGGTTTACTGCTCACAGCTCGGTATGGGTGTATACAAGCTCTTCTCGGAGGGTAAGACCGGCTGTATGGTATACATCAGCCAGGAGGGCTACGTGTCGCCTCTCTACTTGAAGGATTTGCAGGATCCCGAGACCGGCAAGATTCCACCACGTCTCGTCGACATCAATGCCGACAAGATTCACCAGGTTATCGACAACCTTATGCACTACGTGACACCTGCCGACTATGAGGCAGCAAAGGCATACCTCCCCAACCCCGAGGAGTATGACTTCCGTAAGATTTTGAACTGGTAATTTTTCGTGACAGCGCCCGAGTGGCGGTGTATAAATAGATGCCACCGATGGGATCCCATCGGTGGCTTTTTCGTGTTAGCACCTCACCTACATCGCTCTGTAGATGTATCCGTCACCTTTATTCGCTCTAATTCGAGAAACTAAGTGTCTCGCCATCCGAGTCGATAGTGATAGGCGTCGAGCGCTCTACATTGCCCGCAAGTATGCGCTTCGAGAGCGTGTTGACCACCTCGCGCTGGATAGCTCGCTTGATGGGGCGGGCACCATAGACCGGATCGAAGCCTACATCGGCAATGTGGCGACGTGCCGAGGCGGTGTAGACGAGCTCAATGCCATTGTCGCGCAACATACGCTGCACCTCACGAAGCTGAATGTCGACAATCTTCTCGATAGAGCTCCTATCCAGAGGCTCGAACATAACAATCTCGTCGATACGATTGATAAACTCGGGCTTAAGCTGCTGCTTCATAAGCTCTATAACCTCCTGCTTAACACCCTCACGGACATCCTCCGAGGGCTCATTGCCCGCCACGGAGAAGCGCTCCGCAATAATCGACGAGCCGAGATTCGAGGTCATAATGACGATGGTATTGCGAAAATCAACCGTACGTCCCTTATTATCCGTTAGACGACCATCATCGAGCACCTGCAGCAGGATATTAAATACGTCGGGGTGCGCCTTCTCTATCTCGTCGAGTAGCACCACAGAGTAGGGCTTGCGGCGCACAGCCTCCGTCAGCTGACCACCCTCATCATAGCCCACATATCCCGGAGGCGCACCTACAAGGCGCGATACCGAGTGACGCTCCTGGTACTCCGACATATCGATACGCGTAAGCATCTGGTCGTCGTTGAACAAGAACTCGGCAAGGGCCTTGGCAAGCTCCGTCTTACCGACACCTGTCGTACCAAGGAAGATGAACGAGCCAATGGGACGACGAGCATCCGCAAGGCCCGCACGTGAGCGGCGCACAGCATCCGACACCACCTCGATAGCCTCCTCTTGTCCCACGACCCTACGGCGTAGCTCCTCCTCCATATGTAGCAGCTTCTCGCGCTCCGAGGCTAACATACGCTTAACGGGGATTCCCGTCCAGCGAGATACCACCTCGGCGACATCCTCGGAGTCCACCTCCTCCTTAATCATCGCCGTGTCAGAGATTAGTCGTAGCTCCTCCTCGAGTGTTGCCACACGCTTCTCAAGCTCTACGATGGTGCCATAGCGTAGCTCCGCTACACGGCCATAGTCGCCTGCACGCTCCGCCTGCTGCGCCTCTATCTTTGCCTGCTCGATATGCTCCTTGGCTTGCTGCAACTCAGCAAGGCGATTGCGCTCCGACTGCCACTTGGCTCGAAGCTGCGCACACTCCGATTTACGATCCTCGATCTCTGCATCGAGACGGCTGATACGCTCCTTATCATTCTCGCGGCGTATAGCCTCGCGCTCAATCTCCAGCTGGCGAATATGCCTGTCGAGCTGATCTATCTCCTCGGGCACCGAGTTCATCTCCAGTCGCATACGTGCTGCAGCCTCGTCGATAAGGTCTATAGCCTTATCCGGGAGAAAACGGTCTGTTATGTAGCGGTGCGAGAGCTCCACAGAGGCCACAATAGCCTCATCCTTGATGCGCACACGGTGGTGATTCTCGTAGCGCTCCTTCAGACCTCGCATGATTGATATGGCATCTTCCATCGTTGGCTCGGCCACCATAACCTTCTGGAAACGACGCTCCAAGGCCTTGTCGCTCTCGAAATACTTCTGATACTCGTCGAGCGTCGTGGCACCTATCGTGCGTAGCTCACCGCGTGCCAAGGCTGGCTTCAGAATGTTGGCAGCATCCATGGCACCATCGCTCTTACCTGCACCCACAAGCGTGTGTATCTCGTCGATAAAGAGCAGTACACGCCCCTCAGCCGAGGTTACCTCGCGCACGACGCTCTTTAGTCGCTCCTCGAACTCACCCTTATACTTGGCGCCAGCAATCAATGCACCCATATCGAGCGAGTAGATTATCTTATCCTTAAGATTCTCAGGCACATCGCCATCTACAATACGATGGGCAATACCCTCGGCAATGGCAGTCTTGCCGACACCCGCCTCACCGACCAATATAGGGTTGTTCTTCGTTCGGCGCGAGAGTATCTGCAACACACGACGTATCTCCTCATCGCGACCAATCACGGGGTCGAGACGTCCCGCACGTGCCTCGGCATTGAGGTTTATGGCGTACTTACCGAGGGCGTCGAACTCAACCTCCTCGGTCTGCGAATCTATGGTCTGACCCTTGCGAAACTCGCGTATCGCCTCAAGCAGCTGACTCTCGCTAATACCCTCACGCTTAAGGATGTCGCGCGCCGAGGAGCGCTCCTGGGCCATGGCGGCAATAAGATGCTCCACCGAGGCATAGCGGTCTGATAGCTTGCTTGTAAGCTCTACGGCACGCTGTATGAGTGCTGATGTCTCACGCGAGAAGTAGATGTTATCGTCCGAGGTCTCGACACGTGGCAAGAGCTTGATGGCCTCGGCCACCTCGCGACGTATCGACTGAAGATTACCACCCACACGACCAATAAGATAGCTCGCAACGGAGTTGTCATCAGCCGTGGCCGCCTCGAGAATATGCAGCGGCTCCAGCGCCTGCTGCTTGTGCTGGCGCGCAGTGGCCATCGCGCTCTGCAACAGCTCCTGCGCCTTGATTGTTAGTGTGTTAATGTTCATAGTGACTATAATTTATGCTTTTGACTCAACGAGCGACAAAACCCTTGCCAATCGACAAAAGACGAAATTATGTCACAATAGAACGACAAAACGACACTAACAATAGGTCAAAATACGCCAATATGTCACTATGGTGTCAGTCCCGCACGCCTACTGTTCAGCCATTGCGGGTTGGCGGATGATTATGCGGTCGCTCTTTGTGAAGCTTGTTGCGCTGAGCACAGCATTGCGGCCATAGCCAGTGTCGTTGGGCGTAACCTTAATTACAATAGCCGAATCCCACTTTGCCAATGCACGCGTGCCATCTACCTCGGGCTGGTACTCGTCGATAACCTTAACAACCTCAATCCACTCATCAATCGGTACGAGGTCGCCATTCTCATCCCTTACCCAGTTGCTATCGTCCGAGAGCGAAACATTGTCAATACCCGTAGAGTTCACCATAATGTAGAACTCGCCACCCTCGGCATCCACAATCATCTGATCCTCCTCAAAGGCAATCTCGGGGACATCCCAGATAACGTCACCACCCTTAATCTTTTCGCAACCTGTTGCAGCCATCAATGCCACCAATGCAGTAGCCATAAATATAATCCTCTTCATAATATTAAAATGTTGATGTGATTTATTTGGTTTGATTTCTACTGCAAAATTATACCCTCGCACCACGATAGCCAAATTTTACGACCGTTTGTTTTTCCGAAGCGCCCTTGTAAAGTACTGATTATCAGCGATATGAAAAATTCATTTCTGAGTATTTTTCATCTATCTGATTATCAATGAGTTACAATGACAACCCTACATCGTCTTGGAAAATAACGGCAACAAACTGATTTACTGATAGTTACATCCGTTTTCTTGTCAGAAAATGAATTTTTGATTAGAAGGTAGTAGATGCAACGCTCGGCAAAAGAGATGCGAATAGGCTGTACTGAGGCGTACAGCCTATTCGCATTTACTTTAGTTATCGGCAGCAGATGCTGCCTTATAATCGAAAATTACCTGTAATATCAGAGTGGTGCAGTAGTGGCGTTGACACGAGAAAGAACCCAATTTCTTGTCAGAAGGGGTATAATTTGGCGCATCGCAAAAGAAATGGCCACGGGATAGTACAAGAAGTACAGCCCGTGGTCATTTGATCTTTTGGGATGTGCCGAAGTAGGCCTCTTATCACAAGAAATTACAACTGGGGACCAGCAGCTACAAGAGCCTTACCCTCCTCGTTAGTTGTGAACTTAGCGAAGTTCTTAACGAAGCGACCTGCGAGGTCCTCAGCCTTGGTGTTCCACTCTGCAGCATCTGCATAGGTGTCGCGAGGATCGAGGATTGCGGGATCTACACCAGGAAGAGCTGTGGGCACCTTGAAGTCGAAGATAGGAATCTGCTTAGTCTCAGCCTTATCGATAGAGCCATCGAGGATGGCGTCGATGATACCACGTGTATCCTTGATAGAGATACGCTTGCCAGTACCGTTCCAACCAGTGTTAACGAGGTAAGCGGTAGCACCAGATGCCTGCATACGCTTAACGAGCTCCTCACCATACTTTGTGGGGTGGAGTGAGAGGAATGCAGCACCGAAGCAAGCCGAGAATGTAGGAGTAGGCTCGGTGATACCACGCTCAGTACCTGCCAACTTAGCGGTGAAGCCTGAGAGGAAGTAGTACTTAGTCTGCTCGGGAGTAAGGATAGATACTGGAGGCAACACGCCGAAAGCATCAGCCGAGAGGAAGATTACCTTCTTAGCTGCGGGAGCCTTCGATACGGGCTTCACGATGTTGTTGATGTGGTTGATGGGGTAAGATACACGAGTGTTCTCGGTAACTGACTTATCCGAGAAGTCGATCTTGCCGTTCTCATCAACAGTTACATTCTCCAAGAGTGCATCGCGGCGGATAGCGTTCCAGATGTCGGGCTCGTTCTCCTTCGAGAGGTTGATAACCTTTGCATAGCAGCCTCCCTCGAAGTTGAATACGCCGTCGTCGTCCCAGCCGTGCTCGTCGTCACCGATAAGCTGACGCTTAGGATCTGTTGAGAGGGTTGTCTTACCAGTACCAGAGAGGCCGAAGAAGATAGCAGTCTCGCCCTTCTCGTTGGTGTTAGCCGAGCAGTGCATAGATGCGATGCCCTTCAAAGGAAGGAGGTAGTTCATGTATGAGAACATACCCTTCTTCATCTCACCACCGTACCATGTGTTGATGATAACCTGCATCTTCTCAGTAAGGTTGAAGACAACAGCAGTCTCAGAGTTAAGACCAAGCTCCTTGTAGTTCTCAACCTTTGCCTTAGATGCGTTGAGCACTACGAAGTCGGGCTCACCGTAGTTAGCGAGCTCCTCCTCAGTAGGACGGATAAACATGTTCTTAACAAAGTGTGCCTGCCAAGCTACCTCCATGATGAAGCGGATCTTGAGGCGAGTGTTCTCGTTAGCACCGCAGAAGGTATCCATCACGTAGAGCTTCTTGTTAGAGAGCTCCTTCGATGCGAGCTTCTTAAGCTCAGCCCATGTCTCCTTAGTTACAGGCTTGTTGTCGTTCTTGTACTCGTCAGAAGTCCACCAGATGGTATCCTTAGTGGTCTCGTCCATTACGAAGAACTTGTCCTTAGGTGAACGGCCAGTGTAAACACCAGTCATCACGTTTACAGCACCCATGTCGGTGAGTACGCCCTTGTCGAAGCCAGTGAGACCCTCTTTGGTCTCCTCCTCGAACAATGTCTCATACGAGGGGTTGTACAAAACCTCCTCAACGCCGGTAATACCGTACTTTGAAAGATCAATTGTAGCCATAGTTTTAAACTTTATAAATTAATTATACACTTCTTCAATAAAACAAAATCGATGCAAAGGTAAGAAATAATTTTGGTCTGTGAAAATTTTAACAGACTTTTTTTTAATTTTTTTATTAAATCTCTCGACCTTATTCATTTACGGGCATAGAAAAAGGGCTGACCAAAGCAGATGCTTCAATCAGCCCATGTGTAATTTTCGCTGCTCTATCTTTAGATAGAGATGTCGAGAATCTCGAGCTTAAGCATGCCTGCAGGCACCTGCACCTCTACAATCTCGCCCACCTTCTTGCCAAGCAACGCCTTAGCAATGGGGGTACCGATGGCGAGCTTACCCTCGCGGAGGTTAGCCTCATTCTCCGACACGATGGTGTACTCAACCTCGCGCTTAGCGTTGTGGTTAAGGAGCTTCACACGGCTGAGAATCTGCACCTTAGAGGTGTCAATCTTCGACTCATCGATAATACGTGCCTTAGACAATGTGTGCTCGAGCTGTGCTATACGCATCTCGAGAAGTCCCTGAGCCTCGCGCGCTGCGTCGTACTCAGCATTCTCCGAGAGGTCACCCTTGTCGCGTGCCTCAGCAATGGCAGCAGCTGCTGCGGGGCGCTCAACCGATACCATGTGGTGGAGCTCCTCCTTAAGTTTGTTCATACCCTCTGCTGTGAGGTAGATAATCTCGTTACTCATAGTGTTATATTTTTATTTTTAATCTTTTTACATCGCGTTTTTGAGGACACAAAAAAAATATGAATTCTAATCCGTCGTGCACGTCACTTCGGTGACTGCGCAGATTAGAACCCTCATGCAACCTTGTCCCTCACAAATACTGTACAAAGGTAAGCCATTTTTTTGAAAGAACAAATTTTTTTGGCACAAAGTATGCCCAGCACTGGAAATCGACCACTCAAATAGCAATCTATAATGAACTCATCCCGAAACATGACACGCCACTACCACGCTCAGGAACTTCTAACAACTCCCTCGTCGATATTTGGCGCGCTTATCGCCGACATACAACGTGCCCGCGAGACGATAGATATGGAGTACTACATCTTTGCTAACGACCGCACAGGAAGACTCTTTGCCAACCTGCTACGCCGTAAGTCGCGCCAGGGCATCCGCGTACGACTTATCGTCGATGGCTACGGTTCGCGGTCGATGACACGCGATATGCGCCTCGGCATGGTAAACGACGGCGTGGAACTTAATCGACATAGCATCCTGAGCCACAGTCGTTTTCATCGCAAGATGGCAGTCATAGATAGGCAAGTGGCACATATTGGCGGTGTGAATATCGCGGATAGGTATGTCGTGGGAGATAGCCTCGGGCAGTGGCACGATGCACAGCTACGCATTGCAGACGATTCGGTGGGGACAATAAGCCGACTCTTCGACTACGACTATATGGTTAGCGAGGGGTTGAATTGTGAGGTTCCCATGGCATATCGCCGCGGCGAGGTGGAGCTATTTTGGTCAGAGCTGCATGGAGGCAGGGCCATGCCTGAGCTGCTTAACCACACTATATGCTCGGCACGCAGGAGTCTGACGCTGGTTACCCCCTACTTTATGCCTCCACAAAGCGTTATAGAGCAACTATCCGAGGCGAAGAAGCGCGGCGTCAGAGTGATGGTCGTTTTACCTGAGCGTTGCGACGTGTGGATATTGGACGACATAATACGTGGTCGCATACGAGAGGCGGTTAGACAAGGTGTGGATGTACGCCTCAGTCGCGGCTCGTTTGTACATGCAAAGATGGCATTGGTCGATAGTAGATGTGTGGTTTTGGGTAGCGCCAACCTCGACTCGCGGAGTATCAACCTCAACCGCGAGATTATGGTCCTGACCACGAATAGAGGTGTTGTTACGGCAGCACAACGCTTCACCAATCAGCTACTTCAGCACACCACCCCACCCTCGCCAAGAGATATGCATAGTGTCATACCCCAGTTTGTGGGGCGTATGTTCGAGGGATTGTTGTAGGCCACACAACCTAATTTCTTTTCAGAGGGGTGGGGTGAGCAACCGACATTAGCCCCACGAACATAATTTGTGGATAGAAGTCATGAGATGTGGTGACAAATGAAAGAGCCTCGGATGGGACATACTTGGCGTATTTCCCATTCGGGGCTCTGAGTTTGGCGCCGCAGATTGTGGCTTATCCCAAATTTCTTGTCAGATGTCGTGAGATGTGGTGACGAATGAAAGAGCCTCGGATGGGACATACTCGGCGTATTTCCCATTCGGGGCTCTGAGTTTGGTGCCGCAGATTGCGGCTTATCACAAAAAAAACAAATTTCTTGTCAGAAGTCGTGAGATGTGGTGACAAAGGAAAGAGCCTCGGATGGGACATACTTGGCGTATTTCCCATTCGGGGCTCTGAGTTTGGTGCCGCAGATTGCGGCTTATCACAAAAAATTACTTGCGGCCGTCGAAGTAATAGGGCGCACAACGCCAGCCGCACGCATCGTATAACTTACGCATCTGCTCCATCTTGGTACGGATTGTATTGGCGTCGCGGCGGTCGTGTGACCACTGCACCTCAGAGAAGGCTCCAAGACGTGGGAGAAGCATAACCTCTACGTCATCCATAGTCTTGAGATACTCGGTCCACATATTACACTGAACACCAATGATATGTGGGCGTGCAGCGTCGCTCATACCCTCGTAGACGTTCCAGTCGTAGATCATCTCAAAGGGGATATGTCCGCCAATCTGCAAGCCCTCACCCTCACGGCTCTCGGTCTGGTAGAAGTTGAGGTAGCAGAGCGTCATAGGGGTCATAACGACATCGTTACCACGCTCGGCAGCATAGATGCCTGCATTAAGGCCTCGCCACGACATAACTGTGGCTGTGGGAGTTACACCACCATCGAGAATCTCATCCCAGCCAATCATACGGCGACCCTTAGAATTGAGGTAGCGCTCAACACGTGCCACGAGGTAGCCCTGGAGCTGCTCCTCATTCTCGAGGCCCTCTGCCTTCATCATAGCCTGGCAGTGCTCGCACTCCTTCCAGCGATCCTTGGGGCACTCGTCACCACCGATGTGGATAAGCTCCGAGGGGAAGAGCTCGATAACCTCGTCGAGGACATTCTGCAAAAATTCGTATGTTGTCTCCATACCTGCGCACATAACCTCTGGTGTTACGCCCCATGTTGTCCACACGTCTACTATCTGCTCGTTGCAGCCGAGCCAGGGCAGTGCGTGGAGTGCTGCCTGCGCGTGGCCAGGCATCTCAATCTCGGGGATAACAACGATGTAACGCTCAGCAGCATAGGCAACAATCTCGCGAATCTCATCCTGTGTGTAGTAGCCACCATAGGGCGTGCCATCCCACTCTACGGGGTTTAGGCCGTGGCCCACAAGTGTCTCCTTACGCATCGAGCCCTTCTCGGTAAGCTCGGGGTAGCACTTGATCTCGATACGCCAGCCCTGGTCGTCGGTGAGGTGCCAGTGTAGGCGGTTTAGTTTGTGCGCTGCGAGGATGTCGATGTAGTTCTTGACGTCGGCAACCGAGAAGAAGTGGCGTGAGACGTCGAGGTGGGCACCACGATAGGCAAACGTAGGCTCGTCGGCGATATAGCCGTATGGGACCTTGCCATCGTTGGTGATGACAATCTGACGGAGGGTCTGCAAACCGTAGTAGATACCAGCCTCCGAGCCACCAATGATAAGGATGCCATCCTCGTTGATAGTCATCTCGTAGCCCTCCTCTGGCACAAAGCGGTCGATGCGTAGCTTGATGCCCTTGCCGTGCTTCGATGTGCGCATGGGCTTCTTAAGGTTGAAGTAGGACATCATATCCTCGGCGAAGCGCTCAGCGGGATTCCATGCCTCATCCTGCACAACGATGCGCGTCTTGGCAGTAACGACATAGTCGCCCTCGGCCTCGATGTCGGTGTAGGCGGGCTCGGGGACAATGGTGTAGTTGCGTGCGGCGAGCTCCGCAGGAAGCATAATGCTAAAAAGGGCAGCCATAACTATGGCTATGCCTCGAGTAAATAGTCTCATATGTAGTAAGTTTTAGTTTTCTAAGAAGCAAAGATAGGAATAAAATAGAGAACTTCCAAACACATATATTATATATAGGTAAACTCTTTAGCACGATTGTTGTCATATAGGGCGAGTAGTATCAAAATCACAATAGTATGAACAACGATTACACAGAACACACCGAGCGCTTAGTTAACTATTGGTGGCTATCGCTCATTAGCGGGCTTGTGCTCATTGCCATCGGCTTTATCGTCATTGTCAACCCCGTAGAGAGCTATTTCGCCTTTGCTATGTGGTTTGGCTTTGCAATTATGTTTAGCGGCATACTTAGCCTACTACAGTCGCTATCGTCGAAGAACAGACACGTGAGACGCGGGTGGCTGATTATGGCCTCCGTTGCCGACATCATCATCGGCATAATATTGATGTTCAACTCACTACTCTCCGCCTTTATCATGCCCGTACTGCTTGGCGCATGGCTGCTATACCGCGGTATAGCCACCCTTGCACAGGGTTTCGACCTCAGAGCCCACAAGGTTCGTGGTGGTGGCTGGGTGATATTCTATGCCGCCATTGTTGTCGCCATCGCCCTGGTCGTATTATGGATGCCTGCTACGCTTGGCGTCGAGGCTGTGGTGCTGATTGTGGCAATCGCCTTTGTGTCGTATGGCATATCAATGGTATCGATGGGCTTCAGACTGTGGGATGTGCACCGCTATGCTAAACGCCTTGGCGTGGATGAGTGAGAGGCCAGATAGAACCATAACGATTTCTAATTAGAATGGTGCTTCACAAAAGAAGACCCCTTGGGATAGTACTTTATAGTACAGCCCAAGGGGTCTTTTAGAGATGTGCAGCAGATGCTGCCTTATAATCGGAAATTAATTAGCCGAGAATCTCAAGCATCTTAATAGCCGCAGTAGCCACAGGAGTACCAGGGCCAAAGATAGCAGCAGCGCCATCCTTGTAGAGCTGGTCGTAGTCCTGTGCAGGGATAACACCACCCACAACAACGATGATATCCTCACGACCGAGCTTCTTAAGCTCTGCGATAATCTGAGGAACGAGTGTGAGGTGACCTGCAGCGAGTGACGATACGCCCACGATGTGAACGTCGTTCTCTACAGCCTGCTTTGCAGCCTCCTCGGGAGTCTGGAACAATGGACCCATATCTACGTCGAAGCCGAGGTCTGCGTAGCCAGTAGCTACAACCTTAGCACCACGGTCGTGACCATCCTGACCCAACTTGGCAATCATAATACGGGGCTGACGGCCCTCCTTCTTAGCAAAGTCAGCACACATCTGCTTTGCCTTCTCGAATGCTGAATCTGATTTCACCTCTGCTGAATATACACCTGAGTTTAGACGAATAACTGCCTTGTAGCGACCTACGATCTTCTCGCAAGCGTCAGAGATCTCGCCGAGCGATGCACGTACCTTCGCTGCCTCAACAGCCAAAGCAAGCAAGTTGCCCTCACCTGTGCGTACGCACTCAGTGATAGCAGCCAATGCCTTCTCTACAGCTGCATTGTCACGGTTAGCACGGAGCTCCTGCAAGCGCTTAACCTGGCTCTCACGTACGGCTGTGTTATCCACAGCGAGGATGTCGATAGGTGCCTCCTTCTCCAAACGGTACTCGTTAACACCGATGATGGTCTCAACGCCCGAGTCGATGCGAGCCTGCTTACGTGCAGCAGCCTCCTCGATGCGGAGCTTAGGAATACCTGTCTCGATAGCCTTAGCCATACCGCCGAGCTGCTCGATCTCCTGGATGTGCTCCCAAGCCTTGTGAGCAATCTCGTGGGTAAGAGCCTCAACATAGTATGAACCTGCCCATGGGTCAGCCGAACGACATACGTTGGTCTCCTCCTGGATGTAGATCTGGGTGTTACGTGCGATACGTGCCGAGAAGTCGGTAGGAAGGGCGATAGCCTCATCCAACGCATTGGTATGCAACGACTGGGTGTGGCCCAAAGCTGCACCCATAGCCTCGATAGCGGTACGTGCTACGTTGTTGAATGGATCCTGCTCGGTGAGCGACCAGCCAGAGGTCTGTGAGTGGGTACGCAATGCCAACGACTTCGGGTTCTTGGGCTCAAACTGCTTAACGATCTTAGCCCAAAGAAGACGTGCTGCACGCATCTTAGCAATCTCCATGAAGTGGTTCATACCGATAGCCCAGAAGAATGACAAGCGGGGAGCGAAGGCGTCGATAGACATGCCTGCGTTGATACCTGCACGCAAGTACTCAAGACCGTCTGCCAAGGTGTAAGCCAACTCGATATCAGCGGTAGCACCTGCCTCCTGCATGTGGTAACCAGAGATAGAGATAGAGTTGAACTTAGGCATGTTCTTCGAAGTGTACTCGAAGATATCAGCGATAATCTTCATTGAGAACTCGGGTGGGTAGATGTAGGTATTACGCACCATGAACTCCTTGAGGATATCGTTCTGGATGGTACCAGCGAGCTGGTCGAGGGTGCAACCCTGCTCCAAACCTGCAACGATGTAGAATGCCAATACGGGAAGTACGGCACCGTTCATAGTCATAGATACTGACATCTGATCCAATGGAATACCATTGAAGAGGACCTTCATATCCTCAACCGAGCAGATAGACACACCAGCCTTACCTACGTCACCTACTACACGTGGGTGGTCGGCATCGTAGCCACGGTGTGTTGCGAGGTCGAACGCTACAGACAAGCCCTTCTGGCCCGCTGCAAGGTTACGACGGTAGAATGCGTTAGACTCCTCAGCAGTAGAGAAACCTGCATACTGACGGATGGTCCAAGGACGCATTACGTACATTGTTGAGTAGGGACCGCGAAGGAAGGGTGCGATACCTGCTGCATAGTTCAAGTGCTCCATACCCTCAAGGTCGGCAGCCGTGTAGTTCTCCTTAACGGGGATACGCTCGGCAGTCAACCAATCCTCCTTGGGAGCGTGACTCTTGGTGCAGCACTCAGCGGCTGCAGCCTTATATTCTAAATCTGAAAATTTTGCTCTCATAGCTGTAACCGAATTAGATGCCCAACTTATTTAAGTAGTCCTTCAAGGTCTCGAGCACGTTGCTCTTAACGTTGATGAAGTTGTTGATGCCCTGAGCCTCAAGCTCTGCAGCACATGCGGGAGCACCTGCAACAACAAGGATAGCCTTGTCGCCAAGAAGCTCCTTAACGCGAGGTGCAACAGTTGCGTAGTCGTCGTCCGAAGCACAAACAACCACGATCTCTGCCTTCGATGCCAAAGCTGCCTCTACGCCCTCCTCAACACTCTTGAAGAAGGTGTTATCCTCAACGCGGATACCGGCGCAAGCAAAGAAGTTGCAAGAGAACTGTGCACGTGCACGTGCCATACCAAGGGTACCGCAAGTGAGCATGAACGCCTTAGGAGTCTTGCCCGAACGGTCAACCTTCATACGCATAGCCTCGAATGCCATAGCACCACGGTAAGGTACGAGTACGTTACCCTCCTTAACCTCGCGTGTTACCTTGCACTCGCAGATAGCCTCGTCGGCAACCTCCGTAAAGTTAGGATACTGGTTAGCACCAAGGAGAATCAAACGACGTGTAGCGATGTTCTTATCCTTAGCAGCTGCCGAAGCCTTAACACGCTCAACGATGAAGCCCTCGTTGAATGCTGCGATGTAGCCACCCTTCTCCTCGATAGCGCGGAACAATGCCCAAGCCTCCGAAGCGATGCTCTTGGTGAGCGACTCGATGTAGTAAGCACCACCTGCAGGGTCGATAACCTGGTCGAAGTGCGACTCCTTCTTAAGAAGAAGCTGTGCGTTACGAGCGATACGCTTAGAGAACTCTGTTGGAGCCTCGAATGCGTAGTCGAAAGGCAATACCTCCAACGAGTGTACGCCAGCGATAGCTGCCGACATAGCCTCGGTAGTACCACGCAACATGTTTACGTATGGATCGTAAACGGTCTGGTTCCATGTAGATGTTACGGCGTGAGCAAACATCTTAGCTGAGCAGTTCTTCTCGGGGTTGTAAGCCTTAACGATGTTAGCCCACAAAAGACGTGCTGCACGGAACTTCGCCATCTCGAGGAAGTAGTTCGATGTTACGGCGAAAGTGAAACGAATCTTGCGAGCCACCTGGTCGATTGAAAGACCGCGCTCCATGAGCTTCACGATGTACTCGTGAGCAGCAGCAAGGGTGAAACCAAGCTCCTCGACGATGGTAGAACCAGCGTTAGAGAAGGTTGAACCTGCTACGTTCACTACGCGTACACGCTTGTACTCAGCAGTAGCCTTTACAAGCTCGGCGATAGTGTCGAAGCACTCATCACCACTACCGCAGCAGAAAGCGCCCTCGGTAGAGAGGTTACGCATGATGGGGTCGATGCAGAAGTTGAGGCGAAGCTCATCCTTAGCCACATCAGCATACTTTGCCAAGACCTTCTTAGCAAGCGCGGCAAGACCCTGAACGTTTGAACCGCAGAAAGTGAGCTCAACAGCTGTGGGAACGATGTCCTTAAGCAAAGCATCAACATCTACCTCACAAGCACAAGCCTTGCAGAAGCAGAAGCCAAGCGAATCAACGCCCGAGTTAAGGAGTTTCAGAGCCTCCTCGTTAGCCGCCTTAGCGCACTCAACCGAGATGGTCTGGTGTACACGCCAAGTGTTATCCTTCGATACACCGCGTACAAATGGGAACTCACCAGCCTCAACACCGAGATACTCTACCTCTGCGAGGTTCTCAGCGCGATAGTAGGGACGTACGTTAAATCCCTCACCGGTCTTCCATACCAATTTGCGCTCATAATCAGCGCCCTTAAGGTCAGTTGTGATAACGGCCTCCCACTGCTCCGTGGTTACGGGTGGAAATTCCGCGAACAACTTTTCTTTGGTATTAGCCATAGTTGTTTTAGATTTAATTGTTTTTAAGTGTATGATATATAATATCTTATGTTCGTTTGCCAGATGTTTTCATCACATCTCTACGCTATGCGCGTGAGCGCAAGTGCGCATAAAACACAACAAAGTTACGCATTTCGACTGCGAAAAGCAAATTTTTTCGTCGGAAAATATAAAATCGATTAGCCCGCAGGTTGGTCCTGCGGGCTAATCGTCGAAATTTTCTCGTTATATTCGTTCTCTAACCTCTATCGCAAGAAGCCTACTCGGGCTTCACTAACGAGAGGAAGAGCTCATCCAACTGCGCCTGTGCAACGGGCGATGGACCATCGAGCATCACATCGCGGCCAGCATTGTTCTTGGGGAATGCGATGTAGTCGCGGATAGAGTCCGAGCCACCGAACAATGAGCACAAGCGGTCGAAACCAAAGGCCAAGCCACCATGAGGAGGTGCGCCATACTTAAAGGCATTCATCAAGAAGCCAAACTGCTCCTCGGCAGCCTCGGGCGTGAAGCCGAGGGCGTTGAACACCTTTGCCTGAAGCTCAGCATCGTGGATACGGATTGAGCCACCACCAATCTCCGTACCGTTACATACGAAGTCGTAGGCATTAGCACGCATCTTACCTAACTCACCAGAGTCGAAGTACTTAGCATCCTCGGGCTTGGGTGAGGTGAAGGGGTGGTGCATAGCATAGAAGCGCTGCGTCTCCTCGTCCCACTCGAACATTGGGAAGTCGACAACCCAGAGTGGTGCGAACTTCTTAGGATCGCGCAAACCAAGACGCTCGGCAACCTCCAAACGGAGTGTGCAGAGCTGTGTGAGTGTTTTGAACTTCTCGCCGCAGAGGATAAAGACCATATCGCCAGCCTTAGCGCCTGTGCGCTCAGCAATTGCCTTAACCTCATCGGGTGTGAAGAACTTATCGATAGAGGACTTAACGCCACCCTCAGCGTCGACACGAATCCATACAAGACCCTTGGCGCCCACCTGGGGACGCTTTACGAACTCCGTAAGCTCGTCAATCTGCTTGCGGGTATATGAAGCACAACCCTCCGCCGCGAAGCCTACGACATACTCAGCCGAGTCGAACACTACAAAATTGTGGCCGTGGGCGAGGTCTGTTATATCGCTGAATGTCATACCGAAACGAAGGTCGGGCTTATCCGAGCCATACTTCTCCATAGCCTCAATCCAAGGCATACGACGGAATGGCTCCGCGAACTCGATGTCCATAACCTCCTTGAACATATAGCGTGCCCAGCGCTCGAAGATCTCGAGTACATCCTCCTGCTCTACGAACGACATCTCGCAGTCGATCTGTGTAAACTCGGGCTGACGGTCGGCACGAAGGTCCTCATCGCGGAAGCAACGCACAATCTGGAAGTAGCGGTCGTAGCCAGCAACCATCAGAAGCTGCTTCAATGTCTGTGGCGACTGTGGAAGAGCATAGAACTGGTTGGGGTTCATGCGCGAGGGCACGATAAAGTCGCGGGCACCCTCGGGCGTAGACTTAATAAGGTAGGGTGTCTCAATCTCGAGGAAGCCCTCCTTGTCGAGGAACTGACGTACGGCCTGTGCCATGCGGTGGCGAAGAATCATCGCACGCTGCAATGGAGGACGGCGAAGGTCGAGGTAGCGATACTTCATACGAAGGTCGTCACCACCATCCGACTCCTCCTCGATGGTGAATGGAGGCGTAACGGCGCGGTTAAGTATCTTAAGCTCAGTAGCCGAAATCTCGATGTCGCCAGTGGCGATTTTTGAGTTCTTTGACGAGCGCTCAACGACCTTACCTGTTACCTGAAGGACAAACTCACGACCCACCTCTGCAGCTGCAGCCTTTACAGCCTCCGACGAGTGCTCCTCGACAGTAATCTGCGTGATGCCATAACGGTCACGAAGGTCGATAAAGGCCATGGCACCAAGGTTACGCACCTTCTGCACCCAACCCGCGAGGGTCACCTCCTGGCCAACATTTTCGATGCGGAGTTCACCGCAATTGTGTGTTCTGTACATAGTACTATATTTTAGTTCTTATATTTTTGTTATCTTTGCAACTCACAAAGGTAATATTTTTTTTACGAACACGACGATATATGAGCGAAAAAATTAAAGTTAGCAGCCAGCAAGATGAAAAATATATGCGCATGGCACTAAACGAAGCAGAGCGTGCGTTAGCTAAACGAGAGGTACCCATTGGCGCTGTGGTGGTTGCAGGCGACAGAATCATCGGTCGTGGTCACAATTTAGTGGAGACGCTTGGCGATGCTACGGCACACGCCGAGATGCAGGCGATAACAGCAGCAATGTCGACACTCGGAGGTAAGTATCTCACGGAGTGCACGTTATATGTAACTGTCGAGCCATGCGTAATGTGTGGCGGAGCCTTAGCATGGAGCCAGATTGGACGTATTGTTTACGGCACGAGCGACCCAAAACGTGGCTACTCGACCTACTCAGAGCGTATAATGCACCCAAAAACAGAGGTTGTAGCGGGCGTACTTGGCGAGGAGTGCGAGGCGCTGATGAAGCGATTTTTTGCAACGCTACGTAAATAAATGAGCTAAAATATTATGCAAGAACGAAAAAAGTTGTAAATTTGCGGTTGGCTTGACGCAAAAAAAGCAACCACAAAGACACAAAAGAGATAAAAGATACAAAAGAGATAAATTAACGTAACTATAACTAAAACACTATCTATGAAAAAACTCTTTATGACCGTTGTAGCACTCATGGGTGCAACAATGCTTTTCGCACAGGAAGACATCGTAACAACATTCCAGCAGGGTCTTGCTAACGCTAAGGCTGGTAACTACACCGAGGCTATCGAGCAGTTCAACAGCGTTATCGACGCAAGCTGGGACATAGCTGAGCCAGATGCAAATCAGCTTAAGGCCATCCAGGGCTCAAAGAAGTTCATCGTAACTTGTTACAATAAGATGGGTGTAGCTGCCGTAAACGCAAAGGACTACGAGGCTGCTATTGCAAACTTCCAGCAGGCTGCAGACTATGCTCTTCTTTATGAGGATATGGCTGCACACAACAAGAACAACTCTATGATTGGTCAGGTATACGAAGTACAGGGTGCTTCTGCTTTCAACTCTGAGGACTACGCTACAGCTATCACTGTATTCGAGAAGGGCTACGCTGCTGACCCCCGCAACACCTCTATGGCATTGAACCTTGCTGAGAGCTACTTCCGTAGCGACAGATACCAGGATGGTATGAGCATCTGCGCCAAGATTGCTACCATGAACCCCGATAAGTTCGCTGAGGCTATCGCTGAGGCACAGGCTAAGATGGATATGTACACCAACAACGAGGTGGCTAAGCTTCAGATGGCTAACGACTACGACGGCATCATCGCAATGGCCGAGCAGCTTGAGGATGCAGCTATAGCTGCTAAGATCACCATGCAGGCATACTACGGCAAGAAGGACTTCAACAAGATGATCGAGCTCTCGACTGCTGCTCTTGAGGCACAGACTACAGATGAGGGTCGTAGCGACATCAACTACTTGCTTGGCGTTGCTTACAACGAGAAGGGTCAATTCGACCAGGCTATCGCTGCTATGAAGAACGTAACTGCTGGTAACAACGTAGCTAACGCTGCTGCTGTTATTGAGGCACTTACTGCACAGCAGAAGTAATCGGGACGCTGAAAGATACAAACAAAAAAAGTAGAGCATGTGCTCTACTTTTTTTGTATACTATAGTCGGACTAATACCCCCACTGCTTGATGGCATCGCCGCACCACTCGTCAACAAGCGCTATGGTGCGCTCATCGTAGCTGTATTTGTTCTTCTTGAAGCCACGCTTGGTGCCCACGTACGCCTCCATCTTACCACGCACTGCCTCGAAATCACCGAGACGTAGCTGCTTATAAATCTGCTCGGTGAGAGCTATGGGGTCAGCCTCGAAGTCCTCGAAGCGCACCTCAAAGAGGTTACCCTCAGGAATTAGTTGCTTCTCCGCCTCGTAACGCTCGTATAGTGCCTTGTAGGTTTTAAGCACCTCCAACTCATAGGCCTCCTTATCGAAGGGTTGAAGCGTAGTAGAGGCTATGGTCTTAGTGAAGAAGTTGCGCGTAGACTCAAAGACGGTATATGGGTTACGCACCAAGTAGATAAACTTGGCATCAGGCCACATCTCCAAGATGGCCTTTATACGTGCCGTATGTGGCGGATTCTTCGAGAGGAAGGTCTTCCTACCCTGCACCTTGAGCGATATGCGCATAAGTTTCTTCTGCGCCTCCTGCCACTCCTTGCGCTCATCGTCGGTTAGCCCGTTAAGTAGCAGCGCCTTATCGCGCCAGTGCTCCATGCGCTGGGGTAGCGACAGAAAGTGGTAGTTCGACAGCGGCGTCATATTCGACAGCGCCACCTCCTCCTCTTGAGGGACATCTACGCCCAACTCCATCTTATCCGTAGCACGCGTGTTGGGCATGAATAGCTTCGTCAGCGTTGAGAAGAAGCCGTAGCCCCATAGCATAAGGTGCGGAAATACGGTCTGATAGGTGGTGCAGTAACCAAACTGTTCATCCTGCGTAAAGATGTTATGCACGAAGGTGGTGCCACTGCGCCAGTGTCCGATGATAAACACAGGCGTATTGCTTGTGTCTGCCTCCTTTGCCAACTTCTCGTAACGTCGGTCGTTGATGCGGTAGAAGGGCGACAAGATGCGCTGCACGCACTTAGTAAGGGCAATCTTACGGCGATAACCCTTCTCCTTGGTCACACCATCCATCACCTTATCGAAGGTGCGACGATCGGCACCTACAAGGGTGCTTATCGGCAGCTTCTCGAAGTTAAGCATTCCCATAGTCGCGCTCTATTTTATGCACTCGATGTCGATGCCGGTACGGGCACGTAGCTCCTCGCAGAAGCGTATCACGGTGTCGTACTCCTCGCTGTGCAGGTTATACTCGCTAAGATTTACCGTAGTGGTGGCAGCACCACGACGTGCCTCATCCTCGCCGATAATCATACCTACGGCCGAGGTGAAGTTCGTGACAGGGTCGATAACGATAAAGGCTCCCGTCTGGCGATTCTCAGCATAGCTGTCGAAGATAAGGGGCGCAGCCGCCGTTACCGACACCTCGGCAATCTCGTTGAGCGCCATACCATCGCTTGGCACACGCTGAGCAGTGTTAATATCGACACGGCTATGCACCTTTGTGATATAGGCACGCGTAGTATTGGTGGTATGCTTGATGTAGAACGCCTTTGTGGCATCCAACGGCTGCTCGTCCATCCATACCATCATGGCACGCAGGTGGTGACCAACATGTGGCATGTCGGTGGGGTGCACAAGCATCTCGCCACGCGATAGGTCTATCTCATCCTCAAGCGTGATGGTTACCGACTGTGGTGCAAAGGCCTCGTCGAGGTTGCCATCGTAGGTTACAATCTCCTTCACGCGTGAGCTTTTGCCCGAAGGCAGTGCCATAACCTCATCACCAACCTTTACCACACCCGAGGCGAGCTTACCGGCGAAGCCTCTAAAGTCGAGGTTGGGGCGCAGAACATACTGCACGGGGTAGCGCAGCGACTGCATATTTATATCCTGGTCGATGGGCACCGTCTCGAGGTAGTCCATAAGCGACTGACCCTCATACCAGGGGGTATTTGCGCTCTTCTCCACGACGTTATCACCCTCGAGTGCCGAGAGTGGGATGCACTGCAAATCGGGGATGTTGATGCCCTGAGCATCGAGCCATGCCTTATAGTCGGAAACAATCTTATCGAAGCGCTCCTTACTAAAGTCTACAAGGTCCATCTTGTTTACCGCCAGCACAAGGTGGCGAATGCCGAGCAGCGACACCAGATAGCTATGGCGACATGTCTGCGTAACGACACCCTGACGAGCATCAACAAGAATGATGGCGAGGTTGGCCGTAGAGCCTCCCGTAATCATATTTCGTGTATACTGCTCATGTCCCGGAGTGTCAGCAATAATAAACTTACGACGGTTGGTCGAGAAGTAGCGGTAGGCCACATCAATGGTGATACCCTGCTCGCGCTCAGCCTTAAGGCCATCGCACAGTAGTGCATAGTCAATGTGGTCGCCAGCATTACCCACACGCTTACTATCGCGCTCCAACGCCTGTAATTGATCCTCGTAGAGACGCTTACTATCGAACAACAGGCGGCCGATAAGCGTCGACTTACCATCATCTACCGAGCCTGCTGTTAGTAGACGCAAGAGGTCCTTAGCCTCGTCCTGCGCCAAAAATTCCTCAATATTTAGTGCCATGTTAGTATCTCATTAATTGTTACCGCTTAGAAGTAGCCCTCGCGCTTCTTCTGCTCCATACTACCCTCCTGGTCGAAGTCGATAACACGCGTTGTGCGCTCCGACTTGGTGGTTGTCATCATCTCCTCGACAATCTTCTCGATGGTGTCAGCCTCAGAGTCTATAGCACCAGTAAGCGGGTAGCAACCCAACGTACGGAAGCGTACCTTACGCATTACAGCGCGGTCACGCAACTCCTGGGGCATACGCTCATCGTCGGCCATGATAAGGTTGCCGTCGACCTCAACGATGGGGCGCTCCTTAGCGTAATATAGTGGCACGATGGGTATATTCTCCATGCGGATATACTGCCATACGTCCAACTCCGTCCAGTTCGATAGAGGGAATACACGGATGCTCTCACCTTGGTTGATACGCGTGTTGTAGACATCCCACAACTCGGGGCGCTGGTTCTTGGGGTCCCACTGCTGGAACTCGTTGCGGAACGAAAAGATACGCTCCTTGGCACGGCTCTTCTCCTCGTCGCGGCGAGCACCACCAAAGGCAGCATCAAAGCCATGCTTCTTCAATGCCTGCAGTAGCGCCTGCGTCTTCATAAGGTCGGTATGCACCTTGCTACCATGCGTAAAGGGGCCAACACCCTCTTCGTAGGCCTTCTTATTGTACTCAACGATGAGATTCCAGTTGTGCTGCTTGGCGTAGTTGTCGCGGAACTCTATCATCTCACGGAACTTCCACTTCGAGTCGATATGCATCAGGGGGAAGGGGACCTTACCTGGCGCAAATGCCTTCTCTGCGAGGCGCACCATCACCGACGAGTCCTTACCAATGGAGTAGAGCATAACAGGGTTACGAAACTCTGCTGCCACCTCTCGAATGATATGTATAGCCTCCGACTCTAAAGCCTTCAAATGGCTGAAATTGTATGACATAGCTATCTATTTGGTTAATCTAATTTTTTCGATAATCACGTTGTACACCTCATCCACACACGACTCTATGTCGCGATTGGTTGTATCTATAGTAAGCGTGGGTTTGACAGGCACCTCAAAGGGTGATGTGATACCCGTAAAGTCCCTAATCTCGCCACGGCGAGCCTTAGCATAGAGACCCTTGACATCACGCCTCTCACACTCCTCGAGGGGTGTAGATACGTACACCTCAATAAAATCCTCGTCACCGATAATCTCGCGTGCCAGCTCGCGCAGCTCGTTCGTGGGCGACACAAACGCCGCAAGCGTTACTATGCCCGTGTCGGTGAAGAGTTTGCACACCTCGGCGATGCGACGTATATTCTCACGACGATCCTCCTCAGAGAAGCCTAAGCCACGGTTTATGCCCGTACGGATGTTGTCGCCATCAAGGATACGGCAAAGGATGCCCTCACGTGATAGGCGCTCCTCGAGAGCTATGGCTATGGTGCTTTTACCCGAGCCCGAGAGACCTGTAAACCATATAGTCGCTCCACGCTGGCCGAGCTGACGCTCCTTGTCGCTACGCGACTGCATGCGGTCAAATATTGGGTGTATGTTATTCTCTACCATAAGTCTCAACTTTTAGAAAGGCCAAAATATTGGGATGAATATAACAGATATGATGAGCGACAGCAGGTTAAGCGGGAGACCTACGCGCAAAAAGTCCTTAAACTTATACTCGCCAATACCCTGCACAATCATATTCGTCTGGTAGCCGATGGGCGAAGAGAAGCTGCACGATGCCGCAATACATATCGCCACGATAAATGGCATGGGGTCGACGCCAAGCTGCGTGGCAACCGACAGCGCCACAGGGAAGGCAAAGGCCGCAGCGGCATTGTTGGTAATAAGCTCGGTGATAAGGTTAGTGACGATGAAGAGCACAGCCATGATAACAACGGGTGAGCAGTCATTAGCCATGCCGATAAGTCCCTTAGCCACCCAGTCGGCAAGGCCCGAGTTGGTCATCGCCGTGCTTATAGCCAGCGCCGAGGCGATGGTAATGAGAATATCCCAGGTGATAAACTTAGTATACTTCTTTGGGGGTATGATGCTGGTAAATGCCATGACGATGGTCACCACGCCCGCCCAGAAGAACATATCAAGCGAGACGTTAGGGATTAGCCTCTGCACATACTCCGTATCGCCTAACGTAGCTCCCGCAATCATGACTACGAGCAACGACAGCGACAACCACTTCTTCCACGTAGGACATGGAGGCGTGTGGTCCTCATCGTTCGATACCACGAGGAAGATGCTTGAGTCGCCCCACGTGGGCACAAACTGCTCGTCGGCAGCGAGCACCAACGTATCACCCTCCTTAAAACGCATATCATTATCACTCACCACATTACCCTTACGGCGTATCTGAATAATCTCAGCGTTATAGTGGTTCTTGAAGTCAAACTCGTCACGCGACTTGTTGATACCAGGGAATCGGGGGCCTATGACTACCTCGACGATGTGATAACCCTCGCCACCACTCTTGTGCACCTCGCGATTATCATCCGCAGGCAGGAGCCTCGTACCTACAAATACTATGTACAGCACACCGACAACGGCGATAATGCCGCCCACTTTACCAATTTCAAACATAGATAGTCCCTCCATGCCCGACTCAATCATCAGGCCATGCACAACGAGGTTGGTCGAGGTGCCAATAAGCGTACACATACCACCTAAAATGGCAGCATAAGAGAGCGGTATTAGGAACTTCTTGAGTGGTAAGCCCACACGCTTTGCCCACGCCTTAATATGCGGGATGAAGATTACCACGATAGGCGTATTATTCAGAAATGCTGAAGCCGAGGTGACCACACCCATAATGTAGAGCGTGCCCTTGCGCACTGTACTACGCTCCTTCGGGGGGAATATACGCCGCATTATGGCGCTCAGAGCATCGGTACGGCGAATGCCCTCGCTTACCAAAAAGAGCAGTGCAACGGTAATCATGCCCTTGTTGGAGAATCCCGCAAGCGCCTCCTCGGTTGTTAAAATACCTGTGGCAACAAAAATCATCACCACAGAGAATAGCAACATACCAGGGCGCAGGCGATCTCTAATGAGCATAATGACCATAAACACTATGGTTATCAATACTATATATCTTTCCATTGCACGTATTGTCTATACACTGAATTACATTAGTAGCTAGCAAAAGTAATAATTTTTTTTTGCAATAAAGCGACATAGTTTACCAAAAAAGCACTTTAGTGCCTATTATGACATACAATGTGGCAAGATGAAACAACTTAATATAGTGATAGTTAGCTCAACATATCGCCACTCATATCACCCCACATCGCAGCTCTTACACCTTATATAAAAATAAGTATTTCTACTTAATTTGTCCCGTAGCGATAGGTTTTAGAACGCAAATGGAGAAAATAACCAAAAAAAATATTACCTTTGCGTGGATATTTGAACAACTATGTGGGTGGCAAACGACCACATACAGTTGTTGACACAATGGGAATTTTAACCAAACTTTAAGATAACATGGTAGATATTTTTGATCGCTTATCGAAGAATGCCGGCGGCCCTATCGGCCAGTATATGTCGGCTGTACACGGCTATTTCGCATTCCCTAAGCTTGAGGGAGAGCTTGGTCCACACATGACATTCCGCGGCAAGCCCGTCTTGAACTGGAGCTTGAACAACTACCTCGGTCTTGCTAACCACCCCGAGGTGCGCGAGGCTGATGCCCAGGGCGGCAAGGACTTTGGTATGGCATACCCTATGGGTGCTCGTATGATGTCGGGCCAGACCAAGTACCACGAGCAGCTCGAGCGCGAGTTGGCTGAGTTCGTAGGTAAGGAGGATGCCTTCCTTCTAAACTACGGTTACCAGGGTATGATCTCTATCATCGACTGCTTGCTCACACCTCGTGACGTTGTCGTCTACGATAAGGAGTGCCACGCATGTATCATCGATGGCTTGCGCATGCACCCAGGTAAGCGTTTCGTATATGCTCACAACGACGAGGAGTCGTTGCGTTTGCAGCTTAAGCACGCTACGGAGCTTGCCGACCAGCAGAATGGTGGTGTGCTCGTAATCACAGAGGGTGTATTCGGCATGAAGGGTGACCTCGGCTTCCTCGATGTCATCGTTAAGTGCAAGAAGGACTTCGACTTCCGCCTATTGGTTGACGATGCTCACGGCTTCGGTACCATGGGTAACAACGGTCGCGGTACTGGTGACCACTTCGGCGTACAGGACCAGATTGACGTCTTGTTCAACACCTTCGCTAAGTCAATGGCCGGAATCGGTGCATTCGTATCGGGTCCACGTTGGCTCATCAACCTCTTCCGCTACAACATGCGTTCACAGCTCTACGCTAAGTCGTTGCCTATGCCTATGGTTATCGGCGCATTGAAGCGTCTCGACCTTATCCGCAAGCACCCCGAGTATCAGCAGAAGCTCTGGGAAATCACTCGCGCATTGCAGAAGGGTCTTACCGATAACGGCTTCAACATTGGTGTAACTCAGTCGCCCGTAACGCCTATCTACATGAAGGGCGGTAACGAGGAGGGTACCAACCTTATCGTTGACCTTCGTGAGAACTACGGTCTGTTCTGCTCTATCGTTATCTACCCCGTTATTCCTAAGGGTGAGATTATCCTCCGCGTTATCCCAACTGCGGCACACACCATGGAGGACGTAGAGTACACAATCAATACCTTCAAGGCTGTACGTGCTAAGTTTGAGGCAGGCGAGTATATCAAGCCTATTCCTCAGATGGCAGATCCCGACTTCAAGGTACGCTAATCCCAAGAATTTATATCAATCAAGGGCTGGCTAAGTTGTTTTTTAGCCAGCCCATTTTTACTAATTATACCATTGCCGTGAAGCAGTATCTATTCCTTGTTTTGGCTATAATCTTTGAGGTGGCGTGGGCAATACTTTTGAAGTATACCGAGAACTTTACTCGCCTATGGCCCACAGTGGCAACCATTACCACATATCTTGCCGCACTATACTTCCTCAACCTCACGGTGCGCACCATGCCCGTGGGTATAGCCTATGCTATATGGGCAGGCACAGGAATGGTACTCATAGCACTGCTTGGCGTGGTGGTACTCAAGCAGCACCTCGACCTCCCAGCAATCATAGGATTAATGCTAATCATAGCAGGCGTCTTAGTCCTAAACCTCGGCTCTAAGAGCGTAACACACTGATAATCATGAATGAGAAGATACGCGTAGCTTTAGGCATAACGCTTTGGGCAGGTGTAGCACTATGCTTCCTTGGCGCAGGCATTCACTTCTTCGCAACCAACGGTTTCCCGACGTTCGAGGATGAGGCCGCAACTACCACAACTGTCGTGCGCGATACGCCCGAGAGCGTGGGCCTCGATGCTCGCCACCTCGCCAATATCGAGGCAACAGTTGAGCGACATATCGCCATGGGCACCACCGAGGGCGCTGTTGTTGCAGTGGTGCGCAACGATAAGCTCGTCTACCTTGAGGCCTTCGGCGACATGGAGCACGAGGGTGAGGCTATGCGTGTAGATACACGCTTCGACCTCGCCTCGCTCACTAAGCCTGTAGCTACGGCCACATCCGTGATGCAGCTTGTCGAGCGCGGCATGCTGCGTCTGGATGAGCACGTAAGTGATATAATCCCCGAGTTCGTGGACTATGTCGACCCCAAGACTGACGAGACACGATACGTAACCGTTGGCCACCTTATGTCGCACACATCGGGCATACGCCCATACGTAGCCTTAGAGCGCCTCAAAGAGGAGTACCCCTCGGCCGAACGCTTGGATAGGAGTGTGATGCTCGACTATATAGCCCACTCGGAGCGTTTGGATACACCCGACTCAGTGTGTAAGTATAGCTGCTTGAATTACATCCTTTTAGGCGAGATTGTAGAGCGTCGTACGGGCACACCTCTCGACCTCTATGCCGAGACTAACATATTTAAGCCTTTGGGCATGGAGAATACCTGCTTTACGCCCGATGAGGAGTATCGCACACTCTGCGCCCCAACATCACCATGGGATGGCGATGAGGAGCTACGCGGCACTGTCCACGACCCCTTGGCACGCGAGGTGATGTCGGGCGTCTCGGGCAATGCTGGTCTATTCTCTACGGCTGAGGACCTTGCCACCTACGCTGCGATGTTGCTTAATGGTGGCGAGTGGAATGGCGTCAAGATAATTACGCCAACATCTGTGGAGGTCCTTTTCTCGCGCCCCAACGAGGAGTATATGCGCACAATGGCATGGGAGCAGCTCGAAGCGGAATTCCCCACAAGTGCCACGACCTACAGTCACAATGGCGCCACGGGCACTAATATCGTCATTGACCGTGAGCGCGACATGGCGATAATCATCCTCACCAACCGCACCCATGCAAACAATAAGGCCGGTGATATCACCGACCTTCGTTCAAGCATTCGTGCGATTGTGACCTATGCGCTAACGGAGTAGCTCCTTAAGCGCTGCACCGAGCTCGGCATTCTCCATAATGCCATTTATAGACTCGGCACCCGCTCCATATAGATATATAGGCACCATCTCGCCTGAGTGACCATCTGTCGCCCAGCGATACTCTATGCCCTGCTCCGAGAGGTTGAAGTCCGAGTTGCCACTCACTATCGCAAGGCCACCCGTCTCGTGGTCTGCCGTTACAACAACCAACGTGTTGGGGTGCTTCTTGGCATATACCACAGCCACTCCAATGGCCTCCATAAAGTCGCGCATCTCGGCCTGCTGACCCACAGCATCGTTGCCATGGCCCGCACCGTCGATTATCGAGCCCTCTACCATAAGCACAAAGCCCTTGCGACCACCCTCGCGCTCCAGATGGTTGAGCGCCGTAGTCGTAGCACTTGCAAGGTAACCCAAACGGTCCTCGACCTCCTTCTCGGCCAGTAGAATAAGCTGACGAGGAGCATCGCACCACAGTGCATCATCCAGACTCTCAAGCAGCGTAAACCCGCTATCCTCTATCGCTTGCAGCGCCTCATTGCGACCACCATAACGCTCGTCGAAGTATGCCGTGCCACCACCTATGGCTATGTCGAGTGGGCTTGCCAAGAGCTGCTCCGAGATGGTCGTATAGTCGTGGCGCGAGGCAACGTGGGCATAGAATGCCGCAGGCGTGGCGTGCTGCACATAGGTCGTTACCACAACACCCGTAGCCTTGCCCTTGGCCGAGGCTACATCCATCAGCGACTCAAGGCGAGTGCCGTCGGGCAGCTGGCCAAGCACTGTATTGTTGGTTTTAGCGCCCGTAGCAAGTGCCGTACCCGATGCTGCCGAGTCGGTCACGCGGTTGTCGAGCGAGTAGGTCTTCTGCAGGGCAATGTTGTCAGCACGGTCGAAGATGGTCTCGGCGTAGTTGTTCTCGAGTTGCATCATCGATACCGACGTGAGGCCCATACCGTCACCGATAAGGAAGATTATGTTTTTCACCTCCTGCGCCTCTACCACAATGGTGGTGATAAGCGCCGTAACAATTAGAATAAGTCGTCTCATAACGTGTAATGTAATGGTCAGTCGTCTTGCAAAATTACGAAAAGATTTGTATCTTCGCAATAAAATCATCAAATTATGGCAGATGTTCGCATAGCAGAGGATTGGAAGGCGATACTTCAGGAGGAGTTCGACAAGCCCTATTTCGAAGAGCTCGTCTCGTTCGTTAAGGAAGAGTATAGTCGTGGCACGGTATACCCCGCGGGACGTAATATCTTCCGCGCCTTCGACCGCTGTCCCGTGGATAAGCTCAAGGTGGTAATCATCGGACAAGACCCCTATCATGGTCCAGGTCAGGCCAATGGCCTCTGCTTCTCGGTGGGTGAGGGTGTCCCCTTCCCGCCATCGCTACGCAATATTCTGCAGGAGGTACGTGACGATGTTGGTGCACCCATACCCCTATCAGGCGAGCTGGAGCGCTGGGCAGAGCAGGGCGTATTGCTACTAAACGCCGTGCTCACGGTGCGTGCCCACGAGGCAGCATCGCACGCAGGCCACGGCTGGGAGCAATTTACCGATGCTGTGGTCAGGGCCATCGCCGAGCGTAAGGAGGGCATTGTCTATATGCTATGGGGTAGCTACGCACAAAAGAAGGGATCCATAGCGGACCCCTCACGTAATCTGATACTTAAGGCTGTGCACCCCTCGCCACTCTCGGCATATCGTGGCTTCTTCGGTTGCAAGCACTTCTCGGCAGCCAATGCCTACCTAACATCCATCGGCAAGGAGCCTATCGAGTGGTAGAGACCTAACCTCAAAGCACTACCCCTTCTGGTGGCGATACTGCTTGGGTGATATGCCCGTCGCACGCTTGAAATACTTTCCGAAGAATGACTGGTTCGGGAAGTTGAGCGAGGCGGCAATCTGCTGTATGGTCATATCCGACGACTGGAGCATGGCGCGTGCCTCGAGGATGACGTGGTTCTCTATCCACTCGCCTGCCGAGCGACCAGTATTCTCCTTGACTAACTTCGATAGATACTTAGGCGTGATGCAGAGCTTGTCGGCATAGAAACCAATAAGTCGCTCCTCGCGGTAGTGCTCCTGCACAAGATCCATAAAGCGCTCTACGATAGAGTTTTTGTAGGGAGTCTTATCTCTGCCATACTGGTGGAACTTACTCACACCTCCGTAGTAGAATACACGTATTAGGTTCTCTATCACCTGTAGACGGAAGGGGTTCTCCTCGTCGGATGCCGCCTTGTGGAGGATTGTATAGAAGAAATGCACGTGCTGCAACATATCCTGCGAAATCTTGTTTAGCGGATTGTTGTAGAGTGACATATACTGCTGCTGCCAACCTGGGAGGTTGAGCATATCGATAAATCGTCGCGATAGGATGATAGCATAGCCATCGAAGTTGATGCTATGCGATAATCCCTCGACTATCTGGCCAGGCATAAGAGTTATGAGCATAGGACTCTCCACCTCTAAGTCCTGAAGATTTAGACGTAGATCGCAACGTCCCGTGCAGCAGATGCCTATCATGGCATGTCGTAGTTTGATGGGGGTGTTCGACGAGAAGAACGACGTATCATTCTCTCTCATGTGAATAAGAGCGAGGTCGTCATCGATAACGATCGAGTCACTGGGTAGATGATCCAACCCAAACTGATGAAGAGACTGTTTCATAGGTCACGTGGTTTTTTGTTGGGACAAAGTAACTAATTTATATTCATTCGCGCAATAGCGATTAAACCTTTAGACCAATTTCAATACCCTTATAATCTATTATCGAGCCACAAATCTGGAAAACAGACAAAAATAATAAACTAATAGGCGTATAGTCAAAAGGTGCAATATGATTTAATTGTTGAAAACTTCTTAGTGTAAAATTTGCAGGTCTACGTGAAAATTTCGTATCTTTGATAAAAATTTAATATTAGTCATCATAAGTTACGCAATATGGCAAAGTTTATCGTAGAGGGTGGTCATCGTCTCAAGGGTGAGATACGTCCGCAAGGTGCCAAGAATGAGGCACTTCAAATCATATGTACTGCGCTTCTTACAAAGGAGCGCGTGGTGTTGCACAACGTACCCATCATCGCAGATGTGATGCAGCTATTGGACCTTATGTCACATATGGGTGTTAAGGTGGAGCGCTTGTCGGACGACGACTTCGCACTGCAGGCCGACGAAATCAACCTCGACTATCTACGCTCGGCAGACTACCACAAGCGTTGCCGTAGGCTGCGTGGCTCGGTGATGATGATTGGCCCGCTACTCACGCGTTTCGGTGTGGGATATATGCCCAAGCCTGGTGGCGATAAGATTGGTCGCAGGCGTCTCGACACCCACTTCCTCGGCTTCCAGAAGCTCGGTGCGGAGTTCAACTTCGATGCTGGCGACGAGTTCTACACCGTGGAGTCGAAGCGCCTGAAGGGTACATATATGCTTCTCGACGAGGCCTCGGTGACGGGCACGGCAAATATCGTTATGGCTGCCGTATTAGCCGAGGGTCGCACCACCATCTACAACGCTGCGTGTGAGCCATATCTGCAGCAGCTATGCAAGATGCTCAACCGCATGGGAGCAAAGATCTCGGGCATAGCCTCTAACCTTCTGGTCATCGACGGCGTGGAGTCACTTGGTGGCACGGAGCACACTATGTTGCCCGATATGATTGAGGTGGGTAGCTTTATCGGCATGGCGGCAATGACACGCTCGGAGCTCACCATCAAGAACGTATCGTACGACAACCTCGGCATCATCCCGCAGCAGTTTGCACGCATGGGTATTAGGTTCGAGCAGCGTGGCGACGACATATACATCCCCGCACAGGAGAACTACGCCATCGAGAGCTTTATCGACGGCTCGATTATGACCATTGCCGATGCTCCATGGCCAGGCCTTACGCCCGACCTTTTGTCTATCTTCTTGGTTGTAGCCACACAGGCTAAGGGTGCTGTGCTCATCCACCAGAAGATGTTCGAGAGCCGACTGTTCTTCGTCGACAAGCTCATAGATATGGGTGCGCAGATTATCCTTTGCGACCCGCACCGCGCTACGGTCATCGGCCACAACCACGAGCATCCGTTGCGTGCAGCCAATATGACCTCACCAGATATTCGTGCCGGCGTAGCACTGCTTATCGCCGCAATGAGCGCCGAGGGCACAAGCACCATCCAGAACATCGAGCAGATCGACCGCGGCTATCGCGACATCGACAAGCGCCTCAACGCCCTGGGTGCACGCATCACACGATTAGATGAGTAAAACGATATAAAAAACAACATAACCCCAAAATTAAGTATGTTCTTAGAAAACAATAAGCATAAGGGATGGATTGAGGTCATCTGCGGCTCGATGTTCTCGGGAAAGACCGAGGAGCTTATCCGCCGCATGAAGCGTGCTCAGTTTGCCAACCTCAAGGTCGAGATTTTTAAGCCATCTATCGATGTGCGTTACTCCGAGGAGGAGGTTGTGTCGCACGATGCCAATGCCATACACTCTACGCCCGTAGAGTCGGCGCAGAATATCCTGCTTATGACCTCGGATGTCGACGTTGTGGGCATCGACGAGGCGCAGTTCTTCGACGACGGCATCGTCGATGTATGCCGCCAGCTGGCCAATAGTGGCATCCGTGTCATTGTCGCGGGCCTCGATATGGACTATATGGGAGTGCCATTTGGCCCCATGCCCGCGCTTATGGCTACGGCAGAGTATGTCACCAAGGTGCATGCCATCTGCGTGCGCTGTGGCGACCTCGCCCACCACTCTCACCGTCTCACCACCGACGACAAGCAGGTGCTCTTAGGTGCTCACGACACCTATCAGCCCATCTGCCGCCACTGCTTCAACGAACTACGTAACAAGAAGTAACCATGCAGAAGGCTGTTGAAAAGTGTGTTGAGGTGCTCCGCGCAGGAGGACTCATACTCTACCCCACCGACACAGTGTGGGGTATTGGCTGTGATGCTACGAACGAGGAGGCTGTAGCTAAGGTCTACGCTCTGAAGCGTAGCGAGGATAAGCGCTCGATGCTCTGCCTTATGCGCGATGCCGATATGGTTGTGCGCTATGTAAATAAGGCTCCAGGCATCGCCTTCGAGGTTATGGAGCTCTCGGATAAGCCCCTTACGGCGATACTTCCAGGTGCCGTGGGCGTTGCCAAGAACCTCGTGCCCGAGGCTGAGACATTAGGTGTACGTATCCCACAGCACGATTTTTGTCAGGCGCTACTACGTAAGTTCGGCCGACCCATAGTATCCACCTCGGCAAATATCTCGGGTGAGCCCGCAGCGAAGCGTCTCAAGGAGGTAGCCCAGGAGATTATCGACGGCGTGGACTACGTAGTTAATCCCCGCTTCGAGGGTAAGCCTACACTTAAGCCCAGCTCGATTATCGCCTTTGGCGAGGGTAACGAGGTGGAAATAATTAGAAGTTAACGAGCTATGGCAGAAAAACTTATAACACCTGTGCAGAAGCGATTCTCGGACGTAGACTCCTTTATGCACGTGAACAACATCTGGCAGCAAAGCTACTTCGATATGGGTAAGACCGAGTTCTACACCAAGGTCTTGGGCATCACGGGCGTATTCGACAAGCTACGCATCATCACCGCCTCGACACATACCGACTACCTCGGTCAGGTGCGCCTCACGGACGACATTGTAGTTACTACCGACGTCTCGCGCCTCGGCAATAAGAGCATGACGCTCCACCAGTGTATCATATCGGGCGAGAGGGTGCTCACCGAGAGCTCTTCCGTAATGGTTGCCTTCGACTTTGAGACGCAGGCAACTGTACCCATTCCCGAGGAGTGGCGCACGAAGCTAAAGCCCTACCTCACGGAGTAGGATATAAGCGAAGAGCAATATTAGCAAAACGTAGTATTATCCAACCTTAATAGACAACAACGATAATAGGCTGCCCCGAGGGACAGCCTATTATCGTTATATGCTCACCTGACTACTACTTCGCGGGGAAGTCGAAGCCGTAGGTCTGCTTGAAGAGCTTGCGTACACGTGCGTGGTAAGCCTCCTCAGAGTTGTCGATAGGAGTCTCACGTACGTTGCGTGTGCGTACCTTCGCAGGATCAATTGTAAGAGGTGTCATCGAGTAGGTGCGCTGCTTAGCAACAGGAGCCTCGCCAAGTGACTCAACGCTCTGGGTAGGAACAGTACCTACAGAGGCGTTAGCCTTAGCCGACTGAGTAGAAGCACCCTTACGCTTAAGAACTACATCGCCATTAACGCGTGGGTTGAGAGGTGTAGCCATACCATACTGGAGCTGTGCTACGCAAGGATAGTAGGTCTCGGTAGCGTCGTTACCATTAGCATCCTTATAGTTGTAGATAATAGGCTTGATGGTGATGGTGTTGCCATCAGCAGATACCTCTACGGGGAACTTAGAGTCGCAAACAAGCTCGCCCTTATTGTTGTAAACAGGAGCGCCCATGTATGACTTCTCACCTACTGCCAACATATAGAATGTGTAGTCCATACCGAAGTAGAATGTCGACATTGGGAACTCACGCTCGATGTTGATAGGCAACCAAACGTTACCCTCAGCGTCAATCTCAAGGTTCCACTTAGGACCGAAGTCGTAGAACATATCGGCTACGGTAGCTGTTGAGAACTCATCCGAGATGAAGAGGTCGTAAGGTGTCTGTACAACGTTGAGCATATATGCGGGGTCAGCGAAGTTGTAACCCAAGCACAAGAGGCGGTTGAAGCCACGGGTGCGGTTGTTGTAATCCTTAGCCAATACCATGAACTCCTCGTAAAGCTCATCGGTCTTGTCGCGGTCGATGCCCCACTCCTCGTAGATGTCGTAAACCTCCGAAGGAAGAGTCTCGGGATACTCGATGCCTGAAGCGATCTTCACAGGTGAAGTGTAGCTGCCAGCATCCTTCCAGTAACCCTCCTCAGTCTCGGTGGCATTAACCCACGCCTTCATAGGAGCTGTTGCCTCCCACTCACCGCAGAGTGTGGTGAAGAGGTCAGAGGTTACACGTACAGGGTAGTTAGCCTTAGGAGTAGTGTACTCGGCAACAGCCTGTGAGCCAGGAGTGTCGGGGTTGTTGCCCGAGCCCTCCCAGTTGTAAACGAGCATTGCAAGACGTGTTGTAGCATTCTCGCGGCTTGCGATGCTGAAGTTGAAACCTGCCTCAGAGTTAATCTGCTCGATAGCGGTCTTGTCTACGTGAAGAGGGTTACCCATCTCCTGGAGCAATTGTGTGTAAGAGTACTCCTTAAGAACCTGGTCGAACTCACGAACGTAGTTACAAGCGAAGTAAGCCTCGGTAATGGGGTTGTTAAGGTCGGGATTCTTGATGTTGAAGGTGACGATATATGGGTCGTTGCTCTCAACGGGAGTGATAACAACATCGGGCTTGGGCAATGTTACCTCAGGCATAGTGAATGTAAACGAGTTGAAGCACTGCTTAGTACCATCGTTGTCGCCGATACCTGCTACCAAGACACGAATCTGCTGACCTGCCATACCCTTAGTATCCACGAACCAGTCGTCCTTGAGCCACTGCTCAGTAACGCCACTGCCAGCATCGGTACCAAAGGTCATCATAGCGAAGTATGAGCCTACGAACCAACGGAGATACTCCTCGTTGTTGTCAAGCAAAGGCATAACGTTGTTCTGATACTCACTCTCGGTGCAGATGAAGTAGTTGTAGAAGAGTACATCATCCGAAGGTGTGAAGGTGATACAAGCATCGATAGGAGTCTTGTCTGTAACCTTAATCTCAACATTACCCTCCATAATCTCAGGCTCCTGAGTAGTAATGTATAGCTTCTCGTAGTAGCCAGTCCAATACTTCTCGGGGTCGTAGCCGTCAGGATTGTTCTTAGCCTCCTCTATCCAACGCTTCCAGTCGTACACAGGCATATAGTAGCCAGCAGACCAACCTGCAGGGTATGACCATATTGCATTTGAGATGTAGTCGATAAATGCGGGGTCATCCTCGCCAACGCTTACGGTCTTAACCTCGCCATCCATGTAGACAACCATCTCGTTGGGGTCGTCCATATAGGCGTACTCACCAATGAGGAATACACCGGGCTCACCAGGAACCTTGGGGTCTGCATAGCCAGCACCATTCTCAATCAGGTTGCCATCCTCATCACGCTCGTAGCTGTAATACTCGTCGTAGCGTACGGTCTTATCCTCGGTGGTAAACTGCTGAGCGTTGTAGAGAAGCATATCTATCTCCATACCACCCTCAATCTTCGAGTAGTTGTACATAGGAAGTGACGATGTAGAGTAACGCAAAGCGTTGCCACGCTCCTTAACCTCAGCGGGCACCTGTACGTGTACAGCAAAGCCATCGAGCTTGCGCTCTACTACGGTCAATACGTTGTCGCCATAACCTGTTGTTGTGAATTCAGCGCACTTAACATCTGCATAGATGTCGTTATCCGCCTCGCGGAATGCGAAGTAGTACTTGTAGGCGGTGTTAGGCTCAAGACCCTGAACCTTTATCTCCTTGGTAGTAGCCACATCGGTAGCCTCGATGGTTACCTTCTCGCCACCTACGAAGATAGCGGCAGCATCACGGGGCTCCTCGCTTCTAACATAGGCATACTCCTTGATGCCCTGTGTCTTTACGGTGATAGTAGCACCATTAGGCGTGATGTCGCCAACGGTAACCTCCACCGATGTCTTGCCCTCCTTCTTCTCATCGATGTCGTCGGGCGTACATGCACTCATTGCAAAGCCTGCGATAAGCGCCACGGCTGCAATAAGAAAGCGGTTAAAGTGTTTCATAGTTAATAATTTGGTTTTAATGTGTATTAATTTTATCTCTTTTCTTATATCATAGCTTGCAAATATAAGAATAATATTTGGAACTTACACTATTTCAATAGAAAATTATTGCATACTATGCATTTTTATTCCTTTCTTGGGCCTTGCGCATAGTCAAATATAAGAGGGATATGTTCTTTTGTAAAAGAGACCACCCAGGGATAGTACACGAAGTACAGCCCTGGGTGATTTACCTTTAGCGGTGGACTCAATTAGCACCACGACCCAATTTGTTGTCAGAAGGGGTTAGGCTTGGTCTATCACAAAAGAGACCACCCAGGGATAGTACAACAAAGTACAGCCCTGGGTGGTTTACTTTTAGTGATAGGCCGAGAATGGCCCCTTATCACAACAAATTATATTTTGGATTAGAAGGCTGTGGATACAACGCTCGGCAAAAATCCCGACGATGGGCTGTACTTTGCGTACTGCTCATTGTCGGGACTATTTGTTAGCGGCAGTAGATAATAGATTTATTTTTGATTTTAGTGGAGCAGATTTAGTCTATCGCAATAAGAAATCCCGAAGGATAGTACTTAGCGTACAGCCTTCGGGATTTTGTTTGGGATGGGCTAAAGATGCCCAATAAAATCGAAAATTACAAGCGCTCAAGCTTAACAGTAAAGTGACGCATCAACTCAGTCTCCCATACGATCTTCACACCACGAGTGATCTCATGACGACGGTCGTATACGTTCTTAAGAGCGGCAGCGATAACGTCCATGTGGTTGTTGGTGTAAGAACGACGTGCGATGCAGAGACGAAGAAGGTCAAGGCCACCGAAACGGTTCTCACGAGTGATAGGATCACGGTCAGCAAGGATGTAACCGATCTCGCAACCACGAACACCAGCCTCGAGGTAGAGCTCGATAGCGAGGGTCTGTGCGGGGAACTCCTCCTTAGGAATGTTAGAAAGAACCTTGGAAGCATCTACGAACAAAGCGTGACCACCAACAGGGCGCTGGTAAGGAATGCCGTACTCGTCGAGCTTAGCTGCGAGGTACTGTACCTGCTTGATACGAGTCTCGATAGTCTCAAGCTCGGTGTTCTCGTCGAGACCTACAGCCAAAGCTGCCATATCACGGCCGTTCATACCACCGTAAGTAAGGAAGCCCTCGAAGGGGATACAGAAACGCTTAGCACCCTCGAACCAGTCCTCGTGACGTGTAGCGATGAAACCACCCATGTTTACAAGACCGTCCTTCTTTGATGACATAGTCATACCGTCAGCGTAAGAGAACATCTCCTTGCAAATCTCCTTGATAGTCTTATCAGCGTAGCCCTCCTCGCGGGTCTTGATGAAGTAAGCGTTCTCAACGAAACGAGCTGAGTCGAATACAACGCGCTTGCCATACTTGTCAGCGATAGCACGTACGTCGCGAAGGTTCTTCATAGATACGGGCTGACCACCTGCAGTGTTGTTAGTAACGGTAACGATGATGAAAGGAATCTTCTCAGCGTTCTCAGCCAAAGCCTTCTCGAGCTTAGCGCAGTCTACCTCACCCTTGAAAGGAATCTCGAGCTGAGTATCCTTAGCTGCGTCGATTGTGCAGTCCAAAGCTGTAGCCTTACGGAACTCGATGTGACCCTTGGTAGTGTCGAAGTGTGAGTTACCGGGGACGATGTCGCCAGCCTTTACGAGGTGTGAGAACAATACGTTCTCAGCAGCACGACCCTGGTGTGTAGGGATAACGTACTCGAAGCCTGTGATGTTGAAGATAGTCTCCTTAAGCTGGAAGAATGACTTTGAACCAGCATAAGCCTCGTCACCAGTCATCATAGCAGCCCACTGACGGTCGCTCATAGCGCCAGTACCAGAGTCTGTCAAGCAGTCGATGTATACCTGCTCTGACTTAAGGCCGAAGAGGTTGTAGTGAGCCTCCTTGAGCCACTGCTCACGCTCCTCGCGTGTGCTCTTCTTCAAAGGCTCAACCATCTTAATTCGATACGCTTCTGCAAATGGAATTTCCATAGTAGTGTAGTTTTAAGTTTATAATAATATTAATAATTTATTCTTTTTCTGTTTTGCTAAATACGCATAATTTCGTCAATTACGTTTTTTGCGCCACAAAGGTACGCAAAAATATAGTCAATTGCAACACCCTCCATTAAAATATTTTCTTGCTCTCAAGACCAAGTCCATTCGTAGCGCTGTTGCAAATAACCACATCCTTATTTATTAGCAACAAGAAGCTCCAATATCTGGATGGCGTTAAGTGCTGCACCCTTGCGAATTTGGTCGGCCACGCACCAGAATGTGATGCCATTCTCCGAGGTTATATCCTTGCGGATGCGACCTACGTAAACAGGGTCGGTGCCCTCAGCAAATAGGGGCATTGGGTAGCGCTTCTCGGCGGGCTCGTCGATAAGGACTATACCCTTAGCCTCCTTGAAGGCGCGACGTACATCCTCCACCGAAAGTGGCTCATCGGTCTCCACCCATACCGACTCAGAGTGGGCACGCATAACGGGCACACGCACGCATGTAGCCGAGGTACGAATGTCGGAGTGCATGATTTTACGTGTCTCGTGGAACATCTTCATCTCCTCCTTGGTGTAGTCGTTGTCCTGGAAGACGTCGATATGTGGTATAAGGTTGCAGGCGAGCTGATATGCAAACTTCTCAACCTTAGGCTCAGTGCCCTCAACCACAGCACGCTGCTGCAGCTCAAACTCCTGCATTGCAGTGGCACCCGCGCCACTGGCCGACTGATACGTAGCCACATGCACACGGCTAATGTGCGACAACTTCTCGATTACGCCTAAGGCTACAACCATCTGAATGGTAGTACAGTTGGGGTTGGCGATGATATGACGGGGAGCATCAAAGGCATCGTCGCCATTAACCTCGGGCACAACCAGGGGCACATCCTCATCCATGCGGAAGGCACTCGAGTTGTCAATCATAAATGTGCCATACTTGGTGATGGTCTCGGCATACTCCTTCGAGGTAGAGGCACCTGCCGAGCATAGCGCAACGTCTATATCCTGGAAGTCGTCGTTGTGCTGAAGCTCACGCACCACAATATCCTCGCCACGGAAGCGATAGGTTCTACCAGCGCTACGTTTCGAGCCAAAGAGTCTCAATTCATCGATAGGCATTGGATGTGTCTCAAGTATCTTCAAAAATTCCTGTCCTACGGCACCACTTGCGCCAACAATAGCTATCTTCATAATATCTCTATTTTGAGGTTAAACAATATATTTATTTTATAGGTAGGTTCTATAGTCAGACCAGCGATTAGTCGAAGAACTCATCATCACTATCGTAACCACCAGTAGTATAATCTGCATCTTCACCAAACTCTTCCTCCTCTACACTACTCTCACCCTTACAGTTGTAATCGGGGAGCTCTGCCGAACGCTCGAAGCGGTCGGTGCGAAGCACTCCGAGTGAACCATCGTTGTAGACCTTCGTGAGGAACTTACCGGCAATGGGCAGCGCCATACGTGAGCCATCGGCACTGCTTGTGAAGTGCACGCTGGGCTCCTCGCCACCAACCCATGCGCCCATAACCAGGTTGGGCGTAGCACACATAAACCATGCATCGACATTGTCGTTCGTAGTACCGGTCTTTGCGGCTATCTCCACGTCGTTGAAGCCAAACTCATAGATCATACGACGCGCCGTACCCTCAGTTACGACCTTCTGCATCATGGTAATCATGGTGTAAGCCACACGTTTCGACAACACATCATTGGTCTTGGGCGTGAATGTCGCAAGGACATTACCCTGGCTATCCTCAATGCGTGTAACGAAGATGGGGTCGATGCGCACACCCTCATTTGCAAAGGTACAGTATGCCGAGGCCATCTCGTAGGGATTGCTGTCATACGAGCCGATACATAGCGACACCACAGGGTCGATGTAGCTCTTTATACCCATGTCGTGGATAAAGTCGGCTACAGCCTCGGGGCGCTTAGCATGCTTCATAATCCACGCTGAGTAGTTGTTACGGCTATTTGCCAAGCCCCAGTAGAGGGGATTAACTCCCGTATACTCAACCTTGCCCGCCTCCTTAGGTGACCATATACCCGATGGTGTCTCGATAGATACAGGGAGGTTGGGCACAGGTGTGCAGGGGGTCAAACCGAGCTGGTCGATAGCAAAGGTGTAGATGAAAGGCTTCGCCGTAGAGCCCACCTGACGCTTACCCTGCGAGGCAGCATCATACTTGAAGTAACGATAGTCGGGGCCACCCACATATGCACGCACATAGCCCGTATTGGGGTCGATGGCAACAAAGGCGCCACGCATCGTCTTCTTATAGTGCACAAGCGAGTCGCGAGGAGTCATAACCGTATCACGCTCACCATTATAGGTAAATACGCGCATGTTAATGGGCGTATTAAACGAAGCTACGATCTCACTCTCCGAATAACCATCTTTTGCCATACCACGCCAACGGTCCGTCTGCTTCATAGACTTATCAATCTTCTTATCCGACTCTGCCCTCGTGAGGTCGGGGAAGAGCGAGCCTCCGCGACTCTTAATCTGCTGGTCCATACGTGGTTGCACAAGCTCACGCATCTGCTCAGCGTAGGCCTCCTCGGCATACTCCTGCATCTGGAGGTCAACCGTGGTGTAGATCTTAAGACCATCGCGGTAGATGTCGTACGTGTCGCCATTAGCCTTATGGTTCTTATGACACCAACCCATGATGGGATTCTCGTTATACTCCTTAAGTGCCTGCTCGTAGTCCCACTCGGTATAGTAGTTCGAGCGCACGGGCTCCGACGCCGTCAAGGCGCGACGCACCATCTCACGGAAATATGTCGCCGAGCCCTCGTTGTGGGCATCACCCGCACGACGATACTGCGATAGGTCGATAGGCAGCTTCTTAAGCTCATTAGCCCTACTCTGACTAATGGCTCCCGCCGACGCCATACGGTCAAGCACAGTATTACGACGCTCCAAGGCCTTGGGATTAGGCTCACCACGCTTTATCGGAGCGTACGTACCAGGGGCCTTAACCTGGCCTACGATGACTGCCGCCTCTTCTATGTTCAGGTCGCAAGGCTCCTTGCCAAAGAAGTTATTCGCCGCAGACTTAATACCGAAGTTTGAGTTCGAGAACTCCACCGTATTTAGGTACATGGCTACAATCTCCTCCTTCGTGTAGTTATACTCGAGCTGCGTGGCGATAACATACTCCTGAATCTTCGACACTATCGTTCCTGCCGTACCCTCGCCCGAGTTCTGCACACGTGTTTTGTAGAGGTTTTTGGCGAGCTGCTGCGTAACGGTACTACCGCCACCCTGCTCGCTCTGACCCAAGAGGATTGTCTTGATGCCGACACGCGCCGTAGCCTGAAAGTCGATACCCGAGTGGTCGAAGAAGCGCACATCCTCCGTAGCTAAGAGTGCCGCAACCACAGGGGGTAGGGTGTGGCCATCAATTTCGAGCCACTTGCTCTTATCCGCCGGGAAGAGGTCCTCGTACGAGAGGTAGGTACGGTTCTCGATGAAGTAGGTGCCGATGACCTCTCCATCTGCCGAGTAAATCTGCGTTGCAAGGTTAGTCTTGGGATTCTCCAGCTCGTCGAACGAAGGCATGGGACCCAGCTTCTCGTTCTTAGCCATGATGAATACGGTCATCACCGCGAGGATGCCAACCAGCGTGAGCGTCCACATCGCGATAATCGTCCACGCCTTCCAGCTAAGCTTGCGTTTTTTTGATGGTTTCTTCTGTGTCATATCTTTAATTAGAATATCTTTAATTAGCACTATATCAACTCATTATCAGAACGGCAGACCCAGGCCAAACGAGAAGTGGAACTTACCATCTTCGAAGGGTGCAAACGCCATCTTCCTATATAACGAGAATGTTGCCGAGATTGTTGCAGACTCGGGCATACCAAAGAGGTTAAAATCGACACCGAGGTCCAGGCCAAACGAGCCGAGGTGGCGACGCTTGTGTATGAGCGCACCCTCCTCATCGAAGCCCATCGTAGCACGGAACGAGGCATAGTCACCACCGATGTTTAATCTGAGGCGCTTGAAGTATACTATACCACGAATACCTCCATCGGGGTACCACACGGGCATTTGATAGTTCAGCGACGTCGCTATGTAGTCGTTATTGGCGATGTCGTAGGTAGTATAACCTCGCGGTATGAGTCGCGCCGACTTAAACGTCAGGCTCGATAGCACCATATCGGAGTGAAAACCTCCAATTGATGTCTGATACGACGCAGCCAGCGACAACGAGTGATGCTTAGCAAAACCTGGAGTGTAGAGCTTACCGTAGAGCACTATGAGGTGTCCGAAGTCATCAGTCGTAGGGTTCAGGCCATAGTTTGCCGCAAATGCCACGCTCCACGGAGGCAGAAAGTCGCGGTGCGCCATGCGCGTATAATCCTGGAACGAGATACCGAGGTTGAGCAGATGAACACCTTCAGAGTAACCTATTGTACGGATATTTGTCACCTCGCCACCCTCAATCTTGAGCTCGTCCACATTTGCCACCATACCGTTGGAGAAGTTCCACGAGGCAGATAGCGCAAACTGACTCGTATGGTAGCCACGCTGCATAAGGATGGGGAGCGTAGCCCCTGCTCCCACAGAGTAGTAGCGACCGATTTCAGGGTCATTCGGGTAGACGAGTTTCCCCCTGTCGGGGTCATATATAGCCACCTTGTATATCTGCTGGGTACCGCCGTATGTACCATTTACCCAGAGATTTACGCCTAAGCCATTATATCGTATCATACCCTTGAACACTGAGCCCTCGTGACGGTTCCAACCCCAGGTTATGAAGCCCTCCATCGTGGAGAGTATGTTCTGTGACATGATGGTAGCACCGAGATTAAAGGCGATAGACGACTCCTCGGTTAGGGCATAGGGGTCGTATGACGCTGGTGCCCAACTATGGATGTTGAATGCGTGAGCAAAGCGGCGGAAGCGCTTTGGGGGAGAGCTCTCTGCAACTCGCTCTGCAGCAGACTCATCGAAGCGCACAGTGTCGAGGTTTACCACGTTCCATGGCTTAATCTCAGGCAGCATAATCTTAGGAGGATGGGGGGCATAGCTCACCTCCACAGCATCCTCAACACTCTGCGTCACAGGCAGGTATCCGCGCTTATCATAGGTTGTTGCCACCACCCTGCAACTATCCAACGCCATAGGCTGGAATGAGCCATAGCGCGAGGTAGAGAGGCGGTATTCGCGGCCTAAGCTGAGGTCGTACATGTGCAGCTCGTCGCGTCCCGAGGCTATTGAGCCGTAGTATAGTCTACCATCCTTTGCCGTAAGGTCACTAAGCGTGGTGTAGGCCGCCTGCGTAACGGGAGAAACACCCTCGCCGTCGAGGCGAGCGATGTGCATGCCATCGTCGTCGGTGATGATGAGATATAGCGCCTTTGTCACACCATCCCATGCCATACCGTGCACCTCGCTACCATAGGCTATATCGGTGCGACGCTCCAACTCCGCCGTGCCATTAACCACAACAGCATAGCTACCATCGGGCGTATACTCCACCCATGCTATGCCATGCCCCTCGGTAGGTGTGGGATAGAGCACATTGCGTTTGCGACGCATAGTCTGGGGCACACCCTTACTCAAATCCATAAAGCAGAGTGTCGACGCCACCTTCTGCTCATAGAGGGCACTCTGGCGATACTCCGTCCACCACACACGCCCCGTAGAGCTAAGCATCGGGCGCGTGGAGACTATACCAGTGTGTGCCACGCGCTCCTCCTCGCCCGTAGCCTCGTCGACGATAACAAAGGCTGTGGTCTTATCTAAATCCTCCTTCAAAAAGAGAATACGTCCATCTGCCATAGGCTGCGGATGTGAGTACTTCGTGTAACACTTAGGCTCCTCGACGGCTATAGGCTCAGTGGTCTGCACCACGTTATTTACCCCGCACCAGTGGTCCTCGAGCGTAGTAAACGTATCGTAAAAGAGCTGTGGCGTAGAGCTACCATACAACTTCTTGAGTACCCACGAGTTAGAGACAATCATATAGGGTCGGCGCGATACGAGCTCGGCCACATCATCACCCATAACCGAGCCAAAGCGCTGATAGCCGTGACGACATAGCAGATAGCCGAGGTTGTAGTGGTTGGGGATGTAGTCCTTATACGAGCCACAAAACCACTTATCAATATTTTTGTAGCCATGCACCACCGACCCGTGGGCACGATAAGCCATTGTAAACGAGGGCTGTAGACCGCGGCCAAATGTAGACATCTCGGTCTCTATCATCACCGCATCGCCCTCCATCATCCACAGGGGCATAAAGAGCAGGCCTATGGTAGAGCTCTGCTGGCCAAGCACATAACTAAGACCCTTAACAACACCGCGGTTGAGGTTGTTGTACTGCACAGCATGGCGATACTCGTGTGCAATAAGCTGCTTGGTCCACGGCATAGAGTAGCCACGAATTTCGGGCGTAGAGATAAACTCCACGCGGCGTGGCATCCACATAACCAGGCCGTTAGAGGCGAAGTTAGAGGGGTGCACCACAAATGGTATCGACATCTGAGGATGACGATAGCCATAGGATATATCATCATTCACCGCATCGAGGTAGTACATCATACGCGTGGCAATATGCTCTGCCGTATCGGGATATACCACACGATAACTCTTCTCTTTCATCTGTCGCCACTTGAAGGTTGGGGGGTCGACGCCCCAGCTATAGTACTGCGCAGAGGCGCTATCCACGAGTAACAACTCGCAGATTAGCAACAACATAAGTGCAATAAACCTCTTCATACGCGCGCACATGTACATATAACGTGCAAATATACGAAAAAAATAGGATATGTTGTTACTCTTTAGGGCGCAACTTTTTTATTCCACCACACCTTTTGTGAGCCATTTTCGATATTTTTTCACATTAGGACGCAATATACGCTTTAAACATATCGTTATTTATCCGCGTAAATTAATTAATATTATAATGAGAAATTCAAAGAAATCGAAGCGTCTTGAGGCTATAATCTCTCGCACCGAGAGGCTAATTAAAGGGGACGGCATAACCACCTCGTTCAGCGACAGACTCGTGATAGAATTACTTGGTAATGAGACAACTACGGCACATCGCGTAGTATGTTCATTAGCTGGCGAGCATGGCATAGTGGTGATTATGCGACGCATAGTCGAGGGTCTTATATCGGCGCCCCGCAAGGAGCATACCGAGGCCCAGGAGCACTACAGCGCAATGTGTTCCACACTGACACACACGCTCAATCCCGCTAAAATATCTACAGCGCACATGCTCTATGCCGCCACGTACGATAGCACAACCGTAACATCACGCACACTACACAGCTACGGCATAAAGGCCGAAGATATACTCTTAAGTATTAGCACGTTGCAATAGATGAGGTAACCGCACAAAAATCAGGGGGAGTATCCACACACGGATACTCCCCCAATAACATGTGTAGCTAACTACTACTTCTCGCACTTACACTTAGCCGAGAAGCAACGCCATACGAGCGCTGAAAGTAGAGCACCCACAAATGGAGCTGCAACGAAAATCCACAACTGCTCGAGAGCCACACCACCTGCCAACAAAGCTGGACCGATAGAACGTGCGGGATTAACAGAAGTGCCTGTGATACCGATACATACGAGGTGTACCAACACCAAAGTTAGACCGATAAAGAAGCCTGCACGCTCACCTGCACCACGCTCCGAGTCGGTAGTAGCCAATACAACCAATACGAAGATAAACGTGAATACAAACTCAGCGATAAAGCCCTGCTCAACACTAATACCAAGCTGTAGGCCATTAGCACCAAGACCGCTCTCAGGAGCAAGATAGTAGAGAAGACCTGCACCAGCGATAGCGCCGAGCGTCTGGAAAATCATATACATCAAAGCATCGAGCGACGAGATACGCTTCGACACCCACGCTGCCAACGTGATGGCAGGGTTGATATGGCAGCCCGAGAAGCTACCAATAGTGTAGGCCATAGCTACAACCGATAGACCAAATGCCAACGATGTTGCCACAAGGTCGACACCCGAGAAGACAGCCGTACCGCAACCAATAAGCACAAGTACCATTGTGCCCAAAAACTCTGCAAAATACTTTTTCATAGGCTTAACTTTTTTATGGTTAATAAGTTATACTATTTCGACTTAATATACTCGTCAATAGCTTTAGCGGCCTTGCGACCTGCACCCATGGCGAGGATAACGGTAGCAGCACCAGTTACAGCATCACCACCCGCAAAGACACCCTCACGCGATGTTGCACCCATCTCCGAGGCCTCGATACAGCCTCGGCGGTTGATATTTAAGCCACCCGTTGTAGAGGCGATAAGTGGATTAGGCGATGTACCGAGCGCCATGATGACAACATCGCAGTCGATGACGAAGTCCGAGCCAACCTTCTCCACGGGCGAACGACGACCCGATGCATCGGGCTCACCAAGCTCCATCTCCACGCAGTTGATGCCCTTGACCCAGCCATCCTCCGTGCCGAGGATATGTGTAGGATTGGTAAGCATACGGAACTCGATGCCCTCCTCCTTAGCGTGATGCACCTCCTCCTTACGTGCAGGGAGCTCTGCCTCGCCACGACGATAGACGATAACAGCCTCAGCACCAAGGCGCTTAGCCGTACGCACAGCATCCATAGCGACATTACCACCACCCACAACAACGACCTTGCGGCCTACGTATACGGGCGTGTCGTTATGCTTGGGATCCCACGCACCCATAAGGTTGACACGTGTAAGGAACTCATTAGCCGAGAGCACACCATTGAGGTTCTCGCCCTCGATACCCATAAAGCGTGGTAGACCAGCACCCGAGCCTACAAAGACTGCATCGTAGCCCTCATTGTCAAGCAACGAGTCGATGGTCATAGTGCGGCCGATGATAACGTCGGTCTCGAACTTTACGCCGAGCTTCTTAACCTCGTTAATCTCGCGCGCTACAACTCTATCCTTAGGCAAGCGGAACTCGGGAATACCGTATGACAACACACCACCGAGGCGGTGAAGTGCCTCGAATACGTCGACCTTGTAGCCCATCTTAGCGAGGTCCGAAGCACAAGCCAAGCCTGCAGGGCCACTACCAACGACAGCTACACGCTTGCCATTAAGCTCAATCTTTGGAGCCTCAACCTCGTCGCTATACTCCAAAGACCAGTCGCCCACAAAGCGCTCGAGCTTACCGATAGCCACAGGCTCACCCTTAATGCCAAGGACGCACGAGCCCTCGCACTGCGACTCCTGTGGACATACACGGCCACAAATCGAAGGCAGCGAGCTATCTACGTGGATAACATCGGCAGCAGCGCGGATGTCACCCTCGGTGAGGTGGTGGATAAAGGTGGGGATATTGATATTCACGGGGCATGCAGCCACACAGCGTGGATTCTTACAATTCAAGCAGCGCGTAGCCTCCAAGAGAGCCTCCTCCTGATTGTAGCCGTAGCACACCTCCTCGAAGTTAGTGGCACGCACCTTAGGGTCCTGTTCGCGTACTGCGACGCGGGGTATCTTATTTGCCATAGCAGTTACATTTGTGTTCACGATTCTCGTTATCTAATCTCTCCTGGTTCTTATACATAGCCTGGCGGCGCATAGCCTCGTCGAAGTCCACCTGGTGGCCATCGAACTCAGGGCCGTCAACACATGTAAAGAGGGTCTTGCCACCCACCGACACACGGCAGGCACCACACATACCCGTGCCATCGACCATCAGGGCGTTGAGCGAGACGGTAGTCTGCAGGTTCCAGGGCTTGGTGGTGAGGCATACGAACTTCATCATAATCATAGGACCGATACATACGCACTCATCGTACTTTCTGCCCTCTGTCTCCACGAGTTCCTTCATTAGACCAGTTACCATACCCTTATATCCCTCCGAGCCGTCGTCCGTAGCGATATGCACGTTACCCACCTTACGCATCTCGTCGATGTAGATAAGCATATCCTTAGTCTTAGCACCTATAATCACATCGCAATCTACGCCATGAGCCTTGAGCCACTTAACCTGAGGATATACTGGCGCCGTGCCCACACCACCAGCTACGAAGAGGTACTTGCGAGCCTTAAGCTCAGCCTCTGGCATGTGAACAAACTCCGAGGGGCGACCCAATGGACCAGCAAAGTCGGCAAGCGAATCACCCGCCTCAAGGGCGCAAATCTTCTTTGTAGAGTGACCAATGGTCTGGGTGACGATGGTTACCGTTCCCGCCTCTACATCGTAGTCTGCAATGGTTAGTGGCACACGCTCACCACCCTCGTCGGCACGTACGATGACAAACTGACCGGGAAGCGCAGCACGCGCAACACGCTCAGCGGCAATCTTCATCTCGTAGATGTTCTCCGCAATCTTGCGTTTTTCAACAATTTTAAACATGTTAGCTTCTTAGTTTTTATTTCGTTATTGTTTGTGTCTACAGTAGTTCTATATCGGTATGGCGTTGACCCTAATCGTCTGCATGGGACGCACAGGGTCGTTGGTAATGACATATAGACGTGCCACAAGCGGGTTGTCTACATCCTCGATGCGTGCGCCATATATGCGCACAACAATCTCCTTAGACTCCCCGGCATCGATAACTATATTACGCTCTACGAGGCACTCCACCGCCCTATCGCTGCTCTCTATTACTCGAACCAATAGGGGCGAAGCACCATCATTTCTTAGCACAATCTTACGCTCCAACACACCGTTAGAGCAGTTTACCTCCCCAAATTTAATAATATTTTTCGAAACGACAAGCCTCGGAGCCGAAATATCGTCCATATTATCGAAATTATCGACCACAACAACCTGCGACGACAGCGGATAGCTCGATACCACACCACCAACTTTTAAGCGCACAACATCCCTCAAGGTGCCGTAGATAGTGCTACCATCCGCCACCGAGTAGCGTAGCACAATATCACCACTCTCACCTGCCTCGATGCGTCGAGGTAACTCAATATTGAGAAACCCCGAAGAGCTGTAGTAGATAGGTGTAACAGCGACAGCATGCGCCGAGGTATTAACATAGCCTATACGCTCGACCACCTCCTTGCCATGCTCCAGGTAGCCAAAGGCGTGGAAGTTGCTCTTGAGTCTCAGGCCTCCACCCATATCGAAGGGATAGAGCTCCTCCACCGTGCGCTCACGCGGGTTAACATAGCCAAGGATATTAAGACGTATGTCGTTGGGTGAGTCGGAGACATGCACAAATATCTGCTTGTCGATGCGGCCAGGACGGTTGAGCGGATTGAAGCTAACCTCGAAGACAAACTCGCCACCAGGAGGAATGGGTCTCCTATCGTACGACGCCGAGGTACAGCCACACGTAGTCATGATATTGACAATCTCTAACTCCTCCTTGCCGCGATTCTGCGCCTTGAAGCTACATGTCACCGAGCCACCATCCTCGTCGATATGGCCATAGTCATACTCCGTGACATCGAAAACTAAGGCACTTGCCTCAGACTGCTGTGACCATGCAGACATAGGCACAACTACAAATAGGAGTAGCGCTGATATATATTTATATAGGTATTTCATACTACAAAGATATGATATAAGAACGATTTTAGGGCAAATATTATTTTTTTTTGAACTTTTTTTCGAAAATTATTTGCAGAATAAAAAAATTGCCTTACCTTTGCACCGCAATCGAAAGATAACGTTCTTTTACAATGCCTGAATAGCTCAGTTGGTTAGAGCACATGACTGTTAATCATGGGGTCCTAGGTTCAAGTCCTTGTTCAGGCGCTAAAGTGCGAGGGACGCACAAAGAGAGAGGTAGCAAAATGGTTTGAGGCGAGTAGCTTCGACCGAGCATGAAGAGCGTAACCAGTGGTTACGACGCCTGCAAAATGGCTAAGGCCATAGGAGGTGGAGGAAAATGCCAAGCCTACGATGAGCAGACGATGAGGTCAAGCTTCGAATGATGACAAGACCCTTTGGAAAAAAACTTATCGAAAAATTTGCAGAATAAAAAATAATGTTTACCTTTGCAGTCCCGAGCCTTAACAAAACGGGAGCATAGCTCAGCTGGTTCAGAGCATCTGCCTTACAAGCAGAGGGTCAGGGGTTCGAATCCCTTTGCTCCCACTAACCATAAGCCACTCAGTTGCTGAGTGGTTTTTGTGTTTTTATACGGCACTCATGTACGTGTAGTGTCGGGGGAATACCCCATAAGCAAAGAGATGGAGACATCTTGCATATACAATATGCAATGTCTCCATCTCTTTGCTTGAAGCTAAAGCTTACGACACTACTCCACACATCAACTATATTGTGGCAGCATAGCGAGTTAGAACGGGGTGGGGGTTGAGCCGATAGGAGATTTGTATATTGCTCGGGCTTAAGCCCTCCGCTATATGCGGTATCGGCTCCACTTCGACAGCTGCCGAAGTTCGAATCCCTTTGCTCCCACTAACCATAAGCCACTCAGTTGCTGAGTGGTTTTTGTGTTTTTATACGGCACTCATGTACGTGTAGTGTCGGGGGAATACCCCATAAGCATAGAGATGACAATGGGGAAAAGGGCACTTCGCCCAGGATGACAAACACACGAGCAATCACCCCTTACGTTCGCGGGTATTATTTTTAATACCCGTGTGACACTCGCCCTTTCATCCCGCGCGCTCTGTCATTATAGGCATAGCGAAGAATCTGGCAATCAGTATGATAGTATAATCAGAGTCTCTTCCCTCTTTGCTCTATGCTCTCTCTTTACGCGCCTTCTCTACCCAACGATTGATGGCGACAAAGATACCCCACCCCGCGAAGCCCGAAGCAGTGCCGACAAGGGCTCCAAGCAGAATATCTTGTGGGAAGTGGCAGGCAAGGTATATGCGCGAATAGCATATAAGCAGTGCCACAGCAATCATAACGACAGTAAACCACCTTCTCTTAATTGCCATACACGACAGAAGTGTGATGGCAACAATGGTAGAGGTATGGCCTGAGACCGTGCCATAGAGGTTCTTAGTGAAGTAGCCATTAGTGGCAACATCCACACCCTCAGGCGTATGCAGAGGGCGTAGACGCGCAGGGAACGACTCCCACACATCCTTCAATGGACCCTGATGCTTGAAGATGCCCGCAACAAGGTCGGCACACAAGATTGCAACACCAATAGCCACGACAAAGGCTGCAAGACCACGCCATGAGTAACGTCGCCACACAAGGTAGAGGATAAGCACGTACAACGGTATCCACATCTTCATTCCTGTGGCAGCGCTCATAAAGCTATCGAGCCACGATGGACCATCGAAGTTAAGAGCCTCAAACAGAGACCAATCCCACGTTACGTTATTCATACGGTAAAATGTATCACATTAATAATCAGCATACATAGGCAGTCCAGCGGCCACGCCCGTCTCTGCCATAAGCATAGCACTACACTGCATCACAATCCACACCACCACAACGATAAGCAGCCACTGACCCACAAAGCCACTGCGTGTAACCATACGCTGAGCAAAGCCATTGACACTCTTAGGCAAGAAGTGCATAACGTAGCCCACAACCATAATCACACAAGCCATACCCGAGGCCTCGATAGCAGAGATGACATCGCTAAACGAGAAGTTAGAGGTGATACGCGAGAGCATATCCACAGCTAAGTGGTAATCCTCGCCCAAGCCTGGAGCCTGCTGTGCCGAGGCGAAGAGCAGCCAGCCAAAGGCGACAATATGGAACGTAAGGAGCGTGGACAGAACCCTCCACACGGGACGCATATCTGCACCCACCTTCTTAGCCTTGGGCACCACCTTAAGCCACACCTTATGTAGTGCCAGAGCCACGCCATGGAGTACACCCCATGCCATATAGCATATACTAACGCCGTGCCACAAGCCACCGAGCACCATCGTTAGGAAGAGGTTCCAGTAGGTGCGTAGCGAGCCACGACGATTACCACCGAGCGAGATATATAGGTACTCACGAAGCCATGTCGAGAGCGAGATATGCCACCTACGCCAGAACTCCGTGATGGTAGCCGACTTATACGGCGCATCGAAGTTATCCGGGAGCTTAAAGCCAAGGATAAGTGCCACGCCCACAGCTATATCGGAGTAACCCGAGAAGTCGCAGTATATCTGTAGCGTGAAGCCATACACAGCCAATAGTGCCACGACGCCACTATCACCCAGTTCACCCTTAAAGGCGGGGTTGACGAACAAAGCTCCAAGCGATGAGGCTATAACTGCATACTTAATAAGGCCACCGGCGATAAGCGTAACAGCGCGCCCAAACTCCTCGCGCGTGACTGTGACATCGCGGGCCTCAATCTGCGGAATGAACTCCTTAGCCTTAACCAGTGGGCCGAGGAACATCTTCGGAAAGAACGACAGCAAAAAGAGGTAGTCCACATAACGTCTCAATGGCTGTATTGTGCCACGAGATATGTCGACGACATAGGCAATAGACTGAAACACAAAGAACGAGACACCTGCAGGCACCACAACACCCTCCCAGTTAAGCACACCATCGACATAAATGTTGCTCAGCACATCTGCAAAGAAGCCCGAAGCCTTGAAGTAGGCAAGGATAGCGACGTTTATAACGACACTAAGCGCCACCCAACCACGCGTACTACGCCCATGGTCACGGCTACGCGCCACGCGCCTACCGATGAGGTAGTCGCTGAGAGCTACGCCACCTAAAAGCAGTATGTACAGTCCTGAGAGCTTATAGTAGAAGTAGAGCGAAAAGAGCGTCACATACCATGTGCGCAGGTTGGGGCGGTGCTTGACAAGAGCATAGCCCACAACAAAGATTAGAAAGGCGAAGAGGAAAAAGCCTGTGGTGAGCGTAAGAGGCGAGGTGGGGTCATACTCTAAGAGCGACACCACACGCTGCCATACATCACCATCGAACTTCAGGAAATCCCACATACCCTACCTCCTCTATCGTTACATCTCCTCCTGCGAGTCAACGCTCTCCACCACTATGGGTGCAACTAAGGGCATTGCGACATGGTTGCTATCGGCCTCCGACTCGAAGGGGCGGCTGCTAATCCTTATCTGTTCAACCTTTCGCGCCTCTAACTCACGACTGAGGCTATCAGCCCTCTCGCGCTCCCGAAGATTAGCACGAACACGCAGGTTTATAGACTCGACAAAGGCCTTGGCTATACGCTTGCCGCCGGCATAGTTGATATGCGTATAGTCCTTTGCAGCCCAGCCATTTGACACAAAGGCGGGCATGCCTCCGAGATTATACATAACGCGCGAGGTATTCCAGAAGGCGACATTGCAGCTATCTGCCGCAGCACGCTGATACGACGTCAGCGCATCCACAGAGCCTATAGGCTCATACTTTGCGGTCTCCGTATTCTTAATCCAGCGGTCACTAACGCCCACAACCACAATGGCAGCATTGGGGAAGCAACGCTCGGCATAGGCAATCATGTTGCACACCTGGTCGCGGTAGCGGCTATAGCCACGCTGACCCTGCTGCATGATATTAAGACCATATTGTAGTACCACAAGGTCGTAGCCGAGCATCTCGTCAATCTGTCGGTTTACCGAGGCACTCGTGCCGAAGATGGCGTGGCCGTTATTGCTACGCATAGAGAAGTTATCGACGATGACACCTCCCTCACCCTCCATCGAGGCTCCATAGCAGAGGGCGTTACCCTCCAACAGACGCAGACGTAGGTCGTCGACACACCCCTCAACGTAAATCTCGCGTACGCGCTCATCACCAGCTATCATAAACTCTCGGCGGAGTGTATCTGCTAAGACTACCTCGACACGGCTTGTGTCGCGGCTCATAAGAAGTATGCGTGCCGTAGAGCATGAGTCGAGCGAGGGGTAGGCATTTGTCGCCTGCCAGCGTGTGGTGGCCCCATTACGACCATCGGCCAAGTAGCCCGCGATAAAGAAGTTCTCGCGAACAGCCTCAGGTGCCTCCTTGGGCTTCATCACACTATATGTCTTCCACCCCGACGAGCTACGCTTGACACTCTTACGCACCGTGGCAAAGGGTATGTCTGCCGTGACGAAGCCTACGCCGCGACCACCATAGCGCGATTGAAGCATATCGCGCAGGTCGCAGGTGATGATGTCACCCTCAACAAACGAGTCTCCCATAAAGGCGATACGTACAGGCTTACCCGAGGCGAGCTTATCGATGAAGCGATCTAAGCGTGTGGTTGACAGGGTGTCGAAGTCCTCAAAGTCCACGACATTTGCCATCTGCTCAAAGTCGCCACTGCGTAGGCGTGGTGCACGCACCTCTGGGGCACTACTAACAATCCACTCATAACGCACAGGGATGGGCTCGGCAAGGGCTGCCGTGTCGGCGATATGCGCCTCGGCATGAGCAATCTCCTGCTCCAACTGATTAAAGTCGGCGATATACTCCACAGTCTCCTCTACGGAGTTATCCTCGGGGCGCAGCTCCGAGAAGATGTCGACACTCTCCACGGGCATGCCAAAGAGCGTGAACGAGGGGATAAGACCCAGTGCCACAACTCCGGCAACTACGGCTGTTACGAATATAGCGGTACGCTTCATGGTATGCTAATTAAATGGCTGTGGTTGAAACAAGGTAGTAGACGTATGCGACATAGCATAGCAGGAAGATGACACCCTCGAAGCGGGTCATCTTATCGCGACCAATGACAAGCGCCGAAATCATCACAAGGGTTGTAGCCGCAAGCGTCACATATACGTCGACAGATGTCACGCTACCCATCTCGAGTGGCGTGATGGTAGAACATACGCCGAGGATGAGTAGAATGTTGGCGATGTTTGAGCCGAGGACGTTACCCAATGCCAACGAGGCACGCCCCTTGAATATGGCCACAAGGCTCGAAGCTAATTCGGGGACAGATGTACCTCCCGCCACGAGCGTGATAGCGATAGTAGACTCGGGCACGCCCCACATACGAGCAATAGCTGTGGCACTATCCACAAAGAGTCTACCGCCCCAGATAAGGCCACCCAAACCGAGAATAATCCATAGAGGTATACGCCAGATGGGCATCTGCTTCTTAGGCTCCTCCTCCGCGAGCTGAGGCGCAGGCTGCTGTCTCTTCTTATCGGCGCGTATGGTGAAGATTATCATTGCTATGTAGCCCATCAGTAGGATAACGCCCTCAAGGCGTGTAATATCCTCATTAATAGTCGTTACCACAAGCAGCGCTATGGTTGCCGCAATGCAGATGGGAATATCGCGGCGTATATTGCTCTTTGTGAAGAGTATGGGCGAGAACAGGGCACACACACCAAGGGTCGCCAGCACATTAAACGTGTTGGAGCCTACAACATTACCTATCGCCATGGCGCTCTCGCCATTTATTGCTGAAATAAAGCTGACGGTGAGCTCGGGCATCGAGGTACCTATAGCAACTATGGTAAGACCCACAATAAACTCAGGAACATGGAGACGCTCAGCCAATGCCACCGAGCCATCGGTTAATAGCGAGGCACCAACTATGATAAGGAGCAACGCTGCAACAAGAATCAAATATTCCATCTATATCTGCTTTATTGAATTGAATTGATTTAATTTACAAAGGTACAAAAAAATTAGCAATAAGCAATATTTTTCGGTGGTGCGTTTTCCTCGTTATCTCTGCATCATCACTGTTATCTCTCTTCCCTCTCTCTATTATCTCTTTGCTCTCTGCTCTTTGCTCTTAATTGCTATGGAGAGGATAATACGAAAGTGGGGCTTCACCTTACGGCGAGCCCCACTCAATTACTCTCTTAAGCTATGATTAGCGTGTTGCAGGAGTCTCATCCAACTCCACAACTCTCATCTCACGCTCGAAGGTCATCTCAGAAGCCTTCTTGCCCTGAATCTTGTTCTTGAACAACTGCTTAGGCTCTGAATTAAGGCTCTGAAGACCAGGACCCTCCTCCTTGCCAGCGTTCCACCAAGCCTCAAACTCTGCTGGATCGGTCTTAGCACCAGCGTATGAAGTGCTAACACAGAGCTTAGCTACGTCGCTGAAGTCACCATACTGGTCAACAACCAATGCTACAATCTCATAGTAGCTGTCGTTGGTGAGGATAGTGTAGCTCTTATCAGTGCTCATTGTACCATACTCATTGAGACTCCATACGAGGTTGTCACGATACTGCTGATCAGTATAGATGTCGTTACGGCCTGTCCAATCCCAAGTAGTGCTGAAGAATGCAGTGTACTCACCAGTGATCTTAAACTCCAAAGGAAGAATCATCTTGCCGCTGTATGACTCGTTGCCGAAGAACTCGAAGCCAGGAACAGTAGCAAGGTCTGATGCTGCATAGTAGCCATTGTCCACAATCTCAACTGATGCCAAGCCGCCAGATACCTTACGTGTCTTGAACGCTGTTGTAGCGATATAGTCAGTAGTAGCTACACCACCACGTGAACCGAATGCGTAGAGCACGTAGTCAGTCTCGGGCTCGAGGCCGATAACGTTCTGTGAGTAGTCGCCCTTGATAAGCTCGTAAGAGCGGTTAGTGAGCAAGTACTCCTGACGCTCAGCGTCGTTGTTGCCGAAAGTAGCCCAATCTGAAGCCTTCTCCCAACCTGCGATGTAGTAGTCATCGTTGGTTGTTGTGAAGTTGATTGTTGCGCTCTGTGCAGTAACATTGGTTACAGATGTAGTAATCTCGTTATCAGATGGCTCAACGTCGCCTGTAGTAATCTTTACAATCTGAGGCTTAGAAGCGGGAAGACCGTGCTCCTCCATTGCAAATGCGAAGAGGTAGTAGTCGTGGTTAGCCAAGAGCTCGAACTCATAGTGGCTACGGGGAGTACCATCCTCATAGTTGCCCTGGCAGTTGTAGAATGATACTATCTCATCGTATAACATACTCTGCGCCATAGACCATACGGCGTTAGACCAGTAGTACTCTGTGGCCTCTGCGGGATCATTGTTGAGGAAGTCAAATGACTCAAGGTATGAGTCAGCAACAAGGCCGTTAAGCATATCGAAGTAGTAAGGACCATCGTAGGCTACGGGAGTTACATCAGCCTTTACAAGGGGACCATCTACGGTGTACTCAACATTGAACTCAACATCGATCTTCTCAGGCTCCTTGGTTACGATCTCGAACATAGCAATGTCAGAGATAAGTGCGCCAGTTGCCCAGTCGAAATAGTAGCAGTAGAATGTGTGAGGTATACCAGATACGGCGTCACCTATTGTAATGCCACGCTCGTCACCAACACGAGATCTCTCCTGCATAACGCCTATAGCGTCCATACCGTAGAACTGACCCAACCAACCGAAGTAGAAGATGTCATCCTCATAGAAGTCCTCAGGAGTCTCAAAACCAGACTGTACGATGTAGGTAGCATCTGCCGACATAACGATGTAGGGAGCAGTCTTGTCATCGGGAATAACATCTACGGTGTAAGAGAAGAGGTCAGAAGTAACATTCTCAAGCTTGAAACCTGCGCTGGTACGAGCGCCCTGAACTACAGTAAATACTGCATCCTCAGCGAAACGGTACTTAACAGTTACCAAGCACTCACGGGGCTCAGAACCCTCGTTAGCATCTACATTGAACTGCAAAGCACCTGTGATACCGTAGTTGAAGCCGTTAACCCAATCTGCAGCTGCCTCAGCAGTAATCTTCTCACCCTGGTGAGGGTTCTCGATAGTGTACTCAAGAAGCTGTGAGCCACCGCCAACACCTACGTTAACAGTAGTCTTGCCAAGCTTGATGGTTGAGTCCTTCTCGAACTCAGGGCCATCCTGTGGCTCCTCCTTAGGGCCATCCTCACAACCCACTACAAGAGCGAGAGCGAAAAGTGGCAACACACCAAACTTCAAAAAGTTAATAAATCTTTTCATAGATTAGTTTTAATTGATTAGTTGTAATTAATTTGTATATGTAGTTTCTAAAATTTTTAACTAAAAAACATCTCTTCAAGGAGCAAATATAATGATAAATTCTAAACCTACAAATATCTACAATTTTTTTTTCAAAGAAACGAGTACAATTCTTGCTCCGCAGCAATAAAAATCATATCTTTGCCTAGGAAAATAAACTATACTTAAGTGTGTCTATAAACAGAACTATGAAAAAGATTAAACTTTCAGTGCTCCTTACGACGCTCGTAGCAGCACTTTTTGCGGCGGGGTGTAACGAGACTCCTATCGACGAGACTCCAAAGACCACAACCATAGAGCTTGCCGAGAGCTCTATCGATGTTGACGCTGATGGTGGAGACTGCGCGGTGAACTATACCGTCACAAACGGCATCACGGGCATCGACATCGTTGCAACAGCCGATGTGGAGTGGATTACAGACCTTAAGGGTGATAACGGTACACTTCGATTTAAGGTGGCTGCAAACCCTGCAAACGAGGAGCGCACAACCAAAATTGCCATTAAGTATCCTGCCATAGAGAATGTCTACTTGGAGGTAAAGCAGGCTGGCTTTGAGGGTGTTACATTCCAGATGGAGATTAGCAACAAGACCACGACTACGTGTACATCAAAGGTAGTGCCTTCAGACCACGAGGTACCTTATATTATATATATGGCGGAGCTCGACTATTTCTACAATATGGGTATCGCCACTGCCGAGGATCTCTTCATCGACGATTACAACTACTTTATGGGAATGGCCGAGCAGTACGACGTGGCAATGTTGGAGGAGTTTTTGTTGATGAACCAGATTGCATTCAAGGGCGAGAGCACCATCAGCTGGACAAATATGACCCCCGATAAGGAGTATGTCCTCTACGCTTACGCCATCGAGGTTAATGCCGAGAACAACGACTACTCATTGGCTTCGCCCATCGCATATACCATGTTCTCACTCTCATCATCGGAGCTCTCTGTTGTTGAGTTCGACGTACAGATAGAGGTGAATGGTCCCGAGGCTACGTACAACATCAAGCCTGTAAACTACGATGGTAAATACTACCTCGACATCTACGAGGAGGGCGACTATATGTATCGCTCGCCAGGCTCGGAGCTCGACGATAGCTATGCACGCACTGTGGCGAACACCTGGATGAGTATGATTTCGATATATATGCAGTCGGGCTACACCCCCGAGCAGCTCTTGGAGATTATGTGTCTGCAGGGCGAGGAGACCTACTCGGAGGTACGTAAGGCCGCTACAAACTATGCTATGGTTATCTACGCCATAGAGATGGTGGATGGCCTACCACAGGTGGCATCAAAGCCCCAGCTTATTAACTTTAGCACAGAGGCCGTTGAGATGTCCGATATGGTTCTCGACATAAAGGTTGAGAATAACTATGTGCGCGTAGCCGACATCACTGTCACCCCCACTACCGACGAGCCATATACCATAGCACTCGTGGCCACAGAGGAGGTGCCTACAACGTCAGATGCAGAGATTATCAGCTGGCTACTGAACAACTTCGACATGTCGCTCTATCGTGGCTCTATATTCAGCCACGTCAACAGCCTCAAGCCAGAGACTGGTTACACGGTAATGGCCTTCGGCTACTATGGCAACACTGTCACTACAGAACTCTTCCGCGTCGACTTCACTACCGAGGCAGAGGGTGAGTGCCAAAATAGCATCGTTGATGTAAGATGGGATGGTCCATTCAGCCTTATGGAGCTTGAAGCACGCTTCCCAGATAAGTACTACAACTACTCTATGTTCGAGTCGATGGGTTGGTATGCTATGTGGTCGGAGATTGAGACCGCCGAGCCTACGCAGGATACCTTCTTCACAATATATCGTGCTGACAGATTTGCCATCGAGGGTCAGGAGGCTATCTTCAATGACCTCGTTACCTACACTTCGGCACAGAAGAAGTTGCTAACCGGCGAGAGTGGCGTATTGTACGTAATATGTGCCGTAATTATGGACAACAAGGGTAACTACTCACCAATGTGGGTATCGGATCCTTTTATGTATGAGTACAGCGCAGAGACCAAGAAGCCTCTTGAGGAGATTATCGAGAAGCTCGGCTTGGAGGATGAGCCTACGGCACAGAGACAATCTACCGACATTAAACTTCGACAGCTTTAGTGCGAGGTGACAAGCAAGCAGGGTGATCCAAATTGGGTCACCCTGTTGTTATATGGAATACTTGGTGAGAGAGAGGGCACAACCATCAGGCACCCCACGACCCCAATTTCTTGATAGAAGGGGCATAATTTGGCGCCGATAAAGAGAAAGAGCGGATGGGACATACTTTGCGTATTTCCCATTCGCTCTTTGGATTGAGGCGTCGAAGGATGCCCCTTCTATCAAGAAATTCAAGAAATTTTAGTTACATTTAGAGTAACCACATGCCATGCAGGTTAAACAGCCATTCTGGTATGCCATGTTCTCCTCGCCACACTGTGGGCAGCGACCCTTACCGCGCGTACCATCCTTGATATACTGCTTCAGTGCGCGCTCCACACCATTCTTCCAGGTGTTGATGGTCTCAGAGTCGAGGTGCAAGCCGTCAACAAGCTGAACAACCTTGTCGATAGGCATGCCGTAGCGTAATACGCCCGAGATAAGCTTAGCATAGTTCCAGAACTCCTCGTCGAACAGACGCGAGATACCACCGATGGTGTTGATGTAGCCATAGCGGTCCTGATACTGGAAGTCGTAACGCTTGGAGCCATCAGCCTCAGTAACCTTGATGATGTTACCATGGGTTATGGTCTTGGGGATGTACATAGCATCCTCCTCAATCTTACCTGTAAAGATCTCGTAGGGGCGGTCGTACTGCTTACCTACAAATGCAATCCAGTCCTCCTTGCCGTTCTTGAAGCGAACGATATCCGCAGGAATAGACTCGGGACGACGGATAGACTGTGGGTTCTCGCACTGCTTCTTGTTGTTTTCCTTAGACTTAACGTCGAGCAATACGCCATCGCGGCAGCCATCACGGTATACGGTGATACCCTTACAGCCGCTCTCCCACGCTGTGCGGTATACCTCGGCAACAAGCTCCTCGGTAACCTCGTTGGGGAGGTTTACAGTAACCGAGATTGAGTGGTCTACCCACTTCTGGATAGCACCCTGCATCTTAACCTTAGCAACCCAGTCAATGTCGTTGGCTGTAGCCTTATAGTAGGGCGAAGCCTTGAGCCACTTGTCGAGTTCCTCCTCCGAGATATTCTGCAAGCGAGTGGTGTCGTAGCCATTGATCTCGAGCCACTTAACAAACTGGTGGTGATATACGTAGTACTCGATGAACTTCTCGCCAGTCTCATCTACGAACGACGCCTGCTGATCCTTATCCGAGGGGTTGATCTTACGACGACGCTTGTATACGGGACGGAACACAGGCTCGATGCCCGATGTTGTCTGCGACATAAGCGATGTTGTACCTGTGGGTGCGATGGTAAGCATGGCGATGTTACGACGACCATACTGCTTCATAAGCTCACGAAGCTCGGGAGCCGCCTCGCAGATGCGCTCAACCATGGGATTACCCTGCTCCTTAGCAAAGTCGAACACACCGAAGGCACCACGATCCTTGGCCATCATTACAGATGCACGGTAAGCCTCCACTGCGAGGGTCTTATGCACGGTAACAGCAAAGTCGATAGCCTCCTCCGAGCCGTAACGTAGACCGAGTGCTGCGAGCATGTCACCCTCAGCGGTGATGCCGAGACCTGTACGGCGACCCTTCAAGGCCATATCCTTAATCTTCTTCCAAAGCTCGAGCTCTACGCGACGTACGTCGTCATCCTCGGGGTCTGACGCAATCTTATTGATGATAAGCTCCACCTTCTCGAGCTCCAGATCGATGATGTCGTCCATAAGGTGCATAGCCATAGCTACATGCTCCTTGAACTTCTCGAAGTTGAACTTGGCAGCCTTTGTAAATGGCTCATCCACGTAGCTCAACAGGTTCAAGGCCAAGAGGCGGCAACTATCGTAGGGACACAATGGAATCTCACCACAGGGGTTTGTCGACACTGTGCGGAAGCCATCTTCGGCGTAGCAGTCGGGCACACTCTCGCGGATGATGGTATCCCAGAACAATACGCCAGGCTCTGCCGACTTCCACGCGTTGTGAATAATCTTATCCCATAGTTTCTTAGCATCAATGTCCTGCACGTAGGTGGGCTTCTCAGCATTTACGGGGAACTGCTGGCGGTATGACTCACCCGCCAAGGCAGCACGCATAAAGCCATCATCCACCTTTATAGATACGTTAGCGCCAGTAACCTTGCCCGTGTCGACCTTAGCGTCGATGAAGCGCTCAGCATCGGGGTGCTTGATAAGCAACGAGAGCATCAAGGCGCCACGACGACCATCCTGCGCAACCTCACGTGTAGAGTTAGAGTAGCGCTCCATGAAGGGGACGATACCAGTAGAGGTGAGTGCCGAGTTCAAGACGGGGCTACCTGTGGGTCGGATGTGTGAGAGGTCGTGACCCACGCCACCACGACGCTTCATAAGCTGCACCTGCTCCTCGTCCATGCGGAAGATACCGCCATACGAGTCAGCTGGGTTCTTATGGCCGATAACGAAGCAGTTCGAGAGCGATGCTACCTGGAGGTTGTTACCGATACCTGTCATAGGGCCACCCTGGGGGATGACATAGCGGAAGTGGTCGAGGAGCTCGAATATCTGCTTCTCGCTAAGAGGGTTGGGATAGTTGTTCTCGATGCGTGCAAGCTCACGAGCGATACGATTGTGCATATCCTCGGGAGAAAGCTCGAAGATGTTTCCGAAAGAGTCCTTAAGCGCATACTTGCTTACCCACACCTGTGCGGCAAGCTCGTCGCCAGCAAAATACTTCTTAGACGCTGCAACAGCATCCTCGTACTTTACCACGTTAACGTGTTCATTGTTAGTGTTTTGAGCCATAGTGTATATTATTTTTTCGTATTATTTCTCCGAACTTCCGGCCAACTATCCCACGCCTATATTAGGATTTGGGGGATAATTCAGGCATACAAAATTCGTGATTTTTCGCATGATTTCGGTAATCTTTCAGCACTATTTTTCGACACTTTATTCACAAAAAATAAAAACCTGCGTTGGGCGTATCTGTAGGGTGTTTTTCGCGAGGTCGCGAATTTGGAATACGACAATCGAGTACCCCACGACCCAATTTGCTATCAGACGGGTGCCGAGTGCAACGCTCGGCAAAAGAAATGCGGATAGGCTGTACTAAAGCGTACTGCCTATCCGCATTTACTTTGGTTAGCGGCAGCAGATGCTGCCTTATCACAACAAATTAGTTACAGCGGCACACAAGATTACGGTCACCATAACCATTATCAATCTTGGTTACGTATGGGAAGAACTTACCCTCAACGATCCACTCCAAGGGGAATGCAGCCTCCTCGCGTGAGTATGGGTGGTTCCACTCGCCTGCAAGCTCGCGTGCTGTATGTGGAGCATTGACAACCACGTTGTCGGCATTGCCAGCAGCTGCGGCAGCCTCGCACTCGCGCTTAATCTGGATGAGTGCCTGGATGAAGCGATCCATCTCTGCCTTAGACTCCGACTCGGTAGGCTCAACCATAAGTGTCTCATGCACAGGGAATGAGAGGGTTGGAGCGTGGTAGCCATAGTCCATAAGACGGTGAGCGATATCGCCGCAGTCGATATTGTAGTCGTGCTTGAAGCGTGTGAGGTCGAGAATCATCTCGTGACCTACGCGGCCAGTCTCGCCAGAGTAGTATGTGCGGTACTCGTGCTTAAGTGCCGACGACATATAGTTGGCATTGACGATGGCCATCTCTGTAGAGCGACGCAAGCCCTCGAAGCCGAGCATACGGATGTAGCCGTAGGTGATGGGGAGCAACATTGCAGAACCCCATGGTGATGATGAAACTGCGGTGATACCCTCCTCGCCACCAGTCTCCATAAGAGAGTGTGTAGGCAAGAACTTAACGAGGTGCTCAGCAACGCATACGGGGCCAACGCCAGGACCACCACCGCCGTGAGGCATAGCGAAGGTCTTGTGGAGGTTGAGGTGACATACGTCGGCACCGATATAGCCAGGGTTAGTGAGACCCACCTGGGCATTCATATTAGCACCATCCATATATACCTGACCGCCAGCGTCGTGTACAGCGTCTACGATGTCGCGGATGCGGCTCTCGAAGACACCGTGAGTAGAGGGATATGTCACCATCAAGCCGCAGAGCTCCGATGCGTGCTCCTCGGCCTTCTTCTTCAAATCCTCAACGTCGATGTTACCATTCTCGTCGCACGCTACGATAACGATCTTCATGCCCGCCATAGCTGCAGACGCGGGGTTGGTGCCGTGTGCCGATGATGGGATAAGGATGATGTTACGGTAGCCCTGACCACGGCTCTGGTGGTATGCGCGGATGATAAGCAGACCGGTGTACTCACCTGCAGCACCAGAGTTGGGCTGGAGTGTACAGCCAGCGAAGCCTGTGATTGTTGCGAGGTAGCCCTCGAGGTTCGAGATAAGCTCGCGGTAGCCCTCAGTCTGGTCGGCAGGAGCGAAGGGGTGTACGTTCTGGAAGCCTGCCAACGATAGTGGCTGCATAAGCTGCGCAGCGTTGAGCTTCATGGTGCACGAGCCGAGCGAAATCATAGAGTTCATAAGCGAGATGTCGCGCAACTCGAGGCGCTTGATATAACGCATCATCTCGGTCTCGGTGCGGTACGAGTTAAATATCTTCTCGGTGAAGAAGTCGCTCTGACGCTTTACCTCCTCGGCGATAGCGGCCTCTGCACGCTTTACGGTCTTAGCCTTCTTGCCACGTGCCTCAGCGAAGATGTCGACGATGGTCTGAAGCTCGGCGTCGGTTGTCACCTCGTCGAACGACATACGTACGCAGTCATCTGCGGGGTAGAACATATTGATCTCGCGAGCGAGGGCGATATCCTGGATTACGGCAGCCTCAGCCTCCACCTCAAGGGTGTCAAACAAGGCCTTAGTGCGTACCACGTAGCCCATAGCCTCCAAAGCCTCCTTAACGGTCACGGCTGCGGTGTGGGCGTTGAGTGCTGCACGCTGCAAGCCCTCCTTACCATTATATATACAATAGAAGCCCACCATCGAAGCCATCAATGCCTGTGCAGTACAGATGTTCGATGTAGCCTTCTCGCGCTTGATATGCTGCTCACGCATCTGTAGCGACATACGGAGTGCCTTGTTGCCAAGACGGTCAACCGATACGCCGATGATACGGCCAGGCATCTGACGCTTGTAGGCATCGCGTGTAGCCATATAACCTGCGCTTGGACCACCCATACCCATAGGGCAACCGAGACGCTGAGTAGTACCCACAGCGATGTCGGCACCCCACTCTGCTGGCGACTTAAGCAGTGCCAACGAGAGAAGGTCGGCAACGGCTGTTACGGTGATGCCCGCCTCGTGAGCCTTAGCTGCAAAGGCTGCATAGTCGCGCACCTCACCATTAGCTGCGGGGTACTGCACGATAGCGCCAAACTCCTTACCCGAGAACTCGTACGATGCAAAGTCGTCGCGGATAATCTCGATGCCGAAGGGCTCTGAGCGTGTCAGAAGCACGTCGAGGGTGTGTGGGAAGATGTTCTCATCAACAAAAATCTGGTTGCGACCCTGCTTTACGGCCTCGCGTGAGCGCAAAGCGTACATCATAAGCATAGCCTCGGCAGTAGCTGTAGCCTCGTCCAAAAGTGAGCAGTTAGCTACCTCCATGCCTGTGAGCGAGAGGATAGCTGTCTGGTAGTTGAGCAACGCCTCCAAACGGCCCTGCGAAATCTCAGCCTGATAGGGGGTGTATGATGTATACCATGCGGGGTTCTCGAATACGTTGCGCGAAACTACGGCGGGCACTACGTTGGGATAGTAGCCCATACCGATGAATGAGCGGAAGGTACGGTTCTTGGCTGCAAGCTCACCGATGTGCGCTGCATACTCATACTCGCTCATAGCTGCGGGAAGGTCGAGATCCTTCTTAAGACGGATATTCTGGGGGATAACCTGCTGCAGAAGCTCCTCAACTGAAGCCACGCCGATGGTTGCGAGCATCTCCTGGAGATCCTCCTTGGTGTTTAGACCGATATGACGGTCTACAAAGCTGTCAAAGGTTTTCATTAGATTGAACTGTTTTATTGTATTAGTTTTAGTTTTAGTTTATTGTGATTAGGCCTGTTTGGCCTCAATTTTAGTACTTAAACGAGCTGCCGCCGATAAACTCCCTGAGGAGCGAGGTGGGCGGTATCTCCTCGGGATCGATGGGCACGAAGTTGTCCAAGAACTTAAGCATGCGCTTAGCCTCGGCATACTCAGGCACGGTGTCGGGCACCTCACGCAACACGGGCTCGGCTATGGCACGCAGCACCGATATTTCGTAGAAGAGCGACGAGTTGAACATCACGTTGGCATTCTCCTGATAGGGGAAGATATGCTTCTCCTCGCCACGGCGCACATCGGGCCACATCTGCAGGGTGCGCAGCGCGTTGTTGCCACGTGTGGCGTGGTCGCGGATGGTGCGGCGCAGCATGCGGTTGTCCGACGTAGGTATGCGCGAGAAGTTATCCATCGCCACAGAGGTGAAGCACGATATGTAGATTTTGAACTTGCTACCATCGGCGATACCGGGCGTTAGGCGTGGGTTGAGGGCGTGAATACCCTCCATGATGAGTATTGAGCGGTCGGTGAGCTTGAGGGGCTTCTCGTGCCACTGACGCTTACCCGAGATAAAGTCGTAGCGCGGAATCTCCACACTCTCACCAGCCGAGAGACGACGTAGGTGGTCGTTGAGCGTTGCGAGGTCGATAGCCTCCAACGCCTCGAAGTCGGGCTTGCCATTCTCGTCGAGCGGCGTATGCTCACGGTCGACGAAGTAGTCATCCAAGGCGATAAGCACGGGATCGAGACCCAATACGCGCAGCTGAATACCGAGACGCTTAGAAAAAGTGGTCTTACCACTCGACGAAGGGCCCGAGATAAGGGCCATACGCACACCACGCTCCTCGTTTGCCTGCGCTATAGAGCGAGCTATCGAGGCAATCTTATTTTCGTGGAAGGCCTCGGCAATCTTTATAAGCTCTGAGGCATCACCCTCCATCACGCGGCGGTTAAGGTCTCCCACCGTGGGCACACCCATAATGTCGATCCACTGCTGGTACTCGTGGAAGATGTCGAACATCTTGTCGAGGTGTATGGCAGTAGAGACGTGCTCGGGGCAGTTACGCTCGGGCAACGCCACATAGAAGCCATTATAGTAGGGGGCAATATCGAAGCGGGGCACGTAGCTCGACGAGGGGGCTAAGGCGCCATAGAAGTAGCCAGGCATATCGCCGAGGTAGTTCACCGTGCGGTAGAGGTGTGGGCGTGTCTCCACAAGGTCAAGACGGTCGTCGAAGCCGTAGCGAGCATACTCCTCGGCAACCTCCTCCGAGAGGCGCTTACGTCGGGTGATTTTAAGGTCGCGTGCCACAACATCTGCCATACGCGCCTTAAGCTCGGCGAGCTCCTCTACCGTGGGCACTATCCCACCGTCGAACTCGGCATAGAAGCCACTGCCCAAGGTGTGGCGTATGCGCAGCTTACGCTCGGGGAATAGCTCCAGAGCCGCCATCTGCATTACGAACGATATGGTGCGCTGATAGACGCGGTAACCCTCGTAGTGGCGCACATCGAGGAACTCCACCGTAACGGGCTTATAGATGCGATAGCTAAGCTCCTTGTAGCGGTTGTTCACACGTGCCACAAGGATGGGATAGGGTCGTTCAAACTCCACAAGGTTAAGCACCTCATGTAGCGACGTGCCCATTGCAACCTCAATCGACACCCCACTATTCACTAATCGCAGTGTTATTGTCTCAGCCATAACTCACCTTTTTTAATAAATTCGAGGGTAAAGATAGTAATTTTTTATAACTTTGTAGCAATAAAACGTCACAACTTATGCGAAAATTGCTATTATTTTTCACCATTGCACTCTTTTTAGTGCCCTGCAATGCCTCGGCTGGCAAGCCTGATGGCCACCACCTATACATCATCTCGACCAACGATATGCACTCCAATATCGACGATATGCCACGCTTGGCAACGCTCGTCAAGGAGTATGAGGCCAAAGGCGAGGTTATCGTTATAGACTCTGGCGACCGCATTATAGGTAACGCCTATGTCGACGACGACTCACACCCTGGAATGCCTATGATAGAGCTTATGAACGAGGTGGGCTACGACATCGTAACACTCGGCAACCATGAGTTCGACAAGGGTCCCGCAGTGCTTAAGAGTATGATTAAAGGCTCGGACTTTGCGTGGGTATGCGCCAATGTCGAGGTGCTCAAGGGCATGAAGCAGCTAAAGCCCTATAAAATAGTTAGATACAAGGGTGTCAAGATTGGGTTTGCAGGTGTTGTAACCACCGATATGGGAGGTCGTCCCGCGGGTAATAAGTCCTCTTATACAACCTTTGCCTTTACGCCCGACCGTGAGACAGCCTACACCATAGGCGAGCGACTCGACGATAGGTGCGACTTCGAGATATTGCTCTCGCATATGGGTCTCGAGAGCGACCAGCGCCTTGCGGCAATGGACTCGGAGTACGACTGGATAGCTGGCGGCCACAGCCACGATGTTACTGGCGGCTACTACGACGAGACCTACATCAGCCAAAACCGCAAGGAGATACGCTACGTGACCATCGCCGACCTATATATCGAACACGGTGATGTAGAACACGTTACATACGAACAAAAGAAAATTTCGGACTACACCGAAGACCCTAAGATTAAGGCTATGGTCGAGGCCATCAAGGCACGCGACCCAGAGCTTAACACCGTCGAGATGCGCCTATTGCAGCCCGCAACGCAGGATGGCATCGCCAACTTTACTAACGAGGCACTTGCCACCTATCCCTACCCCGATGGCTTTGTTCCCGAGGTATGCTTCTATCACTTCGGTGGAGTACGCCTATCGCATATCGAAGCAGGCGACGTCAAGCGCGTTACGCTACTCAATAATGACCCCTTTGTCTCAACGATTTACATCGGCGAGATGACTGCGGAGCAGATGCGTCGCTTTATCCTCGACAAGTATAATAGCGGAACGGTGGAGCAGCCCGACAAAGAGTCGCACTACAACTACTTCCGCTCGACCATACCCTACACCATCATCGTCGACGATAGCATCTCACCCGTCTCGGGCAAGCACGACGCTGTGGATGTGCTCTTCCCCACGCTCGAGGAGGGTCGCACCTACCGCGTGGCTACGTGCAACTATATCGCCGAAAACTATATAGATGAGGCAATTGTAGAGGCACAACTCAAGGGGCTTGAGCTCACCGTGCGTGAGGCGATGTTGCGCCTTGCCCGCGAGTATGGCGAGGAGGGTTACACACCCGATAATAATGTATATCAAACTGAAGACTAAAGAGTAGAGGGCAATGTTAGAGACAACCTTTCAGCGTGAGCTAATCGAGGCAGGCTGCGACGAGGCGGGGCGTGGTTGCTTGGCGGGCTCGGTCTTTGCTGCGGCGGTGATACTACCGCCCGACTTTCACCATCCGCTGCTTAACGACTCGAAGCAGATGACCGAGCGTAGGCGCGACCAGTTGCGCGAGATTATCGAGCGTGAGGCCATCGCGTGGCACGTCGCCGAGGTTAAGGCCGAGCGTATCGACCAGATAAATATACTCAACGCCTCTATCGAGGGTATGAACCTCGCACTTAAGGCGTTAGCCACAACGCCAGAGTTTATCGTGGTGGATGGCAACCGCTTCAAAATAGACCTCGAGATACCCTACCGCACTATCGTTAAGGGTGACGGCAAGTATGCCAATATCGCTGCGGCATCGGTGTTGGCCAAAACCCACCGCGACGAGGCTATGATGCGCCTTGCCGAGGAGTACCCCATGTATGGCTGGGCAAAGAATAAGGGCTACCCCACGCGCGAACATAGGTTAGCCATTAGGGAGTATGGCCTCACACCATACCACCGCCTTACGTTTAACTCCTCACCCGAGCAGTTGGAGCTAACATTCTAACTATTAAATCTTTCGACTTGCGAGTATCATTTTTAATACCCGTGTCAGGGAGGCGGGGAAGAGATTGCCGCGGGCAAAGCCCTCGCAATGACGTGGTTTAAATAAAAATCTCCTCTCGAGGAGGCGAGGAGAGAGTATTAAACTGCTGTATCTGCCAACAAGCCTAAATACTAAAAAGTGGAGACGGCGCGCACATAGTAGTTGTAGTTCTTATAGAAGCTGAGGGCGTTGCCAAAGTACATATCGACAAGCCACGCGCAGAACTCTGGTTTATCTTCGACACATTCTGTTGATGACCAATAATAATTATTCACTATAGCAGTACCATACTGGCTTAGTGTAGAATTTAACTTGTCTTTATTTTTGTATATCTGCTTTAACTCATCCCTTGCAGGCAGATACCAACTACTACCCTTGGCTCAGCACCACTCAAAGGCATCGAAATAGTCGCTATCGGAGCGCGCCATAATCTTATCGGTATTAGCCTTGCCATCACTCTCGCTATCAGCATAGGTGCGAGTACCACCCGACCATCCATTTGCTGAATCCCAGTTCACTCGCGAGTCCCAAGGTGCTTTAGTCTCATCGAGGCTAACTATCTTACCGTGGCGGCCGCCATCCCATACTTCAAATACAACACCCTCCTTGCCATCCTCGTTGTAGTAGTCCCCAACGTTATATACCCTCTGCGCAAACAGGTCTACTGACGTAAGCACCAAGCACACCACAATAAATAGTTTTCTCATAATATACTTATACTCAGGGTTATATTTTAAGAGATGTTAGCGGGGCAATCCCACTAACGGCGTTTGCGCGAGACGGGGAGCTTTGGTAGCACAACGACATTTCGCGCCTCCTCGCGGCCGTTATCATCAGTCGCAACCTCGAACTCTACGCGCCAGTTATGCTTAAGCGTACGGTAGCCATCACCAGCACTGATAATGGCGGTGAAGTGAACATATACATCCACCCCATCCTCCGTGGTGATAAAGCCATAACCTCGCTTGTCGTCGAACCATTTAACACGTCCTATCATCGTATCGCAGTAATTTTAGCAGTCCAAAGTTACAAAATTTATCGCACGAGACAATACTAAGCGACGAAAAAATTGCGTTTAATTTGTAGATTCTGAAAAAATAGCATATATTTGTGCATTGTAAAAGGTTAGTAACCACTAAAAACGATAGAATACCATGAATGCAAAATGGAAGATAGCCATACTCGCAATGCTCGGCCTCTCAACCGCGGCATGCTGTGGCACTAAGAAGAGCAAGAAGAGCGAAGACCCACAGCCCGCAGGCGTGGAGGATCAGATGGAGGACCCACGCATTATGTTTATGTATGGCGTACCCTTCCCCGATGGCGAGGTGGCTCGTCCTATCGAGGATGAGGCTACGGAGGCTGCTAAGCGCCAGGAGGTTGTAACCGAGGAGGGCACCGAAGCTAAGCAGGAGTATAAGGAGTTTGAGGATGGTAGCGCCGTAAAGCCTCTCACCGACGAGGATGCAGCACGCAAGCTCGAGGAGGTTAGAGCCGAGAAGAATCAGAACGAGTAGCACCCCTCCATGGCTAAAGGAAAACGTTTAGGCATCCGCAAGCACATCGGACTAAAGCTCTTCAAGAGCCTATACGATGGCGTTGTGGAGCGTCACAATTTGCGTACACTCTTCTGGGAGTGTACGCTTCGTTGTAATTTGCGCTGCCGCCACTGTGGTAGCGACTGCCGCACCGACGTATCGGAGGCAGACATGCCCTTAGCAGACTTTCTAAAGGTTCTCGACGAGGAGGTAACACCCAACGTTGATCCCAAGGATGTGCTTATCATCTTCTCGGGAGGCGAGGTATTAGTACGCCGCGACTTGGAGGAGGCGGGACGTGAGGTGACGCGCCGAGGATATATGTGGGGTATGGTGACCAACGGTATGAGCCTCACGCGTGACAGACTTAAGTCGCTGGTAGATGCGGGACTACGCTCCGTGTCGGTGAGCTTCGATGGCTTTGAGGAGGTACATAACTACATCCGTCAAAATCCCGAGAGCTTCAGCCGCGCACGCCAGGCCATAGCCCACATCCGCGCCTACGAGGGACTGACCTACGACGTCATAACCTGCGCAACGCCAGCGATGATTGACCGTCTGGAGGAGTGGAAGGAGTTCTTAATAAGTGAGGGTATCTCGCACTGGCGAATATTCTCAGTATTTCCCGCAGGACGCGCCAAGCGTGACGAGTCACTACACCTCAACGCCGAGCAGTTCCGCCGACTTATGGAGTTCATACGCACCACGCGCAAGGAGGGTCGCATCAAGCTCAACTACGCCTGCGAGGGCTTCCTCGGGGGCTACGAGACAGAGGTACGCGACCACTTCTACATGTGTACCGCGGGTGTCAACGTGGCATCTATCCGCGTCAATGGCGACATCTCGGGATGCACCTCGGTGCGTGCCAACTACACCCAGGGCAACATCTACCGCGACCAATTCTGGGATGTGTGGCAGAATAGGTTCACACCATTCCGCAATCGCGAGTGGGCAAAGAAGGATGAGTGCGCCGAGTGCAAAGTGTGGGAGTTTTGCCGCGGCGGTGGTATGCACCTACGCGACGACGAGGGCAAGCTGATGTATTGCCACTACAATATGCTCAAGTAGTGAGAGTTCATTGATATGAGTAGAGGGGATGGTCGTGTTGACCATCCCCTCCTTATTTCGGTATATTAGAGCTACTTGATAAGTACACAACGGTTTACCGTGGGTGTCTCGGGCGATGTAAATGCCGCCTCGGTGTCGCCCACCCACTCTGTGGTGATGCGTGAGGCATCAATGCCATGTGCTGTGAGGTATGCCGTGACATTCTGGGCACGCTCCATAGATAGCTGCTCGTTACGCTCGGCACTACCCGTCTCCTTGTCGGCATATCCCGTAACCACAATCTTGGCATCGTTCGCGGCCATGGCTGCGACGTAGTTGTCGAGAGTTGCGTGGGCATAGTCCGTGAGCGTAGCTTCACCTATATGGAAGAACACAACACCCTCACCTACACATACATAGTTGGTCTTGGGCCTATTTGCCTTGGCTGCTGCGAGGTCACTCTTAAGACGGGCATTATCCTTTTCGAGAGTCTTGACATCGTTTGCTGCGTCGACAAGAGCTGCGTCAGCCACCAAGAGTTCCTCCTCGAGGCCCACGATAGCGGCAATGTAGCCATCGACATCCACCTGCGAGTAGGCGGGGGTCCACACGCGCTTATTGAAGCGGTAGGCGATACCCAACGATGCCGAGATAGCACATGCTATGCGGTTGTCGCCACGTATCTCATCTGGTAGCGACCCCTCCGAGAATATCCATGAGCGAAGGTCGAGCTCTATATCCCACTGTGGCGTGATGTGGAACTTATTGAGGAAGCCCGAGGTAAAGGCGAGCTCACCATTGTAGGAGCCTACGGACTTATCTGTCCACGACATAGCGGTGTAGCCGAAGCCGACATAGGGGATAGCGCTATATACACGATTAGGATTATAGCCCCCAATCCAGTTCGACATATTTACAAGGATGTCGCCATGCACAAAGACGTATGGAGTCTTATAGATACCATCGCCATAGCTCTTCGGTGCGAACGAATAGTTCTGGAACTCACCACCATCGAGCTGCAGACGCATACCCAAGACTGGCACCACCCACTTTGTGAAGGCCACATTAGCATTCCAACCCACACGATTTAGGAACTTACCAGGGTCCTTGCCGAAGCTCTCGGTCATCTGTAGCATCGAGGCTCCGCCACCCGCTGCAATCTCCCAATTATCCCAAAATCGGTTTGTCTCATAGCCACGCCACGCACGTGGGCGCTCCTCCACCTGCACAACCATAGCTGTTTGTTGTGCCGAGGCCACCGTTGCCATCGCTACGACGGCCAAGAAAGATAGTAAAATCCTTTTCATAATAGACTTAAGCGTTAAGTTGTTCTACACTGTTTTTTTACTCACTGTGGCTAAAAACAAATACCGCGCCAAGCGACATCACCGCCACTCATACACACGTCATAAGGGGTGTTAAGCTCTCGGCTCATCGTCCAATTTTTGCCACTCGGCAGACAAATAGTGCCATCGGGTAAATTATGTTCTTAGTATTTCGCCAAGTCGAATATTTATACTAACTTTGCAGGGTTATATGCTTAAAAAGCATATCGCATGACGAAACAATATTAACTAAAACAATACAACAATGAAAAAGCTTCATGCACTTCTAATGGTGCTCTTCGTAGCACTTACGGTAGTAGGTTGTGCCCCCGACCAGGGTCCAATCTTCCCCGACAATCCTAATCCACCTACCCCAATTAACCCTACTGAGCCCTCGGAGTTCCCCCTAATCTCTACAGACCCCGCGTTTGTGACCGAGGCTATGACCGAGGATGTCACCGTCATCCTCAACACCGCTGGCACCGCTGCCGATGGTTTCACTGGCGAGCTATATGCTCACACCGGTGTGCTTACCACCGATAGCGCAACCACTGGCGACTGGAAGCATGTCCTCGCGGAGTGGGGCAATAACATCCCCGAGTGCAAGTTGGAGCGCGTCGACGACAACCTCTGGCACTATGTCATCAAGGGCGGTCCACGTGCTTGGTATGGCGTAGAAGAGGGCGAGACAATCACTCACATCGCCTTCGTATTCCGCTCGGCAGATAGCAAGATCGAGGTTAAGGACAACGGCGCCGACATCTTCATCGAGCTTGCTTCGGAGGGTATGTCAGTAAAGATTATCTCTCCTGCCCACGGCTCAATCCTCACTGTTGGCGAGGAGTACACCGTGCAGGTACAGCAGAAGGCCGCAACCAACGTTAAGCTCTACAAAAACGACATTGCTGTGGCAGAGACAGGTGGCGCAACACTTACCTACACCTACGCTCCTACCGAGCCCGAGGATGTGGTATTCAAGGCTGTGGCAACAGATGGCACAAACACCTTGGAGGATAGCGTTTCGGTGGCCGTCTTGGGCGAGACCGAGACAGCATCGCGCCCCGCAGATGTGGAGAATGGCGTAAACATCAACGGCAGTGAGGCTACCTTCGTGCTCTTCGCTCCTGGCAAGGAGTCGGTAGTATTGCTCGGCGACTTCAACGAGTATGCTCCCTCAAACAAGTATATGATGAAGCGTGACGGCAACTACTTCTGGACAACCGTATCGGGTCTCGAGGAGGGTGTTGAGTATGGCTACCAGTACCTCGTAGATGGCACCATCAAGATTGGTGACCCCTACGCTACAAAGATTCTCGACCCATGGAACGACAAGTGGATCGACGCTTCGGTATATCCTAACCTTAAGCCTTATCCCGCAGAGTACACATCGGACATCGTATCGGTATTCGAGCTTAATCCTATGGAGTATCAGTGGACAGCAACATCGTATGAGCGTCCTGCGGAGAACTCGTTGGCAATTTATGAGTTGCTCATCCGCGACTTTACCGAGGAGGGCTCTATCGATGCCGTTACTGCTAAGCTCGACTACCTCGAGACATTGGGTGTGAATGCCATCGAGCTTATGCCTATTCAGGAGTTCGACGGCAACGACTCATGGGGCTACAACCCCTGCTTCTTCTTCACTGCCGACAAGGCTTACGGTACGGAGGAGGCATACAAGCGCTTTATCGACGAGTGTCACAAGCGCGACATCGCCGTCATCCTTGACGTTGTCTTCAACCACGCTACAGGTCAGTTCCCCTACGCCAAGATGTGGTGGGATTCGGGTGCTAACAAGACACTCCCCACTAACCCCTTCTTCAACGTAGATGCTCCCCACAACTGGAGCGTATTCCACGACTTCAACCACACATACTCGGAGACCGTTAACTACATCGACGATGTTCTCGAGTTCTGGATGGAGGAGTACAACGTGGATGGCTTCCGCTTCGACCTCACCAAGGGCTTCGTGCAGAACCCCGGCAACTACGACGCTGGTGGCTACTCAGCACAGCGTATCGGCATCTTGAAGCACTATGCCGAGACTATCCGTTCGATAGACGAGGATGCTTACATTATTTTTGAGCACTTCTGCGACCAGTCGGAGGAGACCGAGCTATACAACTCTGTAGGTGCACTCTGCTGGAACAACAACCAGCGCAATGGTTACAAGCAGTCAGTACTCGGCTTCACGGGCAGCAGCTTTGCCGACTTCAAGAAGGGTCGCGTGAACAATATCGAGACTCACGATGAGGAGCGTATCGCTTACGACGCTGTTAAGTACGCACAGTCATGGGCAAAGCCTTGGAACGTGCTTACCAAGCGTTTGCAGGCAGTCTACGCCTTCCACTTCCTCACTCCATACCCCAAGATGATGTGGCAGTTTGGCGAGCTTGGCTACGATATATCTATCGAGGAGAATGGCCGTACTGGTCGCAAGCCTGTGAAGTGGGAGTACTTCGAGGATGCTAACCGCCGCGCTCTCTACGACGCAATGTCTAAGATTATCTCTTGGCGTACCGACCACGAGGAGTTCTATGGCCAGGACAACCTCACCGTACACACATGGCAGGTGGGCGACGGCAATATGGGCGGCAAGGTGCTCGTATTGGATAAGGTTATAGTTGTGGCTAACTTCAACAATGCCGAGTCTACTACTCAGGTTAATGTACCTAATGCTGGCGAGTGGACCAACCTTATGACTGGCGAGAAGGTAACGCTTGGCTCGACATATAGCTGCACACTTGGGGCAAGCGACTACATCGTACTTGTACGCGAGTAATAATATGCTAAACATTATGGGCTATCGACCTTTGGTGTCGGTGGCCCATATTTTAACTGAATAGATATGAAACGAACAATTATAGACCTATTTGAGGAGTCGGTAGCGAAATATGGCGCCAAGGAGTTTCTATTGGAGAAGCACAATGGCAAGTTCGAGCCTACGACCTATGCAGAGACTAAGCGTGAGGCACTTAAGACGGGTGCTGGTCTTGCTGCCATCGGCATCAAGCCCGGCGACCGCGTATCTATCCTCGCCGAGGGCTGCAACAACTGGATTATCTCGGAGCTCGGACTGCTCTACGCAGGTGCCGTGAGCGTGCCTCTATCTATCAAACTCGAGGAGGCAAACGACCTTCTGTTCCGTCTGCGCCACGCCGACGTTAAGGCGCTCTTCGTGTCGAAGAATCAGCTACCTAAGGTGGCCAAGATAGTAGACCAACTCCCTGACCTTGAGCATATCATCGTGTGGGGCACCGATGCCGCTGACGTGGCTATGGCACAGACACTCGACGCCCTCAAGGCGCGCGGCGAGGAGTACCTCAAGGCTAACGAGGAGTCATTCTTGGCAATCGGTCGCGCCCTTCAAAACGACGACTACGCCACCATCACCTACACCTCGGGAACTACAGCAGACCCCAAGGGCGTGGTGCTCACCCACCGCAACTATACCGCCAACGTGGAGCAGGCACTCTCGGTAGTATCTATCCCTCCCACCTGGCGCACGCTTATCATCCTGCCACTCGACCACTGCTTCGCACACGTCGTAGGCTTCTACATTATGATAGCCTGTGGTGCCTCGGTGGCTACTACGGAGGTGGGTCGCACACCTATGGAGACCTTGAAAAACATACCTATTAACATTAAGGAGGTGCGTCCTCACTTCTTGCTCTCGGTGCCCGCCTTAGCTAAGAACTTCCGCAAGAACATCGAGACATCCATCCGCAAGAAGGGCAAAAACACTGAGCGACTCTTCAACTTCGCGCTTAAGACATCGTATGCCTACCAGGCCGATGGCTACACCAAGGGTCGCGGTATGCGCTGGATGCTAAAGCCACTGGTAGCGCTCTTCGACAAGATTCTCTACTCGAAGGTGCGCGAGGCGTTTGGTGGCGAATTGCAGTTCTTCATCGGTGGCGGTGCGCTGCTCGACAGCGAGCTTCAGCGCTTCTTCTATGCCATTGGCGTGCCCATGTTCCAGGGTTATGGTCTCTCGGAGGCAACGCCCGTAATCTCGACAAATGCCCCATCGAAGGGTAATCACCGCTTCGGCTCATCGGGACGCCTTGTGCAGCCCCTCGAGATTAAGATTATGGACGAGGAGGGTCGCGAGCTCCCCGTAGGCGAGAAGGGCGAGATTGTCATCAAGGGCGAGAACGTGATGGCTGGCTACTGGAAGAACCCCGAGTCTACGGCCGACACGGTGCGTGATGGCTGGCTCTACACGGGCGATATGGGCTATATGGGCGAGGATAACTTCCTCTATGTATTGGGTCGCTTCAAGAGCCTCCTTATCTCGAGCGATGGCGAGAAGTATAGCCCCGAGGGTATGGAGGAGGCCTTTGTAGACAAGTCGCCATATATCGACCAGGTTATCGTCTACAACAACCAGAATCCCTATACTATTGCGTTGGTAGTCCCCTCAAAGGAGAACCTTAACCGCAAGCTCGATGAGCGTGGCGTGGAGGGTGATGCCCGCTACGCGGAGGCATCAAAAATTATCGGCGCAGAGGTGGCTAAATATCGCTCTGGCGGCGCTTTTGCCGATGAGTTCCCCGACCGCTGGGTCCCTGCCGTTATCGCCATTGCCGACGAGCCATTCACCGAGCAGAATGGCCTTGTGAATAGCACCATGAAGGTCGTGCGTAACAAGGTGGAGAAGCACTTCGCCGAGGCTATCGAGCACGCCTATACCCCTGAGGGTAAGGCTATTGACAACGCCCGTAACCTTGCAGCACTGAAGAAGATACTATCGTAGCATCCTCTTCACACATAGCGAACGCGAGTAGCCACGAGGTTACTCGCGTTCACTTTTTTTCCTCATTTTACGCCATAATAGTGTGCCATGGAGCCATTTTTTATATATCTTTGCACCCGCATATGCGCCTTGTCGCTGCCACCTTCGGGTGGGGGAGGAAAGTCCGAGCAACGAAGAGCGCCACGCAAGTTAACGGCTTGATGTTCGTGAGGGCATAGTAGTGTAACAGAGAACGACCGCCACACCTTCGGGTGAGGTAAGGGTGAAAAGGTGGGGTAAGAGCCCACCGCGAGGGTAGCAATACGCCTCGGTCAGTACGCCTCGTGGGTTGCAAGACCATGTATACCGACAATTAAGGGTTGCTCGCCCAATGTCGGGGGGTAGGTTGCTAGAGGCGGCAAGTGATTGTCGTCGTAGATAAATGACAAGGGACCAACGCTTGTTGGTTACAGAACTCGGCTTATAGCGTATGCCACTAAAAAAGGGGCTGACCATGAGGTCAACCCCTTTTCTCTTACCTACGTATCATGCGACACCTATTGTTGTACGATGCCGTAGCTATTATCACTCCTATCACCGCGACATGCGAGTAGATAGATGACATAGAACGTGATGGGTGGAATAAGACCCAAGATAACCCACCAGCCACTCTTACCCACATCGTGCAGACGACGCACAGCCACACTAAACGAGGGTATGATGACCACGGGGAGCATAATCCACCCCACAACAATAAACGACGTGGCAATAAGCACAAAGAGCATCCACATCCAGAACTCTACCCTATTAGCCCTGCCACTAAACGTAAAATAGCGCTTAAAGCAGCGGCGCACAGCCTCCTTAAAGGTGCTCACAGGACGTGTACCATCCTCCAAAATTATGGCAAGCTCACAGCCACAGCGCGCACATAGGCACGCCGTAGCCTCGGTGGGTGCGCCACACTCCTGACAATAGCCATCGCCACCACCCCACTTAGCGCCACAATCGGGGCACTCCGCAAGGGTGGAGCTAATCTGCCTACCGCAACTTCTGCAATACATCGCTATATACTTATATTATTATAGGCGAGCCTTGATAGCCTTCGACTCCTCCTCATAGCCAGGCTTATCCAACAGCGCAAACATATTCTTTTTGTATGCCTCCACGCCAGGCTGGTTGAAAGGATTCACGCCAAGCATATAGCCCGAGATACCACAACCCTTCTCGAAGAAGTACAACAACTGGCCGATAGTGCGCTCATCGATGCGCTCAATCTCGATAACCATATTAGGCACTCCACCATCGACATGTGCGATACGAACACCAAGCTCCGCCATCTTGTTAATCTCCGAGAGGCGCTTGCCTGTGAGGAAGTTCAAGCCATCGAGGTTAGCCTCGTCGCTCTCAACCTTAACCTCATACTTCGAGTTCTTAACCGAGATGATAGTCTCGAAGAGCGTGCGCTCACCCTCCTGGATATACTGACCCATAGAGTGAAGGTCGGCAGTAAGCGTTACGCTTGCAGGGAAGATGCCCTTGCCATCCTTACCCTCCGACTCACCATAGAGCTGCTTCCACCACTCTGCAATATACTGCAACTTAGGCTCATACGAACCCAGGATCTCTATCTTCTTGCCAGCCTTATAGAGCTCGTTACGAACAATAGCGTACTGCGCTGCAAGGTTAGTCTCGATGGGCTGATCCATAGCTGTCATGCGCTCCATATCGCGAGCACCCTCAACAAAGGCATCGACATCGACGCCTGCAACAGCCAAAGGCAGGAGACCTACGGGCGAAAGCACCGAGTAGCGGCCACCCACGTTGTCTTCGATAACAAACGTAGGATAACCCTCCTGCGTAGCGAGCGTCTTAAGCGCGCCACGTGCCTTGTCCGTGATAGCCACGATGCGCTCAGCAGCCTCAGCCTTGCCATAGCGCTTCTCAATCTCGGCCTTGATTAGGCGGAAAGCGATAGCTGGCTCTGTCGTAGTGCCCGACTTAGAGATTACGATAGCGGCGATAGAGTAATCCTTAACCGCATCCATAAGCTCGTATGTGTAGTCCTCCGAGATATTCTCACCGGCAAATACCACTGTGGGGTTGTCGTGACGCTTCTTAAGCGACTCGAACGAGTTGCTCATAGCCTCCAACACGGCCTTAGCACCGAGGTACGAGCCACCGATACCAATGCAGATAACCACCTCAGCACGCTGACGCAACTTCTCGGCCACTGCCTTAACCTCACGAAGATGCTCGTCGCTAATCGACGAGGGTAGATTTACCCAACCAAGGAAGTCGTTGCCAGCACCTTCGCCTGTGTGCAAAAGAGCATTTGCCTGCTTAGCTGCAGCAAGCATATCGTTGTTGATGGTTACGCCTGAATGTTTAGCGTCAAATTTAATTAGATTCATATTTATAACGTTTTGATTTATAATTCCATTAAAATAAATTTACTATCTCAAAATCTGAGTCAGTGCCTGCATAGATTCGCGGGCCGAGACACCCTCATACAGCACCTCCCAGACCTTGTCGGCAATGGGCATATCGATGCCGCGACGCATAGAGCTCTGGCGTATGCAGTCGGCAGCATAGTAACCCTCGGCCACCATCGTCATCTCGTTCAGTGCGCTCTTTACCGAGCAACCCTTACCAAGCAGTGTGCCAAGACGACGATTACGGCTCAGGGGTGAGTAGCAGGTAACGAGCAGGTCACCCATGTATGCCGCAGCATTGATGTCACGATCGGCAAGCGGTACTGCCACGTCGATAAAGCGCTTCATCTCGTTGGCACAGCCTGCGATAAGCACGGCAAGAAAGTTGTCGCCATAGCGCAAACCTACGGCCATACCCACAGCTAAAGCGTAGATATTCTTCATGATAGCCGCAGCCTCCACGCCGAGCACGTCGTTCGAGAGCGAGCAACGGAAGAAGTCGTTAGCCAACACATCTCTAACCTTCATGGCCGTAGCATCCGACTCCGAGGCAACCGTAAGATATGAAAGCTGACACTGACCTACCTCCTCAGCATGTGAGGGTCCGGTCACTACGGCGAGACGCTCCATGGGCACATCGAAGTAGCGATTCATGTGCTCAACAATAGTGAGGTAGTCACCTGGGATGATGCCCTTCACGGCCGAGACTACAATTTTATCGCGTAGGCTCTCGGTGAGAGGCTCAAGAAACTTCTTAAAGAATGCCGAGGGCATGGCCAAGAATACGATGTCGGCATCGCGCACCACGGCGTTAATATCGTTTGAGGGGGTGATAAATTCCCGGTCTATGTAGCACCATGGCAGGTATTTAGGGTTGCGACTGCGCATCTGCAAAGACTCACGAATATCATCGTTTAGTACAAGCCAATCAACATGGTGGTGGTTCACCGTGAGTGTCTTGACAATGGCTGTCGCCCAACTGCCGTAGCCAAGTACGGCACACCTTGGAGTATTGTTTGTGTTCATAGGCGCTTGTAACTACAATTGTCTGCAAAAAAATTATTGACAAAATTAACAAAAAAAAGTTAAAACTCTTGCAAATTCTCCATTTCTTTTTCCTATCTTTGCAAGTGAATACGGTGGACTTATTCTATGAATAAGTACAAATAACTATTATGCAACGAGTTACGACTGGCGATACGGATGGTGTTGGTGGTCTAACTTTTTGTCTGTGTCCCTAAAGAATGAGGGAGACTTAGGCTACGAAATAATAAAACAACGAAATATGGGACTTTTTTCACTTACGCAAGAGTTAGCTATTGACCTCGGCACGGCCAATACACTCATTATGCACAACGGCAAGGTCGTGGTTGACGAGCCTTCAATCGTTGCGCTTAGCATCAAGACAGGCAATCTTATGGCCATTGGTCACAAGGCTCGTCTTATGGATGGTAAGACTCACTCCGACATCCGCACCATTCGCCCCTTGCGCGATGGCGTTATCGCAGACTTCGAGGCTACGGAGCTTATGCTTCGCGGTCTTATCAAGAAGGTGGGTGCCACACGTGGTATGTTTGCCCCCTCACTTCGCATGATGATATGCATACCTTCAGGTTCAACTAACGTGGAGATTCGCGCCGTACGCGACTCAGCACAGCATGCCGGAGGTCGCGAGATATACCTCATCTTCGAGCCTATGGCGGCAGCACTCGGTGCCGGCCTCGACGTAGAGGCTCCCGAGGGCAACCTCGTCATCGACATCGGTGGCGGTACGGCCGAGATCGCATGTATCTCGCTCGGCGGTATCGTATGCTCTAAGTCTATCAACGTTGCTGGTGACGTCTTCACCAACGACATCCAGAACTATATCCGCCAGCAGTACGATATTCGTATTGGTGAGCGCACGGCCGAGAACATTAAGTGTGCCATCGGTGCAGCTGTTCCCGAGCTTGAGGACGAGCCCGACGTATACGTATTCACCGGTTCGAACATGCGCACCAACATGCCACAGGAGGTTAAGCTCAACTATAGCGAGATAGCCTACGCTCTTGATAAGTCGCTCGTTAAGCTCGACAACGCTCTTATGGAGGTGTTGGAGGAGATGCCCCCCGAGCTTTACTCGGATGTTGTGAAGAATGGTATCTACCTCGCAGGTGGTGGCGCTCTGATTAAGGGTCTCGACCAGCGTCTGTCGAAGAAGTCGGGGCTCCCCGTACACATCGCCGAGGATCCACTGCGTGCCATCGCTCGCGGTACTTGCATAGCTCTTAAGAACATCGGCAACTTCTCGTTCTTGCTCGGTGGCACAGAGAAGTAAACGCGTGGCGAGATTTAGGAAATAGAGGGTATTTAGAGGCTGTCACCATAACTTTTCGTGACAGCCTCCTTTAACCCAAGAACTGAAATTCAGGGATTAACAACCAGCATGAATCGACTAATAGAGTTCATAAAGCGCATATACATCGTGTTGCTCTTCCTCGTTATCGAGGTTGTGGCGATATGGTGCTACGCCACGGCGACGCCCTACACCGAGTCGAAGTTATTGTCCCGCACCACAGCCGTAGGTGGCGCCATAAGTGGCACTGTCAACTACGTCAAGAACTTCGTATCGCTACCCGACCAAAACGAGGCTCTCACGGCTCGCGTGGCAGCACTCGAAGAGGAGCTTGAACGCCGTGATGCCATTATCGACTCGCTGACACCCGATACGGAGCATATACCCTTCTTGGATAGCGTCGATGTAAAGTTCCGCTACCACCCCGCTCGCGTGACGTCGATGACAACCAACCGTCAGCACAACTACATAGTGCTCGACCGTGGCACACGCCATGGCATAGGCATGAACATGGGCGTTATCACCCCCAACAAGGAGTTTGTCGGCACGGTAGTATCGTGCAGCGAGAACTACGCCGTGGTTATGCCCCTCTTAAACACACGCTTCAAGATTGGAGGTCGCGTGGTGGAGAACGACTACGTATGCTCGATATTCTGGGAGGGTGACTCGCAGTATGAGGTTACGGCAGTAGAGCTATCGAAGTATGCTAATCCCCAAGCGGGCATGACCGTAAACGTGGAGTCGGACCGCATGCCTCGCGACATCAAGGTTGGCACCATCAAGAGCCACAAGCTCAACAACACCAAGTCGGCATATAGCGTGGTGCTGAATATCGCCGCAGATATGCAGAGCCTAAGCAACCTGCTTGTTGTGGAAAATATGCACCAGGGTGAGCTCGACGCGCTCATCGAGACCATTAACAACTAACCGTGTGAGTCTACAATAGTTACGTACAACCGAAACATAATGTTTAAGAATCTATCATACCTTTGGCTATCGTTAGCAATCATGGCTCTGCAGATATTCCTTATCGACGAGCTATCTATTGCCATGTGGCTGCGACCGATGATATTTCCCCTTGTGGTGATACTCCTACAGATGGAGTGGAGGCCGATATGGGTGCTGCTCACAAGCGCACTCGTGGGATTAACCATGGACCTCGCACTCGGAGGCTCGGGACTCTACACCGCGACTATTGTGCCCCTGGCTGTGATACGCCGTGGCGTGATGTACTTCACCACGAAGCGTAGCATCGAGCATGGCGACCAGACATCGCTTCTGTCGCGTCTAAGCTCTCGACAGCTATTAGCCTACACCTCTATGATGATGTTCATCCATCATGCGATGTTCTTCATTATGGAGACACTATCGTTTGCACACCCCATGCAACTCTTCGCCACCATCGTATGTAGCACCCTGCTATCGATGCTCGTGGCATGGCCTATACTCAGAATATTTACCCTTAAAATCGTGTCGAAGTAATGGGCAACAGCGCTAAACTACGCTACAACGTTCTGAGGATTGTAGTTATCGGAGTGGGCGTTGTTCTACTCGGCCGCCTACTATGGATGCAATTCAACGCCGAGGAGTATAGGGAGATGGCTCGAGGCAACAGCATCAAGGAGATTGTCGAGTACCCGATGCGTGGTGAGATTCTCGACCGTAATGGCGAGTATATCGTCAAGAGCCGCGTATGCTACGACGTTATGGTGGTATACAACGAGCTCCCAGACGAGGGCTTCGATACCACACGCCTAATATCCATCCTCGACATCAGCCGTGAGAAGCTCGACCGTGAGCTACGCAAGGCCTCGGATAATCGTAGCGCACAGACACTGATAGTGGGCTACCTCACACAGGATAATAAGCTACGCCTCGATGAGCAGAACATACCTGGCATCTATACCCGTTTCCGCACAGCACGTGAGTACCCTCGTAAGGTTGGAGGCAACCTCTTGGGATATGTCAGCGAGGTGAAGGAGGAGGACATCAAGGCCGACTCGTACTACACGGCAGGCGACTATAAGGGCTCAAATGGTCTGGAGTCGGCATACGAGGAGCTGCTACGTGGCAAGAAGGGTGTGAGCTACTACATCACCAACTCGCACCATGCCAACCTCGGTGCCTATAACAACGGCAACAACGACATTCCACCACAGCGCGGCCTTACGCTCACCTCAACAATAGACATCCGCCTACAGGAGTTTGCCGAGGATTTGATGGAGGGCAAGGTGGGCTCTATCGTTGCCATCGAGCCAGCAACGGGAGAGATTCTCGCTATGGTGTCGTCGCCATCGTATAATCCCGACTTGTTGGTGGGACGTCAGCGTGGCAACAACTACATGGAGATGTTCCACGACCAACGTCAGCCACTATTCAACCGCTCGGCTAAGGCTAAGTACCCTCCAGGCTCTACGTTTAAGCTCGTACAGGGACTCATCGCCCTTGAGGAGGGCGTGCTCTCGCCATCTACGAAGTATCCCTGCCATGAGGGTTACAGATATGGTGGACGTACGATGAAGTGCCACGCACATAGTTCGCCTCTCGACCTACGCGATGCCGTAGCACACTCATGCAACGCCTACTTCTGCTACGTATTCAAGGATATGATTACCAACTCGAAATATGGTAGCGTGAAGGAGGGTGTGCGCGTATGGAACGACTACGTCTATAGCTTTGGCTTTGGTCGCCAGCTCGGCACCGATCTCTACGGTGAGGGCGAGGGTTATGTGCCTACGCCGGAGTTCTACGACAGCAGATATAACGGACGCTGGAACTGGGGTACGGTTCTATCATGCTCTATCGGTCAGGGCGAGATGGGTTGTACGCCACTACAGATGGCCAACCTCGCAGCTATTATCGCCAACCGTGGCTACTACTACACCCCCCACCTCATCAAGGCAATTGAGGGGCGCGACTCTATAGACCGCCGATTCTACGAGCGTCACTACACCATGGTCGACTCGGTTAACTTTGTACCTATTGTCGAGGGTATGTGGCGCAGTGTTAATGTCTCGGGTACGTCGCGCGGAGCATACCTCGAGGGCTGGGATGTGTGTGGTAAGACGGGTACGGCGCAGAGTAGCAGCAAGACCCCCGACCACTCTACCTTCCTCTCGTTCGCACCTAAGAATAACCCAAAGATTGCCATATCGGTGTATGTTGAGTATGGCGGCTTTGGTTCAACCATCGCGGTACCTATCGCCTCGCTTATCGAGGAGATGTACCTTACCGACACCATCACGCGCCCACACCTTATCGAACGTGTGAAGAACTTCAAGCCAAACTATGGCTACTACGATAGAAAACAGCGCAACTACGACGCTAAACGAAATAAACAGTAACCCGAGTATAAAATAGAGATGTACGAGTACAACTACATATCATCGAAGCAGTACGATAATAGACTCTTTGGCAATGTCGACAAGGTTGCATTAGGTCTATATATCGCCATTGTACTTCTGGGACTGCTGTTTATCACCTCAGCATCGTATGATCCCAATGCTGAGAGTTTCTTCTCGCTCAGCCACAACTATATGAAGCAAGCTATGTGGCTTGGTGTCTCGGGCGTCGTTGCCACGATTGTGCTCCTACTCGACAGACGTCTGTTTCACATGTTTGCCACACCAGCATACATTGTCGGCATAGGACTGCTCGTTGCCGCCCTACTCTTTGGCCGCGAGGTCAATGGTGCAAAGGCGTGGTTCGAGTTTGGAGGCTTCAGAGTGCAGCCCGTGGAGTTTGCAAAGATAGCCACAGCGCTGATGATGGCACGCGTGATGAGCGACTACTCGTTCAACATCAATCGCCCCATCGACCTGATAAAGATTGGCGCCGTGATAATGCTCCCCTTCTCGATTATCGTCTTGCAGAACGACACTGGCTCGGGACTCGTCCTTGCCGCCTTTCTCTTTGTCTTCATCCGTGAGGGGTTGTCGAAGTATATCTACTTCCCGATAATCTTTACCATAGTGTTGTTTATCACCTCGCTGATATTCACCCCGCTGACAATATTCACGGCACTATTGGTGCTCTTCACCCTATATAGTCTGCTACGTCATGGTTCACTCGCGGGACATGTGCAATTCCTATGTATGGTGCTCCTCGGAGCGCTACTGCTGTCGCTGCTAACGTCATTAGATGGATATGTTGCGCTGATGATAGTGATGTCGGTGGCGGTTATCATATTACTATACTTTGTGTTTAAGACACATACGCTAAGCCTGTTGTGGCCTATCGTCATGTTCGTGTACGCGATGATATTCGTGCCTGCCAGCGACTTCCTCTTCTCGAAGCTCGAACCCCACCAGCAGAACCGCATACACACCTTTGTGGGCGTGGTGGACGACCCGCAGAACCTCGGCTATAACGTGCGCCAGTCAGAGATAGCCATAGGCTCGGGAGGTATCTTCGGCAAGGGCTTCTTGGAGGGCACACAGAACCGCTACAACTTCGTGCCTGAGAAACATACCGACTTCATCTTCAGCGTCGTGGGTGAGGAGTGGGGCTTTATGGGCGCCATGACCGTGATTGTGCTCTACATCGCACTCATCCTTAGGCTTATGCGCATGGGCGAACGTATAAAGGAGCCCTTTGGTAGAGTCTACTGCTACTCGGTGGCAGCGATGCTCCTCCTACACGTGTGCGTTAATATAGGTATGACCATAGGCGTAATGCCAGTGATGGGTATTCCACTGCCGCTGATGAGCTATGGAGGCTCATCGCTATTGGCATTCACGATATTGATAATGATTGCCATACGTCTCGATGCATCGACCTCGGACAACGATGGCTTATCGCTATAAAACATGACTTATGAGTAACCAACGACTTATATTTGTAACCAACGACGACAGCTACCTCTCTAAGGGTTTTCGTTGTGCTGTAGAGCTCGCCTCGCGCTTTGGTCGCGTGGTGGCCATCGCTCCCGACAGAGTGCAGAGCGGCATGAGCCAGGCTATCACCATCAACTCGCCACTCTTTATGCGCCAGGTGGAGCATGGTGACAACATAGAGATATACGCCTTCTCGGGAACTCCCGTCGACTGCGCAAAAATCGCCTTCGACCACTTCTTCGAGGGTAAGCGCGTAGACCTCGTAATATCGGGCATCAACCACGGCTCGAACGCTGCGGTGAATGTCATGTACTCGGGCACTATGGGTGCTGCGATTGAGGGTAGCTTCTATGGCGTTCCCTCGATAGGTCTCTCGGTGGATGACCATAGCCCCGATGCCGACTTTGATGGTGCTATGGAGTGTGGCGAGCGTATTATACGCGCCATTTTGGAGAACGAGACGACACTACCCCGCCCCTTATGCCTCAACGTGAATGTTCCGCGCTGCGCAGCGTCGGAGATTCAGGGCATACGACTCTCACGCCAAACACGTGGTTTCTGGCGCGAGGACTTCTATGCCCGACAGGACCCACAGGGCAGAGATTACTTCTGGCTTACGGGAGCCTTTCAGAATGCCGAGCCCGATGCTGAGGATACGGATGAATGGGCATTGGCACACCGCTATGTTAGCGTCGTTCCCGTGCAGGTGGATATGACCGACTACCGCATGCTTAAGAGCCTCGATGGCATAATTAAATAGTAGCGTTTATGACTGGTGTTGAGATACTTACGATTGTGTCTATTGTGATGCAGATAGTGGCAATTGTGATTGCGCTACTACTGATCAATCGCACTAAGTTCAAGGCGCTGTGGATATGCTGCATCGTGGGTCTCGCCATGCTTACGGTGGAGCGCAGCGCGCTGCTTGAAATCTTCAACACCGAGAATATATCGGACCTTGCCTTTGCTTGGATAGGCATCATCGTGTCGCTCAGCTTCTCCTTTGGTGTGGTCTGCGCCCACTTCCTTGTGCGCCATGTCGACCGAATGACACACCAACGACAGGTGCTCGAGAATAAGCTGATGACAGCGGTGCTTCGCACCGAGGAGCGCCAGCGTGCAACCTTCTCGCGCGAGCTACACGACGGTCTCGGCCCGCTGCTATCGTCGGCAAAGATGTCGCTCTCGGCACTACAACACACAGAGCTTGGAGAGAGGGAGCGCGAGACCCTAAAGAATACCTCTGCTGTTATCGAGGAGGCCATCCGCTCACTGCGCGAAATATCGAATAACCTCTCGCCACATATATTGAATAACTTTGGTCTTGTGCGTGGCATCAAGAACTTTGTGGACAAGGTTGCCGCCATGCATAGCCACGAGATAGTATTCCGAACACGCCTTACCGACCAGCGTTTCGACTCTAACACCGAGGTTATCATCTACCGCATCGTCTGCGAGTTGGTAAACAACTCCCTTAAGCACTCCAACTGCAATCGCATCATCATAGAGCTGAACATCACAGGCGATAAGCTCGTGGTCAACTACCGCGACAACGGTAAGGGCTTTAATCTGCGCGATGTAGAGGAGCGAGGCATGGGACTCTCGAACATCAAGTCGCGCATATCATCACTCGGTGGACGCTTCCACATCACAAGTAGCCCCGGCAGTGGTATGACAGCATACGCCGAGGTGAGCGCAACACATAGCCTGATGCATCTAACCGACGAGGAATAATAAAAGTGAAATGTTACGACTATGAATAGGAGAATACGCATAGCATTGGTCGACGACCATACGCTCTTCCGCTCGGGACTACGCAGTCTACTTGCCCTACGTGAAGGCTTCGAGATTGTTGCCGACGTGGGTAGTGGCGAGGAGTTTTTGACACTTGTCGACAAGACAGAGATAGATGTGGTCTTCATGGATATATCGATGCCAGGCCTCGATGGTGTTGAGACCACGCGCCGCGCACTTGCCCTCTGCCCTACGCTACGTGTCATCACCCTATCGATGTATGGCGACGACCACTACTACCGCCTAATGCTCGAGAGCGGAGCTTCGGGCTTTGTACTTAAGGATTCGGATATAGAGGAGGTATACGCTGCAGTGGAGGCTGTCATGGATGGTGATAGCTACTTTAGTGAGGCGCTGTTGGGTAGCTTCACACGCAATATGAGTCGCCTTACACTTCACGACACGGTTAGCGAGGATACACTCTCGGAGCGCGAGGTTGAGATTCTGGTAGAGGTATGCCGCGGATTGTCGAATCAGGAGATTGCCGACAAGCTATTTATCTCGAAGCGCACGGTGGATAAGCACCGCGCAAACATCCTCGAGAAGACGGGCTGCAAGAATACCGCAAACCTTGTTGTCTACGCCATCAAGAACCACCTCGTAGAGCTGTAATGAGCTAATAATTAACCACTTTGAGGATATTCTCCGGGGGAGACAATTCATCACCAGTGATTGTCACCACCTCCATAGTGCCAAGGCCATACACCCCATTTACATCCTGCGAAAGGGTGAGGAACGAGAAGGGGGTATTGAACATAACCAAGGCCATGCCACTCTCTGCGTTCTGCGACACAAACTCCTGCTTACTCTCCCACCCCCAGTCGATGAGATTGTAGTGTATATCCTCATCCGTACACCCACTCTCGATGAGGTCGCCATAGAAGTAGCCCGTATACCACGTTGCTGCCGAGGCGTTGCGCTCGATAGTGTAGGTTACTACCGCATATCCTCGGCAGTGACCAAAGCGCTCGGGGTCGAGCTCTGCCAGCGCCGTGCCGTCGTAGAACTCACCAAATTTGAACCTAACCTGAGCATCACTCACCTCCTTATATAACGTTCTAAAGGGCTCACTTATCGAGACACCCTCCGTAGCAAGTGCCCCTGTTGTAGGGTCTACGGCAATGGTATAGATGACAAAGTCGGTATCGGGCGTAAGATGGTAGTAGAACTTAGTGTATTTACCCAGATGAGCACCCTCCGTAGCAAGATACTCCGTGCGTGTGCAGCCCTTTGCCATTGCAGCATCCTCTATCTCGGCATCAGCAATATGCACCACGGCCAGCTGCTCCGAGCCAAGCTCTACAGCCCCACTCTCAAGCTCCTCGACAGCCACAGAAGATGTATAGTAGCGGACACCTACCGTGGGAGTCACGGTCACGTATGCCGAACTATAGGTGATGTCGTACACCTCGAACGAGGCATCCATCTCATCGGGGTTACCACCAGCAGCCTTGGTGCGAAATGGAACAATATGTAGCTCCGTAGTTAGTTCGTCAAGCTGGTTAAAGCCAAAGCATACCAAGACATAGTCGGTCTCGGGCTCAAGGTAGTAGACGTGAGAGAGTGATATGGGGCCTTCGTGCACCGAAGAGTTGAAAATTCCGTGCAACCTTAAATGGCTAATTACGCTGTCGACAAACCCCGCAATATCTCCATGCCATGACTCTAACTCTGACATGAAATCTTCCGCAAAGAAATAGGTACAAATGTAGGTGCCGAGATCGCTTGCAGGAGTCACAGAGCCCTCTATGCGGTCGTAATATATGTTGGTGAGCTCTATCCTAAGGTCATTACTCGTTTGAGGATAGTCCGGGACAGGAGTGACTTCGTGACCATCCGTACAACCTACCACGGCAATAAGCAGTAGTGACACAAAGCAGCTATGCATGAGTTTTTTCATGACATCCAGAGAGTAATACGTTTGTATAGATACAAAGATATGTGTAATTTTTCAATTTAGCAAGTCGCGTTACCTATCAGAAGGGGGGGGTAGGCTTGAGCTATCACCCAAAAGAGAGTGTCGCAGGATAGTACTATGACGTACAGCCTGCGACACTCTACTTTTAGTGATGGGCCGAGAGTGACCCATTATCACAAGAGATTATTTGAGATATTTATCCAACCAGCTGAAGAACTCGCGATTCCATACCACGCTATTCTGGGGCTGGAAGACTTGATGTGCCTCATTCTCGAACGACACCAGACGTGCGTCGATGCCCTGAACACGTGCTGCGGTGAAGGCCTCAAGCGACTGGCTGTAAGGGATGCGGTAGTCGCGCTCACCAGTGATAATCATGATGGGTGTATCCCAGTTAGCGACCTTCTTGTGTGGCGAGTTAGCATAAGAGCGCTGCGCTGTGGCATTGTCCTTATCCCAGTAAGCACCACCGTAGTCGTTAGTTACGAAGAATAGCTCCTCGGTGTGGCCATACATCGACTCGAAGTTGAAGATACCACAGTGGGCGATAAAGGCCTTGAAGCGACCCTCGTGTACACCTGCGAGGTAGTATGTAGAGTAGCCACCGTATGATGCACCTACGCAGCCACGGTGATCCTTATCTACCCAAGGCTCCTTAGATACCTCGTCGATAGCTGCGAGGTAGTCGCGGATGTTCTGACCAGAGTAGTCGCCAGAGATCTGGTCGGTCCACTCCTGACCAAACGAGGGACAACCACGGCGGTTGGGTGCCACGATAACATAGCCCTGAGCGGCCATAAGCTGGAAGTTCCAACGATAGCTCCAGAACTGCGATACGGTGCTCTGAGGGCCACCCTGGCAGTAGAGAAGCGTAGGATACTTCTTTACGGGGTCGAAGTCGGGAGGAAGAATCACCCATGTAAGCATCTCCTTACCGTCGGTAGTAGGAATCCAACGCTCCTGAACCTCACCAAACTTGATGTTATCGTAAATCTCGCGGTTTACGTCGGTAATCTGGCTAAGAGCGCCTGTTGCGAGGTTAACGTCGTAGAGCTCTACAGCCTTAGAGATGGTGTTCATGTTAGCGATAAGCTTGCCACCAGCATAGGTGAACGAGTTGATGTCGTGGTTGCTATTGCCGCGGCCCTTCCAAGTGATGTGCTTCATATTGCCCTTGAGGTCGATATGAGCCACCTGGTGAGTACCGCGCCATGGAATAACGAAGTACATAGCTTCGTTACCATCCCAAACGACCTCCGTTACACAGTAGTCCTGACCGCGTGTGATGTAGGTACACTCGTCGGTCTTAAGGTCGTAGACCCAGAGACGCTGCTGGTCGGCCTCGTTGCCGGGACGACGCTGTGAGCGGAAGGCAATCTTTGTGCCATCGGGCGAGAATACGGGATACTTGTCGTAGCCCACAAACTTATCGTAACCCTTAGCTGCCGCCTCCTTCGTTAGGTTGCGTGTAGCCTCGGTTGCAAAGTCGTAGAGAAATATATCCGAGTCGGTAGAGAGGGCATACTCCGTGCCAGTCAATGGCTTGCATGTGTAGGCAAGCTGCGAACCATCGGGCGAGAGGCGAATCTCGGCAGTGTCGAAGTATGGGGCAAGCGGTGCATCGTAGGCCTTATCCGCGCCGATGATATCCTTACCGTTTACAATCTTGCCGTCGACGTAGTCCGCTGCGAAGATGTGCAGGTATGAGCCATCATCCCAGTAGTCCCAGTGGCGCACCATAAGGTCGTCATAAATACGCACCTTCGACTTATCCATGTCGTCGTACTTGTTCGAGCCCTTGAGCTTAGCCACCTCTACACGCTGCACGTAGAAGGCGTGGTCGCCAGCGATGCCGAAGCCCTCAACACCCTTCTCGAGGTCGGTGAGCTGACGCACATTCTCACCCTTCGCATCCATAGCCCACACCTGTGATGAGCCTGAGCGGTTAGACATAAAGGCGATGTTGTCGTTGTCAAGCCACTGTGGCGAGTGGTTGTTAGAGGTGTTATAGGTGATACGCTCCTCGGCGCCTGTAGCCATATCGCGCACCCAGATAAAGGTGATGCCACGGTTCTCCTCGAGGTTATACTGCGTTACGGTATATGCCAGTTTAGAGCCATCGGGCGAGAGTGTCTGCGCACCAATGCGGCTCATCTTCCACATAACCTCAGGGGTGAGGATACCAGCCTCCTTCTCAGCGTCGGTGAGTGAGTTGTCGATAAGCAGAGGAGTCTCCTTATTGGTCTCGGGGGCCTCGCTCTCGCTACAACCACCTGCGACCAGCAACGATGCAAAAGTCATAAGACAGAGTAATTTTTTCATAAAGTTATATAGTTTTTAGTTTGTTATTTCCCTTTTTAGTATCTTTGCAGCAGCTATGACACCATGCTCAACACATACCATCTACTTTGGCGACTCTGTGGTACGCATCACTCGGGAGCAACCGAGCGCGGAGGCACACGTCGTGGAGGCAGATGAGAACGGGACGGTTTCCTGTGCGAAAATAGTAAAAAAAGTTGAAACCTGCAAATCATTAACCATTTTAGCTCCCGACCCAGATGTCGCCTTTGAGCGCCTTAAGATGGAGTTTAAGGTTGTGCATGCTGCGGGCGGAGTGGTAACAAACGAGCGCGATGAGCTGCTTATGATACGACTACGCGGGCGCTGGGACCTACCCAAGGGGCATATCGACGCGGGCGAAGATAGCCTCTCAGCGGCACTGCGCGAGGTCAAGGAGGAGACGAACATTGTGGCGAGCGCGACCGACGACAAACCTCTCGCAACAACGTGGCACGCCTATAACATCTACGGACCTTGGGAACTTAAGTCTACCGACTGGTGGGCAATGGATTATGTAGGTGGAGAGCCCAAGCCCCAACACGAAGAGGGTATAAGGGATGTAAAGTGGGTGGGTGGCACAGAGCTTGACGAGTGCCTAAAATTGAGCTACCCCACAATTAAGGAGGTGGTGGCGCGTTACATTGAAAAATAGCGACTATGAACAAGATACTTTGGGTCGACGACGAAATAGACCTACTCAAACCGCACGTTATGTTCCTCACAGCCAAGGGCTATGAGGTCGACACCTGTAACAACGGCTACGACGCCGTGGAGATGGTGGGAGCAACCGCATACGACTTAGTTATTCTCGACGAGATGATGCCCGGCATGACGGGTCTCGAGACGCTGCCTCTAATCAAGGAGGCACGCCCTTCGCTGCCCGTGATTATGGTGACGAAGAGCGAGGAGGAGAACATCATGGATAAGGCCATAGGCTCGAAGATTGCCGACTACATCATCAAACCAGTAAACCCCAACCAGGTGCTGCTGTCGATAAAGAAAAACCTGCACTCGCAACAGCTTGTAACCGAACAGACCAGAGCAGATTACCGTGCTGAGTTTGGTCGCATCGCTGCACAGCAGCAGTCGGCATCGACATTTGCCGAGTGGGCTCAACTATACCGCAAGGTCGTGGGCTGGGAGATAGAGCTTGCCACGTCGTCGGATAAGAGCATCCGCGAGGTGCTGGCATACCAGAAGGATGAGGCCAACCAGGCATTCTCGAAGTTCGTGCGCCGCAACTACTACGACTGGATAAACCGCCGCGCAGAGGAGAGCGAGATACCTACGATGTCGCACACGCTGATGCGCCACCGCATATTTCCCGAGGTCGACAACGCAGAGCACACCACACTGCTACTTATAGACAATATGCGCTACGACCAGTGGCGTGCCATAGCTCCGCTCCTACGTGGCCTCTTCGACATCGACACCGACGACTTCTATTGCGCCATACTCCCCACTGCTACACAGTATGCCCGCAACGCACTATTCGCTGGATTGATGCCCCTCGCCATAGATAAGCTGATGCCCGACAAGTGGCTCAACGACAATGAGGATGGCGGCAAAAATATGTACGAGGAGGAGTTCCTACGTCGCCTTATCACACAGGCGGGTAAGCGCTACAAGCTATCGTTCGACAAGCTCGTGCGCCCCGAGGCGGGACGTAAGCTCCTGGATAATATGCAGCATATCTACGACGCCGACTTCTCGGTAATCGTATACAACTTCCTCGACATTCTCTCGCACGCACGTACCGAGACCGACATCATCCGTGACCTTACGGACGATGAGGCGGCCTTCCGCTCGCTAACACGCTCATGGTTCGAGCACTCGGAGCTATACACCCTGCTAAAGCTCCTTGCCGAGCGCGGCCACAAGGTTATCATCACCTCGGACCATGGCACCATACGCGTGGACAACCCCGTGCGCGTGACTGGCGACAAGGAGACATCGCCCAACCTACGCTACAAGACGGGGCGCAACCTCGCGTACGACGCGCGTGATGTTTATGAGGTAACACGCCCCGAGGATGTGCAGCTGCCATCTGGTCGCCTGACGTCGAGCTACATATTCGCCTATAACCGCGACTTCTTGGTATACAACAACGACGCTAATAGGTATATACGCTACTACAAAAATACGTTCCAGCACGGCGGCATCTCGATGGAGGAGATGATTGTACCCTATGCCGTGCTAACACCAAAATCAAAATAGTTAATGCAAATGGAGAAGATTATAGAGATCAACTCGTTAGAGGAGCTGGATATGGTTGCCGAGGCTGTTATCGAGTCGCTCGATGGCCGTACGGTGGTGGCATTCGACGCACCTATGGGTGCAGGTAAGACCACCCTTATTAGCCGCATTGCAGCACTTCTTGGCGCGGAGGATTCGGTGACCAGCCCAACGTTTGCTATCGTAAACCAATATGAGGGTCGCGATAGAACCATCTACCACTTCGATATGTATCGCATCGAGCGCGTAGAGGAGGCTCTCGACTTCGGCTCCGAGGAGTATCTGTCGTCGGGAGAGCTATGCTTAGTGGAGTGGCCCGAGAAGATTGAGCCACTGCTTCCCGAGAATACTATGGTTGTTCGAATCGAGATTCTTAGCGAGACATCGCGACGTTTTGTTATTCAATAATTTTGACTACCTTTGTGCTCTAAATTTGGAGATACTATGGAGAAATACGAGTCTAAACAGCAGCAGATAAACCATCCTGCATCACTTATATATCCTCTGATTTCGCGCCTCGACCTCTTTACCCCTGCCATCCAGGACAAGGTGGAGGAGTGGCAGGCCACGCCCGACAGCTGTTCGTTCAAGGCCAAGGGCATGAAGGTATGTATGCGCATTGCTGAACGTGCTGAGAATAAGCATGTCAAGATTGTTCCCGACGATGGAGGTCTACCCATCGACTTCGCATTCTGGATTCAGCTCAAGGAGGTGGCTCCCCGCGACACACGCATCAGAATGGTGGTACATGCCGAGCTTAACATGATGTTAAAGATGATGTTGGGCAGTAAAATACAGAGCGGCATAGACCAGGCTGTGGAGCAGCTTGCAGCATCACTAAACCAGTTCAAGTAGGCTCAACTAAAATAGGCCAATTACACCCCCAACAACACCCAATTATTTGTAAAATAAGGGGGTTATATTAATAAAAAGGTATTTTATTTCGGCTTTTGCTTGCAAAATCGCTGAAGTTACCTTATATTTGCGGACATTTTTTGCTAAAAGCCCCCAATACTCAGGGCAAAAGATAGGTAAATACTGTTTAAATAAATAAACTAAAATAACAAATTACAACTATGACAAAGGCAGATATCGTAAATGAGATTGCGAAGTCAACCGGTGTAGAGAAGATTCAGGTTCAGGCTATCGTAGAGGCATTTATGGAGAGCGTTAAGGGCTCAATGATCAAGGGTGAGAACGTATATCTTCGTGGTTTCGGTAGCTTCATCATCAAGAAGCGCGCTACAAAGGTTGCACGTAACATCTCTAAGAACACTACTATCACCATCCCCGAGCACAACATCCCTGCTTTCAAGCCCGCTAAGAGCTTCGCTGGTGAGGTTAAGTAGTTCTAAATAAGTAACTTCAAACCATTTAATATTATAAATTATGCCAAACGGAAAGAAGCACAAGCGCCATAAGATGGCCACGCACAAGCGTAAGAAGCGTCTTCGCAAGAATCGTCACAAGAAGAAGTAGTCTTCTTTGATAGACATAGTTGGAGCTAAGGCAGGGTAACGGAATCGCGTGCTGGTCCTTAGCTTCACCTATTTATTAAACTTTAGGATTGCATTGCTATATGAACAGAGAACTTATCATCAATGTAAATCCAACCGAAGTATCGATAGCACTCTGCGAGGACAAGGTGCTTGTCGAACTTAACAAAGAGCAGTGTCAGACGGGATTCTCCGTGGGCGACATCTACCTCGGTCGCGTACGCAAGATTATGCCCGGTCTGAACGCAGCATTCGTAAACATAGGTCATGAGAAGGATGCCTTCATCCACTATCTCGACTTAGGCACAAGCTACCGCTCACTGGAGCGTGTGGTGCATAGCTGCCAAAGCGGACGACGACAGATTCATGTCGAGAGCATGAAGCTCGAACCGCAACTCGAGAAAGAGGGACGCATCGGCGACCACCTAAAGCCTGGTGACGAGATAATGGTGCAGATTGCCAAGGAGGCGATCTCAACAAAGGGTCCAAGGCTTACGGCAGACATATCGCTGGCGGGTCGCAACGTGGTGTTAGTGCCATTCTCAAACAAGGTGTTTGTGTCGACAAAGATACGCTCGAACGCTGCAAAGAAACGACTTCGCAAGGTTGCACAGGAGGTGCTCCCACAAAACTTCGGTGTCATCATACGCACGGCAGCAGCCGATGCCGAGGACATCGACATTATACAAGACATACTCTCTCTCATCGAGAGATGGAACAAGGCTCTTGCAACAATACGCAAGAGTGAGGCTCCCGCTCGCATCATGAGCGAGATGAGCCGAGTAAACACCATCATTCGCGACTCGCTCAACGACACCTTCTCGCAGATTATGGTCGACGACGAGACGATGTACAACGAGATTAAGAGCTACGTGCATGTCATCAAGCCCGACATGGAGCACAAGGTGAAGCTCTACAAAGGTAAGGTCTCGATTTTCGATAACTTCGATGTCGCGAAACAGATTAAGTCGTTATTTGCAAAGTATGTATCGCTCCGCCGTGGAGCATACCTTATTATCGAGCACACCGAGGCTATGCACGTCATCGACGTGAACTCGGGCAACCGCACCAAGGCCGAAGACGACCAGGAGCAGACAGCATTGGAGGTCAACCTGGCCGCGGCTACGGAGATAGCACGACAGCTACGTCTGAGAGATATGGGAGGCATTGTCATTGTCGACTTTATCGACCTGCGCAAGGCGCAAAGCCGCCAGATGTTGTTCGAGACGATGCAGAAACTTATGGCTACGGACAAGGCGAAGCACACCATTCTGCCGCTGACCAAGTTCGGTCTTATGCAGATTACACGTCAGCGTGTGCGCCCCATCGCCATGGAGGAGACTTCCGACATCTGCCCCACGTGTCATGGCACAGGCAAGGTTGGCCCCACCATCTTGCTCGAGAAGAGCATAGAGGAGCAGATAGGACTCCTCGCCGAGAAGGGTTGTCGCTATGTTAACCTCCGAGTTAGCCCCTATGTGAAAGCGTATCTGCGCCGAGGACTGATTTCGCTCCGCACGCGTTGGATGTTTAAGTACAAGGTGCGCATCAAGATTACTGCCGACCAGAGTGTTGGCATGATTGACGTGGCATACTTGGACAAGAAGGGTAAATCGCTTCTAATGTAACCCCATTAAAAGGAAAACTCAGTAAGAAGCGTGGACTACTTAAAGGGACTCGTACGCCGTTCCAAGCAGGCGCGCGAGTTGCAGAAATACTTGGAAACAATAGGCTCTACCGTCCATCTCGAGCAGATGGTCGGCGGAGCTTATTCGCTTTATGCGGCGGGAGTTATCGAGAAAATGGGTGGCATTCACATCCTTGTTGCCGACGACCGTGATAGTGCCGCATATCTCGTTAACGACCTCTACGAGCTATTGGATGAGAGCCGCGTGGAGTTCTTCTCATCGGGCTACAAGCGCTCCGCAGCATACGGTGCTGAGGATGCTCAAGGCGTGGTGCGCCGCACCTCGGCACTCAATGCCATAAGCAACTTCAAAGATGGCTACTTAGCCATCTGCACCTACCCCGAGGCTCTTGCCGAGAGCGTTGCCGAGCGTGTAGACCTCAAAGAGCTGTCGTTAGCACTCAAGGTGGGAGAAGTGATGACGCAAGACTCACTTGTCGCCTGGATTTCGGAGCATGGCTTCGAGCGCGTAGACTTTGTCTACGAGCCAGGACAGTACTCCGTGCGTGGCGGCATTGTCGACGTCTTCTCCTACTCCGAGTCTAAGCCCTATCGTGTCGACTTCTTTGGTGACGAGATAGACTCGTTGCGCCGCTTCGACATCTCGAGCCAGCTATCTGCCGAGAGGCGTGAGAGCGTTGAGATTGTGGCAAATACAATGAAGGAGGGCGAGAATGCCGTACGCGTGTCGTTGGCGAACTTTGCCGCAGGCGCCACATGGTGGCTTACGGATGGTGACTATGCGCTACGCAAGGTTGCCGAGGTGCGCAAGAAGGTGCTGGAACAGGCTGAGAGCGAGGCTGATGCACGCATGTTATCGCTGCGTGTCACCTCGCGCCAAACGCTTCTCAAAGATTGGGAGAGCTCTGCGCTCGCCCTGATTAAGGACAACATCCGCGAGCGCCGCGCAACCGCCACCATAACCTTCAAGACATCGCCACAGCCCGCCTTTAACCGCAACTTCGAGATGCTTGCCGACGATATTCGTTGGAACAAGGAGCGCGGCTATACCACCTCCATCCTCTCGCACAACAAGGCTCAGATGGAGCGCCTAAGTAACATCTTCCACCAGATTGGACGCCGCGATGTGACGTTCCGCGCGGAAGATGTGGTCTTGCATGAGGGCTTCGTGGATAATGACCTGAAAGTCTGCATCTATACCGACCACAACATCTTTGACCGCTATCAGCGCTACCGTCTGCGCGACGAGATTAAGCGCGACGAACAGATGACCGTGGCGGAGCTTAACGCCCTGAAGGTGGGCGACTACGTGGTGCATATCGACCATGGTGTAGGACGCTTTGGTGGTCTTGTCAAGCTCAATGAGAATGGCCGCACTAAGGAGGCTATAAAGCTGATATACAAGGATAACGACATACTCTTTGTGAACGTTCATGCGCTGCACCGCATCTCGCGATACAAGAGCGGCGAGGGTGAGCCTCCGAAGATATACAAGCTCGGAAACGGGGCCTGGCAGAAACTTAAGACCACAACAAAGAAGGCCGTCAAGGATATATCGCGCGAGCTTATTGCCCTCTACGCCAAGCGTAAGGCATCGAAGGGCTTTGCCTTTTCGGAAGATGGCTACCTACAGCAGGAGCTCGAGGCGTCGTTTAAGTGGGAGGATACACCCGACCAGCAGACGGCTGTTGCTGCCGTAAAGCGTGACATGGAGTCGGAGCAGCCAATGGATCGCCTTGTTTGTGGTGATGTGGGCTTTGGTAAGACCGAGGTGGCTATACGTGCCGCCTTTAAGGCTGCGTGCGATGGCAAGCAGACAGCGGTGCTTGTGCCCACAACCATCCTTGCGCTGCAACACTACCGTTCCTTCTCGGAGCGTCTGCGCGACCTGCCTGTAACCGTAGAGTACGTAAACCGCACAAAGTCGGCAAAAGATACACGCCGCATTTCCGAGGAGCTGAAGTCGGGAAAGATAGACATCCTCATCGGCACACATAAGATGCTCTCGAAACAGATTGAGTTCCACGACCTTGGTCTCTTAATCATCGACGAGGAGCAGAAGTTCGGTGTGGCAGCTAAGGAGAAGCTCACACAGCTCTCTATTGCTGTTGATACGCTAACACTCACCGCGACACCCATTCCGCGAACCCTGCAATTCTCGCTTATGGGCTCTCGCGACCTATCGGTCATATCCACCCCGCCACCTAACCGCCAACCTATTGTCACCGAGTCGCATACGTTTAGCGAGGAGATTATCCGTGACGCCATAGAGGAGGAGTTGGCACGTGGTGGTCAGGTATACTTCGTACACAATAAAGTCGATGACCTCGGTAGGATTGCAGACCTTATTAGACGCCTATGTCCGAAGGCTCGCGTGGGTATAGGCCATGGACGCATGAAGGCCGACGAGCTCGAGAAGCTCATCATGAACTTTATCTACGGGGAGTTCGACGTACTGTTGGCGACAACGATTATCGAAAATGGCATCGATATTGGCAATGCTAACACTATCATTATCAACGATGCACACCACTTCGGACTAAGCGACCTGCATCAGTTGCGTGGCCGTGTGGGCCGTAGCGACCGCAAGGGTTTCTGCTATCTGCTCTCGCCACCCGACGAGCTTATCGGAGGGGATGCGCGCCGTCGTCTGCGTGCCATCGAGGAGTTTTCAGACTTAGGCTCGGGCTTCAACATCGCCATGCAGGACCTCGATATTCGTGGTGCAGGTAACCTTTTGGGGGCCGAGCAGAGTGGCTTTATCGCCGACGTGGGCATCGAGACATACCAGAAGATTCTGCAACAGGCCATCACGGAGCTTCGTGCCGAGGGTCTTGATACGTCGGGCTTGAGCGAGGCCGAGAACGACGCAATGAAGGATATATCGTTTGTGGATGACGCCACTATCGACATCGATGTAGACGCCTCGATTCCTGATAGTTACGTACGCTCGCAGAGCGAGAAGATACGTCTCTACCGCGAGATTGACGCCATGCGCACCGACGAGCAGTTCGAGGCATTTGCCGCACGCCTACTCGATAGATTTGGCGCACTGCCACAACCCGTAAGAGAGCTTATCGACGTGGTAAAACTACGCCGCGAGGCCATCAACCTCGGCATGGAACATGTCAAGGTGAAGAACGGACTACTCATAGCCCGCTTTGTTGGCGACAACAACTCGCCATTCTTCAAAACAGACACCTTCCTTAACATGTTGCGCAGGGTTGTTGCCGAACCCGATCGTTTTGTGGTCAAACAATACAATAATCGCCTCTCTATGACCGTTAGAAAGATATACTCCATAGCTGAGGCTGTGGCTATGTTGCGCCATCTGGCCGATGTGGCGACACCAAATAAAGAGCAGAGATAATGAATCTTATCATCGACATAGGCAACAGTCGCGCTAAGATAGTTGCAATGGAGGGGGATAGAATCCTCCGCGAATGGGTTATCGAGAATATTGATAATCAGTTCGTTGGCGCTATATTCGAGGAGTACGACATCGCCCGCGCCATAGTTGCTTCGACACGTGGTAACGAGCTTGCAATTGCCGACATGGTGGAGGCACACGGAGCTAAGACTATCATCTTTAAGCCCGCAACCACACCAATACCCATCGGCAACGACTACCATACCCCCGAGACTCTTGGTGCTGACCGCTTAGCTGCCGCCGTGGGAGCGTGGGCCATGTATGGCGACAGAGACATTATGATTGTTGACTTTGGCACGGCCATAACCATAGACTACGTGGTGGATGGAGCCTTCAAGGGGGGTAATATTTCACCCGGCGTGACCACCCGTTTTCGCGCACTTGCCGACTACACCGCACGCCTGCCTCGTTGCTATGCAACGGAGGAAGTTTTAGACTACGGACGCACCACTTGCGAAGCTATAGAACAGGGCGTAATGCGAGGTGTTGAGCACGAAATTAGAGGCTATGTGGAGGCATTCTCGGGGAAAAACGAAAAAAAATGCATAATTTTCACCGGAGGTGACGCAAAATATTTTGTAAAGAGAATTAAAAATACGATATTTGCAGACTGTGAGCCGGTAGTTTTCGGTCTCAATAGAATTTTGGACTACAATGCAGAGTAGATATACGTTGATATTAGGTGTCGTGATTGCGATTTTTGCGCTGGTCATCCCCATCACGGTGGAGGCGCAGACCAGTAGCATTAACGCCTATTCGCCATACTCGATGTATGGTCCCGGTGAGCTGATTACACCCGGTACCGTGCAGATGCGTGCAATGGGTGGCATCGGCATCGGCTTGCGTTCAACGGGACAGGTAAACACACAGAATCCCGCAGCAGCAAGCGTCGCTCCTCGCAAGAGCTTCTTGTTCGACTTCAGCTTCGACGCCACACACTATCGCAACAATCAGGCGAAGTTTGATAGCGCTGGGACAGAGAGCCACAAAGCTAAGACTGCATACAACACCATCAACTTGCACAACATCTCGTTGGCCTTCCCCCTGGCTAAGAACTTCGGCGCGACGTTGAGTGTTGCTCCCTACAGCAGCGTGGGCTACAAGATGGTGATGACCGACCAGAACGATAATAACTGGGCAGACATCGGTCGCGTGGTATATGGCTACCTTGGTGAGGGTGACATCACGGAGGTTAAGTTGGCATTGGGCTGGGCACCATGGCGTAACTTCTCGATAGGCGTTGCTGCCAAGTACTTCTGGGGAAACATCGACCGCGAGTACTCAACAACAATACCCAACGTAATCACAGGCACAGGCAACTTTGCCGCAACAAAGGGTGTGGACCGCTACCGCGTGAATAACTTCAAGTTGCAGGCAGGTATTCAGTGGAACATCATCCTCAACGAGAAACGCATATTTACGCTTGGTGCTACGTACGACCTCGGTGGCAGACTAAACCCCAAGAAGCAGAACTACGTATACACGGATAACACTATCAACAACATACATAGTGCTCCCATCACCGACTTCACGCAGACGCTCGAGCTTCGCGTACCACACGAGGTGGGCGTCGGCCTATACTACCAGGACCGCGTAGTGGCGTGGGGCGTAGATTATAAATACGCCGCATGGGGCAGCGACAACAAGAGCTTTGAGGAGAACAGCAACATGAAGGATATTGCCGTGGCATACACAAATACCCATACGCTAAAGCTCGGCTTTGAGATAACACCCAAGCGTACCGATGTGCGCAACTACCTCAACCGCATGTCGTATCGTGTAGGTGCACGCCTTGGCAACAACTATCAGACCTTCGCCGGTGAGCGCATCAACCAGCTTGCCATCACTGCAGGTATTGGTTTCCCAGTAAAGATTTGGGGCTCCTCGTCGATAAACGTTGGCTTTGAGTATGGCCGTATGTCGTCTCCAGCAACACCTAAGCTCAACGGCATGAGGGTGGGCTTGGTCACTCAGAACTACTACAAAATATCGGTGGGCTTCTCGCTCTTCTCACTCGACACTTCGGACTACTGGTTCGTACGTCAGAAGTACGATTAAGTCCTACACCAGTGATAGCTGTAGGTGCGACGAAGCAACAACTAAGTAGCAAATTATACAGAAACAAAACAAATAAAAACTAAGGTTATGAAAAGTGTAAAAGTGATTTTGGCTGCTGCCGCCCTCTTCATGGGATTCTCGGCGTCAGCACAGGATTTCAGCGACGACGCTAAGTATGGCAAGTGGGGTGCGACTGTTGAGGAGCGTCAGTCAAACATCAGCGCAAGTAACTACTTGAAGGAGTCTATCGACGCTAAGGACTTCAAGCGCGCTACGGAGTACTTCCAGCAGTTGCTCAACAACTGCCCCGCAGCTTCGCAGAACACCTTCGCACGTGGTGTGACCATCTACAAGAACAAGGCACAGCGCGCACGTAGCGTTGATGAGCGTAAGATGTACGTAGACTCTATCTTGTTCATCTATGACCAGCGTGTTATCTACTTCGGTGACCACGCCAAGAACGGTAAGGACTACATCCTCGACATGAAGGCTCGTGATATGCTCCGCTACTGCACCACCGACCGTCCATTGTTGCGTGCAGGCTTGAAGGCTGCTGTTGACGCAGGCATCGAGAGCGGCAACTCACACCTTGACATCGCTGCCAGCTACTTCAAGTACCTCTGCGAGGACTACGAGTATGATGACAACGTAACCAGCGACATGATTCTTTCGGAGTATGAGCGTCTCTCACCACTCTTTGCTGAGGTATCGGCTGAGGATGAGCAGTATCGCGACATGTTCGAGACAAGCTTCGGTACCAGCGGTGCTGCAAGCTGCGAGAACCTTGAGGCACTCTTTAGCGAGAAGCTCGCTGCAGATCCCGACAACGAGGCACTCTTGGCTCAGGCCGTAGCCCTCATGTCACGTGCACAGTGTACCAGCGACTTCTTCTTCGCAACTACCGAGAAGTACTACACCGTTAACCCCTCGTCAGAGACAGCATTGTTCCTTGCTCAGGGCTTTAAGAACCGTGGCGAGAACGACAAGGCGTTGAAGTACTTGCGCGAGGCACTCGCTGTGGAGGCTGACCCCGCAAAGAAGGAGCCTCTCTATGTTCAGATTGGCCTTATCGAGATCAGCAAGCACAACTACTCAGCAGCTGCTGAGGCAGCACGCGAGCTCCGTGGCATCAACCCCGAGAACGGTTATGCATACTTCATCCTCGGTCAGTGCTACGCATCTACTACATGTCCTGACGATAAGGTAGGTGGCACCTCAGTTTACTGGGCAGCATACGACGCTATGGCTCAGGCTGTTAACCTCCTCAAGGATGAGCCCGAGGTACAGAAGGCTGCACAGCAGCTTATGAGCGCATACCGCTCAGCATTCCCCGTACAGGAGGCTTGCTTCTTCGCCGAGCTTACTGCTGGTGACCGCTACACCATCCTCTGTGGCTTCGCAGCAGGTCAGGCAACAACCGTACGTTACCGATAGTGTTTGAGACAACATATTCCATGTATCAAACATTGAGACAATATGCAGTGATAGCACTCTCCATCGTGGGGAGTGCTACATTGCTATTCTCATGTAGTAAGAAACCAGAAGCTACAATCTTCGACTATGAGACTCTGATGACCGAGTCGAGCGAAAACCGCACCATCACAATGATGGAGAACGGACAACGCTCCTATACCTTTGTGACACCCCTCATGGAGGGCTATAGTATGGCGACAAACCCCTATCAGGAGTTTCGCCGAGGCATCGAGATGACTACATACACTTCGGATAGCACAAACCTTGAAGATGCTAACATCAAGGCCAACTACGCCATATACTACGAGAACCAAAAGCTGTGGGAAGCAAAGGGTAACGTAGTCATCATAAAAAATAACCGTAAGGATGGCGACACCACCATTACGGGACACACCGAGATATATACGCAGCAGCTCTTCTGGAACGCCACCACCAAGAAGATATACTCCAACGTCGACACCAAGATTCTGCAACCCGACGGCTGGCACTTCGGAGTTGGCTTCGACGCCGACGAGGACCTAAAAAACATACACTTCCGCAAGTATAGCTCCGAGATGGAGTTCGACATGAGTCAGCCCAGCCAAGAGGAGATTGACGCGGCAAACAAAGAGGAGGAGGCTAACAAAAAGGAGAGTGACAAAAAGGAGAATAGCAGGGCGGAGAACAGGGCAAATAACAATAAAGCCGCTGAGAATCGAAGCAATAGGCCTGCGCAGAGACCCTCGCCGCCATCTTCAACGCCAAAGGTTGACAACAATCGCACCATGAGCCCCACGACCAACACAGCGCCAAAGGCTCAGCTACCCGCAGGCGACAGACCCGCGACACCGCCGCAGCCTGCAACACGACCAAATACGCCTCCTAAACGTGGAGAGCAACTATCCACATCGATGAACGTATCGACAGACATGGGACTAAAAGAGAGCGATCTAAACATTGATATATCGCCAGCAAAGTAACACCATTAACTGTTTGATACCTATATTATAATAAGAACACTTCTAAAGTAGAAGCAACATAGAACCCAATAGTCAACATTAGTTTCGTATGGACCTCATTGGCACTGTGATAACAATAGCCACGATGCTTATATTCTCGGCATTCTTCTCGGGAATGGAGATCGCCTTTCTCGGGCGTAATCGTCTGCGCGAGGAGATTGACCGCAAGCAAAACCCTATGTTTAACTATATTGCTGACATCTTCTCTCGCAACTCGAGCAACTACATAACCACAATCCTCGTAGGTAACAACATTGCTCTGGTTATCTACTCTATGTCGATGTCAGCATTTTTGGTACAACTATTTGGCTTAGAGAATGCTCTGGCGCAGACCATTATATCGACCATTGTAATACTATTCATTGGAGAGTACATACCCAAGTCGGTTGTACGCCGCAACTCCAACTTCTACTACCTCATATTTGCTCCCGTAATCTTCCTGTTCTACATCATACTCTACCCCATTACGCGCTTCTCGACGCTCATATCATACGGTCTTATACGCCTTACGGGAGGCAGAATCGAGCAGCGCGAGGAGCCCACAGAGTTCAACCGCGACGACTTAGCTTCGTTAGTCGAGGATGAGAACGTGGAGGTAAACGACGAAGAGGAGGAGGATATACGTCTGTTCCAGAACGCCCTCGACTTCGCCGACTTGCGCGTACGCGACTGCATGGTGCAGCGTGTCGACGTGGAGGCTGTAGACCTTGAGACAACTACCATCGAGGAGCTCACCGAGCGCTTTGTCGAGACTAAATTCTCGCGCATATTCGTATGGCACGACTCCATCGACAACATCATCGGCTACGTTAACTCTAAGAGCCTCTTCGAGCAACCTAAGGAGCTGTCTGACATCATAATCAAGACCATATACGTTGCCGAGACCATGCCTCTACAGGATATGCTCGAGACCTTCACGAAGCGTCGCGCAAGCATAGCCGTGGTTATCGATGAATTTGGTGGCACCGCGGGCATCATATCACTTGAGGATGTGCTTGAGCAGATCTTCGGAGAGATTGAGGATGAGCACGACGTGCAGGAACTAATCGAGAAGCAAACGTCTGAGAATGAGTGGCTTCTATCGGCACGCCACGAGGTGGAGTACCTTAACGAGACATACAACCTTGGTATTCCCGAGAACGACGAGTACGACACCTTAGCGGGATATATCATCGCCGAACATGGCGGAATCCCAATGGAGGGAGAGTGGCTTCGCAACGAGAAGTTTAGCATCAAGATTGTGAGCCGCAAGCAGTCGCGTATCGACATTGTAAGTGTGCGAGTTAACAGATAAAGCGAGACTTCAAGTGGCAGACAGGCGATAATGTGGCACCCATATTCGTGGGGCAGAGTTGATTACTATGCAATTTTTCGTCCATATTTATCGCTGTTTAATAAAAAATTACTACCTTTGGGGTCTTAAATGTAGAATTTAACAATAAAAATAGATTTATATGGCTTCATTAAACACATTGAGAACCAAGTACGGCATTATCCTTTCGGTGGTCATTGCACTCGTGCTTGTTGCATTTATTCTTGGTGATCAGCTCTCTATGCGTGGCAACGGTGCCGATGCACAGAACCAGGGCGAGATTGTTATGATCGTTGATGGCAACGAGGTTACACAGGCTGACTACCAGCAGTATCAGCAGGAGTATCAGGAGACCTGCGATTATCTCTATAGAGACATGTACTATAAGAGATTCAACATGCCCGCTCAGAATGTTGATCCCGACTTCGTAGCAGGCTTGATGCACGAGTTCGTTGTATATAACCAGTATTTGAAGCCTGCATACGAGGCTGCTGCAATTGGTTATATCTCTACAGATAAGGATATCTACCTCCAGAACACAGCTAACGAGCTTATGATGTCTGACCCCACTATCACAAAGGAGGAGGGCAACGAGGCCCTTAACTACATCTGGGGCATGAGTGGCAAGTATGCTGAGTATATGCTTGTTAGCCAGCGTGCTTTCGCTATCTACTCTGCAGGTAAGTACACCAACAGCTTGGAGGTTGAGAACGCCCTTAGCCGCGAGTTGCTTTCGTTCGACGGTAACTACGTAAAGTTGCCCTACGCGGAGATCGTATGTGATGAGGTTACAGCTGAGGAGATTGATGCATACTACAATGCTCACCGCCAGGATAACCCCTACTACAATGCTCGCACCGTGCAGTATGTAGAGTTCCCCATCGCAGCAAGCGCTGCTGACATGGAGGCTGCAGAGGCTGCTATCAACGAGGCTAACGCTGCAGCAGTAGCCGCAGGCAACGACGCCAAGGCTATTCGTAGCGCTCTTAGCAACGTGGGTGGCAAAATTGGCAACTACGTACTCGTAAGCGACATCACAGGCGATGCTGCCGCTGCCATCAAAGATAACAAGAACTATGGTCCCGTTCTCAACAATAACAAATGGGAGGCGATGTACATCGTATCGAAGGTTAAGGCTCCTGCAAGCTACTCATTCAGCGCCATCACTGCTGACAACATCATAGCAGCTGAGGAGTTGGTAGCTAAGATTAACGAGGCTAACGGCGACATGACTGGCTTTGAGAATGTAACAACTGGTAGCATCGACATGACCAACCTCAACGAGCGTGATGCCGACAAGTTTATCAACGCTAAGGTTGGCGATGTATTTGTATACACCTACAACAACAAGCCCGCAGCTATTAAGATTACTGAGCTTGGAGCAAAGAATGACTTCGTGCTTACAGCTAACGTGGATTATGTTGTTAAGCCCAGCAAGGAGACTACCGACGAGATTACCAAGGCTGCTGCCACATTCATGGCAAACGCTGGCGACACTCGCGAGACATTCAACCAGGTGGCTAACGAGAACAGCTACCGCGTAGAGATGGATATGAACGTATGCCGTCTCGACCAGCGCGCTTCACTTCACAAGGGTGAGGGCATGTATGCTATGCCTATCGAGAACTCACGTAGCGCAGCTCTCTGGGCATACGACGCTAAGGTTGGTGAGAAGAAGAGCTGGACAGCAAATAACACCATCTACGTTGCTATGGTAACCAACATCGACGAGAACGAGTACCTCCCCAAGAACGATTTCATTATCAAGACACAGCTCGAGAAGGAGAAGAAGTTTGCTGCAGCACAGCAGACACTCAAGTTCGAGGGCAAGAGCGAGGCATTTGCAAACGTTACTGTTAACAACAGCACTCTCGACAGCGCATTGGTAAATGCTATCGTACGCAGCCAGGAGGGTGAGTCAGCATACGTAATGGGTGCTGATGGCGTATACTTGTTTGAGACCACAAAGGTTACTGACGCAAACGACGCTTATAAGAATGCTGACCGTGCTGCTAAGCGCGCAGCTATGACCCAGGAGGCTACCCGCAGCGGTGACATCATGGAGGGCGTTGAGATTGTTGACTTACGTGGTGAGGGCGAGATCTAACAGAGTCATCACACAAACTATATGGAGTTGGGTCGGCAGAAGCTGACCCAACTTTTTTGTAACTATCAGTAGAGGATAACGTTACACAGAAATTTTGCTGATTAGCAAAATGTTCGTATCTTTGTAGGGATATGGCAGCGGAAATAAAATACGACATCTTTATAAGCTACTCGCGCAAGGATAGCGCGGTAGTCGACAAGATATGCTCGGCTCTCGACAAATACGAACTGAGCTACTTCCGCGATACGGAGGGCATTGCCGTGGGCCACAACTTCCCTGAGATTCTTGCCGACGCCATTTGCCAAAGCCGAATGATGCTATATGTTGCGAGTGAGAACTCCTACAAGTCACGCTTCACGGTAAAAGAGATCTCGTTTGCCTATGCCAAGGAGATGATGGTGATACCTTACGTCATCGACAACTCCTCGATGCCCCCAAGAATATCCTTCATGTTCAGCGATGTGAACATCAAATATATGAAGGATACGCCTATCGACCCCGACTTTATCGACGACCTATGCGCTCACTTGGGCAAAAAGCGCAAACCGACCGATAGGGAGAGAGGTCGACTGTTAGAGTTAATATCCAATCGAACAAATCAGCTAATTATCGTTATCTGCATGATGGCTGTAGCTCTGGGCTTTATGTTATTCGACCGTTTTCAGCCTGATGAGAAGGAGCATGACACGGAGACAACCACCCAAACGACTACCTCATCTAATGAGACCAGTGAGGAGATAACCTCGGAGGAGGATGCCGCCCGCTTTATGAATCTAAGCATCCCTAATACCGCACTCAAGCGTCAAACAAAGCAAATTGGCGACATACATGAGGATGGTATCATCTTCGACATCAGCCCAGATAGCAAGGTAGTAAGCGTCGTAAACTATAGGCAGTTTAGGGGAGAGTGGATGACATGCAGCACATTAGCCAGCGACCACCACGATGGCAGGAATAACATGAAGATGCTTACGCAGGGCAACCATGTAACATTCCCCATCTTCGCTGAGGTTATGAATAGTTATGGCGAAGAGTGGTATATACCCTCAGTAAACGAGTTAGAGATGATCTATCTCAGAAGAGATATTCTCAATAGAGCCATGAGCGAAAGCCATATGGGCGACCTTATTGATGGCACCTATTGGAGCTCAACAGAGACAGGACAACGATCGGCACATGTTATCGACTGCGACTACGAGATGAAACACGATGAGGACGAGGGCTACAAGTCGCAACAGGATAAGTATAGGACATTCAATGTGTGTGTCATCGCAAAATTCGACATCTCTGAGAAGTAGTTAGAGTTCCGCTGGTATGCTTTTGGCAGGAGCCAAGGAGATGGAGACAACTAAATTTACACAACATGACAAAAATTAAGACAATAGGCATACTCACCTCGGGAGGTGACGCTCCAGGCATGAACGCAGCAATACGCGCCGTAACACGCTCAGCGATATATCACGGACTCCGCGTAATGGGCATCAAGCGTGGCTACTATGGCTTGGTATTCAACGAGATAGAGGAGTTTTCTTCGAAATCTGTCAGCAACATCGTGCAGCATGGCGGCACCATACTTAAGACCGCTCGCTGCCGCGAGTTTACCACGGCTGAAGGTCGCGCTACGGCATTTGAAAATATGCGTAATGCGGGCATCGATGCTCTTGTGGTGATTGGTGGCGATGGCACACTCACGGGAGCACGCATCTTTGCCGAGGAGTTTGACATACCTATTATCGGACTTCCGGGCACCATAGACAACGACCTCGGAGGAACAGACCGCACCATAGGCTACGACACGGCGCTAAATACCATTGTCGAGGCGGTGGATAAAATTCGCGACACGGCTACAAGCCACGAGCGCCTCTTCTTCGTGGAGGTTATGGGACACATGGCCGGCTACCTCGCACTTAATGGCGCTATTGCATCGGGTGCCGAGGCTGCCATCATCCCCGAGAAGGAGACAGAGATAGACCAGCTTGCCGACCTTGTAAACCGAGGTTTCCGCAAGAGCAAGAGCTCAGCAATAGTCCTTGTTGCCGAGAACCCCGAGACGGGAGGTGCTCTCGGCCTTGCTCAGCGCATTAAGGAGGAGTTTCCAGAGTATGATGCGAGGGTGACAATATTGGGTCACCTACAGCGTGGTGGCTCACCCACGGCTGCCGACCGTATCCTCGCCTCACGCATGGGCGCCCAGGCTATTACGGCTCTGATGGAGGGACAGCGCAACGTGATGATTGGCATTAAAAACGGGGAGCTTGTCTACACCCCATTCTCAAAGGCAACAACCGAGAAGAAACCTGTAAGCAATGCCGATATAGAGCTGGTAAAAATTCTCTCGATTTAGGCATATACTACTGAAAAACAACTAATTAGAAAGATACTACCCAAATGATTCGACGTGTAATAGGCATTGGCAATGCTCTGACCGACATGCTTGTCAACCTCTCAAACGACAATGTATTAGAAGAATACCAGTTGGTCAAGGGCTCTATGAGCCTTGTAGACAGCCAGTTGCAGACAGCCATATCGAAGGCTGTGGCGGGATGCCCCTACTCACTATCGCTTGGTGGCTCGGCGGGTAACACCATACGTGCCATGGCACGTCTTGGCTGCAAGGTGGGATTCATTGGCAAGGTGGGCGAAGATACCACGGGTGAGTTCTACGAGCAGGCACTGCGCAATATCGGCGTTGAGCCCTTCATACTTCGCAGCGAGGAGCGCTCGGGCAAGTGCGTAGCCTTGGTTTCGCCCGACGGTGAGCGCACGTTTGTCACACACCTCGGTGCCGCAGCAGACCTTCAGGCAGAGGATATTGATGGCGCCATCTTTGACGACTACGACTGCCTATATATTGAGGGCTATCTCGTTCAGGACCACGACCTTATACGCACAGCCATAGAGCGTGCTAAGGCACATGGCCTAAAGGTAGCCATCGACCTTGCATCGTTCAACGTGGTGGAGGAGAACCGCGACTTCTTGTATGACATAGTTAAGCGCTACGTAGACATTCTCTTTGCCAACGAGGATGAGGCGCGCGCCTTTACGGGCGAGAGCGACCCACACGCTGCACTCAATCATATCGGTGCGATGTGTGAGCTTGTTGTGGTGAAGATTGGCATGCGTGGCGCGCTTATTAAGCGTGGCGAGGAGGTTGTGCACGTGGGTATTATGGCGGCAGCTAAGCGTGTGGATACCACAGGCGCTGGCGACTTCTACGCCGCGGGCTTTATGTATGGTCTCTCAGAGGGTATGTCACTACGCGCATGTGGCACCATCGGCGCAATCACAGCAGGCAAGGTTATCGAGGTCGTAGGCACCACGTTTGGCGAGGATGCATGGCGCGAGATATTTACACTCACCGAAAAGGTTCGCACCGAGAAATACCTCTTTTAACATATTGAGACACAGCAAAAAAAGATGGCTGGCTATGTTTGTAGCCAGCCATCTACGTTTTCATAGTTAACCGTTACTTGCTAAGATCGTTATATAGTTCAACGCTCTTATCAGCAGCATCCTTTGCCGCCTGCTCAACTACGGGAGCAGCCTCGTTGTAGAGCTCAACACTCTTATCCGCTGCATCCTTTGCTGCCTGCTCAACTACGGGCGCTGCCTCGTTATAGAGCTCCACGCTCTTATCAGCAACGTCGTTTGCAAACTCCTTAGCCTTATCCTCCCAATCCTTGGCATCCGAATTTGAATTACCCATGCATGCAACCATAGCAAGAGGCAGTGTAATCAAAAATAATAACTTTTTCATAATCATGTGTTTATGTGATTTAACGTCTATTTTTACCATACTTTCTGTTTGTATGCGCACGGCTACTTTGCCTCTTCTGGGGGTGCGCTTCGGGGAGCTTACCGCCAAAGAAATAGCTCTTCTGCTTACGCTTATCCTCCTGCGAGCGTGCCACATAGAGCATCTCACCCGTATAAGGGTTCTCGCCCATATAGAACATCACCGACGACAGGGTCATAGGCGTGGGTGTGAGATCCTGCACCTGCTCGAGCGTGAAGTGTAGCTTGCCGAGAACCCTCTCTGAGAGTGCCCGCATATCGCGCTCCTCGCAACCAGGGTGCGACGAAATAAAATATGGAATAAGCTGATACTTCAACTCATTACGTCGGCATATCTGCTGAAAGCGCGAGTTGATGCGCTCGAACATCTGGAACGATGGCTTACGCATAAGCTTCAGCACATGGTCCTCAGTATGCTCTGGGGCCACCTTCAGACGTCCCGAGGTATGGTGCTTAACCACAGTCTCGAAATATGGCGAGTCGTCGAAGAGGTCGTAACGAATACCACTACCGATAAATGCACGTTTTATGCCCTTTGTCTCGCGAACACGGCGGTAGAGGTCGAGCAACGGCTGGTGGTTGTTGTTCATATTGGGGCAGAGCTTGGGATGCAGGCACGAAGGGCGCTTGCACCTCTTGCATAGCTCCTCGTTCTTGCCACTCATGCGATACATATTTGCCGAGGGAGCGCCCACATCCGAGAGGTAGCCCTTGAAGTCGGACATCTTCGTAATCTGCTCTATCTCAGCGAGTATCGAGCGTTCTGAGCGTGAGCTGATAAACTTACCCTGATGTGCCGAGATGGTGCAGAAGGAGCAACCACCAAAGCAACCACGATGGATATTCACCGAGTGCTTAATCATCTCCCAGGCAGGTATATCACCCTTGCCCTTATATCGTGGGTGGGGAGCACGCTCGTAAGCGAGGTCGAACGAGTGGTCGAGCTCCTCGGTCGTAAGGCGCTCATAGGGCGGGGTGATGACAACATAGCTATCATCCACACGCTCTACAAGCGTAGTCTCGCACTGCATCATATTGCTCAGCGTCTCTATCTCACAGAAGTTCTCACCAAACTTCTTCTTATCCTCGACACACTCTTCGTAGGAGTGTAGCACGATGGTCTTGCCGTTATATAGTCGCTCGACATACTCCTTGTCAGCCATAAAACCCACCTGACGTAGACCACGCAACAGTTTCATATTAAAGCCGTTACGTAGTGCCTTAACCACATCGCGGATAACCTTGTCGCCCATGCCGTAGACAAGTAGGTCGGCACCCGACGTAGCGAGTATCGAGCGCTGCAGCTTATCGGTCCAGTAGTCGTAGTGCGTGAGGCGGCGTAGCGAGGCCTCGATACCACCTACAACAACCGGAGTATGTGGGTATAACTGCTTGAGAATCTTCGTGTAGGTATCTACCGTGCGGTCGGGACGAAAACCAGCCTTACCGCCAGGCGTATAGGCATCGTTCGAGCGCAGGCGCAGGTTGGCGGTGTAGTGATTCACCATCGAGTCCATAGCGCCTGCCGACACGGCGAAGAATAGGCGCGGCTTGCCCAATTTCTTGAAGTCGCGCAGGTCGTCGCGCCAGTTGGGCTGAGGCACGATAGCCACACGATAACCCTCGGCCTCGAGAATACGGCCGATGACCGCAGGGCCAAATGCCGGGTGGTCGATATAGGCATCGCCCGAGAAGATGATGACATCGAGCTCATCCCATCCTCGGGCCTCAACCTCCTTTATGGTAGTCGGTAGAAACATATAGCTACAGTTAGGTGTTTGCTAATCTGATCGTTAGGAAGTGAAATGACATAAAATAGAGTGAAATCCTATTATATCTCATCCAAATCGAGGCCTACGGAGTCGGTGTAGGTCTCCCACTTCTCGAGTACCGCCTTGAAGTCGTCGGGTAGCTCCGACTCAAACTGCACATACTTGCCCGTAGTCGGGTGGTCGAAGCCCAGAGCACGAGCATGCAGCGACTGACGAGGAATTAGCTTGAAACAGTTTTCGATAAACTGCTTATACTTCTGGAAGGTAGTACCCTTAAGAATACGGTCGCCACCATAGCGCTCGTCGTTGAATAGAGGGTGACCCTGCCACGACATGTGAACACGAATCTGGTGCGTACGTCCCGTCTCCAGACGGCACTCTACAAGCGTGACATATCCATAGCGGCGCAGCACCTTGAAGTGCGTGACGGCGTGCTTACCATCCGAGCCGTCGGCAAAGACATACATCTGCAACCTATCCTTGGGGCTGCGGCCAATATTACCCGTAATAGTACCCTCATCCTCAGCGATATTACCCCACACCAATGCCACATAGCGACGGTAGATGGTGTGGTCGAAGAACTGCTTAGCCAACGAGGCGTGAGCCCTCTCATTCTTGGCGACAACCAACAAGCCCGACGTATCCTTATCTATACGGTGCACCAATCCCGCGCGGGCGTTACCCTCGGAGAACATCTCGAGCTCGCTAAGATGGTACGATAGAGCGTGCACCAGGGTGCCACTATGGTTGCCGACACCTGGGTGAACGACCATACCCGCAGGCTTATTAACAACAATAACGTCGTCATCCTCGTAGACGATGTCGAGCGGAATATTCTCTGGCACGATCTCCTCCTTACGGCGGGGATAGGGCATAACGATAGATATCTGGTCGAGCGGCTTTACCTTATAGCTCGACTTCTGAGGTTTACCATTGACAAGGATGTTCTTGCCATCGGCAGCCGCCTGTATGCGGTTACGCGAGGTGTGCTCCAAACGCGCGGTGAGAAACTTATCGAGTCGCATTAGCGACTGTCCCTTATCCACCGTCACCGAGAAGTGCTCATACATCTCATCACCCTCATCGATGCCATCAACGGTAGCATCAAGGAGCTCCTCGTCCTTATATAGTTCTTCCTTACCCACTTCTATGTACTACTCTTCGGTTAATTAGTTGTTAGCTTCAGCCTCCTCGGCCCTCATCTTCTCCTCAGCCTCGCGCTGAGCCTTACGACGTGCTGCCTCGGCACGGTCGGCCTCCTTGTCGGCAATGAGTCGCAACGAGTCGACAAGAGCATCGTCCGTAGAGAGGTAAATATCTACCTTAGTACCACGACGATACGACGAGCCAATCTTTGCCGACTGCATATATACACGTGCCGTACGACACTCGATAATGTCGCTGACACTCTCGTCGTAGATAATCTCGCCAACATTAAAGCCATGGTCCCAAAGGCTCGACTTGGCCTTGGCCAACGACATACCCACGACACGAGGTGCTACCGTATTGCTATTCTCACGCTGGTAGTTGACATAGAGGGTGATACCCGTACCCACGGGCATCTCACGGTTTGTTGAAGGGCCTATCTCACGGCCGCCAACCGTCTGACGCTCAACATAGTCGGTAGAGGTCATATTGGGCTGATAGACAAGCTCCTCAATGGTGAATCCCGAACGCTCTATCTGGTTGAGTGCCTGACGTAGTGTCTGCTTAGCCACGTAGGGGACGAGCACCTTACGACGATTATAGGCATTTATGGTGACGTAGATTTTACGTCCTGGTTTTACCGTAACGTCTCGCACCTCTGATGTGCCAGGCAACTGGTCCACGATAGTGCCACCAGGGAGGTCGACATCGAAGATAGAGTCACGAACAACGATGTTCAGCTCCTTATCCTTAGCCACACCACGAGCATCCTCGATAGACATACCCACAAAGTCGGGCACAACAATGGTATTATTGTGGCGTGTACCCCACTTCAAACCTAAGTATAGACACAGCAATAAAAATAGGCAGAAGAGCAGAATAAACAGCATGTGCGACAATATAGGGAAACGCTGATATGTCCTCTTAAGGCCGTCCCATGCCTTTGCCCACTTGCTCTCACCACCATTGCCATCGCTACGCTTCGCGGGCTTCTTCGTAGTCTTAGGTTTAGGCTCCTCACCCTTGGCAGGCTGCTTAACCTTTGGTTCAATCACATCTTGCTTAACGCTCATATCCTTATCTTGTTCATTCGTTGTTGTAACACTATCTTCTACGCTTTCGGGCTCCTTATTTTCAATCACTTCGGGCTCTGGACTGGGGGCTACAGCGCAGACATCACTCGCCTTATCGCTCTTGCGCGCAACAAGGTTATAGTGCGAGTCACGCTCCACAGGCTCCATGCCCACAGCACGCACCATAGCCTCAAGCTCCTCGACACTCATCGAGGGGCGCTCCGTGCCTCCCGCCATAGAGTATATCTTGGTGGTGTCGCCAATCGTGCCATCTATATCGTCGGCACCAAACGACAGTGCCATCTCCGTGGTATTGCGGCCATACGACACCCAATAAGCCTTGATATGTGGGATGTTATCCAAGAATATGCGACTAATAGCAATCGTGCGTAGGTCCTCCTCTACGGAACACTCTCCTGCCTCCGAGAGACGATTGTTGCGACTATGATACTTAAGCGGGATAAAGGCGTCGAAGCCTGGCGCCTCGTCCTGCAACTTACGCAGGCGTTCCAAGTGGTCGACACGCTGCTCGAGGGTCTCGATATGACCATAGAGCATGGTGCAGTTCGTGGATAATCCCATGTTATGCGCAGCACGGTGCACAGCAAGCCACTCCTCCGAAGAGCACTTGTCGGGGCATATCTTCTTGCGGAGTGCCTCGTCGAAAATCTCAGCACCGCCACCAGGAATACACTCCATACCCGCATCCATCAATCGGCGTAAGCCCTCGACAACAGAGACACCCTCACGCTTAATCATATAGAATATCTCCACCGCCGTGTAGGCCTTGACCGCCACGTGGGGCAGCTGGCTCTTAACCCTGCGGACCATCTCTACGTAGGTGTCGAGGTCGTGCTTAGGGTGAACACCACCAACAATATGCACCTCGGTGATGTCTGCGGAGCGCAACTCCTTGGCACGCGCCTCAACCTCGTCGATGCTCATAGCCCACGCATCAGGATCACCCTCCTTACGACGGAATGAGCAGAACTCACAATTAAAGAGGCATATATTCGATGGCTCGAGGTGTACGTTACGATTGTAGTAGACATTACGTCCACTCGCCTCGATTTTGCGCTCCGTGGCTAACTCTCCCAACAACCACAGCGGAGCCTCACGCCACAGCGTGATGGCATCGGCTGCCGTGAGGCGCTCACCACGACGTATCGAAGCTGCAATATCGTTAATCTTCTGCATAGCTTATTTTGGTGCTTTTTGATAGACAATAATGGCGATGATGGCAAAGACGATGTTCGGCAACCATACTCCTACCCACGGCTCAATAGAGCCACTGATGGCAATCTGCTCAAAAACACGACCAAGCATCAAGTAGCTAAAACATAACGCCATACCCACACCGATATGCATACCCATACCACCACGTATCTTACGTGACGAGAGGGCTACACCGATGATGGTTAGGATAATCGTAGAGAGCGGGTATGAGAAGCGGGCATGACGCTCCACCTCGATAAGAAATACCTCATCCGAGCCCTTGCTACGCTGCTGCGCCAGGAAGTCGTTAAGCTCCTCGTATGTAAGGGTCTTGACCACACCTGATATATCGCCCAACTCCCTGACATCAAGGTTGATAAGAGTGTCGAGGTTACGATACTGCTTGCCACTAAGCGAGCCATCCTCGCCACGCGAGTAGATCATGTAGCGAGGTGCTGTCCAACGCTTTGTCTCCTCATCAAACGAAGCATTGGCAGCATCAAGCGTCTCGGTGAGCTCAGCACCCTCAAATCGCTCAAGAGCAAAGAAGGGAACTCGCTCAACACCAGGAGAGTAGCCTCGCACGTAGGCAAATGTTCCTGGCTCTATCTGGCGATATACATGTTCGGGGTATACCAGCGTCTGTTGCTTCTTCATATAGTGGCGTTGGAACTCCACACTATCCTTCTGTCCCTCGGGGATAACCCACAGACTTAGTACGAGGCTCAATGCCGTGATGATAGTAGCACCCATGATATAGGGCCACATGAACCTACGGAAGCTGACACCACCCGAGAGTATAGCGACAATCTCGGTCTGCATGGCCATCTTCGAGGTGAAGAAGATGACCGAGATAAACGTAAATAGGGCACTGAACTGACTGATGAACTGAGGAATGAAGTTCATATAGTAGTCCCAGATGATAGCCTTCCATGGAGCCTTTAGCTCGGTGAAGTCATCGACCTTCTCCACATAGTCGAACACCACGAGGATGATAACCATCATCAAGATGCCGAAGATGTAGGTACGCAGGAACTTACCCAGGATGTATTTATCCAAGGTACGGAAGCCCGGTATCGATGGTATAAGTCTAATCTTCATGCTTTTAGCCTACTGTTATGTTATAGCCTGCGGCCAAGTTTCTCGACCATCATCTCCTTCCATGGCTTGAAGTCGCCAGCGATGATATGCTTGCGCGCCTCACCTACCAACCATAGGTAGAAGGCGGTGTTGTGCAACGAGGCAATCTGTGCCGCAAGCATCTCCTTGCACACAACCAAGTGGTGAAGGTATGCCTTAGAGTACTGCCTATCGACAAATGCAACTCCGTTGGGATCGATGGGCGAGAAGTCCATCTCCCACTTCTTATTGCGGATGTTGATGACGCCCTCCGACGTAAAGAGCTGACCATTACGGCCATTGCGCGTGGGCATAACACAGTCGAACATGTCAACACCACGGTCGATAGCCTCAAGGATGTTGATGGGCGTACCCACACCCATCAAGTAGCGTGGCTTGTCGGTCGGCAGCACCGCATTACACACCTCAATCATAGAGTACATCACATCCGTAGGCTCGCCCACGGCAAGACCTCCTATGGCATAGCCATCGGCGTTGTATTGCAGCACGTTACGCGCAGCACGTTCGCGCAAATCGGCATATCCTGCACCCTGAACAATAGGGAAGAGCGCCTGATAGTGACCCCACTTCGGCGCCGTCTGGTGGTAGCGGTTGAAGCAGCGGTCGAGCCAGCGCTCGGTGAGCGCCAACGACTTCTTGGCATAGTCGTAGGGGGCATCGCCTGGAGGACACTCGTCGAAGGCCATCATAATGTCGGCACCAATGGTGCGCTCGGTGTCGATTACGCTCTCGGGCGTAAAGACATGACGCGAACCATCGATATGCGACTGGAAGTGACAGCCATCCTCCTTAAGCTTTCGGCATGCAGCCAATGAAAAGACCTGAAAACCACCACTATCCGTAAGCATTGGTTTCTTCCATGTCGAGAACTGATGCACACCGCCTGCACGCTCGATAATCTCCATACCAGGGCGGAGGTAGAGGTGATAGGTGTTGGCAAGAATAATCTGTGCCTTAGCCTCCTCTTCCACATCACGATGGAAGATACCCTTCATCGCCGCAGCTGTGCCTACGGGCATAAATATTGGAGTCTCTATGGGACCATGGTCGGTCTCGATGAGACCGGCACGCGCCTTACTCTGGGGCGCCGTATGTTGCAATGTAAATTTCATAACATATATATAACGTGCAAAGATACAAAAATAATTATGAAACACCAATTGTGAATGTTAATTGTTTTTATTACCTTTGTGCGTTTATAATAGATTAAAAGTGACACAGTTTTTTAACGACATACTCCAGCACTACTCGTGGCAGGGCTTAAGCCTTATGCTTCTGTTAGTTACGCTATTTTGCATACAGTTCTACTACTACGCTATCGCCTACTATCGCATCGTCAGTTTCCGCCTTATGCGCAGTAGACCCAAGCGTAGAGACAACCCTGCCATCTCGGTAATCGTCCCCATAAGAGGCGAAAGTGAGAGTTTTTTGGTTGACGAGTTGCCCGCATTGCTGCATCAGGAGTACGACAACTACGAGGTTGTTGTGGTCTACATCGGTGGCGACACGGACTACTACGAGGAGTTGCAGCGTATTCGCGACAACCACTCCTACATGCGTCTGACGAAGATGGGAGGCAACGAGCGCATCTACATCACAACGAAGCAGGCACTAAACGTGGGTATCAAATCGGCACAGTACAACTCGCTGCTCTTCACCATACCGGGTGCCATGCCAATCTCGAATGAGTGGGTGGCAACCATGGCCAAGGGCTTCGAACGTGGCTCGGTGGTCATAGCCCCCGCCGTGCCCAACTTCGAGAGCAGTGGAATATCGCGCTACATCATGCGCATGATTGAATTTAACCTCCAGCGCAACGCCATGGCATGCGCCGTGGTGGGCAAGCCATACTATGCACCACGCTGCAACTACGGCTTCGACCGCGACCTCTACGAGAAGACTCGCGGCTACAACCACCTAAGCATAGACATCGGCGAGAACGACCTATACCTACAGGCTATCGCCAATGCAAACCGCACCTCGGTGGTAATGACGCGCAACTCGATAGTCAAAGAGGAGCGTATCGACATGGTATCGGAGTGGATAGAACAGATGCGCTACTTGGGCTATGCTCGTCGCTTCTACCCCACTGCGGCAAAGTGTTTTACAAACCGCGAGTTGGGTAGCCGCGCACTATTCTTCCTTGCCGCCTTAGTCGCCATCGTGGTCATGCCTCTGGAGATTAAACTCGGCGCAATAGGACTAATCATCCTGCGTTATCTCTTTGTTGTGTGGTCGTCGCGCCGCACAGCACAGAAGCTCGGAGAGCGAGACATTGCCCTAAACTACTGGATTTACGACCTCTTGGGTCCCGCTTTGGAGTGGATGCTATGGAGTAAAAAGAGCAACAGCACGCCGCGAATATGGAAATAGATGACTATATCGTAGCCTCCGACACACAGTTGGTGGAGTTAGCCTCGGAGGGCGACCAACACGCCTTCGAGTACCTCTTCACGCGCTACCGCGAAGCACTCACACGCCTATTTGAGCAGCGCTTAGGCGACAAGGATACGGCAGCCGACCTACTACAGGAGACCTTTATCAAGGTCTACCTCCACTTAGGAGACTACTCACGAAGCTACACCTTTGGGCAGTGGATATACACCATCGCGCGAAATACGTTAGTTGACCACCTGCGTCGCCGCTCCAACGACCTCTCTATCGACGAGCGATTCCGTGCACCTCAGGCCACAACCCCATCGCCCGAGGAGTCGGTGATAATAAACCAGAGCCGCAACCACTTCTATAGTGCCATAAACGAGCTCTCGGCAGAATACCGCGAGATTATCGAGATGCGTTTTTTGGAGGAGTACTCCTACGAGGAGATTGCCGAGAAGCTGGGGCGACCCATAAACACGATAAAGACACAGATACGTCGCGCCAAGGCCGCCGTATGCAAACTCATCATCGAAAAGGAGTAAGGGCAAGATTACTGAAGCGGGAAGAGATTACGAGGCGAGAAGAAGTTACGAGACGAGTAGAAATTAGTAGTTAGCAATTATAGATTTAGGGGTATGAATAGCGACCTCATAACGAAATATTTTCCAGATATTACTCCGAGACAGAAGGAGCAATTCGAGCTTCTCGGCTCGCTCTACGAGGAGTGGAATGCACGCATCAACGTGGTGTCGCGCAAGGATATGGAGCACCTCTACACGCGTCATATCCTACACTCGTTGGCCATAGCCAAGGTGTGTAGCTTCGAGGCGGGAGCGCGTGTGGTAGACATAGGCTGCGGCGGAGGCTTCCCCTCAGTGCCACTCGCTATCATGTTCCACGAGGTCGAGTTCGTGGGTGTCGACTCCATAGCTAAGAAGATACGTGTGGTGGAGGGCATCAAGGCAGGGGCTGGCATTGACAACCTCACCGCCATCAACTCACGCGCCGAGCAGCTGGGCGAGAAGTTCGACTACGTGGTATCGCGTGCCGTGACGGAGATGGCTCGATTTATGCCATGGGCTTGGCCACTACTGCGTAAGGGTCAGCGCGGCACACTGCCCAACGGCATCCTCTACCTCAAGGGTGGAGACCTTGCCGAGGAGCTGGCTGCAACACGCCGCCACTGGGACCTCTACGACATACGCACAATGTTCGACGATGAGTTCTTCGACACTAAGCGTGTGGTATACACCAAAAAGGATTGATTATAAGCAATATGAGCGATAATAGAAGGATATTGACAAGCGAGGAGCGTGCCTCGTTGGAGCAGCGCGGATGCTCGGCCGTCTCGTGGGATGACATCACCGTCTCACTGGACTTCCGTCCCGAGCAACTGCGTAACGTGCGCTTTGAGGGGCGCACCGAGATTGGCTCACGCACGCGTATCTCCGACTCCACTATAGCCAACTATATCATCGGCAACGACTGCCATATAGACGATGTTCTGCGCATGGAGTGTCGCCGAGCCTCATCCTTTGGCGAGGGTGTGGGCGTGGCGGCCGTAAACGAGAATGGTGGCCGCACAGCTATCATCTACCGCGAGCTTACGTCGCAGATTGCCTACATCATGACCATGATGCGCAACCGCAGCGAGGCAGTTAAGCAGCTGCTATCCATGGCCGAGAGGCGTGCCGCGGAGCATGCAAGCACCATGGGTATTGTGGAGGATGGCAGCACGGTTGTGGGCGCGAGGTTCATCCGCGAGGTACACATCGAGGCGGGGGCAACCATCGAGGGGGCCTCACACTTAGAGAATGGCACCGTGGGACGCAATGCCACGGTGGGCATAGATGTACGTGCCAAGGATTTTATTATGGACAACTTCTCGAGTGTGGATGGGGCGTCGAGTATCGAGCGCTGCTTCGTGGGCGAGAATACGAAGATTGCCAACGGGTTTACCGCTGTCGACACTCTTTTCTTTGCCAACTGCCACTGCGAGAATGGCGAGGCAGCATCGGTTTTTGCTGGGCCATTTACCGTGTCGCACCATAAGTCATCGCTGCTCATAGCCGGTATATTCTCGTTCTTCAACGCGGGTAGCGGCACCAACCAGTCGAACCACCTCTTTAAGAGTGGCGCCGTGCATCAGGCTGTGCATCAGCGCGGTACAAAGTTCGGAAGTAGTGCCTACGTTATGGCTCCGTCTATTGAGGGACCCTACACGGTGGTGCTCGGACGCCACACACGTCACCACGACACGCAGGATATGCCCTACTCATACCTTGTCGAGGAGGATGGTCACACGCTGCTTATGCCTGCACTCTCGCTAAAGAGCTACGGCACGATTCGCGACATCGAGAAGTGGAAGTCGCGTGATAAGCGCACGACGAAGCGCGATAACATCTGTTTCGAGGAGTTCAACCCCTTTGTTACGGGCAAGATGATGCGCGGCGTGGATGCACTAACACGCCTACAGGAGCGCGACCCCGAGGCCAAGACCTATAGCTACAACCGCACCATGATACGTGCCTCGATGATACCACGCAGCATCAAGCTATATAACAGCGCCATAGCGGCATCGTTGGGCGTGATGCTAAGTATGGGCGACTACACCAAGCATGTCTACGACCACACCGAGTGGATAGATATCGCAGGTCAGTACTTGCCACTTGGCACAACCGAGGCGATATTGAAGCGCATCGCAGCGGGAGAGCTCGACCTTGAGGGTATCACACGTGAGCTACACGAGTGGCACGAGCGCTACGACGATATGGCTGCGGCATACGCCTACGACGTACTCACCTCGCTCATGGGACATGCACCTTCAGAGCAGGAGGTGGCAGAGACCATCGAGGCGTCAGACAATATTTTGAAGCGTATGCGTGAGGCGACAGAGGCAGACCGCGTGCGTGATGCGGGTCTCGACATGATGGTAGGCTACGGCTACGACTTCCGCGATGAGGGTGAGCAGGTGGCAGACTTCCTAAACACACGATAAACAACTGATAAATAACACATAACATAAATTATAAACAACTAAAACCAACCAAGACTATGGAGAAAGTAAAAGTTTTGATTATCGGTAGCGGCCCTGCAGGCTTCACCGCAGCTATCTACACCTCACGTGCTAACCTCTCACCCGTACTCTACGAGGGTATCGAGCCTGGTGGTCAGCTCACAACTACTACCGAGATTGAGAACTTCCCTGGCTACCCAGAGGGCATCACCGGTACTGCTATGATGGAGGATTTGCGCAAGCAGGCTTTGCGCTTTGGTGCTGACGTACGTCGCGGCATCATCACCGACATCGACCTCTCGAAGCGCCCATTCAAGGCCGTAATCGACCACGAGCATGAGATTGAGGCTGAGGCCGTAATCGTATCTACTGGTGCGTCAGCTAAATACCTCGGCTTGGAGTCTGAGGCTAAGTATCGCGGTATGGGTGTTAGCGCCTGCGCTACATGTGACGGTTTCTTCTACCGCAAGAAGGATGTTGCCGTTGTGGGTGGTGGCGACACCGCTTGCGAGGAGGCTACATACCTTGCATCAATCTGCAAGAAGGTATACCTTATCGTTCGTAAGAACTACTTGCGTGCATCTAAGGCCATGCAGGAGCGTGTGTTCAACACTCCTAACATCGAGGTATTGTTCGAGCACAACACTAAGGAGGTATTGGGCGACGAGTATGGCGTAACTGGTGTTCGCCTTGTTCACACATCGGGCGAGGAGCGCACAATCGAGGTTATGGGCTTCTTCCTCGCTATCGGCCACAACCCCAACACCGAGTTCCTCAAGGGTCAGCTTGAGCTCGACGAGCAGAAGTACATCAAGGTAGTTCCTGGCACATCGAAGACATCGGTAGAGGGCGTATTTGCCGCAGGTGACGTTAAGGATCCTCACTACCGACAGGCTATCACCGCTGCAGGCTCTGGCTGTATCGCCGCTTTGGACTGCGAGCGTTGGTTGCTTGCTCAGTAATCTACACCATCAAGATGGGTTTCAGCGTTACCATACTTGGCAACTCGTCTGCTAAGCCTACACCACATGCCCACCCCTCGGCACAGGTAGTAAACCTCAACGAGCAATACTACTTAGTCGATGCGGGGGAGGGTGTACAACAGCAGCTCATAAGGCGTGGCATTAATCCGCTACGCCTTAGGGCTGTATTTATCTCACATCTCCATGGCGACCACTGCTTTGGACTCTTCCCGCTCATCGCCACACTCGGCCTTGAGGGTAAGCGCACACCGCTCGACATCTACGCCCCAGCACCTATGGGCGACATCCTCGACTACCACCGCCGCTACTTCTGGGACGACCTGCCCTACGAGGTGAAGTGGCACGAGGTGCGCACCACGGAGCATCGTCTACTTATGGATAACTCAACGCTCGAGGTGTGGTCCATACCACTACGCCACCGAGTACCCACGGCGGGATACCTCTTCAAGGAGAAGCAACCAGGACTCAATGTCAACAAATTCAAAATAGAGAAATATGGGCTCTCGATAGCGCAGATAGTGGCTGCGAAGCGCGGCGAGGATATAACACTCAACGATGGCACCACCATAGCCAACGAGGAGCTCACCTACACGCCCTACAAGGCACGCTCATACGCCTACCTCTCCGACACGGCATACTCCGCCAAAGCAGCATCGCTCGTAAAGGGCGTAGACCTACTCTACCACGAGACGACATACTCCATTAAGGATGCTGCCGTAGCGCGTGGACGTGGACACTCTACAACCGAGGAGGCAGCAAAGGCAGCGCTAAAAGCTGAGGCTAAAAGGCTGATTATAGGTCACTTCTCGTCGCGGTACAAGAGTCACGAGGAGCTGAGGGAGGAGTGTCGAAGGATATTTCCAAATAGCGACATCGCCGCCGAAGGAGCAACATTTAACATCGAGGAGGAGCAATAGAATGACAAAGGCCGAGATACAATTTGTGCGCTCGCTTGCCGATAAGCGCACACGCGACCAGGAGCAGCTGTTTATTGCTGAGGGTAGCAAGCTTGTGGAGGAGATTATCGCCTCGGAGTTTGCTATTCGCCGCATCTACACCACACGCTGCGACCTCAAGGGTGCGAATGTAGAGCTAATTGATGTGCGCGAGATGGAGCGCATATCGCAGCTAAAGAGTGCCACCGACACCCTCGCCATAGTGGAGCAGCCACGCCATACGCTCTCGATTAAGACGCTATGCGGGAGGCTTACGATAGCCCTCGACGGCGTGCAAAACCCTGGAAATATGGGTACCATCATACGCCTTGCCGACTGGTTTGGCGTCGAAGATATAATCTGCACGAAGGAGTGCGCCGACCTATACAACCCCAAGGTTGTGCAGGCAACAATGGGAGCAATACTACGCGTGAGGGTACACTACGTGGATAACCTCGCCACGCTACTACGTGAGGCTCACACCGCGGGCCTCAACATCTACGGCACACTGCTCGACGGCAACAACATATACAATACCGAGCTTGAGCCCTCAGGCATCATCGTCATGGGTAACGAGGGACGCGGCGTAAGCAAGGAGTGCCGCAAGGAGTTGACACACAAGCTATTAATACCACCATATCCGGCAGATGCACCCACCTCTGAGTCGCTAAACGTAGCGATGGCTACGGGCATCATCCTCGCCGAATTTAGACGTAGACAATAACATAAAACCAAACAACATAGCAACCATGAACAGACTACTTAATCTACTGGTAGCTTTTACATTACTATTAGGCCTACCAGAGTTGGCAACAGCACAAGTTCGCTGCGAACAGCTCTTGGAGCGTGGCTGGCGCTTCACGCGCGAGGATAGCAGCGACTTTACCTCACCCAGCTACGATGATAGCAAGTGGCAGGAGGTGACCATCCCCCACGACTGGGCAATATATGGTCCCTTTAGCATCAACAACGACCGCCAGAACGTAGCCATCACGCAGGATGGTCAGAAGGAGGCGATGGAGCATGCTGGCCGCACAGGAGGTCTACCCTTTGTGGGTGTAGGCTGGTATCGTCTCGACTTCGAGGCCCCCGACTTCAAGGAGGGTAAGCGCGCGACGCTTATCTTCGATGGTGCTATGAGTCACGCGCGCGTATATGTAAATGGTAGAGAGGTGGGCTACTGGCCATACGGCTACAACTCGTTCCACTTCGACGTGACAGACTACCTCAAAGCAGGCGAGGTAAACACCCTTGCCGTACGCCTCGAGAATGAGCCAGAGTCATCGCGCTGGTACCCAGGCGCCGGCATCTACCGCAATGTACATCTGGTGGTTACGAACGACACCCACATCCCCGTATGGGGAACGCAGCTAACAACGCCCCTTGTAACCGAGGAGTATGCTACGGTTGAGCTACTTACAAAGGTTGAGTACCCCGCAGCTACCAACCCTGCAACACTACGCATCGTCACCGAGATACGCAACCCCGAGGGCGCGGTTGTAGCCAGCAAGGAGAGCGGCATCAGCCGCCACAACCGTAATCTCTTCGAGCAGGCAATCGAGGTGGATGCCCCTGAGCTATGGTCTGTTGATAGTCCTGCGCTCTACACTGCAACATCAAAGATTTACGCTGACGAGGAGCTTAAGGATGAGTACACTACACGCTTTGGTATCCGCACCATAGAGATCGTTCCCGAGCAGGGTATGTACATCAACGGCGAGCTTACGAAGTTCAAAGGCGTATGCAACCACCACGACCTCGGCCCATTGGGTGCTGCAGTGAACGATGCCGCCATTCGCCGCCAGATACGTATAATGAAGGATATGGGCTGCAACGCAATACGTACCTCGCACAATATGCCTGCCCCAGAGTTGGTCGAGGCGTGCGACGAGATGGGCATGATGCTTATGCTTGAGACCTTCGACGAGTGGCGCACGCCAAAGCTCGCAAATGGCTATCACAAGCACTTCGACGAGTGGGTGGAGTGCGACATGGTAAATCTCCTACACCACTACCGCAACAACCCCAGCGTAGTTATGTGGTGCGTAGGTAACGAGGTGCCCGACCAGGGTGATCTCATCTGGGGTCCCAAGCTCTCGCGTATGCTTCAGGATATATGCCACCGCGAGGACCCCACACGCCCCGTGACGCAGGGTATGGACCAGCCTCACAACGTGGTATACAACAATATGGCAGCCACGATGGATGTTGCGGGCTTCAACTACCGCCCACACCTCTATCCCGACAACTATCTACGTCTGCCTCAGCAGATTATCCTCGGCTCGGAGACCGCCTCGACGGTAAGTAGCCGCGGTGTGTACAAGTTCCCCGTAGAGCGTCGTTCGATGGCCACATACGACGACCATCAGTCATCGTCGTACGACGTGGAGCACTGCTCGTGGTCGAACCTACCGGAGGATGACTGGATTTGGCACGACGACTTCTCGTGGGCTATAGGCGAGTTCGTATGGACAGGTTTCGACTACATCGGAGAGCCTACACCCTACTACACCGACTGGCCAAGCCACTCGTCACTCTTCGGCATTGTCGACCTTGCGGGCCTACCTAAGGATCGCTACTACCTCTACCGCAGCCACTGGAACAGCGACGAGGAGACCCTCCACATCCTACCCCACTGGACATGGCCAGGACGCGAGGGCGAGACAACACCCATCTTCGTCTATACCAACTACCCCTCGGCCGAGCTATTTATCAATGGCGTGAGCCAGGGCATCCAGACCAAGGATGAGAGTGTTACATACGAGAACTCGATGGACGAGGAGTCGATGCGAGGTCTAAAGCGTCAGAAGCGCTACCGTCTGATGTGGATGGATACGAAGTATGAGCCTGGCACCGTGAAGGTTGTTGCATATAACGCCGATGGCGAGGCTATGGCTGAGCGCGAGTTAAAGACCGCAGGTAAGCCCCACCACATCGAACTCTCGGTAGACCGTGCAGAGATTAAGGCCGATGGCCGCGACCTTGCCTTCGTTACCGTAAGCGTAGTGGACAAGGATGGCAACCTATGTCCCGCAGCCAACAACCTCATCAAGTATAGTGTATCAGGCGAGGGCGTATACCGCGCGGGTGCCAACGGCAACCCCATCTCGTTGGAGCCATTCCATGAACCTCAGATGGAGGTATTTAGCGGCATGATGACAGCCATCGTCCAGAGCAACGACACCCCCGGCAAGATTGTGCTTACGGCAAAATCTAAGGGTCTAAAAACAGCAAAAATAGAGATTACAACCAGCAAATAACATTAAATTTAATAGGTATGTTTAAGAGAATTAGCATGTTTGCAGAGCGTGCAACAATGTTGACAGCGCTATGCTTTGCACTACTTTCGGCGGGAGGCTGCGAGAGTGGTATTGACCCAAACAACCCTCCCAAAGTTACATTTGACACCTACTCGCTAAATATTGATGGTGGCGGTGGCGACATCCCCATCTACTACTCCATATCTAACCCTGTGAAAGGCGGTGAGTTTGAGGTGATATGTGCCGAGGAGTGGGTATCGCTCAAGGAGATAACATCATCGACCATCGTGCTACACATCGAGGCAAGCGACTCAAACGAGGAGCGCTTCGCAATGGTCACCATCAAGTACCCAGGCTTGGAGCCATCAGTAAAGGTAACCATCTTACAGGATAAGCAGATACTCAATAAGTTCGCGTTCGAGGTGTCGAACGTGACGTACAAGAGCTGCACGGTAAAGTACAAGCCATTGGACAAGAACCATCCATACATGGCCAACATCATTGACGCTGAATACTTTAAGCAGTCGGGCGTATTGCAAGAACAGGCATTCGTAGAGGCCGAGATGTCGAACTATCGCGCTCTTGCTGAGCGTAACAATATGACCCTCGAGGAACTTATGGGACGCGTGCAGCCACAGCTTATCTACACGGGCGATGCTGAGCGCCAGTTTGTAGGTATGCAGCCAGGAGCTACATATGTCATATACAGCTACGGCATCACCTTCTCGGGCAATAGCTACGAGCTGACAACGCCTATGCACACTACCGCCGTGGAGCTCCCCATGCCCGAGATGTACGACGTATCGTTCAACATCAACTGCAAGATGTCGGGAACTACTGCAACCATCAGTGTTAACCCTGGCGACTGGACAGGCTACTACAGCGTGCAGATTGCCCCCGATGATTCACTATACTACATTGAGCCAGGCACACAGATGACCGAGGGCGCTATCAAGAGCCTTGCTACAAAGTTCTACACCAATGCCCGCAACGTGATGAAGGGCGGTGCATCTGCTGAGCAGTTCTTGCGTGCTAATTGCTACACTGGCTTCCGCTCGCTCGACGTTCAATTGCAGTCAGGCAAGAAGTATATGATCATAGTCTTTGCCGTAGAGTCGAAAGATGGCGAGATACCCATAATGCGCTCGATGCCTTCAATCTTCTACATTTAATATTAGTGCTCTATGCGTAGAATATTGCTCCTCATTATGTCGGCATGTGTCATTGCATGTGCCGACAACGAGAATCTACCCTCAACACTATTTAGTGTCGAGAGCAATAGAATCGAGGTGGAGGAGATCGGAGGTAATTATACCGTAGGTTACACTCTGAATCTCGATACTACGATGAACGCCGTGGCGGTGTGTGATGCGGAGTGGATTACCGACATTGACAACTCGGAGGCTGACGTAATCAACTTTAGAGCCCTGCCAAATTTCACCTCTGAGGTGCGCACAACGACTATAACCCTACGTCACATATCCACCGACGTAACGCCACAAATAACTATCACTCAGAAGGCTAACAGTGGCGACATGCTAACATTAGAGCTAATAAAAAGCGACTACTCGGAGTGCGAGATAAAGATAACACCTGCCAATGACACGATGCCCTACATAGTGATGATGGCCGAGAAGAGCTACCTCACGCAGCAGGGAATTACATCCGTCGAGGCACTTATCGCGGCAGACCAGACATACTTCTACACCAACATCATGGACGATGTGACACTCGAGGAGTTTCTGCATGAGAGCAACATAGCCCTAACCGGAGAGAATACAAAGCGTTGGCAGGACCTCTCTCCAGCCAAGGAGTATGTTATCTACGCCTATGGCATCTACAGCTGTGGTGATGAGTACGACATAGTCTCTGAGGTGGAGTATATACTTATCGAAGACCGTCTCCCCGAACGCACAGAGATAGACTTTGCGGCTACCATTACTGCCGAGGGTCCCGAGGTCAACTTCAAGATTACTCCCGAGGATTGGGATGGCTACTACGCCGTGCAGCTTGTCGAGGATACAGAGGCGGGATATATTGAGCAGGGGCTACCCTTCACCGCGGAGGCAGAGACTGCCGTTGCTGAGGCATTCTTCTACATCGCCGACCACCTATACTACTTCGAGGAACTTAGTGTCGAGGAGATTATGCAGCAGCTCGGCTACAAGGGCGAGGCCGAGTTTACCAAGTCGCTCAACGCCAACCACCGCTATATGGCTCTTATCTATGCCATAGATTCCGACAACGGAAATGTACCCATGGTGGTATCAAAGCCTGTGGTTGAGTACTTCACAACGGGCACCGTGGAGCGCTCCGATATGACCTTCGAGGTGGAGTTTTCCAACATTATGCCCCGCTCGGTGGATGTATGCATCACGCCATCAAGCGACGAGCCCTACACCGCTGTGATGATGTATGCAAAGAACCTCCCCGAGGGTGACAAACAGGAGCAGCTCGACTACGTAATGGAGAAGTATGCGCCACTTGAGCTCACGGGAGTATACCGAGAGCATATCGACCAGCTGCCACCAGCAACGGAGTTTGTGATAGCCGTATATGGCTACTACGCAGGGGCTGCCACGACCGACCTATTCATATATAGCTTCACTACGGCAAAGGATGGCGATGGCACAAACGTTATCACTGAGGTGCGATGCGCGGCATACGACCTCAAGGAGGTGGCAGCACTCGAGCCATACTACCAGTCATTTATAGGCTATGCCGACTACTTCCTATCTGTGGAGGTAGTTACCGCCAAGCCATCACCCACGCTCCACTTCGACATCTTCCCCGCATACTACGTTGACGAGTACAGCGAGGAGGATATTCGCGAGAGCCTCTTAGATTACGCCTACACCTCGTCACCCGACTGGGCGCTATGCACCTACGGCAATGAGTATGTGGTATGTGGCTTAGCTGAGGATGAGAGTGGCTATGTTGGCGAGCTCTACATATCGGAGCCTATGACATTCACCAAGGAGGGCACCTCCAATGCCGCAGATTTCGTGGAGTTATACAGCGACTATGTGACACGAAATGGCTGTAAAAGCGGTATAAACAACAGTGTTACGAGCATTTTTCGTTAATTCTTTTTGCCGAATTGATTTTTTTACATACCTTTGCACCCCGCATCAACCTCTTATAATGGGTGCCAGCTCGGAGCGGAACAAGTGGCGAAATGGCAGATGACTGCATGGAGCGACATGAAATCCGAGGATTATTGCCAAAGGTGGCAATATGGTAGAGCCGACACAGCGATAATGTTGAGCGATTAACATTTAACTATTTGTTGCAACAATGAACAAAGATGCATTGATCAGACTCGTAAACGAGCAGATGTGGACTAAGGGCGAGAACGATGTGCCCAAGTTCGAGGCAGGTGATACCATCACCGTAACCTATCGCATTGTCGAGGGTAACAAGGAGCGTCTCCAGAGCTTCCGTGGCGTAGTAATCCAGATTAAGGGTTCAGGCCGTACCAAGATGTTTACCATCCGTAAGGTATCTAACGGCGTAGGCGTAGAGCGTATCTTCCCTCTCTACTCACCCCACATCGACAAGATCGAGGTGAACAAGTATGGTGTAGTACGTCGTGCACGTATCTACTATCTTCGTGACCTTACAGGTAAGAAGGCTCGTATCAAGGAGCGTCGCATGAAGAAGAGCGAGTAATCCGCATCCATACTGGTTATTCACTCCAGTGCAAGTCCCCATGGTCGTACAGTTGTACCGCCGTGGGGTCTTTTCTTTATCTATGCCCCACTATCTCACCCAAAAGTCGAGAAAAAAACTTGCTGAATTGTTGTAGTTTGCGTATGTTTTTGTATATTTGTAGGTTGAAACATTTGAAAATATGAGTAAACGACTAAAGATAGGTATAACTCAGGGCGACACCAACGGTGTAGGCTGGGAGATTATACTCAAGATATTTGCCGATAACCGTCTTCAGGAGATGTTCACACCCGTAGTCTACGGTTCAAGTGCCGCTGCCGCCTTCTACCAGAAGCGTCTGAGCGACATGGAGCCCGTAAAGTTCGTGGTGGTGGAGAGCGCCGAGCGAGCACAGCACAGCAGAGTAAACCTCGTGGAGTGCGGCAAGAAGGAGTTGCAGGTGACTCCAGGCAAGCCCTCAAAGGCTGGTGGCGAGGCTGCTGCCGCAGCACTACGCAAGGCCATCGACGAGCTTAAGGAGGGTGCTATCGACGCACTGGTAACAGCTCCCATCGACAAGGAGATGATTCAGAGCGAGGAGTTTACCTACACTGGTCACACCGAGTTTCTTGCCAAGGAGCTCGATGGCGCGCCACTTATGATTATGACCTCGGAGCTTATGCGCGTAGGTCTCGCCACGATACATGTTCCCGTTGCAGAGGTGGCAAACCACCTTTCGAAGGAGCTTATCGTTGAGCGTATCAACCAGATAAACAGCTCTATGCGCGAGGACTTCGGCATTGTGCGTCCCAAGGTTGCAGTCTTGGCACTCAACCCCCATGCTGGTGATGGCGGCCTACTTGGCAAAGAGGAGGAGGAGATTATCAAGCCCGCTATTGTAGAGGCGTATGAGGCAGGGGTGTTGGCCTTTGGCCCCTTTGCTGCCGATGGTTTCTTTGCTTCGGGAAGTTTCAAACATTACGATGCTATCCTTGCGATGTATCACGACCAGGGCTTGGCTCCATTTAAGACATTGACACCCAACGGTGTAAACTTCACAGCATCGCTCGCGGAGGTGCGCACATCTCCCGACCATGGCGTAGCCTACGACATTGCCGGCAAGGGCATGGCAGATGAGCAGTCGATGCGTAACGCCATCTACGAGGCTATGGACATCGTGCGCCGCCGCAGAGAGTGGGAGGAGTGGAATGCCCGCCCGTTGGAGCACTTCGAGCGCGAAAAGGGCCGCGACATCTCTATTAAGGACCTGCCCGAGGCAGAGCATAATGACTAAAAGACACAAATTAATTAGCACCCTTATATAGAGCATGTTACCAAACATTATCAGAGTTCTCTTTATTGTATTATTCGCTATTGTATTGGCTGGTAGCGTTATATTTGCAATAGCCTCTTTTAAGGGCGATAATATCCTGGGCCTTCTGCTATCGATTTTGATTGCTGCGCTCTCAATCTATCGCATAGCCTACTATGCGCAGGGATTTGGCAACAAACACGAAGAGTAAACAACACTATAAAACACGGAGTGCAACTGAGTAGTAATCCGTCTCGTTATTGTGGAGCTACGAAGGCACTCAAAACATAAACTATTAAAAACTAAATTATCATGGTTAAAGTAACCTTTCCCGATGGCTCGGTAAGAGAGTTTGCCAAAGGGACAACTGCCTTCCAGGTGGCAGAGAGCATCAGCCCTCGTTTAGCTGCTGACTCACTTGCAGCGGAGGTAAATGGCGCAACTGTAGATATGATGCGCGCAATCGATTGTGACTGTACAATCAAATTCTTTAAGTGGGACGACGCCGAGGGCAAGCACGCCTTCTGGCACACCTCATCGCACCTCTTGGCTGAGGCTCTCGAGGCGCTATATCCCGGCATTAAGTTCGGTATCGGTCCCGCTATCGACAACGGTTTCTATTACGATGTGGACTCGCCCGTGGCTATCACCGAGGCTGACCTCGAGACTATCGAGCAGAAGATGGTAGAGCTCTCACGCAACAAGGAGCAGCTCGTACGTACCGAGGTGTCTAAGGCCGACGCGTTGAAGACCTTCACCGAGAAGGGCGACCAGTACAAGGTGGAACTTATCACCGACCTTGAGGATGGAACAATCTCGTTCTATACCAACGGCTCGTTCACCGACCTCTGCCGCGGTCCACATATCCCAAATACAGGCTACATCAAGGCTATCAAGTTGACTTCTGTTGCAGGTGCCTACTGGCGTGGTAACGAGAAGAATAAGATGCTTACACGTATCTATGGCGTGTCGTTCCCCAAGAAGTCGATGCTCGACGAGCACCTCGCACTATTGGAGGAGGCTAAGAAGCGTGACCACCGCAAGCTCGGCAAGGACCTCGAGCTCTTTATGTTCTCACAGCGCGTAGGTCAGGGTCTTCCTATGTGGTTGCCCAAGGGCGCAGAGTTGCGCGACCGCTTGGAGCGCTTCCTTCGCCAGATTCAGAAGGATTACGGCTACCAGCAGGTGATCACCCCACATATCGGTAACAAGGACCTCTACGTCACCTCGGGCCACTATGCTAAGTATGGTAAGGACTCGTTCCAGCCTATCCACACTCCATTCGAGGGTGAGGAGTACTTGTTGAAGCCTATGAACTGCCCCCACCACTGCGAGATCTACCGCTCGAAGCCTCGCTCATACAAGGATCTTCCTGTTCGCTTGGCAGAGTTCGGTACCGTATACCGCTACGAGCAGTCGGGTGAGTTGCACGGCCTGACACGTGTGCGTTCGTTCACTCAGGACGATGCCCACCTCTTCGTACGCCCCGACCAGCTTTTGGAGGAGTTCGAGAAGGTTATCGACATCGTGTTGTACATCTTCCGCACCCTGAAGTTCGACAACTATACCGCACAGATCTCGTTGCGCGATCCTAACAATACGGAGAAGTATATCGGCTCGGATGAGAACTGGGCAAAGGCCGAGGGCGCTATCATCCAGGCATGTAAGGAGAAGGGCCTCAACACCACTGTTGAGCTTGGCGAGGCAGCATTCTACGGTCCTAAGCTCGACTTCATGGTTAAGGATGCACTTGGTCGTAGCTGGCAGCTTGGTACCATCCAGGTTGACTACAACCTCCCTGAGCGCTTCGACCTAACATACAAGGGCTCAGATGATAAGCTCCACCGTCCTATCATGATTCACCGCGCACCATTCGGCTCTATGGAGCGTTTCGTGGCAGTGTTGTTGGAGCACACCGGTGGTAAGTTCCCATTGTGGCTCACTCCCGACCAGGTGGTTGTATTGCCCATCTCGGAGAAGTATAACGACTACGCTAACGAGGTAGCCCGCCAGCTTAACTCGTGCGACGTACGTACTCAGGTCGACGACCGCAACGAGAAGATTGGCCGTAAGATCCGCGATAACGAGCTTAAGCGCATCCCCTACCTGCTCATCGTAGGTGAGAAGGAGGCCGAGGAGCGCAAGGTATCGGTACGTGCTCAGGGCGAGGGCGACAAGGGTCAGATGACCATCCAGGAGTTCGCCGACTTCATGAAGGACCTCGTGGCTAAGGAGATCGAGGCACACAAGGCTTAAGAGAGATATTTAGAAGTAAGTATAACTAACAATTAACTAATTTGGCAGGACAATTTCCATTCCGCCCGCGCCCACAGGTGCAGGGGAATAACCAGAACAACAATCAGCAGCAGCGCGACCCCCGCGGTCGTCGTCCACAGCAGGAGAATCCCAACCGTATCAACGACGAGATCACGGCACCCGTAGTGCGTGTCGTAGGTGAGAACGTTGAGCCCAACCTCGTGTTACCCATCAAGGAGGCTATTCATCTGGCCGACGAGATGGAGCTCGACCTTATCGAGATTTCGCCTAAGGCGGATCCTCCAGTGTGCCGCATTGCCGACTACCAGAAGTTCCTCTACCAGCAGAAGAAGAAGGCTAAGGAGATCAAGGCAAAGCAGGTGAAGGTTGTAATCAAGGAGATACGTTTTGGTCCACAGACCGACGACCACGACTACAACTTCAAGCTTAAGCACGCTGAGAACTTCCTTAAGGAGGGCGCTAAGGTTAAGGCTTATGTCTTCTTCCGCGGCCGCTCTATCGTCTTCAAGGAGCAGGGCGAGATTCTGCTTCTGCGCTTTGCCAACGACCTTGAGGAGCTCGCACGTGTGGAGCTTATGCCCAAGCTCGATGGCAAGAAGATGAATATGATTCTGGCACCTAAGTCAAAGAAGTAGGCTGCACTTTCGCGGCATACGCCAACAAAATAGGCAAGGATGGGATACGCCCTCGGGCGACAATCCCTCCTTGCCTATGGTTTTATATTAGCAGCTGAATGTGAGTAGTTAATGTTATGGGAAATGTAGGAGGAGCTGAGTTAAAATGGGTGGGGTAATGTAGATTAATATGACTTAGAAGCCAACTCTCCCATACCACCGAAACCTATAGTAATCCACTGTGGCCTATAGTAGCCTCCTGTGTTTGCGGGCATTAAAAATAATACCCGTAAAGAGGTGTGGACTCGGAGGGAGGGGGTGAAGGTAAGATTGCCACGGCTGCGCCTCGCAATGACGAGACTCCTCTGGATGACATACCCGCAACGCATCCCAATACTCCACACTATGCGGGTATACAAAAGTATACCCATAACATCCTTTTAGCCACGCTCATACAATACTACGCATCCCAATGCTCCACACTATGCGGGTATACAAATGCAAGATAACGATAATCGGCGACGCTTACTCCTTCCACATCATTAGCGTCGACTTGATATTGCCATTCTCATCATAGAGAATATCCTTACCGTCGGCCGTAAGCTCGTAGAGCTGAATTACATAGACATCTTTATTGCTAACCTGTAGATTACCCTTAGGAATAAGGATGCCACCATAGCGCTGGCCATCCTCAAACCATATATCGACAACAGCATCTATGTCTGCTGTAGCACGCGTGTACTTATAAGTAAAATTGCGTTCTACAAGCAGCTGGTCCTCATTACGCTCCGAGGTGTCGTAGCCGAGCATCTCACCCTCGCCATCGGCATTATAGTAGATGTCGTAGTATATATCCTGCTTGGTGTCGTAGCTATACCACATTGTGCCCTCGAGCGTCTCAAGCTCGGGATACTGCTTCTTCTCCGACTCCTCAGGCTCGCATGCTGTTATGGCGAAGAGCGCTAATGCGCTAAATAATAGGTGATAAAGTCTCATATTTCAATGTTTTTATTGGTCTAAACGTTAGGCAAAGATAGTGCAAAGAGCGCGAGCGAGCAACAATTTTAGAAAAAATGTGATAATTAGTTGTTTATGTCGCAAAAAATTTCGTACCTTTGCAAGCCTTTTCGCGCATACGCGTGGTGAGGCGTAGATTATTTATTAACTTTTAACGAGCGATTGTATCGCAAAAACATTTTCCATTATGGAGCAGAACAAAATTGTAGCGAACGAGAATTTCGATTGGAATGCGTTCGAGAATGACCTTGGCGTTTACGACCAGTCGAAGGAGGCTATTGAGGAGGCTTATGGCAAGACCATGTCTAACGTAGCTGTAGGCGAGGTTGTTGAGGGTACTGTTACCGACATCAACAAGCGCGAGATTACTGTTAACATTGGTTACAAGTCAGAGGGTCTTATCGCAGCAACCGAGTTCCGTTACAACCCCGACTTGACCGTAGGCGAGAAGGTTGAGGTTTACGTTGAGTCGGTAGAGGATAAGGGTGGCCAGTTGTCACTCTCTCACAAGAAGGCTCGTCAGCTCAAGAGCTGGGACCGTGTTAACGAGGCTCTTAACAACGACGAGATCATCAAGGGTTACGTTAAGTGTCGCACTAAGGGCGGTATGATTGTCGACGTATTCGGCATCGAGGCATTCTTGCCTGGCTCACAGATCGACGTTAAGCCTATCCGCGACTACGATGTATACGTAGACAAGACCATGGAGTTCAAGGTTGTTAAGATCAACCAGGAGTTCCGCAACGTTGTAGTATCTCACAAGGCTCTTATCGAGGCAGAGCTCGAGGCTCAGAAGCAGATCATCATGTCGAAGCTTGAGAAGGGTCAGATCCTTGAGGGTACCGTTAAGAACATCACCTCTTACGGTGTATTCATCGACCTTGGTGGCGTTGACGGTCTTATCCACATCACCGACCTTTCATGGGGTCGCGTAAATCACCCTGAGGAGGTTGTTGCACTCGACCAGAAGCTTCAGGTTGTTATCCTTGACTTCGACGAGGCTAAGAAGCGTATCGCTCTCGGTCTTAAGCAGCTCACTGCTCACCCCTGGGAGGCACTCGATGCTAACCTCAAGGTTGGTGACAAGGTTAAGGGTAAGGTTGTTGTCGTTACCGACTACGGCGCATTCGTTGAGGTTGCTCCCGGCGTAGAGGGTCTTATCCACGTATCGGAGATGTCATGGAGCCAGCCTTTGCGTTCAGCACAGGAGTTCATGAAGGTAGGCGACGAGATCGAGGCAGTTCTTCTTACTCTCGACCGCGAGGAGCGCAAGATGTCACTCGGCATCAAGCAGCTTACTCCCGACCCATGGGCAGAGATCGAGAACAAGTACCCCGCAGGTACAAAGTGCACTGCACGTGTTCGCAACTTCTCTAACTTCGGCGTATTCGTAGAGATCGAGGACGGCATCGAGGGTCTTGTACACATCTCAGACCTCTCATGGACTAAGAAGGTTAAGCACCCATCAGAGTTCACACAGGTTGGCGCTAACCTCGACGTAGTAGTTCTCGAGATCAACAAGGAGAACCGTCGTCTCTCACTCGGCCACAAGCAGCTCGAGGAGAACCCCTGGAACGGCTTCGAGAGCCAGTTTGGCGTAGACAGCATCCACGAGGGTACTGTAACTGAGGTTACTGAGAAGGGCGTAGTAGTATCGCTTGGCGAGAACATCGAGGGCTTCTGCCCCGCACGCCACGCTGTTAAGGAGGATGGCACTACTTTGAAGGCAGGCGAGACTGCAGAGTTCAAGGTATTGGAGTTCTCTAAGGCTACTAAGCGCATCACACTCTCTCACAGCCGCATCTTCGAGGAGGCTAAGCGTGCTGCTGACGCTGCTGAGAAGGCAGAGCGTCGTGCTGCAGCTGATGCTACCAAGAACACCGTTAAGAAGATTAACGCACAGGTAGAGAAGACGACCCTTGGTGACATCGCAGGCTTGGCAGAGTTGAAGGCTCAGCTTGAGAACAAGTAGTAGACAGGCAGCTCTGTTTTGAGCGATAGCCGCTCAAGGCAACCTATCTAAATCGAAGACCTCGCGAGATTCTCGCGGGGTCTTATTTTATTGTAACTATTGGTTTTATCCGAGAAAAGGTGTAAATTTGTGGCATACAACAAAGTTTCGGGAGCAATGATAAGCATCGACAACATACTATCCATCTCTTCGCAGGAGGAGTTTGACTCGCGGGCACTCGAGCTATTCCGCTATCAGAGTGAACATTGCGCACCCTATCGCCAATATATCGCACTCCTGGGCATCGACCCCAAGGAGGTGGTGCGCGTGGAGGATATACCATTCCTGCCCATCCGCCTATTTAAGAGTACCGATGTATACTCGCGCGAGGAGGCTCCCGAGATAGTCTTCACCTCGAGCAATACAGGCTCCACCGTGGCTTCGCGCCATATGATGGCATCGCTCGAGGAGTATCGCAAGACCTTCACCGCGGCATTTCGCACCTTCTACGGCGAACCATCCAAGTGGAGCATCTACGGCCTGCTGCCCTCGTACCTCGAGCGCGAAGGCTCGTCGTTAGTCTATATGGTCGACACACTTATCAAGGAGTGCGGCTCAGGAGGTTTTTATCTTAATGATTACGAGCGCCTTATCGACGATATGGAGCGCGACCCAAAACCTAAGATTCTGCTTGGCGTAAGCTATGCTCTGTGGGACCTTGCTGAAATACATGCCCCCAAACTTAGCAACACTATAGTTATGGAGACTGGTGGCATGAAGGGACGCCGCCGCGAGCTCGCAAAGAGCGAGCTACACGCCATACTATGCGAGGGCTTCGGCATCGACAAGGTGCACTCGGAGTACGGCATGGCGGAGCTTACGTCGCAGGCATACTCCTCGGGTGATGGCATATTTCGCACGCCTCAGTGGATGCGTGTCATGGTGCGCGACGTAAATGACCCCTTCGACCATACACCCTCGCGTGGCGGCATAGACATCATCGACCTTGCCAACCTCTCCTCTTGCGCCTTTATCCAGACCGAGGATATGGGACGCACGTTCGAGGATGGCAGCTTTAGCATCGAGGGACGCATTGCAGGCAGCGACATCCGCGGCTGTAACCTCTTAGTACACAACATGTAATGAAGTACAATAGCGACATACTACGCCATCTGCATGCGGAACTTCACGATATTCTTCGCGAGGTTGTGCGCGTGTGTGACACGGCGGGCATACCCTATTTTATACAGGGTGGCACGGCCATCGGCGCTCACTTCTTCGAGGATATAGTCCCCTGGGACGATGATATTGACCTCGGCATGACGCGCGACAACTACGAGCGCTTCCTACGCGAAGCACCCGCGCTATTGGGCGAAGAGTATGTGCTTCAGGAGTTTACAACAGATGCCAACACCCCATTCTACTTCGCCAAGGTGCGCAAGCGTGGCACACGATTCGTTGAGCGGGAGTGGGTGGGACTACCCATCGAGGAGGGCATCTATATCGACATCTTCCCCTACGACCTTATCCCCGACAACGCATCGCTTGCCCGCAAGCAGCGCGCTCGCGTGGGCTTCTGGGTCAACTGCTTTATGGCTAAGAGCGTGTGGCTGTGGAGGTGGTTCGGCAAGGCCAACAACGGCGTGGTGCTGCCCAAGAGTTGGCTATCGTGCCTACTTATACGCCTCGCCTGTGCTACACATAGCAAAGAGCAGATATACAACAAATTACGCAAAGAGTTAATACGTTATAACGGCACCGAGGCAACCTACTATAATATCGTTCGCATGCCCAAGGATATGATTAGGGTGAGTGCCATCAACACTCCCGAGCGCCGCAAGTTTGGCGACATGGAGGTGTGGGCGCCCTCCGACCTTGAGAGCTACCTGCGCAGCCACTATGGCGACATACAGAAGTGGCTACCCGAGGATAAGCGCCTCAACCACGCCCCCGAGGTGCTGAGCTTCGGACGCAAGGTCGTAACAGATGAGTCGGAGCGCATATCTGTGGTCATACCTCTATATAATAAGGAGGCAGAGGTTGAGCGTGCGCTACAATCTGTTGTTGAGCAGAGCCTCGCGCCTGGCGAGATTATCGTTGTTGATGATGGCTCAACAGATGGCTCACGCGCCATCGTTGAGCGCTTTATCGCCGAGCACCCCGAGGCAAACATGCGCCTCATTGTTCAGGCTAATGGTGGTGTCAGCCGCGCCCGTAACCGCGGAATTGAGGAGGCTAAGGGCGACTATATTGCCCTATTGGATGCTGACGATGTGTGGCTCAGTGGCTATATCGCCGAGGTGTGCCGACTTATGGAGTACTACCCCGAGGCGGATGCCTACTCTACGGCATTCGATATAGTGGACGGTAAGCGACGTGTTGCAGCACCCGTGCCGACACATGAGGGCTATATCAATATCGCGCAGGAGGCACTTCAGCACCGCTACCCCATTATTCCCTCCACGGCAACCCTGCGCCGCAATGTGGTGCTACGCCTTGGCGGCTTCCCCGAGGGTATGCGTATAGGTGAGGACCAGTGGCTGTGGGCACGTATGATGCAGAGTGGTTCGAAGTTCTGCTTCTCGCCCATGTCGCTTGTGCGCTACTCGCGCTCGGCCTCTAACCGCTCGGCGGCGATATACCGCTCGGAAGAGAGCCAACACTCTATCGAGGAGCTGTACACGCCCAATGGCGACGCTACAGTTAATGAGTACGTCGCCCGCATCGCTATTGGCAAGGCCATCACTCAGAGTGTCCGCGGAGGCACCAACGATGCCCGCCGCACCGCTGAAATATTCTCATTTACACGCCATTCACGCCGCCAGCTACGCCGCTTGAGGCTGCTCAACTCACTCCCTCGCATGCTTCGTCCCGCGGTCGACGGCCTCTACTCGCTCCTCGCCTGGAGCATCAAACGCCGCGGACTGTAGGCCTTAATACTCTTTACACCTAACGTAGTTCCACCAGTTTCTCTCGATGTCTGATTCGGTTGCATGGAATGTCGCAACCATCTCTCTATCACCATTAAATATTGTGAGCGAGCCGCTGTGAGGCTCATACTCAATGCGCCTATCGTACCAATATTTACCATCAGCAAAGGCGTATACATCTAAATATCTGTATGCACCCGCAATATTAGAATGGTATATCTCCTTTGTTTTGTAATCGAACTCTACACCATAGGTGTCCAGCATACTAAACACCTCGCACCTTGCTACAAATTCGTCATATACATTGACATAGGTGCCATTTTTCAATTTATAGATAGCGCAATATGCCGAGCAATCACGCTGGCTTCCTGCAAATGGGTAAAGATCGGTGATAATCTCATCCGTACCGTCAAAGTCAATATCTATAAAGTATAGTGCTGCATCAGAAATTGCAACGATGCCATCATTCGCTGTTGGGTAAAACTCCTCGCAATCGAAGCTAAACTCGCCATTCCATCGAATATTCTCGTTAAAGACCTCAGAATTGTTGTGAGTAATTTTCAATCCAATCTCAGGGACAATAACATTGGGATTGGGCTCGTATTTCGTAAACTCAAACCAATATTCATCCTTGCTGCTATTTCTATATACGGGCGACCTAAACACCGCCTCAACAGCAGATTCATCTATGGCACTACCATCCTCAGCAATAGTGTAAGAGCGTGGCTCCTCGATAGAGTTGTAAAGCTCGCCACTTGATAGTTCCTTTGCTTGCAGAGTGTCGGACAGTTCTTTTGCGTTATTTTGTTTCTGCGCTACTCCGCCACACGACACAACAAGTAGCATGGCGAGGATAAAAACGAGTGGTTTCATGCGATATACGAGCGATAAATGATACTTCTACAAAGGTAGCAATGATAATTGAACGATGCAACTAATTTTAGCTACATCGTTCAAAATAGTTTTAGACGTATGAAATAGAGGTTTTATAGAGCTTATACCAAACTTTTAAGTTGCTTTGTTTTTTGAATCGCACGATTTATGTTTTCACTGCATATATTACATGATGTTACTATCTTATTGATAATTAACACATCCATTTCTTCGCTAAATGCATTGAACATCATATCGGCTTGACACATATAGAGAATTAAATCCCCGATGAATATTTTATAATCATGAGACAAGTCGCGGACAACCAAACTAGCCTCGTTCATATCGATATTCATAAATAGTTTCACAAATTCAGTAGTTGTCATTTCATTAGGTGAGCGATACCCATTTCGAAGGCACAAATCATGATAGCACTCATAAAATCTAAAGCGACGAGATGGCCAACAATGGTCATGATATATTATGTCATCCTCATTTGCAGATACCTGTTTGAAACACAACTCGGACAGTACCCTTAACACACAATTAATCTGATACTTTGTCATAACTATATAATAATTAACTATTTATACGATACAATTCAAGACACATATGTATCATTTATCTTCTTTACTTACCTATACAATTACTTTTTATATAATCCTACACCCTCCTTTTTGAACAATTTCATCTGATACGGCTTTTATTTGACCTAAAAAACTAGTATATGGCATTTTGCCGCCATCAACCTTCACATCAAGACAATTTATTGATTCCAACGTTAGTTTGGACGCAACTCTCAACATTGCTTCAATATCCTGCCGTATAGCATATGACAAACTACTAATCATTGCTTCTGATGTTTCATTCTTAATCTGATTTATACCAACACTAATCCTATAAGCATACGTTCTTACCAATTCGCGGTCTCCAAAATCTGTTAATCTATCAAAAAATCCCATACTAATAATTATTTAATAATATACACTCTGAACATATCTGACGAGCCATCTCTCTTACATGGTAATTTGTACAGAACGAATATACACTATTTACACGTTCATTCCATATTTTTAGCATAATTAAAGCTGCCATTGTTGATTTAAGACTATCAAAGGTTATATATATAGACGGCATCATGCAAGCTTTATATGTAAAATCTCCAGATCCAGGAGGCATACCTCTTCTGACTGATATACCACACAGTTCATTTAATGCATCTGAATTATATATTTTTTTATATAGCTTCTCATAAGCATTTCGTCCTTTATGGTGAATATATACTTCAACTGAGTTATTAAAAATCTGATCCATAATATCTCTTTATTGCATATTCAACTTTATTTAGTGCTGATATTACAGACATAACATAGAGTGAGTAATGGAAGTACCTACCATCGACCCAAGGTACATCAGCCTTTCTTTTATTAGAATCGGATAAACCCTCGAATAGTGCATTCGCCTTAGTCATATGAGATCCAATTACTTGTGCCCACCTTGCTAAATTTTCAATATTACCATTATTTGCCCCATCATTCGCTATTAAACTTTGTTCTATTTTACGAAGATACATATTTATTTGTGCAGCAGCATCTTGAATCTCCTCGATTATACAATCGGATTCTGTTTTCCAGAATAGTCCCATAGCAGTTACGATTATTACATTAACATTTCCCTCCCCAACTCCTATGAAGGATATTAATAAAAAAGAAAGTGTGGAGCTGTTCGTTTATCTGGCAATAGGCATTTGGCGTGGCCCAAGTACAAATAAACAATACCCCACACTTGTATCGTATGGGGCTGACACAGAACGTGCCAACTGGACATACGGAATACAAGCGATGAGTGTTATTGCCTACCTTGTACTTTGTTAAAATCGCCAAATTTTATTGCCAAGGATAGCGAAACACTTTCACTAAAATATGTTATCGGTTGCCCGATACCACAAAATTAAGAAAGTTTTCGCAAAATTGCAACACTCCAAGTGGGGTATTGTTAGAATGAAATGAGTAAATATGCGGAAGTATAGGTTGTGGCATCGTGTGCCGCACTCTTGGGCGAGTCATCCCCACCCAAACATAGTCGGGTCCATTTCCCTCGTTGCCACCACCTACCACCACACGGGTATTAAAAATAATACCCGCAAACAGAGAGGAGTGCCCCCCACACAGGTGGGAGTATACCGCAAGTGGGTGTTATTTTTAGTACCCGCAACAAGAGGTAAAGTCAGAGGTGTGGGTGTTATTTTTAGCACCCGTGACAAGAGTAAATGGAGGGGGCATTTAAGTGCCAAAAGATGCCCCTTATTACAAGAAATAAATTTGTTGTCAGAAGCCGTGAGATGTGGTGCTACGCAAAAGAAACCTCCGAGGGATAGTACTTAAACGTACAGCCCTCGGAGGTTTACTTTTAGCGAAGTGCCGCAGATTGCGGCTTATCACAACAAATTACTCAAGCTCTGACTTCAAGCCGACAATAAGATCGTCGTAGTCGCGGAGACCCGTACCACCAGGGATAGGATTACCCGTGATGACGTTCTCCTTGAGGTTAACCAAATCGTCGGTCTTAGCCTGGATGGCTGCCTCGTTGAGCACCTTGGTAGTCTCCTGGAACGACGCAGCAGAGATAAAGCTCGACGTCTGCAAGGCAGCACGTGTGATACCCTGAAGCACCTGGTTGCTTGTAGCAGGAACGATAGGACGTACCTCAACAAGTGCCATATCGCGGCGCTTAAGTGCTGAGTTCTCGTCGCGTAGCTTACGCATAGAGATAATCTGACCAGCCTGAACATTCTGTGAGTCACCAGCCTCGGTAACAACAACCTTGTCGTAGAGCTCGTCGTTAACATCCATAAACTCCCACTTATCAACGACCTGATCCTCGAAGAAGCGTGTATCACCTGGATCCTCGATCTGCACCTTAGACATCATCTGACGTACGATAACCTCGAAGTGCTTATCGTTGATCTTCACACCCTGCATACGGTATACCTCCTGAACCTCGTTCACGATGTACTCCTGAACCTTGGTAGGACCAAGGATACGCAAGATGTCGCTTGGCGTAATGGCGCCATCCGACAATGCCATACCTGCACGTACGTAGTCGTTCTCCTGGACGATAATCTGGCGTGACAGTGGCACGAGATACTTCTTAACATCGCCATCCTTCGAGGTGATGATAATCTCGCGGTTACCACGCTTGATCTTACCGAAGGTTACCTCACCATCGATCTCCGAAACGATTGCGGGGTTAGATGGGTTACGAGCCTCGAAGAGCTCAGTAACTCGGGGAAGACCACCGGTGATATCGCCACCAGTCTTACCTACAGCACGTGGAATCTTGATAAGAATATCGCCGGCATGAATCTTACCGTTGTTCTTAACCATGATATGTGCCGATACGGGCAAGTTGTAGGCCTTATCCTCGTCGCCATCCTTGTTAACAATCTTGATAACAGGGTTCTTGGTCTTATCCTTAGACTCGATAACAACGCGCTCCGAAAGACCTGTCTGCTCATCGCGCTCCTCGCGGTATGTTACACCCTCGATGATGCTATCGTAGACAACCTTACCCTCACTCTCGGCGATGATAACAGCGTTGTAGGGATCCCACTCGCAAATCATATCGCCCTTCTTAACCTCCGAGCCATCCTTCATAAAGAGGGTTGCACCGTAAGGCAAGGCGTGGGTATAGAGCGTAATATCGGTGTTAGGATCAACGATGCGGAACTCCGACTGACGCGACATAACGATGTCGATAGCCTCACCCGCAGCGTTCTTACCCTTAATCGTGCGCAAGTCGTCGATCTCCAAGCGACCCTCATACTTCGAAACAACATTTGTCTCAACAGTAGAACCACCCGCAACACCACCGACGTGGAACGTACGAAGTGTAAGCTGCGTACCAGGCTCACCGATAGACTGTGCTGCGATGACACCAACAACCTCACCCTTCTGTACCATGCGGGCAGTAGCAAGGTTACGGCCATAACACTTAGCACATACACCACGACGTGCCTCGCAGGTGAGTACCGAACGAATCTCTACAGACTCGATAGGCGACTTGTCGATAGCCTCGGCAATCTCCTCGGTGATCTCCTCGCCAGCAGCGCAGATAACCTCGCCAGTAGTTGGGTTGATAACGTCGTTCAAAGCGGTACGGCCAAGGATGCGGTCGTAGAGTGTCTGAACGACATCCTCGTTACGCTTGATAGCCGTAGCTGTCAAACCACGCAACGTGCCGCAGTCCTCCTCGTTGATGATGACATCCTGTGCTACGTCAACCAGACGACGGGTCAAGTAACCCGCATCGGCGGTCTTAAGCGCGGTATCCGCAAGACCCTTACGCGCACCGTGAGTTGAGATAAAGTACTCGAGCACCGAAAGACCCTCCTTGAAGTTCGACAAGATAGGGTTCTCGATAACCTGCTGACCACCCTCAACACCTGACTTCTGGGGCTTAGCCATAAGGCCTCGCATACCCGAAAGCTGACGAATCTGCTCCTTAGAACCTCGCGCACCCGAGTCAAGCATCATGTACACGGGGTTGAAGCCGTCCTGATCGCTCTTAAGGGTGTTGATTACCTGGTTCGTGAGCTTATTGTTGATATTAGTCCAGATGTCGACAATCTGGTTGTAACGCTCGTTATTAGTGATAAGACCCATGTTATAGTCGTCGATAACGGCATCGGCCGCAGCATAACCCTCATTGATGAGCTGCTCCTTAACATCGGGGATAACAACTGCATCGAGGTTAAACGACAGACCTCCCTGGAATGCCATACGGTAACCCATGTTCTTAATATCATCCAAGAACTTAGCCACCTTATCAGCACCTGCCTTCTTCATCACAACAGCGATGATATCACGCAATGAACGCTTGGTAAGCACCTCATTGATGTAGCCTACCTCCAAAGGTACGTTCTGGTTGAAGAGGATACGACCAATGGTTGTCTCCTTAATCACGAACACCTCATTGCCATGCTCGTCGAGGTCGCGCACACGGCACTGGACAACAGCGTGCAAGTCGGCACGCTTCTCGTTGTAGGCGATGATAGCCTCCTCGGGGCCATAGAACTTAAGGCCTGTACCCTTAACACCGGGACGTGGCTTGGTGATGTAGTAGAGACCCAAGACCATATCCTGCGAAGGAACGGTAATAGGCGCACCATTCGCGGGGTTAAGGACGTTGTGCGAACCAAGCATAAGCAACTGAGCCTCAAGGATTGCGGCATTGCCCAGGGGCAAGTGTACCGCCATCTGGTCACCGTCGAAGTCGGCGTTAAACGCTGTACAAGAGAGTGGATGTAGCTGCATTGCCTTACCCTCGATAAGCTTAGGCTGGAACGCCTGGATACCCAATCGGTGAAGGGTAGGAGCTCGGTTCATCAATACGGGGTGACCCTTGATGACATTCTCCAAGATACCCCAGATAACGGGATCCTTTCTATCGATTATCTTCTTTGCGCTCTTTACAGTCTTTACGATACCGCGCTCGATAAGCTTACGGATAACGAATGGCTTGTAAAGCTCCGCAGCCATATCCTTAGGGATACCCATCTCGTGCATCTTAAGCTCGGGACCTACGACGATAACCGAACGTGCAGAGTAGTCAACACGCTTACCGAGCAAGTTCTGACGGAAGCGACCCTGCTTACCCTTCAATGAATCAGAGAGAGACTTCAAAGGTCTGTTTGACTCATTTTTGACGGCGTTGCTCTTGCGTGAGTTGTCAAACAACGAGTCGACAGCCTCCTGCAACATACGCTTCTCGTTACGGAGAATCACCTCGGGAGCCTTAATCTCGATAAGACGCTTAAGACGGTTGTTACGGATGATTACTCGACGATACAAGTCGTTGAGGTCCGACGTCGCGAAACGACCACCATCGAGTGGTACCAAGGGACGCAACTCGGGTGGAATGACGGGAATATCCGTAAGTACCATCCACTCGGGACGGTTCTTGCCGTTAGACGCACGGAACGACTCGATGACGTTCAAACACTTCAACGCCTCGGTCTTACGCTGCTGCGAGGTCTCCTTAGAAGCACGGTCACGCAATGCGTACGACATAGAGTCGAGGTCTACCTGCTTGAGGAGTGTGAGGATAGCCTCACCACCCATCTCGGCTACGAACTTGTCGGGATCGTCGTCGGCCAAGGCCTGGTTACCCTTAGGCAAGGCTGCAACGATGTCGAGGTACTCCTTCTCCGAGAGTGTCTGCAAGCGCTCAACGCCCTGCTCCTTAGCAGCACCAGCGTTGATAACCACATAACGCTCGTAGTAGATGATAGCCTCCAACTTCTTAGATGGAATACCCAACAAATAACCAATCTTCGAAGGCAACGAACGGAAGTACCAGATGTGAACAACGGGAACAACCAACGAGATGTGACCCATACGCTCACGACGTACCTTCTTCTCGGTAACCTCCACACCGCAACGATCGCAGACAATACCCTTGTAGCGAATACGCTTATACTTACCGCAATGGCACTCGTAATCCTTAACAGGACCGAAGATACGCTCGCAGAACAAACCGTCGCGCTCGGGCTTGTAGGTGCGGTAGTTGATGGTTTCGGGTTTGAGCACCTCGCCGCTCGACTGGGCACGAATCTCCTCGGGAGAGGCCAGACCAATCGAAATGCGGCTATAGCTACTCATCTTATTGTTATCTCTATTAAATGACATATTGTCCAATGTTTTAAATCCGTTACTCAAGCTTTACCGACAGTGCCAAACCACGCAACTCGTGCAAAAGCACATTCATTGCCTCCGGAACACCCGGACGTGGCAGATTGTCACCCTTAACGATAGCCTCGTAGGCCTTAGCACGACCAACAACATCATCCGACTTGATTGTCAAGATCTCCTGAAGAATGTTGGCAGCACCGAAGCCCTCCAAGGCCCATACCTCCATCTCACCGAAACGCTGACCACCAAACTGTGCCTTACCACCAAGTGGCTGCTGTGTGATGAGTGAGTAGGGACCGATAGAACGGGCGTGCATCTTATCGTCGATCATGTGACCGAGCTTAAGCATGTAGATAACACCCACGGTTGCAGGCTGGTCGAAACGCTCGCCGGTACCACCATCGTAGAGATAGGTACGACCGCTGCGAGGTACGCCCGCCTGGGCTGTATACTCGTTGATCTGCTCCAACGACGCACCATCGAAGATAGGTGTCGCGAACTTCAAGCCAAGCTCCTTGCCTGCCCAACCAAGAACAGTCTCGTAGATCTGACCGAGGTTCATTCGTGAAGGCACACCAAGGGGGTTAAGACAGATGTCGACAATAGTACCGTCCTCCAAGAAGGGCATATCCTCGTCGCGAACAACCTTCGCTACGATACCCTTATTACCGTGACGACCCGCCATCTTATCACCCACCTTGAGCTTACGCTTCTTAGCGATGTAGACCTTAGCCATCTGGATAACACCCGATGTAGGAATCTCATCACCGTTCGTAAGGTTGTACTTCTCGCGGTTTACGGCAGCTGCAACCTTCTTGCACTCGATAGTGTAGTTGTTGATAGTGAGCGAGATAAGAGCATCGTCGTGCTCGTCACCTGTCCAACGTGTCTGACCCAACGACATATAGCCATTAGCCACGCCAGTCTTGCTATCGAAGCTTGTAGAGGCAATATCCTCAAGCATCTTAACAGTGAACTTCTCGCCAGCAGCATACAACTCAACATTGTAATAGTCATAGATGCCGGTTGTGGTCTTACCCTCAAGCAGACGCCACAACTTAGCAACCAACGTCTTGGTCAACTCTGCAATCTTCTCGGCATACTCCGCATCGAGCTGCTCCATCTGTGCCTTCTCCTGAGCACGGTTACGCTTGCCCTCCTTCTGAGTATGGCTGTAGAGCTTCGTGTCGATAACAACACCATGCAACGAAGGCTGTGCCTTAAGTGAGGCATCCTTAACATCACCGGCCTTGTCACCAAAGATGGCACGCAAGAGCTTCTCCTCGGGCGAAGGATCGCTCTCACCCTTAGGAGTAATCTTACCGATAAGAATATCGCCTGGAGTTACCTTAGCACCGATGCGGATGATACCATTGGCATCCAAATCCTTCGTTGCATCCTCCGAGACGTTAGGAATATCTGAGGTGAGCTCCTCGACACCACGCTTGGTGTCACGCACCTCCATAATATACTCGTCGACGTGTACCGAGGTGAAGATATCCTCCCTCTGGATACGCTCCGAGATAACGATAGCATCCTCGAAGTTGTAACCCTTCCAAGGCATGAACGCCACCTTAAGGTTACGACCCAAGGCCAACTCGCCCTTCTCGGTAGAGTAACCCTCGGTAAGAATCTGACCCTTAACCACCTTATCACCTGTCAAGACGGTAGGCTTCAAGGTAACGGTCGTGTTCTGGTTGGTACGACGGTAGCGGGGAAGAGTATAGACAGTAACCTCGGGAGCGAACGATGCAATCTGCTCATCCTCGTTACGCTCGTAGCGCACCTCGATGCGTGTAGCGTCAGCGAAGACTACCTCGCCATCGCCCTCAGCAACAACCTGGATGCGGCTATCTACAATCATATCCTTCTCGATACCTGTACCTACGATGGGAGCCTCAGGACGTACAAGCGGTACTGCCTGACGCATCATGTTCGAACCCATCAACGCACGGTTAGCATCGTCGTGCTCAAGGAAAGGAATAAGGCTCGCAGCGATAGATGCCACCTGGTTAGGTGCGACGTCTACGAGGTTAACCTCCGTGTCGTGAACAACAGGGAAGTCGGCACCCAAACGCGCCTTGATACGGTCGGTGTTGATAAAGTGACCGTCGTCAGTGAGCTGCTCGTTAGACTGAGCAACAATCTGACCCTCCTCCTCCTCAGCAGAGTAGTAGCGAATGTTATCGTTATTGAGGTCTACGACGCCCTCCTCAACCTTACGGTAGGGAGTCTCAATAAAGCCCATGTCCGAAATCTTGGCATATACGCACAACGACGAAATAAGACCAATGTTAGGACCCTCAGGCGACTCGATAGGACACAAACGACCATAGTGCGTATAGTGTACGTCTCGAACCTCGAAACCTGCGCGGTCACGCGAAAGACCACCAGGACCCAGCGCCGAAAGACGACGCTTATGCGTAATCTCGGCCAAGGGGTTGATCTGATCCATGAACTGCGACAACTGGCTGGTACCGAAGAACGAGTTAACCACCGATGCCAAAGTCTTAGCGTTGATCAAATCCTCAGGGGTGAAGACCTCATTGTCGCGAACGTTCATACGCTCACGGATAGTACGTGCGATGCGCACCAAACCTACCGAGAACTGGTTGGCAAGCTGCTCACCTACGGTACGTACACGACGGTTCGACAAGTGGTCGATATCGTCGACATCAGCCTTCGAGTTGATAAGCTGGATGAGGTACTTGATGATCTCGATGATATCCTCACGCGTAAGTGTGCGGATGGCGGGATCAATCGACAAATCCAACTTCTTGTTGATACGGAAACGGCCCACGTCACCCAAGTCGTAGCGCTTGTCCGAGAAAAAGAGCTTCTCGATAACGTCGCGAGCCGTAGCCTCATCGGGTGGCTCCGACGCGCGCAACTGTCTGTAGATGTATACGACAGCCTCCTTCTCGGAGTTACATGGATCCTTATGTAGTGTGTTGTAGATAATCGAGAAGTCGATACCCGATGGGTTCTCGTTATGCAAGAGGATGGTCTTAGCACCCGACTCGATGATAGCGTCGATATGCTCCTCCTCGAGCTCTACCTCACGGTCAACAATAACATTGTGACGCTCGATAGATACCACCTCACCAGTATCCTCATCTACGAAGTCCTCAACCCATGTCGAAAGAACACGTGCCGCGAGCTTGCGACCTACGTTCTTCTTAAGGTTTGCCTTAGTAACTTTAACCTCATCTGCAAGGTCGAAAATCTCCAAAATCTGCTGGTCGGTCTCGTAACCGATAGCTCGCAACAGGGTGGTTACAGGCAACTTCTTCTTACGGTCGATGTATGCATACATCACGTTGTTGATGTCGGTAGCAAACTCAATCCACGAACCCTTAAATGGGATGATACGTGCCGAGTAGAGCTTAGTACCGTTGGTGTGCATGCTCTGACCGAAGAATACACCAGGTGAACGGTGTAGCTGAGATACGACAACGCGCTCAGCACCATTGAAGATGAAGGTACCGCGCTCTGTCATGTAGGGAATAAGACCGAAGTAAACATCCTGTACAACCTCATCGAAATCCTCGTGCTCGGTGTCTGTACAGTAGAGCTTAAGCTTCGCCTTAAGGGGCACACTATACGTCAAACCACGCTCCAAACACTCCTCGATGGTGTAGCGGGGCTGATCGATATAGTAATCGATAAACTCCAGAACAAAGTTGTTTCTGGTATCTGTGATTGGGAAATTCTCGTTGAACACCTTGTAGAGGCCCTCGTTCTTACGATTCTCGGCCGTGGTGTCAAGCTGGAAGAAATCACGGAATGACTTAAGCTGAATCTCCAACAAGTCGGGATATGGAACCCTGTTCTTGATGGTAGAAAAGCTTATACGCTGTTGTTGTGTTTTGGACATATAAATCCGTTGTTAAAGTGAAATATTACATTTCTTTATTCCTATTACCGGCCGCTAGATATACGGCATCTGATCGTTCGATACTCTTTTGGCGGCTTCTCATCGAGGCATACATCAAGCTCCGCTCATCATATACCTCGCGAGGCACCACCTAAAATATCTGCACCCTTCTAACATTACGGCAAGACGACACAACATCCGTCTCGCTAGCACCAAAGAGCAACGATATGGGCATCAGGTGTGATAATGTGGAATCTGTTTATCCCACTAATGCTCTCAGTGTAAACATGTTACACTCCGAGAGCATTGCCTTGTCTAACTATCGGGCACAGCCTCAATTTGCACTCCCGAATATTAGACCACAAAAGGCATAGAGCTTACACATGGCAAGCTCTACACCTTAATGGGTGTTAGAAACTCAAGTAATAATTACTTAAGCTCAACCTCTGCACCAGCCTCCTCGAGTGAAGACTTGATAGACTCAGCCTCCTCCTTAGAGATACCCTCCTTAATTGCCTTAGGAGCGCCGTCAACCAATGCCTTAGCATCGCCCAATGACAAACCAGCAACCTCCTTAACAACCTTGATAACCTGAAGCTTTGCCTGACCAGCGCTCTTCAAGATTACGTCGAAAGTAGACTTCTCTGCAGGAGCAGCCTCACCAGCGCCAGCTGCGGGAGCTGCAACTGCAACAGCTGCAGCAGCGGGCTCAATACCGTACTCCTCCTTGAGGATAGTAGCCAACTCGTTTACCTCCTTAACAGTCAAGTTAACCAACTCTTCTGCCAATACCTTTACATCTGCCATAGTAGTGTAATTTTATTAAATTTTGTTTTTTGTTCTTGTAAATTAATTGTTTCTCTCCTCGAGGGTCTTTACGAGACCCGCGATCTTCTGACCTGCATTCGACTGCAGTGCAGAAATGACGTTCTTTGCAGGTGACTGCAAGAGCAATACGATGTCGCCGATAAGCTCCTCGCGGCTCTTGATGTTGCAAAGAGTGTCAAGCTGGTTGTCACCAACGTAAGTGCAGCCCTCAACGTATGCAGCCTTCAAAACAGGCTTATCGCTCTTCTTGCGGAACTCCTTGATGAGCTGCGCAGGTGCCTTACCAGTCTCGGTGAACATGATAGATGTTGAGCCCTTCAATACGGCTACCAACTCCTCATCAGCCTTGCCAACGTTCTCCAAAGCCTTGCCAAGAAGGGTGTTCTTTACAACAACCAACTTGATCTTCTTCTCGAAACACTGACGACGCAATGCTGCAGTCTGCTCAGCGTTCAAGGCCTCGATGTCAGCCAAGTAGAAGTGAGGGTAGGCGTTAAGCTGCTCGGTAAGACCGTTGATAACGGCCAACTTTTCTTGCTTTGTCATAATCTCTATCCTCCTTCTTTTACTTAGTTTCTACTGACTTGGGGTCAACCTCAATACCGGGGCTCATGGTAGTAGAGAGATATACACTCTTTACGTATGTACCCTTAGCTGCTGAAGGCTTGAGCTTGATGATTGTGCTCATTACCTCGTTGGCATTGTCAACGATCTGCTCGGGAGTGAATGACACCTTACCAATAGCAGTGTGGATAATACCATACTTGTCAACCTTGAAGTCAATCTTACCTGCCTTAACCTCCTGAACAGCCTTAGCTACATCCATAGTAACTGTACCAGTCTTGGGGTTAGGCATCAAACCACGGGGACCCAAGATACGACCCAATGCACCAACCTTACCCATTACGTTGGGGGTAGTGATGATCACATCAACATCGGTCCAACCGCCCTTAATCTTCTCAATGTACTCGTCAAGACCTACATAGTCTGCGCCAGCTGCCTGTGCCTCAGACTCCTTGTCAGGAGTACAGAGTACCAACACGCGTACAGTCTTACCTGTACCATGAGGCAACGTTACAACGCCACGAACCATCTGATTAGCCTTACGAGGATCCACGCCCAAACGGACGTCAATGTCTACCGAGGCATCAAATTTCGTAAAGGTAATTTCCTTCAGAAGAGCTGCAGCCTCAGAAAGCTTGTACGCCTTGTCCTCGACTTTAGCGTAGGCAATCTTTTGATTTTTTGTCAACTTACTCATTCTTGTAATGTTCGTTACATGTTAGGAAATTCACCAACTACGTTGATACCCATACTGCGAGCAGTACCGGCGACCATACGCATAGCAGCCTCAATTGTGAAGCAGTTCATATCGGGCATCTTGCCCTCTGCGATCTCCTTAACCTGGTCCCATGTTACCTGGCCGACCTTCTGACGGTTAGGCTGAGCCGAACCAGTCTGGATCTTAGCTGCTTCCTTGAGCTGAATGGCTACCGGTGGCTGTTTAACTACAAAGTCAAACGACTTATCACTGTAAACAGTGATGATTACCGGAAGAACCTTACCTGCCTGTGACTGTGTACGTGCATTGAACTGCTTACAGAAGTCCATAATGTTGACTCCCTTTGAACCCAATGCAGGACCTACTGGAGGTGAGGGGTTAGCGGCACCACCTTTGATCTGCAATTTAATAAATGCAGCAACCTCTTTTGCCATAATTTTCCTTGGTTAATTATTCTTTTTCAACTTGTGTAAAGCTCAACTCCATAGGAGTCTTGCGGCCAAAAATCTTCACACTCACGACAAGTTTACGATGCTCGTTGTCGACACTCTCAATGGTACCTTGGAAGCTTGAGAATGGACCGTCTGTAACCTTGACGGTCTCGCCGACGAAGAACGGAGTCTCGTTCTCCTCGTCCTTCTGACTCAACTCATCGACAAGTCCGAGAATACGGCTAACCTCATGTGGACGTAGAGGTGTAGGATTCATCTTACGACTGTCTTCCTTGGTGTCACCCAAGAAGCCGAGTACATTAGGGATGTTGCGAATGATGATTGGTATTTGTCCAACGAAGGCAGCCTCAATCAAGACATAGCCTGGATATGAGACCTTCTCCTTTGATACTTTCTTTCCGTTGCGGATTGTGTAGACCTTCTCGGTCGGAATAAGAACCTGTGATATATAATCCTCAAGATGGCTGTGACGAACCTCGGCCTCGATATACTCTTTGACCTTCTTCTCCTTGCCACCAATTGCGCGGACTACATACCACTGCTTAGTAATCTCTCCCATTGCGTTAAAGCACTAAAAAACAGACAACTTGTTATCGCAACAAGCTGTATACTCCATTCATGAGATTCTCGAATACAAGGTCCATGCAGAGCACGACCAAAGCAAAGATCACTGATGCAACCAACACAACCTTCGTAGAGCCAATCAACTGCTCAAACGAGGGCCAGGTCACCTTGTGAACCAACTCGTTATACGAATTCTTAAAATAGTTATACGAATTCTTAAAATAGTTATACGAATTCTTAAAATACTTAAACATATCTTATTCTTTTTTAATTAGCAGGAGCAGAGAGATTCGAACTCCCATCAACGGTTTTGGAGACCGCTATTCTACCCTTGAACTATGCTCCTAAAATGAGAGGGGAAACCCTGAGGGAAACCCCTCTCTCAATATTTATCGTAAGTAATTACTCAACGATTGCAAGAACCTGACCTGCACCTACCGTGCGACCACCCTCGCGGATTGCGAAACGCAGACCCTCGTTGATAGCGACAGGGTAGATAAGGGTTACGGTGATGGTTACGTGGTCGCCCGGCATAACCATATCTACACCCTCAGGAAGAGCAACCTCACCGGTTACGTCCATCGTACGGAGGTAGAACTGAGGACGGTACTTGTTGTGGAACGGAGTGTGACGACCACCCTCTTCCTTCTTCAAGATATAAACCTCAGCGGTGAACTTGGTGTGCGGAGTAATCGAACCCGGCTTAGCGACAACCATACCGCGCTTAACGTCCTTCTTGTCGATACCACGCATGAGCAGACCTACGTTATCGCCTGCCTCACCCTCGTCGAGCAACTTGTGGAACATCTCGACGCCGGTGCAGGTCGAAGTCAGGGTCTTCTCTTCGAGACCTACGATTTCAACCGGATCACCAACCTTGATGACACCGGTTTCGATACGACCGGTAAGCACGGTACCACGACCGGTAATCGAGAATACGTCCTCAACCGGCATCAGGAACGGTTTCTCGTTCTCACGCTGCGGAATCGGAATGTACTCGTCAACTGCATTCATGAGTTCCATGATTTTCTCCTCCCACTGAGGCTCGCCGTTGAGTCCGCCGAGAGCGGAACCGCGGATGATAGGGCAGTTGTCATCGAAATCGTATTTAGCCAACAGGTCGCGAACCTCCATCTCGACGAGGTCGAGCATTTCAGGGTCGTCAACCATATCGCACTTGTTCAGGAATACGACAATCTTAGGCACGTTCACCTGCTTTGCGAGAAGCACGTGCTCGTTGGTCTGAGGCATAGGACCGTCGGTAGCGGCAACTACGAGAATCGCACCGTCCATCTGAGCGGCACCGGTAACCATGTTCTTCACATAGTCGGCGTGTCCGGGGCAGTCTACGTGAGCATAGTGGCGGTTAGCGGTCTGATACTCTACGTGAGAGGTGTTGATGGTGATACCGCGCTCCTTCTCCTCGGGAGCATTGTCGATGGAGTCGAACGAGCGGAGCTCGGAAAGGCCCTTCTTTGCGAGTACGGTGGTAATCGCGGCGGTAAGAGTGGTTTTACCGTGGTCAACGTGTCCGATAGTACCAATGTTCACATGGGGTTTCGAACGGTCGAATTTTTCTTTTGCCATAATCTGAAAGTTATTTTAGTTTAAACCTTACGTTCTGGTCGTATTGTTTTTTCGTAAGAATACGAGTGACATAAAAACCGCTTTTCGACTGTCGTTTTTACATCACACGTTCCTACATTTTCGAGCGGAAGACGAGGCTCAAACTCGCGACCCTTAGCTTGGAAGGCTAATGCTCTATCAACTGAGCTACTTCCGCATTTGCGCAACCTAAACGGAAAAATCTGCACTGGTGCAGATTCCGTCGTTTGCTTTTGTTCTGGTGGGAGAGGATGGATTCGAACCACCGAAGGCGTGCGCCAACAGATTTACAGTCTGTCCCATTTGGCCACTCTGGTACTCTCCCTTATTTCATTACGCACTATTTCGTGTCGTAGCGCTACGCTTCCGCCGTCGCTCCGGGGCGCATAGGCCGGATTCTTCCCGCCGTTCGCGGCGGACTCTCTTCATTCGGCTCCCTTGAGGAGCCGATGGAGGGATTCGAACCCCCGACCAGCTGATTACAAATCAGCTGCTCTGGC
>JAGATC010000019.1 GCA_017621455.1 Alistipes sp. | reverse complement strand
TTTCTTTGATGTGTTATGATATATACCTAATAAACCTCTTTTAAGAAGTCCCCAAAAGTTTTCTATTGTATTCGTATATACTCTTCCACTTACAAATTCATTATCCTTATGTTTGACGAATAAGTGGTTATAGAGTTTATCCAATACATATAAAAAAGAAGAGAGAAATGATATAATCAATAGAAATGCAGTAAGTTATGAAGAAAAGGATATAGAAATAAAAGATAAAGAGTTTGAAAGAAGATTCTGGGGGATAGATAGCGAAGATGGAGCTTATCAACTACTGACCGACTACCAATATAAGTATGAAATAACCGATACTACACAGGTGGATGAGAATATACCATATATATCACTTGACGACTATGTGCAAATATCTCGGAGGTATTTTATGGAAAAAATAGATGATGGAAAATACATCCCAAGAAATGTCCGTATAAAAAAAGGAGATAGGGAACGAACTCTATTTAACAATGCACTCCTACGATTAAAAATTAACCCCAATATGACCTTTGAGAATCTACTATTTGCTATGGTCTATGAACGGCAGTTTTGGATAGATAACTCCGATGGGGAGTTTACAAACAAGATACTTTATAAGATTGCTAAGGGAGCATATACAAAGCGTGATAGATATAGTATAGCATCCGCTACTAAGGGACAACTACGCAGAAGGGCAAGAACGAATAAGAATGGAATCAAAGTCAATAAGGCATATTGTGAAAAGTACGGGGTTGGAGTACGGGCAATGGCGAATCACATTAGGAGTGGAATTTCCAACGAGATTCTGTTAGAAAACTATGACTTTGAGAGGAGCGTAGCAGATAATAGCAAGTTGCTAAAAGAAAAAGGGATAAAACCCAACTCTGAAAGGAGATTATATGAATTTAAAAGATGGTGTAAGCACAATAAAATTGATATTAAATAAAAATACATGAAAAAGTTTAATGAAATTAATGGTTACGGAACAATCCGTTGTGAGGCAAAGGTAAGTACCGATAAGTTGAAGGAGCTTCATTACAAAGCGAATGACATTATTTACAAATATAATATGCAGTATGCATTCCCTCGCAATACACAAAAGGCGATAGATGAGCTCTCCGATGTCTTTGTTCAAATCAAGGAGTTGGAGGTTGCTGATGCTGCTAAGGTAAAAAAGGAGGAACTGCTAAAACAGGGTAGAAATATTGTAACTCTACTAAAAGAGTACATCAAGTCATTCAAGTATGATGACTCCTGTGTTAGTTGCATAGAGAGTATGTGTAAATTTCAACTTTCCAAGTATCTTAAAAGTCAAAATACATTAAATATCGATAGCGGTGTTCAGCTATTGGTTGATAATGTTATGCTACGAGACATTGCCAATGATGTCGCTGCTAATCTCAATAGACAACCAAATATTAAAGCATTTCTTCGCATGCAAGGAGAGATAATAGATATTATCAGTGGGCAACTAAAAACATTCCAATTCAAGTAGAAAAAATACACAAAATAACTATTAGTTTGTAGATATGCACGCATCTATTTTTAATAAATAGATAAAATGCTGATTTACAATATTAAATAAAATAGGGTTCGAGTTGTATTCCAACTATACTATGAATTTGTACTTTAATATAGAAGCAAAAACCAACACCTAAAAAAATAAGCGTTGGTTCTGCTACTTATGGGAGTCTCCTAAAATTCAATCTTAGTGTTGATGACTGTCTTATCGAGCAGTTTAGCGTAGTGTTGGGTCATCTTGGTATTAGAGTGTCCAAGAATCTTTGAAACGACTTCTATTGCTATCCCTGCGTTCAACATCAATGTTGCTGCCGTGTGTCTCGCAAGGTGAGTGGTGAGAGTCTTTTTGATGCCACAGATGTCTGCTATCTCCTTCAAGTAAGAATTATACTTTTGGTTAGTGATAACAGGAAGTGCATAATCATACTTCCGTAAGATGCCAATTGCAGTATCGTTGAGAGGTAGAATATATGTCACTCCCGTCTTACCTCTCTTCTTCTTCAAGTACATTACATCACCATCTGTTTGTATATCCTCTCTTTTAACTGAAACAAGGTCACAATAGGAAAGAGCTGTATTCGCAGCAAATATAAACAGGTCTCTTACTTGATTGAGTCGTGTAATACCAAAATCCTTGTTGGCAATGGTCATCAATTCCTCTTTGGTGAGTGGAACGATATTAACTTCCCCTTTCTTAATCTTGATGGTATCAAAGGGATTTACCGATAACCTATCATTCCTGATGGCGTACACAAATATGCTTTTTGCTTTGGTCAGGTATGATGCCAATGTAGAGTCCTTCAACTTTACTTCATTTTTAAGGTAGTATTTGTAGTTAAGAATATCGGTATTATTAACTGCCTTGAGGGGTTTATCATCAACTACTGCTTTGAATTGCTCAATGGCAAGTAGATATTTAGTGTATGTAGAGTGTCCAATCTCAGCACCCTTCCTCTTCTCAATGATGGTTGTGAAGTCATCAAAAAGTTGGTATAGCATGTAGTGACGCTCCTCAAATCCATTCTTCACAAAATCTGTTAAGGTTGCAGCTTGAACCTGGAGTCCCTTCACCACACAATCTGAGTAATACTCATCAACTTTCCTCCTAATCTCTGAGCAATAGCGATTTATGTGATTTGAACGCTTTGAAAAAATAGATTTTTTGAACTCCTCAGGATTTACCCTCAGGTCAAGATAAACAGAACTTCTTACGCCATCTACATTAACCCACATCCTGATTCTACTTAGGTTTGCTCGGTTTGCAACACTCTTCTCACAAGTAAATGTAATGCTGTACATAATTGTAAATTAGTTAGTTATGGACTTCTTGCACTAACCTTCACAACTAAAATAGACTTGGTGCACAGATTACAACTTATTTCGTGCATTACACCCTGTTTACCGCCAATGATTTGTTTTGATTTATTACTCAGTTGGAGGAGCAAAACCTTGCCACAGGTGCCTGGGGGAGCGATTCCGAAAAATTAGGCATAAAAACAAAAAAGTCTCAGAGTTTTCTGAGACTTGATTTTGAGCGGAAAACGAGACTCGAACTCGCGACCCCAACCTTGGCAAGGTTGTGCTCTACCAACTGAGCTATTTCCGCATTACTAACATCTTAAATTTACGCTGCAACCTTTTCGATTGCGAGTGCAAAGGTACACCAAAAATTTTATTCTGCAAATTTTTTTGCAACTTTTTTCGAAAAAAATTAACTTTTCTTTTTGCTCTCATCCTCGATACGCAGCTGCTCACGTACAGATTGTTCGTGTATCATACTGAAAATCTGATGTATAAACGACTCGGTTAGTCCTAATGACTCCGCGCGCTGTTTTGCGGTGGAGAGAAGCTCATTATAGCGATTTTGTTGCACAACAGCGATGCCATGTTGCAGTTTATACTCGCCAATCTCCCTCGAAACATCCATGCGCTCGGCCAAAAGTTCCACAATTCGGCTATCTATAGAGTCGATATGTAGGCGGAAATCGCGCAGTGCATCTGCGGTGACGGGGCTGCGACGAAGCTCCAGCTGAGAGAGAATCTCGCCGAGATGTTCGGGAGTAACCTGCTGGGCAGCATCGCTGAGTGCCGCATCGGGGTTAGGGTGGCACTCTATCATCAGACCATTGAAACCAAGGTTTAGTGCCTGCTGCGAGAGCGTGGCGATGAGGTTGCGTGAGCCTCCGATATGGCTGGGGTCTGAGAGTATGGTGAGCGACGGCAGGCGTCGGTGTAGCTCGATGGGAACAGACCAGTGTGGGGCATTGCGGTAGGGTGTGGTCTGGTGCGTGCCGAAGCCGCGGTGCACAGCAGCAAGGCGACGGATACCACTATTATATATACGCTCGATGGCGCCAACCCATAGGTCTACATCGGGTATCACGGGATTTTTGACTATGACGGCGGTGTCGACACCTCTCAGTGCGTCGGCAATCTGCTGCGTGGCAAAGGGGTTGGTTGTGGTGCGGGCGCCTATCCAGATGCCATCGACGCCAGCATCGAGTGCGAGGTTGAGGTGCTCGGGTGTTGCAACCTCGGTAATCACCTTAATTCCATACTCGTTGCGAGCCTCGGCCATCCACTCCAATGCTCGGCTGCCTATGCCCTCAAATGAGCCTGGCTTGGTGCGAGGCTTCCACACGCCGGCGCGGAGCACAGCAACGCCTGCCGCAGCGACACCACGTGCCGCAGCAAGCAGCTGCTCGCGACTCTCAGCACTGCAAGGACCGGCAATGTAGAGCGGTTCCTTGGCAATATCCTCGAAGAGGGGCTTAAAATCCGTCATGATACCTTATATATGATATAGGAGACTACTCCTCTACAATCGTTACAGAGAGGATAAGGTCGCCAGGACGTATGTCGTCGATGACATCTACGCCCTCCACAACCTTGCCGAAGCATGTGTGTACTCCGTCGAGGTGCTGCGTATTCATGCGGTTGTGGCAGATAAAGAACTGCGAGCCACCAGTATTGGGGCCACGGTGAGCCATAGATAACACACCACGGTCGTGATACTGACGCTCGGCACGTGTCTCGCAGGGGATGGTGTAGCCTGGGCCTCCTGTGCCATCGCCCTTGGGGCAACCACCCTGAATAACGAAGTCGGGAATGACACGGTGGAAGGTGAGTGCGTCATAGAAGCGGCTCTCGGCGAGCTTAATGAAGTTAGCTACGGTGATAGGCGTCTCCTTCTCGTAGAGCTCCGCCTTCATATCACCCTTCTCTGTAGATATAATAGCGTATTTCATAACTTATGTGTTTAAGTTTTATGTTGACAATAGAATTTCGAGAGCAAATATACGAATAACTTACGAGAAAACACTCCTATGCTGCCAAATAATTGTGCAATTTTAGGGTGACTATAATGAGAAATGATAATAATTAATTAAAACAATTGAAGAATTTTTTGAAAATTTTTAATAAAACGCTTGGTGGTTTCAAAATAACTCTTTATCTTTGCAGCGAAGTTTTAAGGTTCATTTAGGTTAGTAGTTTTAGGTTGGAGAGGCCAATCGAAAGGAATGACACAGGTTGTATACTGTTTGTCTGAGACATTTAGATGCAAGCTATGTCATTGAAACCGAAGAGTATAGCTCGGGTTTCAGCCTTTCGGTTGCCTCATTTTTTTGTCTAAGCTATAGGTGGTATAACAAAAAAAGTCTCGACGCTGTGCCGAGACTTTTTTGTTTGTGGACCCAGAGGGGCATGATCCCACGACCTTCGGATTATGAGTCCGCTGCTCTAACCAACTGAGCTATGGGTCCAACTTTTTTGCGCTGCAAAGATAATACAAATTTCGCAACGAACAAAAATGTCGCCCTAAAAAATTAATTACTCTTACATTGATGTGCTACTATTGTGTTGAAGGAGTGCTAATTAGGCGTGATAATAGCATAAAAACAGCGTGATAGACGCCAATGTTAGAGTTTTTTTATTAACTTTGCAAAGATTGTTGCCTATGGCAATGTTAGTTGCGAACTAAAGTATGAAACGTAGCACAACGATAGGATTTGATGCACGATATGCTGTCACAAACTCTGAGGAGTATGGTGCATATTCACGTTTAGTAGTCGAGGCGTTGGCAAAGGCCACAGCTCGATATGGCTACTATCGTGCCTATGTTGCTGCAAATAAGCCACATGCAGAGTATGCGAAAATAGAGGAGCTACACAATGTGGAGACCATGGAGCCAGATGGTGCAGTGTGGCGCGCTTGTACGCTGCCGTGGCGAATGTGGGCCATCTCCAACGACCTACGTAATGGCGATGTGGAGCTATATCATGGTCTGGCAGAGCACATTCCCTTTGGCTTAGCGAGTCGTAATATTCGAAGTGTGGTCACTATTCACGACCTTGCATTCCTACATGAGAAGAACATAGCAGACACCGTAGAGGTGCTCATAAAGCGCCTCTATATGTCGCAGCTATTGCGTCGTGTCGATCGTATTGTGGCTGTGAGTGAGTGTGTTAAGCGAGATATTGTGGGGCAGTTTGCTATCGACCCTGATAAGGTGGATGTAGTATATTGTGGTGTGGCAAAGTGTTTCGCGGAGCATGTTGAGGATAGTGTGAGGAGTGAGGTGCGTGAGCGATACTCGCTGCCCGAGCGATATATGCTCAGCGTAGGTAAGCATCTCAGCCGCCGTAAAATAGAGCATGTGATACAGATATTGCCACTACTCGACCACGAGTTACACTACGTTATTGTGGGCGAGGCAACAACCTTCACTCAGCGCTTGGTGCGTATGACGGAGGAACTGGGTGTGAGTGATAGGGTTCACTTCGTGCGAGATGTGCAGGGGTGTGACTTGCCGGCAATATATCAGAGCTCGTCAATGCTTATAAACCTCTCAACGTATGAGGGTTATGCTTCGTCTGTTGCTGAGGCTATGACGTCGGGCGTTCCGGTTATTGCTGCACGAGGCTCAAGTATGGAGGAGATTGCCGAGAGTGCCGCTATATATGTCGACGATGACAATCGCGATGAGCTTATTGGGGCTGTACGTAGTTTGCTCGACGATGAGGAGATGCGCAGTGACATGATAAAGGTGGGTAGACGTCTTGCATCGCGCTTCCGCGAGGAGGTGGTGGCATACAACCTACTCAGTTGCTATCGTCGTGTTGGCGTCGATGTGCGAGGTTAGCCGAATGGTAAAACGGACAAATGAGCTATTTGCTCAACACTTTGATTTACAACATATTGCAAATTTATATGGTAAATTGTGGTGGAAAAATAGTGCCGTTTCGGTAAAAATAAGTATCTTTGCACGATTGTTTTGCCCGCTTGTAGGGTGGCAATCGAAGTGGCGCAAAGAGATATAGGAGAGTGATTATACATATATTTATATAGTTATGGAAAGAGTTAAGAAAATTGTGGTTATGGCAAAGCAGGTGCCCGACACGCGTAATGTCGGCAAGGATGCCATGACTCCAGAGGGTACGGTAAACCGTGCTGCTCTTGCTGCAATCTTCAACCCCGAGGACCTAAATGCCCTTGAGATGGCACTCCAGATGAAGGAGCGCATCGCAGGCAGCGAGGTCTACGTGCTCACGATGGGTCCCCAGCGTGCGAGTGACGTCATCCGCGAGGCTATGTTCCGCGGTGCTGATGGCGGTTATCTTCTTTCGGGCAAGGAGTTTGCGGGTTCTGATACGTTGGCTACGTCGTATGCTTTGTCGTTGGCATTGCGTAAGATTGAGCCAGACATCATAGTTGCAGGCCGTCAGGCTATCGACGGTGATACCGCACAGGTTGGTCCTCAGGTAGCTGAGAAGCTCGACCTCCCACAGATTACATACGCCGAGGAGCTTGTAGATATTAACGATACGCAGATCACCATCAAGCGTCGCTTGGAGCGTGGCTCGGAGGTTGTCGTTTCGCCACTGCCCGCACTCATTACTGTCAACTCATCGGCTAAGGAGTGCCGTCCACGCAACGCCAAGCGCGTTATGAAGTTTAAGTATGCTTTGGCCACCTCGGAGATGGCTGCGGCAGACGACCAGCGCAAGGCATTTATAGAGGAGCGCCCCTACCTCCACATTGTGGAGTTGGCAGCTGCCGATGTTGACCCTGATCCCGAGCAGCTCGGTTTGAGCGGCTCGCCCACCAAGGTGAAGAAGATTGAGAACGTGGTATTCCAGGCCAAGGAGGCTAAGACGCTCACCTCGGATGACAAGGATATCGAGGCACTTATGCAGGAACTTATTGCGAGCCACACGCTCGGTTAATCCCTAAATAGTTAAGAGTATGAATAACGTATTTGTATATATCGAGATTGAGGAGAGGGAGATTGCCGACGTGTCGTTGGAGCTCCTAACGAAGGGTCGTGAGCTTGCAAACACGCTTGGTGTTAAGCTCGAGGCTGTGGTTATCGGTCACAATGTCAAGGATTTGGCCCCCGAGTTGGCAAAGTATGGTGCTGACACCGTATGGGTTGCCGACAACGAGATATTCTCACCCTTCCGCACCCTTCCCCACACTGCCGTTATGGTAGGTCTTATCGAGCAGGAGAAGCCTCAGATTGCTCTGTTTGGTGCTACTCCAGTAGGTCGTGACTTCGCACCACGTGTGTCATCGTCGCTCCACAGCGGTCTTACGGCTGACTGTACTGAGCTTGTTATCGGCGAACATAAGGATGCTAAGAGTGGCAAGGAGTACGACTCGTTGCTCTACCAGATTCGTCCCGCCTTTGGTGGTAACATCATCGCCACCATCGTCAACCCCGAGTGCCGTCCTCAGATGGCTACCGTGCGTGAGGGTGTTATGCGCAAGGAGGCTCTTGCAACTCCCGCTGCTGGTGAGGTTCGCGAGATTGACTGGAAGCCTATGGTTAAGGATACAGACCTCGCTGTACGCATCGTTGAGCGCCACATCGAGGAGCGTAAGATTAACATCAAGGGTGCTTCGGTTATCGTGGCTGGTGGCTACGGTGTAGGCTCAAAGGAGGGATTTAAATTAGTGCATGAGCTCGCTGATGTGTTGGGTGGTGAGGTTGGTGCCTCGCGTGCCGCTGTAGATGCTGGCTTCACGGAGCACGAGCGCCAGATTGGTCAGACAGGCGTTACGGTACGCCCCAAGCTCTATATCGCTTGTGGTATCTCGGGTCAGATTCAGCACACCGCAGGTATGGATGGCTCGGCAATGATTGTCTCTATCAACACCGACCCTGCTGCGCCCATCAACAAGATTGCCGACTATGCTATCACCGGTAGCGTTGAAGAGGTTATCCCCAAGATGATTAAGTATTACAAACAGAATTCAAAGTAAGCTATGGCAAATTTCTATACAGATAACAAAGATTTGCAGTATCACCTCTCTCATCCCTTGATGAAGAGGATTATCGAGCTCAAGGAGCGTAACTTTGCCGATGCTGCTGAGTATGACTATGCCCCCCAGGATACGGAGGATGCTCTCGACTCATATCGCCGCGTGTTGGAGATTGTGGGTGACGTATGTGGTGAGGTTATCGCCGCAAATGCCGAGAGCGTAGACCACGAGGGTCCCCGTGTTGTTAACGACCACGTGGAGTATGCTTCGGGTACCGTGCGTAATATCGAGGCGTTGAACGCTGCGGGCTTGGGTGGCATGACCCTTCCACGTAAGTACGACGGTTTGAATATGCCCGTGACGTGCTTCGCTATGGCTAACGAGATGGTTGCACGTGCCGATGCAGGCTTCGAGAATATCTGGGGCTTGCAGGACTGCGCCGAGACCATCAACGAGTTTGCGTCGGAGGAGATTAAGGCTAAGTTCTTGCCCCGCGTGTCAGCTGGTGAGACCTGCGCTATGGACCTCACAGAGCCAGATGCAGGTTCTGACCTTGGTGCCGTTATGCTCAAGGCATCGTGGGACGAGGCTGCTGGCGTATGGCGCCTTAACGGCTGTAAGCGCTTCATTACCAATGGTGATGGCGACATCTCGTTGGTACTTGCTCGTACCGAGGAGGGCACAAAGGATGCACGTGGTCTCTCGATGCTTATCTACGACAAGCGCGATGGTGGTGTGAAGGTGCGCCGCATCGAGAATAAGCTCGGTATCAAGGGCTCACCTACCTGCGAGCTTGTATTCAACAACGCTCCTGCAGTGTTGGTTGGCGACCGCAAGATGGGTCTTATCAAGTACGTTATGTCGCTTATGAACGCGGCACGTCTGGGTATCGCAGCGCAGTCTACAGGTTTGTGCGAGGCTGCCTACCGCGAGGCGTTGAAGTATGCTGGCGAGCGTGAGCAGTTCGGTAAGGCTATCATCGAGTTCGCTGCCGTACGCGAGATGCTTAAGAATATGGAGGCTAAGACCCTTGCATCGCGTGCAATGCTCTATGAGACAGCACGTTTTGTGGACATCTACAAGCAGCTTACTCACATCTCGCACGACCGCTCACTCGAGGCCGAGGAGCGCCAGGAGATGAAGTTCTACAACCGTCTTGCTGATGGCTTTACGCCTCTTGCCAAGATGTTCGCTTCGGAGTATGCCAACGAGGTTGCCTACGACTCTATCCAGATTCACGGTGGCTCGGGCTATATGAAGGACTACGCTTGCGAGCGTTTGTATCGCGATGCTCGTATTATGAACATCTACGAGGGTACCACACAGCTTCAAGTTGTGGCTGCCATCAACCACGTAACCAAGGGCACCTACCTCGAGCAGATTATGCGCTACGAGGAGAACGCTCGCACCGAGGCTACCGAGGCTATGGGTGCGCAGCTTGTTGAGCTCCGCAAGGTGTACGAGCAGGTTGTTGAGCGCGTTGAGACCATCGACAAGGAGACTACAGGCTATAAGGAGTTCCACTCACGCCGTCTTGTTGAGATTGCTGGTTACATCATTATGTCGCACATTATGCTCCGCCAGGCTGCAGAGTGCGAGGCAGAGTACCTCAATCCTACCAAGATCTTCGTGAAGTACGCAACCAAGAAGATCACCGAGGCAGCGTCGTATATTAATGCGTCGGAGGCGGAGGATGTTGCACTCTTCGCATAAGAAATTTCTTGTGATAAGGGGCCATTCTCGGCCCATCCCCAAAGTAAACCACCACAGGCTGTACGTTTAAGTACTATCCTGTGGTGGTTTCTTTTGCGATAGACCAAGCCTAACCCCTTCTGACAAGAAATTGGGTCTCGGGGTGTGTTGTACAGACACCTTTAGGTGTGCAAGGCGGAGCCTTGCCACAAGCCCCTCCTTTGTCAAAGGCAGGGGTTTGGGGTGGAATGTAAATATACTCAGTCCCTATAGTTATAAAGCTGGTCGCGGAGGCGGGGGGTGAAGCCGGCACGGCGAATAGTCGCCTGCATAGCATCCCTATCGAAGCGTGTGGTGGCACCAGCACTCGATACCACATTCTCCTCAATCATTATCGAGCCCATATCATTAGCACCGCTCTTTAGTGCAATCTCCGCAACCTCCTTGCCCACTGTGAGCCACGATGCCTGTATGTTGGTGATATTGTGCAGGATAATGCGACTCATAGCGATAATGCGCAGATACTCCGTAGCCGAGAAGCGGGGTGCTATGCCCTCCCTCTCGAGCTGTGTTCCCTTAGGGCAGAAGACCCACGGGATAAATGCCGTAAATCCGCGTGCACCCTCGGGCTTAGCGGCCTGAAGGTCGCGTATGGTAATCAGGTGGTCGACCCTCTGATGTGGGGTCTCCACGTGGCCATACATCATAGTTGCCGTAGTGGGTATATCCATCTTATGCGCCTCGTGCATAACCCTCACCCAGTCGCGTGCCGAGGGCTTGGCGGGCGATATGCGCTTGCGCACCTCGTCCGAGAGTATCTCGGCGCCCGCGCCAGGGAGTGTGTCGAGGCCCGCAGCGCGCAGGCGCTCCAACACCTCCACCGTTGTGATGTTAGACAGCGCGGCGATATGTGCCACCTCGGGCGCCCCTAAGGCGTTGAGGCGTAGCGTGGGGTACTCCCTCTTTATCTGCTTAAAGAGCGTCTCGTAGAACTCTATGCCGAGCTTCGGGTGCATACCTCCCTGCAACAGCAACTGGTCGGCACCGAGCTTAAGGGCCTCGTCAATCTTTGTGCGATACTCCGCCATCGTGGTGATGTAGGCCTTCTCGGTCTCGTGGGGCTTGCAGTGGAAGTTGCAGAAGCGGCAACCCGACTTACATACGTTCGTGATGTTGACGTTGCGGTCTATCTGCCACGTCACCACCGAGGGGTCCTTCACGGCGCTCTTGCGTAGCGTGTCGGCAATGTCGCAGAGCAGGTGTAGGGGTGCCTCGTCGTAGAGTGTGTATGCCTCGGTGCGTGATAGGGGCTCGCGCTCGAGGGCTCGTTCAAGGATGCTATCTATACTCATTGCCTATCTCTTGTTAAGTAATAGCTTAAAGTCAAGGGTGCGGCGGTTCATATCTACGCTCTTAACCCTCACGCGCACAGGCGTTCCGAGCGTGAGGCGTATGCCCGACGAGCGACCCACAATCTCGTAGCGTGCCTCGTCGAAGCGGTAGTAGTCATCCTCGTCGATGTCGCGCAGGAAGGCCATACCCTCGACGTGTGTATCGTCGAGCTCGACATATACACCCCACTCGGTCATACCCGATACCACGCCATCGAACTCCTCGCCGATGCGGTCCTTCATAAACTCCGCCATCTTATACTTGATGCTTGCGCGCTCGGCCTCCGAGGCTACAATCTCGCGCTCGGTGGAGTGCACGCAGAGCGACTCAAGCTGCTTCTTATCGCCACGCTTCTCGCCCGCAAGGTACGAGGCCAGAAGCCTATGCACCATCATATCGGGGTAGCGGCGGATGGGTGAGGTGAAGTGCGTATAGTAGGGGAAGGCGAGGCCGTAGTGTCCAATATTATCGGTGGTGTATACCGCTTTGGCCATCGAGCGCACGGCGAGCGTGGTGATGGCATTCGACTCGGCCGAGCCCTCAATCTTCGTGAGCAGCTTATTCATCTCCTTGGCTATGGCACGCCCCTTCTGCGCCTTGAAGTAGTGGCCGAAGCGTAGCGCGAAGTCGCGGAAACGCTCCAACTTATCCTCCGAGGGCTCGTCGTGCACGCGGAAGACCATAGGGCGCGCCACCTTACGTCCGTTCGATATGCGGTGTGCGCAGTACTCTGCCACGCGGCGGTTAGCAAGGAGCATAAACTCCTCGATAAGCTGATTTGCCTCCTTCTGCACCTTGGTGTATACGCCAAGGGGTCGACCCTTCTCGTCGAGCTTGAAGCGCACCTCGTCACGCGCAAAGGCTATGGCGCCATGCTTAAAGCGGTCGTTGCGTAACTTCTGCGCCAGGTCGTTTAGAGTAAGTATCTCCTCATTATAGTCGCCCTTGCCTGTCTCGATAACCTCCTGCGCCTCCTCGTAGGCAAAGCGGCGGTCGGAGTGTATCACGGTGCGACCAAGCCACTCATCCACAATCTCGGCACTCTCGTTTATGGTGAACACCGCCGAGAAGCAGAGCTTATCCTCGTTTGGTCGCAGCGAGCAGAGGTCGTTGCATAGGCGCTCGGGGAGCATAGGCACGGTGCGGTCGACAAGATATACCGATGTGGCACGCTCCACAGCCTCGTTGTCGACAACCGAGCCGGGCGTAACGTAGTGCGTAACATCGGCGATATGTACACCCACCTCCCAGAGGCCATCCTTGAGCTTTACAATAGATAGTGCATCGTCGAAGTCCTTGGCATCGGCGGGGTCTATGGTGAATGTCGTGCGGTCGCGCATATCGCGGCGGCGGGCTATCTCCTCGGCGGTAATCTTGCCGTCGATACGCTCGGCAGCGTCGATGACCCTCTTCTCGAAGTGGTAGGGTAGGTCGAACTCCGCGAGGATGGCGTGCATCTCGGTGTCGTTCTCTCCCGCCTTGCCGAGGCGCTCTACAAGCTCACCCTCGGGCAGACGCTCACCCTCGGCCCAGTCAACTATGCGCACCGACACTTTATCGCCCGTCTCGACATGCGGATAGTGCTTGCGCTCAAGGCGTATATCTACGCCCAGGCGGCGCGAGTCGGTGCTGACGAATATGTTGTTGGTGGTAACCTCGGCAGTGCCAATGTAGGGACGGTGGCTGCGCTCTACCACCTCGGTGATAGTGCCCTCCAACTCGCCATCGCGTGAGCGGCGTGCCACGGCAACCATCACACGGTCGCCATCCAACGCTCCGCCACCATTGCGGCGTGCTACGTATACATCGCTCTCCAGGGCCTCTACTGCAACGTAGAGCGCACCGGGTGTTATCGACGCAACGACACCCTCATAGCGGGGCATAGCACTGCGCGATAGGCGATACTTGCTGCGTGCCACCTCCTCCACAAAGCCGTCGTCAATGAGCTGCCTGACGATGGCAAAGGTCATAGTGCGACCCTCGCGGTCGGCACCTCCCGAGGCTGCGGCAAGGTGTTTAAGTGAAAACTTATTGTCGGGGAACTCGCGGAACATGCCCACAATGAATGAGGCACGCTCGTCGCGATTGTTTCCGCGCTTATTCTTTTTCTTTCCCATTGGTAATCAATTTATTACTTATTGAGGATGTGGAGCGCCATACGTCGCATCATACGCACTCCCACCTCCAATGCCCCCTCATCGGGGCAGAATGTTGCTGTGTGAGAGCTACCAGCCGCTGCGCCTACACCCAAGCGGTAGAATAGCGAGGGGTAGCGCTCGGTATAGTAGCCGAAGTCCTCAGCTGTAGTTAGTGGCTTTAGCTCCCTCACGGTGATACCCTCATCCATGGCGACAATCATCGCCTCGTACGACAGTAGCACATCGTTAGTAACGCACGGATAGCCACGATTGATATCGACGTCGACCTTTACACCATATTTCTCCTCGATGATGTGAGCATTTCCGTGCAGGTGCGAGTAGATACGTTCGCGCTCCTCGTTGTCGAAGGTGCGCATCGTGCCCTCGGCGGTTACGATGCTGGGGATGACATTCGTTGCACCCTCGGCGATAACCCTGCCCACCGACACCACGCCGTCGGGAGAGTTTAGTGCCGTGGTGCGAACAACCATGTCGGCCATGGCTGTGACGGTGTCGTCTATCTCTGTGCGGCGTGCAGCGTGACCGCCACGGCCTGTAACCTTGAAGCGTAGCTCGTCGTTTGAGGCCATAAAGCGCCCTGGACAGATGCCTATCTCGCCCACTTCAAGCTTGGCGTCGACATGCTCGCCGATGACTGCTGCCACCTCGTAGCCTTTGAATGGCTCCTCCTTGAGAACTAACGATGCACCTCCGGGGTTGAGCTCCTCGCCCGGCTGGAAGATGCCGAAGAGCGTACCCTCGAAGTCGCGCTCACGGTTAAGCTCCTGCAGTACGCCAAAGAGGACTGCGGCGTGCATGTCGTGGCCGCAGGCGTGCATAACGCCCCGGTTTTCCGAGCGATAATCTACCTCGTTAAGCTCCTCGATGGGTAGCGCATCGATGTCGGCACGGAGCACTACGGCACGCTCATGGCGCCCGCGAGTGCCCTCAATTATGGCAATAACACCCGTGCCTGCAACGACTCGATAGGGTATGCCCTCGGCCTTGAGGCAATCAATAATAAATTGCTGTGTGGCGTGCTCCTTGAACGACAGTTCGGGGTAGCGGTGTAGGTGACGACGAAATTCTACGGGTTTCATAATCGGCTATTTGCGTGGTTTGTAGTGGCGTGCCATCTGTGCTACGCTACGTGTGTAATCTACGGTTGTGCCGCAGCAGCCTCCAACGATGTTCAGCATGCCACGCTCGGCTGCTGTGCGCAGCGTCTCGGTATGCTTCTTTGCGGTCTCGGGGTGGCGACCCTTGGCGTCGGGGATGCCTGCCGAGGGTGCTGCGTATGTTGGTAGCGACGTAAAGCGTGTGAGTAGCTCGATGTTATCTACCACATTCTTAACGCCATACGAGCAGTTGAAGCCGATAGCTAAGGGCTCGAACTTCGCGACATCCTCGATAAATTTCTCTATGGGGCGACCCGATGCGAGGAGACCTCCGATTTTTGAGAGCGTGGCAGAGAAGATGATGGGCACCTCGGGGGCTATCTCGCGACATAACTCCGCAGCAATCTCGGCATTGCGCACGTCGGTGATGCTCTCTATTAGGAATAGATCGGCACCGTGATGGTTAAGTACCTCAATAAGTGTGCGATAGGAGTCGCGTAGCTGCTCAGGGGTAAGGTCTATGGCAAGGGATATGTTGCGCGTAGATGGGCCTATCGAGCCTGCGATAAATACCTCCTTATTGCTGTGCTCTCTCGCCTCCTTGGCTGCCTCGAGCGAGGCCTTAACAACCTCCTCGGTGGGTGTGTTGACGCCGCACGATGCAAGCATCAGAGGGTCGGACATAAAGGTGTTCGAGGTGATTATGGTTGCTCCCGCCTTTATCGATGCCTCGTACATAGCCACCACGCGTTCGCGGTCGCTGATGGATAGTATGTCGGGCACGATGTCGCGACGTGTGCCAGTGAGTGTGGTGCCTATGGCGGCATCCTTAACTACTATATGTCGTTGCATCAACTCGGTGATGCGCTCTCGTATATTGCTCATTACTAATAACTTTTATTGCTGTATCTCTATCTCGAAGAGGCTGTTCCAGTTCTTGCCCGTAACGTAGAAGTGCCCGTTCGATGGGTTGTATGCTATGCCGTTAAATGCCTCAGCTTGAGGGTTGTTCTTGAGCAGGTGGCGTAGTTTGCCGAGCTCTACATAGCCTACCACCTCGCCACTCTTGGGGTCGATCTTAACAATGATGTCGTAGGTGTAGACATTCGCCCAGATGTAGCCATCAACCCACTCGAGCTCGTTGATATAGCTGAGCATGTATCCGTCTAACGATACGTTTATGATGCCCAATGTTGCAAAGGTCTCGGGGTCGACGATGCGTAGGGCCGATGTGCCGTCCGACATAAATAGTCTATTGCCATCTGTGGTTATGCCCCATCCCTCGCCGCTGTAGGGTATGGTCTTGATTATGTTACCCTTAGCGTCGTACACATAGGCCTTTTCTGAGAGCCATGTGAGTTGATATATGCGCTCTTTGTAGTGGGTGATGCCCTCGCCAAAGTCCTCCTTAGGTAGCGATGCCACGATGGAGCGCTTGCCCGTTTTGAGGTCTACGCGCATAAGGTGCGACTTGCCCTCTTGGCCTGTGCCCTCCCAGAGAGTTCCGTCGACATATTCTAAGCCCTGGGTGTAGCTCTCCACATCATGGGGGTACTGAGCCACAATGTTATAGCCATATTTTGGTGCCTCGGCCCTCTCCTGCTTGGGAGAGGTCGATGTAGTATCGTTGTTGTCATCCTTCTCGTTGGTGCTTGTCGAGCCACATGCGGCAAGCAACATACACGCTGCTAATGTGAGTGATGAAAGCATCTCTATTTTTGTCATATACTTATATTTAATATATATACCACCGCAAAGATAACTTTTTTCGAGGAAATTCCCTATCTTTGGACCAAAATATTCACAATTAGCATCTATGATTCACTATTTCGAACATACAACCTCTACGAATGACTTGGCGCGCGGTGCCGACTATCGCCACATGGATGTTGTCTGGGCGGGGAGCCAGTCGGCGGGGCGCGGACAACGTGGCCATAAGTGGCATAGCATCGAGGGCGAGAACCTCACCTTCTCGGTGGTGCTCGAGCCTCACTTTCTTCCTATAGTCGAGCAGTTTATGCTCTCGGAGGTCGTGGCTCTCGCGCTTGTCGACACCCTCCGAAACTACGGCCTCGAGGCGCGCATAAAGTGGACGAACGACATATATGTTGGCGACTATAAAATCGCGGGTGTGCTTATCGAGCAGATGCTCGCCACCGACCATATTGCCCGCACCATCGTAGGTATAGGCCTAAACATTCAGCAGACTGACTTCCCCGACGACCTGCCTAATCCTACATCTATGCGCTTGGAGGGCGCCGAGGGGTGTTCGCCACGCGAGGTGCTCGAAGCCTTTATGCTTAACCTTGAGCGTTGGTACTCGCGTTTGGTTGATGGTGATAAAGATGCTATAAGTCAGCGATATAACTCACTCCTATATCACCGCGACGAGCCTCACACCTACGCCTACGCCTCGGGTGAGCGTTTCGAGGCTACCATCCGCCGCGTGCAGCCCACGGGGCACCTTGTCGTGGAGCACGCCGATGGCACCATTTCTGCCTATGCCTTTAAGGAAATAGAGTTCTGCTTGCCCCAAAAGCGGAGGAGATAGTGAAAATTCGTGGAGTAAATATTTGGATTTCCGCGAAAAATATGTAATTTTGTGGTTGCGAAACTGATACAATAACTTAAATACTACTTGAATTATGGCTAATGTACCTGCTAATTTGAAGTACTCTAACGACCACGAGTGGTGCCGTGTAGAGGGTGATGTTGCCGTTATCGGCATTACCGATTATGCTCAGTCACAGCTTGGTGATATCGTCTTTGTTGACGTCCCCACCGTAGGTGAGACCATCGAGGCAAACGAGGTTTTCGGCTCTATCGAGGCTGTTAAGACCGTATCTGACGCATTCTCACCCGTAAGTGGCGAGGTTATCGAGTTCAATGAGGCTGTTGAGGCTGACTCTTCACTCGTTAACAAGGATCCATACGGCGAGGGTTGGTTGGTAAAGATTAAGATGTCTAACCCTGCTGAGGTTGAGGAGCTTTTGGATGCGGCGGCATACGAGGCACTTATCGGCTAATTTTCGATTTGTATTGGGCATCTTTAGCCCATCCCAAACAAAATCCCGAAGGCTGTACGCTAAGTACTATCCTTCGGGATTTCTTATTGCGATAGACTAAATCTGCTCCACTAAAATCAAAAATCTCGATTTCTTGTGATAAGGGGTATCCTTCGACGCCTCAATCCAAAGAGCGAATGGGAAATACGCTAAGTATGTCCCATCCGCTCTTTCTCTTTATCGGCGCCAAATTATACCCCTTCTAACAAGAAATTAGGTCGTGGGGCTTAACATATTAAATTAGAAATGATTTTCGTTGATGATACCTGACTTCGTTGTGGTCTCCGTGGTCTCTTTGCTCTCTGCCCCTCCCGAACTTGCGAAAATCACCTCAATCGCGCCACCATTTTTTAAATTCTTGCATAAAAATCGAATACTATGCATAAAAAAAATGCATATTTTTTGGCGTAGATTAAAAAATATTATTTATATTTGCATTGATAATTGCCTCATTATCTTTTCTGCGGCATTATCAATTGTAAAACAGACACAATTTATTTTTTTATTATTAACCAATTATTTTTTACACTATGAGGAAATTTTTTACCACCCTCAAGTCAGTTGTAGCTGCATCTATGATTGCTGCTATGACATTGGCTGCGTCGTGTTCATACGATGATGGCCCAATCAATGATCGTCTCGATCAGGTCGAGAAGGATCTTGCTACTTTAGCCGAGCGCGTTAAGGCTCTCGAGGATAGGTTGGCTGATGAGGTTGAGGCCTTGCAGTCGCTTATCGACGGTAAGACTGTTGTTACTGAGATTACCACTGACGCTGATGGTAACACCGTTATCAACTTGTCAAATGGTGAGAAGGTAACTGTTTTGGCAGGTTGTGACTGCGATCCTCTCGAGTACCGTGTTGTTGACGGCGTATTGGAGGTTAGCGCTGATGGCGAGAACTGGATTCCTGTTAATGTAGCTCCCGAGTGCGTAGTTGCTGAGGTTGTTGTTAACGAGGACAACACCGTTACTATCACTTTGGCTAACGGCGAGGAGTTCACTGTTGTTAAGGCTGAGGTTATTGAGTTCGACTCTACTCGTAGCCAGCTATACGTACTTCCTGGTGAGACCAAGGTTATTCCTTTCACTATCAACGACGCTGTTGCTGATGTTAACGTAATGAACCAGCCTCTTGGTTGGAGCGCTACTGTTGAGGTTGCAGAGGTTGAGGAGGACGAGGAGAATGTAGATCCAGGTATGGGCGTTTTGGCTGCTGGTGGCACCGAGTTCGTTTTGAAGATCACTGGTCCTGCAAAGGAGTTTGTTAACGCTGGCTTCGCTGAGAAGGAGGGTTACATCTCTGTACACTTCAACTCTGAGAATGGTGGTTGCAAGGTAGGTAAGATCCTTGTTAACCTTGCTGAGATTAAGCTCAATGTTGACAATACAGGCAACATCACTCTTGAGAACACTGTAGCTTACGAGCAGACCAACTACTTCGGTGAGAAGTTCACTGATTTCGCTGATTTCTACATTGGTGTTATCCCCGCTGAGGTTTATGCTCAGTATGGTGACAAGTCATTCACCGACAACTGGGACGACTGGATGTCTGAGTACACCGAAAATGTTGCTTCAACAAAGCGTTCTACAGGTTTGAGCAATGTTATCGAGCTTCAGCAGTACCAGGAGGGCGTAACCGAGAAGGAGGTTTACAACTTCTCTGTTGAGACTCTTGCAGGTGCTTTCTGGCCTACTTACACATTCGAGTATGGTAAGGAGTATATCATCTTCGTATCTTTGGAGGGCGAGATGGTTAACTATGCGGAGCACCCCGTTTTGAAGGGCGCAGTTATGGCTAACTACAAGAAGACCCTTGTTGAGGCTGAGTATGTAGCTGATTCTGCTACTTGGAACGACGCTTCTTATACTCTCTCTTTGGCTGGCTACCAGTACTATGTAATTGGTTGGTACTCTGATGCTGAGCTTAATATGTATGTTGAGCAGGGCGTTGCTGACTCAGTAGAGGCTCTTATTCCTATGCTTATCCAGAGCTACGGCGTAACAAGCGCTGGTGCTGTTGTTTCTGGCGACTTCGTTGACCAGATAGTTACTCTCTCTTCACTTGCTGAGTCATCTTTGACCGAGTGGGCTCCTGGTATCAATCCTGGCACTAAGTACCACTTCTTCGTATATCCTTTCAATGCTGCTAACGAGATGGAGATCTTCCAGCACCAGGTTGTTAATGAGAATGTATACTTGTTCGGCACATTCGAGACTACATCTTTGACTGAGGGTACTTTCGATGCAGGTATCACCTACGAGGTTGTTACTATGACCGAGAATAGCCTCAATGTTAGCGCTTACTTCGGTGAGGAGGTTGTTGCTTACTACTACTCTTACTACTCATCACCAGCTGAGGTTCCCGCTGACCGTGCTTTGGAGATTATGGAGTACGAGACGATGTATACACTTGGTGGCTACAATACTTATTGCGAGGCTTCACAGTACAAGCCTACATATCCTGCTTACCTCTGCATCGTAGCTATCAACGCTGCTGGTGAGTATGTATACGCTGAGAAGGAGTTCGCTCCAGTTCCTGCTCCTGAGGTTGCTATCACATCGTTCGAGTACTTGGGTCAATACTGGGATGTCGCCGACAGCGATGACTCTACAACTGGTGGTGAGTATGTATATCTCGTAAAGACTGAGGATGGCAACGAGTTCACTATCAATATCTACTATGCATACTGCAACGCCGATGGTTCTATCATCGAGGGTACTTACGACTACTGCTACAACCAGCCTGATGTTATGTACTCAAGCTGGGCAGGTTTCTCTATCATCTCTGACACCTACTACTACTACTCTAAGTTGATTGTTGCAGCTGACAAGATCACTTTGAAGCTTGTTGGTGGCGAGAATGGTCCTGTTGACTATGTATATGTTCCCGGCGAGGGTGGCGATGAGCCTGCTGCAGGTTTCACTCCCGTACGCGCTGAGTTGGATCTCTACTTCGACGGTTACGAGTACAACGGTAACGATTCAGAGTATGCTTTCTGGTTGTATGATGCAGAGGGTGCAGTTTTTGAGGTTATCTACCACTATTGCCAGACCAACGATTGGAGTGATGAGTGGACAACCAAGTTCACAAAGGCAGATGGTACTGTAGTTGAGGGTTACACCTCAATCCAGACTCAGCAGCCTAGCGACTATAACTGCGCGGCTGGCGAGAAGTACTATGTTGTTATCGCTACCTTGTCTGATGGCACTGAGATCAACATCCAGGCTCAGCTTCCTACTACCGAGGTTAACTACATTGGCGCGGGCGCTACTACTCCTGGTGAGGGTGGCGATGACGCTGGTATAGTATTTACATCTTCACTCCTTGAGGCTTCAAGCGGTTTTGGTGATTTCTACATCAATCTCTATGATGATGCTGGTCTTCAGCTTCGTTTGAACTTCTATAACTGCCAGGATGCAGACAAGAACTTCTTGCCAGAGGGTACTTATAATGTTCAGACTGCTGGCGGTGGCATTTACTACGACGCTTCAAAGACTTATACCTATGCTGAAAAGGATGGCGCAAAAGCTATCATACTTGAGGGTACTGTAGTAGTTTCAGAGTCAAACGGTGCTTATAAGTTTGAGGTTGATCTTGTAACTGATAATCTTGGTGCTATCCAGGGTACTTATGAGGGTGCTGTTGAGGGTTTGGTTGTTCCAAGTGAGTATGTAGAGCCCGAGCCCGAGCAGCCCACTGATGTAACTGAGCTTACTATCTCATCACACTTCACACTCCATGGTGGTACAGCAGGTGCTGGTGAGCACGAGATTGGCTTCTACTATGACGAGACCAACGGTAAGTTCGTAGACATCGACTTCTTGGCAAGTCCTATTACTGCAGGTACTTACACTTTGGATAGTGGCTTGTCTGGAATGTACTGCAAGTCACATGGCGATTATATTACCAATATCACAGTTGTTGTAACCGACAATGGTGGTGGTAATCTTACTTTTGATGCTACATTCAAGGCAGGTGATGGTAACTGGTACCACTTCACTTACACTGCACAGATCTACGAATAGTAGATATATATAGGTCTCACGACCTAAACCTTTTCGGAGCTTCCTTTCGCGGGAGGCTCCGATTTTTTTTGCGGGGGGGCAGAGAGGCAGGGACAACAGAGACAACAAAGACAACAAAGACAACAAAGACAACAGAGATAACAAAGAAAGGTGATACCCGACTTCGTTGTTGTCTCTTTCGTCCCTTTCGTCTCTTTTCTCACTAAAAATTGGTTTTTAGCGATTTAATGATTATCTTCGCAGAAAATAAGCTATCAATGACAGTAGACAATAACAAAATAATTTGGAACTCAAATTACGAAAAACTCCTTTGCTACCAAAAGGCGGTTATTATCTACGACCTTACATACCACTTCTGCAATCGCTTCATTGCCAAGAGCGACCGCACATTCGACCAAATGGTACAAGCGGCGCGCTCGGGGAAACAGAATATAGTGGAGGGGCACGCTGATATGGCGACATCAAAAGAGAGTGGCATAAAGTTGTTTAATATTGCAAGAGGAAGTCATTTAGAGTTGCTTGAAGATTATAGAGACTATCTGCGTGTGCACAATATGCGACAATGGGAAGATTACTCCGAAGAGGCATCAACGATGGCCAAATTAGCTGTAGAACACAATGATCCAAAATACTTTATAGAGCTTGCCGAGAGTCGCCCCGACAGCACGATAGCAAATATGGTTATCATACTTATTAAGCAGGCGATATCGCTAACCACAAAATACATAGACCGAGTATGCGATAATTTCTCAAAAGAGGGTGGCTTTCGCGAGAATATGACAGCCATAAGACTAAAGAATCGTAAATAATAGCCTTTTCGGAGCTTCCCTTCGCGGGAGGCTCCGATTTTTTTTTCGGGGGGGGAGGGAGAGGGCAGAGAGGAAGAGACAACAAAGACAACAGAGACAACAGAGAAAGGTGATACCCGACTTCGTTGTTGTCTCTCCCGTCTCTCTCGTCCCTTTCGTCTCTCCCGTCTCTCCCATCTCTCCCGTCCCTTTCATCCCTTTTTTACCCTGAAAAATTGCAAATTGACAACTATTTTTCTATCTTTGCCTAATAAAGAACACAACATACCTAAATATTATGAAAAATCTTATTTCTAAACTATCATTGCTCGTTGTGGCACTGTCGTTGGCATTTGTAGCCTGCGATAACCCCAATGTAGAGGAGCCAAAGCCTGTTAAGTTTGAGGTTACCTCTGAGGCATCTGTAGAGCTTGCGGCCGAGGGTGGCGAGCTTGTAATTGAGTACACTATCGAGAATCCCAAGGCGGGCGCTACAGTAATGGCAACAACCGAGGCCGACTGGATTACGGAGAACGAGAACAGCTACGCTACAGATGGCAGGATAGCCCTTGTTGTTGCCCTTAACGAGAGTTAGAATAGTCGTATGGCAACCATTGAGGTGCGCTACGATAACATCGTTAAGTCGGTAAGCGTGAAGCAGTTGGGCGCAACACCCGTTAGCCCCGATGCCCCCGTGCTTGGCATCGAGGAGTCGACCGTTGAGGCGAGCGCCGAAGGTGGTAACTACAGCGTAGCATACAGCGTGGAGAATGCTGCGGAGGGCGTTGAGCCTGTAGCAACAACCGATGCCGAGTGGATTTCGGAGCTTAAGGCAGAGGCTGGCGCTATCAGCTTTGTTGTGGCCGTAAACGAGGCGTTCGAGAGCCGCGAGGCTGTGGTTTCGGTAGCCTACGAGGGGGCTGAGAGCGTAGAGTTCAAGGTTAAGCAGGAGGCTCGTATGCGTCCAGAACTTATTATCGGCAACAGCGAGTTGGAGGTAGCTGCTTCGGGTGGCGAGTACTCGATAAGCTATGTTATCGAGAACGCTATCGAAGGCGAGGAGCTCAAACTCACCACAGAGGCTAACTGGCTAACAGTGAGCGCTACGGCCTACGCTATTAAGCTTCAGGCAGCAGCCAACGAGAGCCCTGAGCCCCGTGAGGCAATCATCAAGGTAGAGTACCTCGGTGTAGAGGCTCGCGAGATTGCTATCACTCAGGCTGCCAAGCAGGCAACAACCGAGACTGTCGAGGTTGTGATTGACCGTGTGCAGATGGTGCACGACTATGGCGGCGAGTTTGAGTTGCACTTCACAACTAAGGACAACACAGTCTATGTATTCGACATATTTGCAGACCTTAGCGGTGGCTATATCCCCAACGGTATGTACTCAATGGCAGATGGCACACTCAGCAAGCGCTACTGCTACCACGAGTATGGCGTATTAAATGGCAAGATGCTCAACGCATCGCTCGAGGCTCTTACATCGAATGGTCAGACACGCTTCGACATTGCCTGGACATACAACGATGTTATCTACACCATTCTTTGGACAGGCACGGTGATAGGCTTCGACTATAATAAGAATACCAGCGACGGCTCGGTGACAGCTGTCGAGGTGTCGAGCGCCAGTGTTTACTACGACAAGGTAGGCGAGAAGGAGATTATCTTCTGGTACGATGAGCTATTAGGCCACAAGTTCAACTTCAAGCATTCGGATATTGAGGTAAGTATGCCCATTCCCGATGGCGTATACTCTACCGAAGATGGCACAATGACACTCAACTATTGCGAGCATGGCCACGGTGATGAATTTGGCACGATTACATCAGCTAATGTGGTTGTTCTAAACGATTTCGACAACAAAACGGCATCTTTCCAGATAGAGTGGGTATACAATGGTGGTAACTATACCATCAACTACACAGGCGCTGTCAGTGGCTACAACTATGAGCAACTTGCAGGTACAAAGCTCGACTATACCCCCACCTATGTTGAGTTGGTAGACGCAGGCTTCTCAGGGCTCTTCTTCTACTTCTACGACGAGGTGGAGAACGAGTTGGTCTTCAACCTTGATAGTGGCAAGATTTATATGCCTTATATCAACTACAACGACACAAAGATTGACATCAACAACGAGGACTATACCTTTGAGTACACCGATAATGGCGACGGCACATATACCTACAATGCCCGCTTTGTAACGCTCGACGGTCGTATCATCGAGTTTGCTGGTCCACTACCCACATCTGTAAACTAATAAGTCTATGAAGAGATTTTCGAAATTATATTCTTTGCTCGCAGTGGCACTCCTTGCGCTCACTGCGTGTGAAAAGCCTGCGCCCGAGGGCGAGGCATCTGAGATTGCCATTGCCACACGAAACCTCAGCGTCAAGGCCGAGGGTGGCGACTACACCGTACGTTACTCTATCGCAAACCCCATAGAGGGCGAGGAGCTAAAGTTTGACTACGATGCCGAGTGGATTGAGAGCATCGCAGCCGAGGCGGGCAACATCAAAATCAGAGTTGTAGCTAACGAGGGTGCAGAGCGAACAGCAGAGGTTACAGTCAGCTACAAGAGCGCCGAGAGCATCATGCTCAGCGTAAAGCAGGAGGCAGCAGCGCCTGAGGCAATATCTGTTGTTATCGAGGAGCTTACGGGTAATTCGTGCATCACAGCAGTTACACCCGTAGACCCTGAGATGTACTATGTTATGTACAAATCAGACCTGTCTTATTTCCTTGATAACAACCTGCTTACAGCCGAGGCACTCTTTGATGACGATATGTTCTACTTCAAGCGAGGTGCCGAGTTTGATGGCATATCGCTCAAGCAGTACATGGAGCGTAACAAGGTTCTCTTCCAGGGTAAAACACGCGCTGCTTGGCCTGGTATTCGTCCCGGCGAGCAGTCGGTGATTTACGCTTATGGCGTGAAGTTCAACGAGGCGGAGGACGACTGTGAGATGATTACCAGCATTGCTTGGAGTATGATTGAGCCCCCGTTGGCAGAGCGCCGAACCATCGACTTTGATGTAGAGTACAGCGTAGATGGTGCAAATGTAGCTTTCAACATCTCGCCAAAGGGCTACGATGGCTACTACACAATGCAGATTTTCGGCTACAACGAGGAGCAATACTTTGACCCCAACGGCGAAATGTCGGAAGAGGAGTATGCCGACCTTGTGGCACACACATGGATAAATCTATACTGCAACAACCTTGCGGGAGGCATCACCGAGGAGCGCATCCTCGATTTATTCTGCCATAAGGGCGAAGCAACAGTTGAGCGCGAACTTATGTCATATACACTCTATACTGCTGTAATCTACGCCTTGGAGATGGTTGACGGCCACTATCAGATGACATCGGAGCCTGTCATCGTAAACTTCTCTACCGACAAGGTTACGGCATCGGATATGACTATTGAGATTGAGGTGGAGAGCTATGTGCGCATCTGTGACCTTAAGATTACCCCATCGGTAGATGACGAAACATACATAATGCTCTTCACACCTACGGAGTATATGAAGCCTAACTTCACCGATGATGACCTTCGTGAGGCTGTTCTTGGAGAATTTCGTTCTTGGGCCTATGAGTTTAGAGGTCCTATCAGCTCGCATATGAGTTCGCTCTACCCCTCAACAGAATATGTTGTAATAGCATTCGGATATAGTGGAGGCATCGTTACCACCCCCGTATTCAAGCACATCTTCACCACCGACGATGAGGGCGAGTGCGAGGTAGCTATCTCTGAGGTTAACTACGGTGGCCCCTACATTATCTCGGAGGCTATGGCGCTTGACCCAGTGCGTTTTGGCAACTGTGCAGGTATGCCTGATGACGAGTACTTCTTGATGTGGATTGAGGTAAAGACCGATATTCCTACACCTGAGATTTTCACACTGTTTGTCGATGTTCCGACATACAATGAATTAGGCGAGGACCTTATCTTCTTCGACCTATTATTCTATACCTGCGAGCCTCTTATCACAAAGACTGCATCGTATAATATGCCCTACTATCTCTGTGCGGCAGCTTTCGACCACAAGGGTGATGTTACACCAATGTGGCGTTCGGAGGTTATCCAATATGCACCAAGCGAGGGCAAGTCGGCCGAGGAGCTTATCGACAAGCTCAACTCATCGACACGTGCTCAGGCTGTGGTAGTTGATCGTAGTTCGGGCAAGGTCGTTGCAGTAAGATAGTTGTAGAACCAGCTAAAAATATGAGAGTGACTAACTTAATTTTAGTCACTCTCATATTTTTATAACTTAATATCAGCTCGTAGAGGTAATTCTATTCTATTATGTCAGCGCTCGTAGTAGCTGTTGTATCGTTCGTGGATAGGGATGTATCCTCACTGGGAGCATCCTCTCCCATAGGACTTATATCCGAGATTTCGGTATCTGAGGCACTTGTTACATCCTGTTCGTCGAAATACATAGAGGAGTAGTTGCCATAGTTCATAACAGCAAATACTATAATGGCAAGGGCGATGATGGCTAAGAGCCAGCCTAATAGTCGATTCATAGTTACTTCTTCTTATTTATCTTGGTGCGTAGCTCCTTCACGGCGCGCTGCAACGTCTTGTCAATAGCGTAGATGTTATAGTAGAAGCCTGCCTCGTCGTCCATGGCGTTACGGCCGATATAGGCGCGGAGCTGTGCTTCGATAACATCGCGAGAGATCTCAAGACCCTCCTTGTCGGTCTCCACACCATTACGCTCGGCATAGGCCACAAAGTCGGCAACAAGATCGCTGCTGTTGAGCAACGAGTCGAGCTCCGCAAGGGTGGTTATGTTGTCCATAGCGCTGCGATGGCGGTCGGTGTACTCCATGGTGTAGCGGTAGAGCACGTTAGTGTTCCACACGCGGTTATAGTAGTCGCTCATGCCCATAGTGTCGAGGGGCATGAAGATGTCGGGCATAATGCCACCACCGCCATAGACGGTACGACCACCGCGTGTCTTGAACTTCTGCGACTCGTCGAAGTGTATGGAGTCTGCCGTGAAGAACTCATTGCGGTTGTAGCGGTCTATTATATCCATGTGGTAGGCCATCTCGTCACCATTGGTGTATGGGCGCTGAATGGAGCGTCCTGAGGGGGTGTAGTAGCGTGCCACGGTAATACGTATCGCCGAGCCATCCGAGAAGGGTATCTGCGACTGCACAAGACCTTTGCCGAAGGTGCGGCGGCCGATAATAACACCACGGTCGTTATCCTGCATGGCACCTGCCAGAATCTCGCTCGACGAGGCACTTGTCTCATCCACAAGTATCGCAATCTCAATGTCGGTGAAGCTGCCATTGCCGTGGCTATACTCCTTAATCTGCTGGCCAAAGCGGTCCTCGGTATATACGATAAGTCGTTTGGCGGGGAGGAACTCGTTGGCGATGAGTATCGCCTGGTCGAGGAAGCCACCACCATTGCCGCGTAGGTCGATGACAACGCCACGCATACCCTCGGTCTGAAGTGCTGTGAGCGCCTTGCGCATCTCGTCATGTGAGGTGCGGGCAAACTGCGACAGACGCACATAGCCAATCTTCGCCTCACGGTCGAGCATAAACGAGGTCTCGATGCTGTGTAGCTCGATGGCAGCACGTGTAACATCCACATCCACCAGATGGTCGAGCGATGCACGCTTTATCGAGAGCTGGACATGCGAGCCTCGGGGACCACGCATAAGGCGCACCATAGAGTCCTGGGGGAGCTTCTGGCCCGCCACATCTCTGCCGTCGATTTTCACGATGCGGTCACCAGGGCGCACACCCGCCTTGGCAGAGGGACCTTGAGGTATGACGCTAAGCACCGTGATGGTGTCGGTGGAGGCGTTAAAGACGATGCCTATGCCGTCGAACTCGCCCTCGAGCGACTCGTTAACCGCAGAGAACATCCTGGCGGGGATATACTCCGAGTGAGGGTCAAGCTCCGAGAGAAGTGCCGGTATGGCCTTCTCGTAGATGGTATCAAGCTTAATGGGGTCGACATAGAAGTCGTTAACAACGGCGATAGTCTGTAGGAGCTTGTCATCGCTGTTATAGTAGCCATCCACGGTGGCTCTATTACGGGCCTCAATGGTGGCATTGCACTCGTCAATAGAGGCCTGTAGCTCATTGATATATGCCAGTTCGTTGCTGCGTCCTATGCCTATACCAAGCCATAGGGTTACACCTACAATCGCCACTGCTGCCAGCGTCGTCAGTAGTGTGGTGATGTTCAAAAATCTCCTCTTCGACATAGACTATATTGGGGTTTTCTATGCTAACGCCCAAAGGTGATGATTAGTATCTACTACTTGTTCTTGAATGTATAGGTGAGACCTACGCTAAGCATCGACGACACCTGTAGCTTGTTGATCTCAGCCTTGTTGTAGTAGAGCTGGAAGTAAATCTGTGTTGAGATATACTTTGTCGCCTTGATGTCGATGGTGTTCTCCCAACGAACGGTGGGCACCACATGCTCATATTTTGACATAGTGCCATCCTCCAACTCTGCAGGCTCGAACTTGGCCATAGCCGATAGGTCGGTAATCCAACCGTAGAACGAGTATGCTGTTGTGCGATAGCGCAACCAGCCATTCTTACCCCATGTCTTGTCGAAGTCGAGCTGAACCGAAAGACCTCCCTCATACTTCGAGCGGTGACCCTCAGGTACACCATAACGGTTAGATAGGTTCTCGTCCTCAAGGTAGGTGGCGCTCATAGCTATGGGTGAGAGGTTTACCTTAAGAGGGAACTTCTCCGAGGGTAGCACGTAGGTGAAACCGAGTGATGCGTCGAGGTAGCCTGGAGCCATGAAGTTAGATACGCGCTGCGCACCCTTCTGCTTATCGCCACGTGCCGAGTAGCCAGGAGCAAACTGCGTACGGAACTTAACATTAGCACCATAGGTCCAGTTCTTGACCATGTCCCACTGTGGTGCTGTAGAGAGCACAATCTCGTCGACATTCTTAAACCATACGCCCTTCTGTACGCCGTCACCAAGGTCGGTCTTCATGTTGTTGTAGCCAAACTTAGCCGATGCGTTGTTCGTTAGCGTGAACTTACCCTTCTTGTATGTGTGCAAGAAGTTGATGTTCGCCAAAATGGTTACGGCATTGTCGCCAGATGCCTGCCACGACTTGCTATATGCTGTAAGTGAGCCATGTAGGTTTGCCGAGAAGTCGATGGTGTTGTGCTCCTTGCGCTTTACTATGCGTGCGGCACGAAGCTCGCCCTCCGAAACATAGTCAGCATTAAGCTCCTGCTGTTTAAGGTTGTTGTCGAATGTTGGATTCTCCGTGCCAGTGTTTACATCGTCCATAGATACTTGTGCCATAGCACCCACTGTGGTGAAGATGGCAAGAGTTAGGGTTAAATAGAACTTCTTCATAATAATTATGTGGTTTTATAGTTTATTCTTATATCGGGATTGTTATTTACAATTGCAAAGATAATAATCTTTTCATAATTTTTTGTATCTTTGCCTATGATAAATCAAAACAATTGAAAATGGCTATACTATGAAATATTTTGGAGCACACACCAGCGCTGCGGGCGGCGTAGAGAATGCCGTACGTGAGGCCAAAGATATTGGGGCTACGGCCTTTGCACTATTTACTAAGAATCAGCGTCAGTGGCTTGCACCCACACTCACCGAGGCGCAAATTGATAAGTTTAAGACTGCAATGAGCGAGGCGGGCTACGAGGCATCGCAGGTCCTTCCCCACGATAGCTACTTAATTAACCTCGGCCACCCCGACGAGGAGGGCTTGGCAAAGTCGCGCGAGTCGTTTATTGAGGAGATGCGTCGCTGTGAGCGACTGGGTCTCGATAGGCTCAACTTCCACCCTGGTAGTCACCTCAATCGCATCACTACGGAGGGGTCTCTCGACCGCATCGCCGAGTCTATAAACATCGCTTTAGCTCAGACGAAAGGGGTTATCGCCGTAATAGAGAACACTGCAGGTCAGGGCTCGAACCTCGGCTTTAGCTTCTATCACCTTAAGCACATCATCGACCGTGTGGAGGATAAGAGCCGTGTGGGTGTCTGCATCGACACGTGCCACGCCTTTGCTGCGGGCTACGACCTACGTACCAAGGAGGCGTGCGATGCCACCTTTGCGGAGTTCGACGAGGTGGTAGGCTTCAAATATCTGCGAGGCATGCACCTTAACGATGCCATGCGCCCCTTGGGTAGCCGTATCGACCGTCATGCGCCACTCGGTGATGGCGAGATAGGGTGGGAGTGCTTCCGCTATATCGCCTCGGACTCGCGCTTCGATAACATCCCACTTATTCTGGAGACTCCCGATGTGGCTCGCTGGCCAGAGGAGATTGCCACACTAAAAAAGTTTGCTAATCAGTAATTTATACAGCTATGAAACGAATCTATTTGTTGCTAACCCTTGCACTACTTACCATATCGGGTGTAACGGCACAGGTATCTATCGAAAAGCCTTACGCTGTGGGTGCAGACATCTCATGGCTACAGTCACAGGAGGATCGTGGTACGACCTTCAGCGATGGTGGTGTCGCGGGTGATGCCATAGAGATTATGCGCGACAACGGATTTAACTACATTCGCCTACGTATCTTCGTTAATCCACGCTCGGAGCTCGGCTACTCGCAGCGCGATGGCTATTGCGACTTAGAGCATACGCTCGCTATGGCGAAGCGCATCAAGGATGCAGGCATGTATTTCCTCTTGGACTTCCACTACTCGGACAACTGGGCAGACCCTGCTAAGCAGATTATGCCTCAGGCATGGCAGACCTACTCATACGACGAGGTGTGTGCCGCGGTTTATGCCCACACCAAGGAGGTGCTTGAGGCTCTTAAGGCACAGGGCACACTCCCCGATATGGTGCAGGTGGGTAACGAGGTGAGCAACGGCATGCTTTGGCCCTATGGCTCTGTGCGTCACTCATTTGAGGGCTTGTGTGGGCTGCTAAAAGAGGGTGTGCGCGCCGTGAGGGAGTATGCCCCCGATGCTGAGGTCATGATTCACGTGGCGCTGGGTGGTCAGGCCGAGGAGTCGGAGCGTTTCTTCGACGCCATGGCTAAGTATGGTGTTGATTATGACCTTATTGGTCAGTCGTACTATCCCGAGTGGCATGGCACCCTTGAGGAGCTTGAGGCTAATGCTAATGCCCTTGTAGTGAAGTATAGGAAGCCGCTTATCGTGGTGGAGTATCGCGACCACTACCTCGCCATCGACCGCATCGTGCGCTCGTTGCCCGATGGCCTTGGCCGTGGCACCTTTATCTGGGAGGCAACCTCTCCGCAGTGGGGTAAACTCTTTGATGAGTCGGGAGCAGCAACTACTGCGCTCGATGACTATAATCAATAACTACACTATGGGAGTAATCGAACTACTACTTATCTCCGTAGGTTTGGCTATGGATGCCTTTGCCGTATCTGTCGGCAAGGGCATCACGCTTAAGTGCGTGCGCCCGCGCCACGCTCTTATGGTTGGTGTGTGGTTCGGTGGTTTCCAGGCACTTATGCCCGTAATAGGCTACTTACTTGCAAGCAGCTTCGCAGAGTATGTCGTAAGCGTCGACCACTGGATAGCCTTTGGTCTATTGTTGATTATCGGCCTAAATATGATTCGTGAGACGGTGTGGGGCGACGAGGAGAAGCAGAACGACGACTTCGGCTTTAATACCATGCTACTGATGGCCATCGCCACGAGCATCGACGCCATGGCCGTAGGTATCTCGATGGCATTTCTTAATGTCAACATCTGGACGTCGGTGGCGGTTATCGGCATCGTTACCATGCTACTCTCGGCCGTAGGCATATATCTTGGTAGTGTCTTTGGCTCACGTCTCGGCTCCAAGGCAGGCATCGTGGGCGGCATCATACTTATCTCCATCGGCATAAAAATACTCGTAGAACATCTTGAATTGATATAACTATGGCAGACAACTACTTAGAGAAACGCATGGAGGATTATCGCAACCAGCAACCAGCAAAAAAACGCGTAGCAACACTCGCCCGACTCCTTAAGGCCAATCGTAGCTATCGTGGCTACGACACCAAGTTCGAGGTGCGCCCCGACCAGCTGCAACGCATCATGGAGGTGGCGACGCTCTGCCCCTCGGCACGCAATCAGCAGGTGTTGCGCTTCCGTCCCGTATTGAAGATGGAGGCGGCAAAGGTGTTGCAACATATACGCCTCGGAGGTGCTCTGCCAGAGCTTAATCTACCATTCGAGGGTACGGAGCCTAACGCCTTTATCATCATCTGCTCAACAGTTCTCGACAGCCACTATGTGAGTGTCGACCTCGGCATTGTGGCGCAGTCTATGTTATTGCAAGCCACAGAGATAGGTCTTGGAGGTATATGTATCGGCGCGTTTGACCATGCAGCGATTAAGGAGGCGTTGGCACTGCCCTATGAGCCACTTCTTGTGTTGGCCATAGGTCGCCCTAACGAGCGCATAGAGATAGTAGAGTGTCGTGAGGGTGACTCACTTACGTACTACCGCGAGGGTGGGGTACACTATGTTCCAAAGATTAATATCAACGACCTAATACTTAAGTAGCTATGAGAAGATTGTTTGCCACTATTATGGCGCTCGTTGTTGCTACAGCAGCCATAGCGCAGGACCCATATTGGGAGAATCCCGAGGTCTTTGCCGAGAATAAGCTCCCCTCGCGTGCTACGCTTGTGCCATATGCCTCGTTCGATGAGGCGCTTAAGCGTGGCGAGTCAGGATATGTGCTTGACATCAGTGGCCAGTGGCGCTTCCACTGGACTAAGACCCCTGCGGAGCGTCCCGAGGGCTTCTGGGCTAAGGAGTATGACGATAAGATGTGGGACCTTATAGCAGTGCCTGGCAACTGGGAGGTGTTGGGCTATGGCTACCCAATCTATACGAATGTGAACTACCCTTTCCCACTAAATCCTCCTTATATCCCGCACGATGATAACCCCACGGGATGCTATCGTCACACGTTCGAGATCCCCGAGGCGTGGGATGGCCGTCGCATAATCCTACACTTCGAGTCGGGCCTGGCGGCTATGCATGTGTGGCTAAATGGCGAGAAGGTGGGCTATTCGGAGGGTACAAAGACAGCTGTCGAGTTCGATATAACGGCAATGGCTAAGGCGGGAGAGAACATCCTCGCCATTGAGGGCTACCGCTGGTCTGATGGCTCCTACCTTGAGGATCAAGACTTCTGGCGCCTTTCGGGCTTCGACCGTGGCGTTAAGGTCTACTCTGTGGAGGAGGTGCGCATTGCCGATATATTCGCTATAGGCGACTTGGATAAGAGCTATAAGACGGGTCTTTATGAGGCTACGGTTAAGGTAGATAACGTTGGAGATGACCCATTTAAGGGCGTGGTAGAGTTGTCGCTATTGGCGGCAGATGGTAGCGTTGTTAAGCGCCATGCACAGAGTGTAGATGTGGCAGATAGCCGCGAGCTAACGTTTAGCTTTAAGGTGCCAAGGGTGAAGACCTGGAGCCACGAGCACCCGAACCTCTACACCTCGGTGGTTACACTTAAGGGCTTGGATGGCAAAATTGTAGAGGCTACCTCGTGCCGCACAGGCTTCCGCAAGGTGGAGATTAAGGATGGTGTGCTACTGCTCAATGGTCGCCGCCTAATGATTAACGGCGTCAACCTGCACGAGCATAACCCTGCAACGGGTCACGTCGTAAACCGCGACCTTATGCTTAAGGATATCGCCCTTATGAAGCGCAACAACATCAATGCCGTGCGCACGAGCCACTATCCACAGCCTACCGAGTGGTACGACCTATGCGACGAGTATGGCATTCTGCTTGTTGACGAGGCTAATATCGAGGCACACGGCTGTGGCACAGGCTATCAGGAGTCCTATCCCGACTTCCACCCCTCGCACCGCCCAGAGTGGAAGGGTGCGCACCACGACCGCATACGCTCGATGGTGGAGCGCGACAAGAACCACCCCTCGGTAATCATCTGGTCGATGGGTAACGAGAGTAGCGATGGCGAGGTCTACACCGAGGCCTATCGCTGGATTAAGGAGCGCGACCGCAGCCGCTTTGTGCAGTTCGAGCAGGGCTACGGCGGCCCAAATACCGACATCACCTGCCCGATGTATCCGCCCATTGCCGAGATGAAGGCCTATGCCGAGCGCGAGAACCCCACAAAGCCATATATCATGTGCGAGTTCGCCCACGCTATGGGTAACTCTACGGGTAACTTCCGCGAGTACTTCGACATTATGGAGTGTCACCCCCATATGCAGGGTGGCTTCATCTGGGACTGGGTAGACCAGGGTATCGACGCCGTGGGTCGCGATGGCCGCCACTACTGGGCATACGGCGGTGACTTCGGTGCATGGATGTATACCCACGACGAGAACTTCTGCTGCAACGGCCTTGTGCTGCCCGACCGTACGCCACACCCCGGACTAAATGAGGTGCGCAAGGTGTATCAAGATATTGAGTTTGAGCTTGTTGGCGATAATAAGCTTCGCATCTACAATAACACTCACGAAACAGACCTTTCGGAGTTCCTCCTCTACTACTTCACTGCGCGCGATGGTGAACAGCAGGTGTGGGTAGAGGGCGTTGAGCTCCCTCGTTGCCCCGCGGGTAAGAGCGTAGATGTAGCTATCGACTACGCCACAGACGACTCCTTTGCCGAGTGGACACTCACCGTTATGGCTTGCTATAAGGAGTTGCCAGAGCTTCTCAACGAGGGACATATCGCTGCCGAGGAGCAGTTTGTGCTTCAGCCCTACCGCTTCCCCACAATGATACCCGAGGGTAAGATCGAGATTGAGCGAGGTGAGGGTTGGATTGTGGCACATAATGGCGTTACTGCCGTGCAGTTCAACACACGCACAGGTGGCCTCGCGGGCTACGTATCGGATGGCCGCCACCTTATGAAGGAGCTCCCCGAGCCTTGGTTCTGGCGCGCTACGACCGATAACGACTGGGGCGTAAGTCTGCAGCGCACAACAAACGTATGGCGCACCAATCGCCGTAAATCGCTGGGTGCTACGGTCGAAGAGTACGAGGATAGGCTCGTTGTCAAGGGCGAGTACTACTTAGTAGATGCACTATCGTACTACACCATTATCCACACCTTCCGCGCCGATGGCTCGTTGCAAGTAGAGGTGGAGTGGAGGCGCGATGGCGAGTATGTCCCCGAGTTGCCACGATTCGGCATGCGTATGATGTTACCACAGGACTATACCCACTTGAAGTACTACGGTCGTGGCCCGTGGGAGAACTACGCCGATAGAAACGAGTCGGCATTCCTCGGCCTCTACGAGCAGTCGACAGATGAGCAGCTCTTCCCATACGTTCGCCCACAGGAGTCGGGCAATAAGACGGATGTGCGCTGGGTGGAGCTTACCAACGACGAGGGTGTAGGCATCCGCGTTGAGGGTCTGCAGCCGCTCAATATCAGTGCTATGCCATACCGAAGCGAGGATCTTGACCCAGGCCTCGGTATGAAGAAGCAGATGCACTACTCGGATATAGAGCCTCGCCGCGAGGTGGTGCTACACATCGACCTTGCGCAGCGTGGCCTCGGTGGCGACACTTCGTGGGGAGCACAGCCACGCGACCAGTATCGCCTCACGGCCGATGAGTACAGCTATGGATATATTATATCACCAATCAACTAATTGATACAGCGATGGATACAATTTTAAAAGTGGAAAACGTCTCGAAGAGCTATACGGGACATAAGGCGCTCGAAGATGTGTCGTTGTCGGTGCCTCGTGGTGCTGTATACGGACTGCTTGGCCCCAATGGTGCTGGTAAGACTACGCTGATACGTGTCATCACACGCATCACGCTTGCTGACAAGGGACGTGTTTTGTTGGATGGTAAGGTAATCTCCGAAGAGGATATCTTCCACATCGGCTATATGCCCGAGGAGCGAGGTCTATATAAGAAGATGCGCGTGGGTGAGCAGGCGATGTTCTTCGCCCGCCTTAAGGGTATGAGTAAGAGTGATGCTGAGGCTCGCCTAAAGGGGTGGTTTGAGCGTCTGGAGCTTGCCGACTGGTGGAATCGTAAGGTGGAGGACCTATCTAAGGGTATGGCGCAGAAGGTGCAGTTCATATCTACCGTGGTGCATGAGCCCAAGCTGCTAATCTTCGACGAGCCATTTTCGGGCTTCGACCCCATAAATGCCGATAGGCTCAAGCAGGAGATATTGGGCCTGCGTGACCGTGGCGCAACCATCATCTTCTCGACGCACAATATGGCCTCGGTGGAGGAGATTTGCGACCATATCACGCTTATAAATAAGTCGCATAACATCCTCTCTGGCTCGGTTGAGGAGATACGCCGTGAGGCGGGAGGCAACACCTTCAATGTGATATACGCGTCGAATGATGAGCAGTTTACGGCGGCAACCGAGGGCATAGCATCGCTCCTTGGCGAGAGCCGTGGTGTTGTGGGAGGCTACCGCGAGGCAAAGATTCTCATCCCGAAGGATGAGGATGTGCGTAGCGTCATCAGCCGCCTTAACGACACATGCGGTCTGCGCTCGATAAGCGAGGTGATACCCTCAATGAACGATATATTCATCCGTGCCGTGAATGGCACATTATAACGCAGTGACTATGAGAAAGATGTGGTTAATAATCATGCGCGAGTTCTCAGAACGCGCACGTAAGAAGTCGTTTATAGTTACGACGTTGCTCATGCCCCTCTTTATGGTGGCACTGATGATTGCCCCCTCACTCGTTATGCTCTATGGCACAAGCGAGCAGAAGAGGGTGGTTGTCGTCGACCGCTCGGGATGGGTGGCGGATGAGTTGGTCTCTACACCCGAGGTAATGTTCGAGAGAAGTGATATGTCGAAGCGCGAGGTGTGTAGCACCTATGGCGAAGATAGTGGAGTGTTCGGCATATTATATATAGGTAGCGAGATTGAACACCCCGACTCGGTGCAGCTTATTACAAACGAGTCGTCGTCGATAATGATCGAGGAGACCATCACAAACCAGCTTAGCGACATTGTCAACCGCCAGAAGCTCCAGAGCTATGGCATCGACTATCGTATCCTCGACTCGTTAAGTACGCGCGTGGGGCTTGCTACGTTTGCCAACGACGGCACAGGCGAGGAGGCGTCGATGGAGAGCACCTCGTCGGATATAAACTATATTCTCGGCATTGTCCTGGGTATGTTGCTCTATATGATTATCATCATCTATGGTCAGATGGTGCTTACGTCGGTTGTTGAGGAGAAGGCGAGTCGCGTTATCGACGTTATGGTCACCAGCTGCACGCCCTTCCAGATTATGATGGGTAAGATTCTCGGTATCGCCCTTGTTGCCGTTACGCAGATTGCCATCTGGGCACTCTTGGTGATTGCCGCCTCTAACTACCTTGTGCCTATGCTATTTAGCGAGGAGCTTGTGGCTACCAACGATGTTATGATGCAGTCAATTATGGGTACCATAGGTGATACGGGTTACGTAACGATGCTCTTTGGTTGTCTCTTGGCCTTTGTGGTTGGTGGTTTCTTGCTCTATGCGGGACTCTATGCTGCGGCGGGCTCTGCCGTAGACTCTGTGCAGGAAGGTCAGCAGTATAACACCATCATCATGATGCCTATAATCCTCTCTATTATCATCATGATGACCGTCTTTAACGATCCCAACTCACCCATAGCATTCTGGGCGTCGATTATCCCATTCACCGCGCCCATTGTTATGATTGCGCGTGTGCCCTTTGGTATCCCCACCTGGGAGATTGTCGTCTCACTGCTTCTGCTCTACATCTCGTTTATCTTTGTCACATGGTTTGCAGCACGCATCTTCCGTGTGGGTATCTTTATGCACGGGAAGCGACCGTCGTGGCGAGAGCTGTGGCGCTGGCTAAATTTGAAGTGATAAGGGGTTATTCTCGGCCTCTCAATCATTAGCCCGAATGGGAAATACGCATAGTATGTCCCATCCGGGCTAATTTCATGTCGAGACCAAGCCTAACCCCTTCTGACTTCAAATTCGGTCGTGGGTAAATCAATGTCATGTTGCCCTTCTGACTTCAAATTATTAGAAATGATAAAGGGCCATGCTCGGCCTCTCAATCATAGGAAGAGAGAAGATAAACACGCGCGGGTAGGTAAAAACCTACCCGTGTGTGTTTGTGTCCAGTAGATGATGTTGTACACTCGGCGACCGTTAGGATTATCTGTTCCTCGCAGGGTTTTCTTACTGATGTTATATTAGTTTGTTGGTTACCCTTTCCCCTCTATACAAAAAATATAGGCTACTCCAAACGGAACAGCCTATATTCGTTAGTATGGTTTAAGCGTATACTACTTTGTTACGCTCTCCAAACGCTTCATCATCACGAACATGAACAACGCTGAGAGCAAGCAGAGTACGATAAATACTGTCCATACGCTCCACAATGGAAGACCTGCCCAGAGGAAACCACCAACAGCAACAAGCAAGTTACCAATAGCGGTAGCCACGAACCAACCACCCATCATAAGACCCTTGAGCTTTGGAGGTGCAACCTTCGATACGAACGAGATACCCATTGGCGAGAGCAAGAGCTCAGCAAATGTAAGAATCAAGTAGGTGAAGATCAACCAGTAAGGTGATGTGCGAGTCTCCTCCTTAGTGTCAGCCTTGATTGCATCCAATGTAGCCTGAGCCTCAGCAACCGCTGCAGAAGATGTCTCGACTACCTCAACCACCTCGGGAGCCTCAACAACCTCTGCAGTCTCCTCAACCACGGTCTCCTCAGCTACAGCAGTCTGCTCAGCGCTCTGCTCGGGAGTTGCAACTGCAGTCTCAGTAGCCTCTGTGTTCTCCTTAACAACGGGAGCCTCAACAACCTCAGTGTTCTCCTCAACTACTGCAACCTCCTCAACGGCGGGAGCCTCTGCAGCAGCGATTACGCATGCAGCGTTGTAAACATCAGTAAATACGGGACGAGTCTTATCGTTGAGCTTGCCCATGAAGTCCTGAGCAGCCTTGATGTCAGCATTAGCCTTGCCGTCAGCCTCCTTCAAAGCGTCAACATTAGGAGCAATAGTGTAGCACTTTGCTGCGAAATCCTCAGCCTTGTTGAAAGCAATAGCACGCTGCTGCTCGTTAGGAGTATTCAAGCCCTGTGAGCCGAATGCCATGATTGCGAAGCCGATAGCGGCAACCAACATACCGAAGGCAATCTTACGGGGTGCTGAAGGCTCCTTGCCCTTCTTAGCCAACGAACCAAAGATAGCCATCGAAACGGGAGTCAATGCTACAACATAGAAGGGGTTAAACTGCTGGAAGATAGGTGCTGCAACTGCGATCTCAGCGTTAGGCTCGATGCCCATAGCGCGGTAAACAAGGAATGCCAAAACACCCGATGCCAAAACACCCGAGAAGAGCTTACCCTTAGCGCTATCTGACTGGAAGATAGAGAATGTAGCGTAAACAGCAACGATGATAAGTGCAAGGTTCCATACGTCGAACAACATGGTGTCGAAACCAAATGCGTTAGTTGCGGTGAACTCATCAGCGAAGTATGTGAGGGTCAAACCGTTCTGGTGGAATGCCATCCAGAAGAAGATAACAACGGCAAATACAAGGCAAAGAGCTACGATACGCTGCTTAGTCTCTGCAGGAGTGAGGTTATCCTCAACCTGAGCTGCTGTCTCACCCTTCTTCTTACCACCCTCGACATGACGGAATGTAGGACGGAAGATGTAGTAGATAAGGATTGAGATAACCAACGCTGCGCAAGCTACCATGAATGAGAAGTGGTAAGCATCGTTAGAGCTATAGCCAAGCGATGTCTCAGCCCAGTTCTTGATACCTACAGCAGTTGTAGGTGCAAACAACGAACCTACGTTGATAGCCATGTAGAAGAGCGAGAAACCTGAGTCACGCTTGTCGGCATACTTAGGATCGTCGTAGAGGTTACCAACCATAACCTGCAAGTTACCCTTGAAGAGACCAGTACCTACCGATACAAGCAACAACGCTGCCATCATAGCAACCATTGCTATGGTGTCGCCACCAAGAGGTGCAGAGAGTAGCAGATAACCGCCAAACATAACCAAGATACCAGTGGTAACCATTCGGCCGAAACCGAACTTATCAGCCATCATACCACCAATCAACGGCATGAAGTAAACCAAGCCGAGGAATGTAGAGTAGATGGCACCCGCAGTACCGCTGTCAAGACCGAAGTTCTCGCGAAGGAAGAGCGCGAAAACCGCCAACATCGTGTAGTAGCCGAAGCGCTCACCAGTGTTGGCAAGTGCTAAAGCATAAAGACCTTTAGGATGTCCTTTGAACATAAATGAAAAATTTTAGTTAATATATAAATTTGTTTTGTTATTTAATTAACAACTCACATTGGGCAAAGATACGAAGATTTTTTATATCTTTGCTAAAAATAAACCAAAAATTCTATGAAAGAGCAAGAATCTTTGTTGAATGAGCAAAAAACTCAACTACCAATCGTTGCAGTGGATGAGTGGTTGCAGCCCGTAGAGGGTGAGATTCAGCGTCGTCATGATATGTATTTAAGCCGTTTAGCCGACATAGAGCGTGCCGCAGGATCGATTGTAGACTATGCCAACGGTCACCGCTACTACGGCTGGCAGCGCGACGAGGCGATGAAGGGTTGGTGGTTTAGAGAGTGGTTACCCGAGGCCAAGGATGTCTACATCTTCGGCGACTTCAACTCATGGCAGCGCACCGAGCTGCGCCTCGACCGTAATCGCGACGGTGTGTGGAGCATCTTCCTCCCCGATGCGATGTATGGGGCAAGGCTCGTAGATGGCTCGCTCTACAAGATACACGTTCACGGCCACAACGGCTGGCGCGACCGCATCCCCGCCTATGCCAAGCGCGTGGTGCAGGACGAAGAGACCAAGAACTATACCGCACAGTTCGTCGTTGATAAGCCCTACGACTGGAAGAATGACGACTTCCGCGCACCTAAGGTGGGTGAGTTGCTTATCTACGAGGCGCATGTTGGTATGGCTGAGGAGCGCGAGGGTGTAGGCACCTACACCGAGTTCCGCGATAACATCCTGCCACGCATTAAGGAGGCGGGCTACAACGCTGTGCAGCTTATGGCCATCGCCGAGCACCCCTACTACGGCTCGTTTGGCTACCACGTCTCGAGTTTCTTTGCCCCATCGTCACGCTTTGGCACTGCCGAGGAGCTGCGCTCGATGATTGACCGTGCTCACGAGCTCGGCATAGCGGTGATTATGGACTTGGTACACGCCCACTACGTTAAAAACTTCGACGAGGGCATCAACGAGCTCGATGGCTCGAAGCACCACTATTCTAAGGAGGGCGACGCTGGCTATCAGCAGTATTGGGACTCTATGATTTTCGACTACGGCAAGCACGAGGTTGAGCACTTCCTGCTCTCTAACGTGAAATATTGGTTGGAGGAGTTCCACTTCGACGGCTACCGCTTCGATGGTGTAACATCTATGCTATATCACCACCACGGGTATGTCGAGTTCGACTGCCGCGAGCGCTTCTTCGATGAGGGCGTAAATCGCGATGCTATTGTATATCTAACGCTCGCCAACAAGCTTATCCACGACCTGCGCCCCGATGCCATCACCATCGCTGAGGATGTGAGCGGTATGCCAGGCTCGTGCGTGAAACCCGAGGATGGAGGTATGGGCTTCGACTACCGCTTGGGTATGGCTATACCCGACTACTGGATTAAGATACTCAAGGAGAAGAGCGACGATGAGTGGAATATATGGGAGATGTGGTCTGTGATGACCAACCGTCTGCCCTCGGTTAAGACCGTGGCCTATGCCGAGTCGCACGACCAGGCGTTGGTAGGCGATAAGACCCTCGCTTTCCGCCTGATGGATAAGGAGATGTATTTCTCGATGGATCGCGCCTCTGAAAACCTTATCATCGACCGCGGTATGGCGCTACATAAGCTCATACGACTTTTCACCATCACAACAGGTGGCGAGGCATACCTCAACTTTATGGGTAACGAGTTTGGTCACCCCGAGTGGATAGACTTCCCACGCGAGGGCAATGGCTGGTCGTATAAGCATGCACGTCGTCAGTGGTCACTCTCGGAGAATGGCTTCCTACGCTACTCCTACCTCGCCGAGTTCGACAAGGCTATGATTGCTGCAGTTAAGGAGTATGGTGTCTTGGGTGACGGCTACCCCTACAACCACATGATGGACGAGGCGAATAAGACTATGGTCTACTCGCATAAGGGGCTACTCTTTGTCATCAACTGGCACCCCACGGCATCTATCCCCGACTATAGGCTAAACGTGCCATGGCCTGGAAAGTACACCGTTCTCTTCTCGTCGGATGAGAAGCGCTTTGGTGGTCACGACCGCGCCGATGTCAAGAGTGAGCACTTCACTACGACGCACAAGGCCGAGGATGGCTCGGAGTACTATACGATAAATATGTATAACACCTCACGTACGGGTGTGGTTTTGAAGTGGGAAGAGTAAACTAACCTATGCAGAAAGAGACAAATAATAGTCGTAAAACGACAATCATCGCTGTGGCGATTGTGGCGCTCCTCGTAGCTGCTGGTGTGGGCATCGGAATTATGTGCGTGCCAGATGCTGAAAACACCTATAATGAGGATGTTGTACAGCAGTTGGTGCCTAAAAATCCACTCGGAGAAGAGGACAATCGCCTGAAGTTCGACTATGGTGCATGGCCCGACTTCAACGACTACTTTGCGGCGGATAGCGTCGGCATGCTCGGCATTGACCGCTATAAGTTCCGCACCACTGAGCTGTGCGTGAATCGTCACGATTGGTATCGTCAATCCTATGAGGTGGGTGAGCATGTCTATGTTGTCGCTACACCGCATCTCGGCATCTGTAATCTTCCGCGCTACCAGAAAGACTCCTACGTCAAGAATAATATGGACTATGGCGTGGAGCTATTGGTGCTTGAGCCGCTTGAGGATAACTGGGCAAAGGTGCAGTATCTCGGTGGTGGTTTGAGTAAGCCTGTCGAGGGCGAATATATGGGCTATGTGAGCATGGATTTTGTGGCATCGAAGCAGATGTACGACATCATGAATCAGCATATACTACCTACGGAGGAGGCTAAGAAACAGTACTCAAAAAGTAAGTGGCGCATAGCTGCGGCAAATATCGCCTATGTTGTTGGTGCTGAGGTGGATGGCCCGCGAGTATGTGTTGAGGTTGAGAGCGTTACTAACTTCGATAAGGATAAGGATAAGGAGAGCGTTGTTGTATTTGGCATCACGCGCGATGATAACCCCATTAAGCTGCTGGCTGTTGTGGAGTTCTTTGCTGCCGACAACGAGTATCGTATCTTGGCTATAATCCCTGGCGAGAGGGTCGAGAGCGTCTCGTTCCGTAGTACTGGCGACTACGATGTGCGCTACACTACTCGTGGCGATGATTAAGGTCGCCCGAAATTAGTCTATATAGAGCCTAATTAAATAAAATAGGTATAAAACCCGAAAACTTTTTTTGTTTTTCGGGTTTTCTGTGTATATTTGCGCACTGAAAAAGTGTAAAACAAGATGACACAGCGAGAGATTATTATCCACCATGCATCGAAGATGTTCGTTGAGCAGGGTATCAAGGCTGTACGCATGGATGACATTGCGCAGGAGCTAAGCATATCCAAACGAACCCTCTACGAGTTGTTTGAAGATAAGGAGGAGCTTATCTATCAGAGTATCTACCACCACTCAGAGGAGGCTCGTCTACGTCGTATGAAGCAGATTTCCGATGTCGATAACCCCTTAGAGATTATGGTGATATGCTTGCGTGATATGATTGATGGTGCATCGGTTGCGGGACGCATACGACGCAACATTCGTCGTTTCTACCCCTCGGTATACAAGCGTTTGGAGCAAGGAGCACAGGCAAAGTCGATGGATGACCTAACACGCTGGATTGCAAATTGCATAGAGTGTGGTTACTTCGAGCAGAGTGTGAATATTAAGTTCGCAGCGGAGGTATTGCACCACTCTGTACATGGCGTGCTTGTCAATACGCTTGACGAGGAGCGCCCATCTAACGAGCTTGTGGCGATGATGTCCTACTCATTGCTGGTCTTCATCCGAGGTCTCTGCACCGTGGAGGGTCAGCGCGTGATAGATGGCTGCACCAAGAAGTACTTTAACAACATTTAGGTTAATGAAATAAACAACAAAATTATACAAAAATGAAAAAGTTATTAATGACACTTTGCTTATGCTTTGGCATACTTTCGGTTGCCGAGGCACAGCAGACGCTGACGCTAACGTTGGATGAGGCGATTGAGATGGCGCTCAGCGAGAACCCCACCGTTCAGGTGGCTAACTTGGAGATAGAGAGATACGACTATGTTCGTAAGCAGACTCTATCGTCGCTCTATCCTCAGATTGATGCTTCGGCACAGTACTCCTTGGCTATTCGCCGCCAGGAGATGGCCGAGAACCTTTCGTTCGGCGGTAAGAACACCTTCAACGTGGCGGGTACCGTATCGTTGCCACTGTTTGTGCCCTCGGTTTATCGCCAGGCGAAGATGAACCGCACACAGATGGAGATGGCCGTAGAGAGCGCACGCGCTAATCGTATCGACCTTATCGCAGCGGTACGCGCAGCATATTACAACGTGTTGCTTGCCGAGCAGTCTCTCACCGTATTGGAGGAGGCCGCTACAACCACCGATCGCGTAGTTAAGAACACTGAGGACCTCTACAATAATGGTCTTGCTGCTGAGTATGACTACATCACAGCTAAGGTGCAGCGCGCAAACCTCGATCCCCAGATTATCCAGATTAAGAACGGCATCGACATCACCAAGCTCCAGCTTAAGATGTATCTGTCGATACCTGAGGATGTAGACATCGAGGTTGTAGGCACGCTCGATGACTTTAAGGATATGGCACTGTTGGGCTCGGATTATGATGTAGACCTTGCAAACAACTCTACACTCCGCACCCTCGACCTTCAGCTCGACCTATTGGAGCACCAGGAGAAGCTTATACAGACTACACGTATGCCGACAATCGCTGCCTTTGGTCAGATCTCGTATATCGGCCAGGAGCATAGCGACCTTAGCAAGCTCATGGGTGGCGGTATGGGCGGTGGCGCCGGCGCAACAACCACTACCGAGCAGTCGAAGTTCTGGTGGCAGTATCCTATCAATGTTGGTGCGCAGATTAACATCCCCATCTTCGCAGGTCTGAAGAAGACAAATCAGCTTCGCGAGGTGCGTAATCAGCGTGCACAGCTTGAGCTTCAGCGCAGCTATGCTGAGCAGGGTGTACGTTTGCAGGTTCAGCAGGCTGTGAACAACCTACTCACGGCTCGTTCGTCGATGTTGGCAAATGCCGAGACCGTGCTCCAGGCTGAGAAGGCCTATGCCATCTCGCTTACACGCTACGAGGCGGGTGCTGGTACCATCCTCGAGCTTAACAGCGCGCAGCTCTCTATGACACAGGCACAGTTGAGCTATTCGCAGTCTATCTACGACTATCTTGCCGCACATGCCGAGTACGAGAAGGCGTTGGGTAAGGATAGCATCGAGTAACCATAAATCTACAACACACTTAAAGAATAACAATAATAAAGAGAAATAGATATGAAGAAGAGTTTAATGTTTATGTTTATGGCTGTGGCTCTTGTTGCCTGCAACTCGAATAGCACAAGCAAGAGCGAGACCCCAGCTGCGGAGCAGACCGCTGTGACCATTAAGACCACTGTTGCCGAGGTACATACGGTCAGCGTAGATGAGACCTACACCTCGGAGATTATGGCATTTAAGGAGAACGACATCACCCCCGCAGCGCAGGGCTTGCATATCGACCGCATCCTTGTTGACGTAGGCGATAAGGTGTCGGCAGGTCAGACAATCGTCATTCTCGACCAGACCACCCTCAAGCAGCAGGAGCTTAACCTCGCAACTACCGAGGATAACTACAATCGTATGGTCCCCGTACACGAGGCTGGTGGTATCTCTGACCAGCAGCTCATTCAGATGAAGAATACGCTCGACCTTCAGCGTGAGGTTGTGGAGAACCTTCGCAAGAACTCAACCATCAAGTCGCCCATTTCGGGTGTTGTTACAGCACGTAACTTCGAGGATGGTGATTTGTTTGCATCGATGCCTATCCTCCACATCATGCAGATCGACAAACTAAAGGTTATGGCCAATGTTTCGGAGCAGTACTTTACCAGCGTAAAGGTTGGTGATAAGGTTACCATCGAGGCTGACATCTTCCCTGGTGAGCAGTTCGAGGGTACGGTATCGCGCATTAACCCTGCACTCGACGCCCGCACACGTACCTTTGGCGTGGAGATAACCATCCCTAACTCATCGCTTAAGCTTCGCCCTGGCATGTACGCTCGCGCGACATTCAAGATGGGTACCCGCGAGAGTGTCATGATTCCCGACTATGCTTTGCAGAAGCAGATTGGCTCTTCAGAGCGCTACGTTTACGTTATCAAGGATGGTGTAGCTGAGTATCGTTTCGTTACCGATGGTCGCCGTGTGGGTGACATGATTGAGATTACCGATGGTCTTCAGGCGGGTGAGGTTGTTGCCACCTCATCGTTCGCACGTCTTATGGACGGCAAGGCTGTGGAGGTTGTAAACGATGCCCCCGTGGCTACGGAGCAGCCCGCAGTGGTAGAGGAGTAACCCCCGATAAGATAGTCAAAGCTAACGTTAGTTGCACGACCTACGTCATACTAAAAACTCAATATAGATGAAAATTTACGAATCGGCGGTACGAAAACCGATCTCTACCGCGCTAATATTTATAGCGGTCATTGTCTTTGGCTTGTTCTCGGTGAGCAAGCTCGGCATCGACCAGTATCCCGATATCGAGGTGCCCTACATCAGTGTTATCACGATGTATCCAGGAGGTAATGCCGAGGATATCGAGACCAACATCACCCGAGTGCTGGAGGACCAGCTCAACTCGGTGGATAACCTTGATAAGATTACATCGAAGTCGTCGGACAACGTCTCTATGATCACACTCGAATTTGAATATGGATGTGATCTGACGGAGGCTACGAACGATGTGCGTGATGTCGTGAGCCGCACACAGTCGTTGCTCCCCGAGGATGTGGAGTTCCCCACAGTTATGAAGTTCTCATCTTCGATGATTCCCGTTATGATGCTCTCAGTTACGGCAGACGAGAGCTACAATGCACTTTACAAGATTCTTGACGACAAGGTGGTTAACGAGCTTAACCGTATTAACGGCATCGGTTCTGTTGCCGTTGTTGGTGCTCGTGAGCGTGAGGTGCAGGTAAATGTCGACCCCAAGAAGCTTGAGGCATACGGCCTTACTGTTGAGCAGCTCGGTCAGATTATTGCTGCCGAGAATATCAACATCCCAGCAGGTAAGCTTGACCTTGGTAATCAGACGTTTAACGTAAAGACCGATATCGAGTTTGACGATAGCCGTGAGCTCTTCGATATCGTTATCTCGAATCAGAATGGCCGTACTGTCATGCTCTCGGATGTTGCCGAGATTAAAGATACGCTCGAGGAGAAGACCATGGATGAGCGCATCAATGGTCGTCCAGGTGTGCGTATCCTTGTGCAGAAGCAGACAGGTGCTAACTCGGTACAGATTATCGAGGATGTGCAGGCGAAGCTCGAGGAGATTATCCCTACACTTCCACCCGATTGTAAGGTAGAGACCATCTTCGAGTCGTCGCAGGAGATTAAGAATGCCATCAACTCGTTGGCCGAGACCATCATGTTCGCCTTCATCTTCGTAATCTTGGTGGTGATGTTCTTCCTTGGTCGTTGGCGTGCTACGTTCATCATCTGCTTGACCATCCCCATCTCGCTTATCTGTGCCTTTATCTACCTCTATGCAGTAGGTTCTACGCTTAACATCATCTCGCTCTCGGCGCTATCTATCGCTATCGGTATGGTTGTGGATGACGCGATTGTGGTGTTGGAGAACATTACTACACACATCGAGCGTGGCTCGAAGCCTAAGGAGGCGGCAATCTATGCTACGAACGAGGTGTGGTTGTCGGTTATCGCCACTACGTTGGTTGTTGTTGCCGTGTTTATGCCTCTTACGATGATTCCTGGTATGTCGGGTATCCTCTTTAGAGAGCTCGGTTGGATTGTAACCATCGTAGTCTGCGTAAGTACCGCTGCGGCAATTACGCTTACGCCTATGCTCTCGGCATATCTGCTTAAGCTCGATGGTGGTGCCCACACCTACAAGGGCATCGGTATCGTGTATAAGCCTATCGATAAGTTCCTTATCTGGCTCGATAACATCTATGAGAAGATGCTTCGCTTTGTGGTTAAGTGGCGTAAGAGTGCTACATTGGTACTTATGGCAGTCTTCGGCGTGTCGTTGTTGCTCGTGAGCCAGGTGCCTACGGAGTTCTTCCCACCTTCTGATAATGCGCGTATCTCTATGACCGTCAAGGTGCCTCAGAATACCCACGTAGACCAGACAACGAAGGTGGCTCGCATGATAGACTCGTTGCTCAATACGAAGTACCCCTACATCCACATGGTAAGTACCTCTGCCGGTGAGAACTCTGCAAATAACGCCTTTGCAGCGATGCAGACTACGGGCTCGCACCTTATCAACTTCAACCTGCGTATGCCTCGTCGTTCGGATATCGAGCGTCCTTCGATTTTCGAGATTTCGGATGAGTTGCGTGCCGACTTGCAGGCTATCCAGGATAACATTAGCGAGTACAACCAGACTAACTACGACTATATCCCCGAGATTATTGAGTATCAGGTGATTCCTGGTGGCCAGCAGGGTGGTATGTCGGGTTCAAGTACCGTGAATATTAAGGTCTTTGGCCACAACATGGACGATGCTATGTCTACGGCTAAGGAGCTTCAGGGTCTCATGTCACAGCTTGGTACCATGCGTGACGTTAAGCTCTCACGTGAGGACCTCGAGCCCGAGCTTAACGTACGCTTCGACCGTGAGAAGCTCGCATACTACGGCATGAATTCAGCCTCAGCGGCGCAGTTTGTTCGTAACCGTATCTATGGTTTCGAGTGCGCTAAGTATCGTGAGGATGGTGACGAGTACGACATTGTAGTACGCTACGATGAGTCATATCGCGAGAATATCGAGGACCTCGAGAACATCGTGCTCTACACCTCTATGGGTCAGCCTATTAAGCTTAAGGAGGTGGCTACCATCTCTGAGGAGTATGCGTCACCTGAGATTGAGCGTGAGAACCGTCAGCGTATCATCACTGTCGAGGGCTCGGTGGGTGCAGATGTAGCTCTTGGTGATGCTGTTGCCGAGGTTGAGGCTATGCTTGCTGACTATGAGGTGCCCGCAGGTCTAACTCTTGAGATTGGTGGTTCTATCGAGGACCAGGGTGAGGCATTCTCGGATATCGGTGTACTTTTGATTCTTATCATCATCTTGGTATACATCGTGATGGCTACACAGTTCGAGTCTCTCGTCTACCCATTCATCATCATGTTTACCATCCCATTCGCTATGTCGGGTGTATTCATCGCACTGTGGATGACAAACACTCCGCTCTCGATTATCGCTCTTATCGGTGCCATCATGCTTGTGGGTATTGTTACTAAGAACGGTATCGTGATGGTGGACTACATGAACCTGCTCGTCGAGCGTGGTACGTCAATCTCTGACGCCGTTATCCAGGGTGGTAAGAGCCGTCTGCGCCCTGTGTTGATGACATCGCTCACCACCATACTCGGTATGTTGCCTATGGCACTTGGTATCGGTGAGGGTTCGGAGACATGGCAGCCTATGGGTATCGCCGTTGTGGGCGGTCTGTTGATGTCTACCATCATCACTCTCTTCATCGTGCCTTCGCTCTACGCTATGCTCGAGGGCTCTAAGGAGCGTCGTGCACGTCGTAAGGCAGCACGCGATGCTCAGGACGAGGCATTCATCCGCCAGCAGATGGAGAAGAACCAGTAAGTAGATTAACATTAACAATAGTCGGCGGGCATACGTCCGCCGACAATAAATAACTTTAAGCGATGAAAGCATTCTTTCTATCATACAACCAGGCACTTACCGACCGAGTGAATAAGATGCTCGACGATCATGGTGTTCGTGGCTTTACACGTTGGGCACTCACCGAGGGTCGTGGCACCTACGATGGTGAGCCTCACTATGGCACACACGCATGGCCCTCAATGAATACCTCTATCCTTGCCATCGTCGAGGACCACAAGGTTGAGGAGCTATTGGAGGCAGTGCGCGAGATAGACTTTACCACAAAGCAGCAGGGCTCGCGTGCGTTTGTGTGGGATATTACGCAGTGCATGTAGGTCTTTGTAGTGATAAGGCATCATCTACTTCCGCTAACGAATTATCTCAGCAATGGGCAGTACGCTATAGTACAGCCCATCGCCTCGAAATTCGCCGAGCGTTGTATCTAATGCCTTCTAACTACAAAGAGTCGTGACAAGGCTGCATCTGCTGCCGCTAACGATTATCATATCAATGGGTAGCACATTAGTGCTGCCCATTGTCGTCTTGAAATCGGCCGAGCGTCGTATCTAATGCCTTCTAACTACAAAGAGTCGTGATAAGGTAGCATCTGCTGCCGCTAACAAAAGTAAATGCGAATGGGCAGTACGCTATAGTACAGCCCATCCGCATTTTTTTTGCCGAGCGTTGTATCTAATGCCTTCTGACTACAAAGCGTAGTGATAAGGCATCATCTATCTATGCATGCTGAATTATCTCATCAAGCGGACTTTTGAGAGTTTATGGTGGTGCTACCAACCTTGGTGCACAGCCATCCTCCTAATCACTAATAAATAGGGGACTATCCACGTTGGATAGCCCCCTATACTATTTTTACATCGGTCTATTACTGCTGTGGTGTAGGCTGGCCGTTGATGTCTACAACGAGGGTCATCCAACCCTGATTTGTGTTGGTGATACCGAGGAACTTAGTGCCATCCTCCGATACGCCGATCATAATAATAGCCTCCAAGTATATACTGTCACCATCTGTCTCGTCTGTAGATGGGTGGAACGACGCGATGTCTACTTTGTGAGTGTCGAAGATCCACTCCTCGAAAGGAACCTGCTCGTAGGGCTCACCCTTGGTAATGTCCACAACATACGAGGTAGTACCGAGGTAGTAGGGGGCGTCGTTGATAAAGACAATACCCTGATCCGACATAGCAGTCACAGAACCACCAGTAAAGGTGTATAGCTCCTTGGTCTCGCGGTCATAAGCGGCAGGAATTACCGCCTGACCATTAACGAAGTCGGTAGCCTTGCCGTAGATGTAGCGACCACTCTGCGAGAAGAGGTTCTGTGTATCACCGAGGCTGAATACAGGCTCATAGCTATCATTGTACTCGAAGAGAACATACTCGTAAGGAGTGTTCTCGTCTGCCCACACGATAGAGTGGATACCCTGAGACTGCTGGTAGCCGAGCAATGTACGGTCGGGAGCAACTGCCTTAATGGCTGTTGCAGCATTCTCGTTGTAGATACGCTCGCCCTCGGTAGGAACAGTCACGCGGTCCTTAAGCACATCGTAGCAGAAGGGAATAACAGAGCCATACTGCTGTGCGAAGTATGAGTTAGCCTCGTCGTACTCCCAGAACCAACCTACGATATAGGTCGCATCGGGTGTAATGCCCGTACAGCAGCTCATACCATGCTTTACGGCAATAGACGAAAGGTCTATCTCAACCATCTTATCACCAACGAGCAATGCAGCGTTACCATCGGCGTTATTCTCGAAGCTTGCACCTACGGCAGTACCATCGTCAGCAACATCGGAGAACTCAGCACCAGCAAACTCTACCATCTCATCCTTAGATAGGTCGAGCACAAAGCCCGCGCGGTCGTTACCACCAACAACCCAACGACCATTGTTCGAGATGGCAGAAGCGGCAGCACCATTCTTGGGATACCACTCACGGTACTGAAACGAAAGAAGCTCCTCGGTCTTAACCTTCTGGCTTGCTACCTGCGAGTTCTTTGACTCATCGGTTGCTATTGCCTGAAGCTTTACGGTGTACTCGGTGTTGTACTCGAGGTCCTCGAAGCGGTGTACGGTCTTGTCGGTCTTCTCGGTAGCCTTGTTTGAGAGAGTAATCTCGTAGTAGGCAGCACCCTCTACGGCCTCCCACGATACCATAATGGTGTTGGCATCTACCGTGCAGGTAAACTCGGGAGTAGCGAGCTGTCCCTCAATCTTCTCCTTGCCTGCATCCTCGCAGCCGATGAACATAAGCGCCACAACGCCTGCGAGAAGTGTGTTAAATAGGTTTTTCATTGTGTGAATAGTTTAATGTGTTATTTTAATGTGTCTTGTTTTCAGAATATTAGCGTGCAAATATACGCAAATATTTGATAATTACAATAGTATGTAATACTTTTTAGTGGGTAGTTGTGAGGCTTGGTGGAATTCAGGGTAGAAAAGAATGCCCCGTGGAATCGTACTCTGACGTACAGCCCACGGGGTATTACTTTTATGAAAGCGATGCAGTAGCACCGCTATCACATGAGATTATTTATGCCCACTTAACAAGTGCAAAGTCCATACGGTGCTCGAGCTTGTCGTTAGTTGGGAACACACGCAATGCTACATCGAACATACCTGTGTGCTCAGGTGCGTAGTCCAATGCGAGAGTTACGGTGTTACCCTCCTCGGCAATAACATGCAAGCGGCGTGTCTCGACAACATTAGCTGCCTGGCCAGCCTCAATCTGTGTAGCTACAACCAACTCAGCGCCAATGTCCTCCTTAGCCAAGCCTGCGAGGTCAATGGTAAGCTCGAAGTGGTACTTCTTGCCCACATATATTGCCTCCGACTCAATCTCGGCACGCTTAACGTCGATAATGTTGACATTATCCCATGCTGCCGACACCTTACGCTTCCATGCTGCAATCTGGCGCGCCATGAGGTAGTTGTTGTCCAACATAAGACCCTTACGTGCTGCGAGCTTGTTGTAGAAGCGCTCCTCGTAGTCGATGAGCATGCGGTTTGTGGTGAAGTTCGAGGCGATGTCTGCCACGCACTTCTTCACGGCATTCACCCAGCGGTGAGGCACGCCATCCTCGGCACGATCGTAGTAGAGAGGCACGATCTGCTCCTCGATGGTGTTGTATATCATCTCGGCGTCGAGCTCATCCTGGAAGCGCTGATCGGCATACGAACGCTCCATAGGAAGCATCCAGCCAGCACCCTCTCTGTAGCCCTCAACCCACCAGCCGTCGAGTACCGAGAACTGCATTACACCGTTCATCACGCACTTCTCGCCCGATGTACCCGAAGCCTCCAAAGGACGGGTAGGAGTGTTGAGCCATACGTCAACGCCCTGTACCATGCGGCGTGCAAGCTCCATGTCGTAGTTCTGCAAGAAGACAATCTTACCTACGAACTCGGGCATTGCCGACACCTCAACGATGCGCTTGATAAGGTCCTGACCGGGCTTATCGTTGGGGTGAGCCTTACCTGCGAAGATGAACTGCACGGGGCGCTCCTTGTTGTTTACCAACGCCGACAAGCGCTCGAGGTTGGTAAAGAGAAGGTATGCACGCTTGTATGTAGCGAAGCGGCGAGCAAAACCGATGGTAAGCACGTCGGGCTTGATGCTCTCGGTAACCTGAACCATCTGTCGGGGCGACTGTAGACGCACCTGTGTAGGATCGCTATAACGCTTGCGGATAGTCTTGATAAGGCGCTCCTTGAGGAACATACGCTCTGCCCAGAGCTCCTTGTCGTCGATCTTGTGTACGTTCTGCCACTCGGGGATGTTGTAGGTGTGACCCGAGAAGGCGTCACCGAAGTACTTGGCATAGAGACGACGGAGGTTCGATGCTACCCATGTTGGGAAGTGAACACCGTTGGTAACGTAGCCGATATGTAGCTCGTTCTTGAAGTAGCCGGGCCACATGTTGCCAAGAATATCCTTCGACACCTCGCCGTGGAGCCATGATACGCCGTTTACCTCCTGTGAGAGGTTACATGCGAGTACCGACATCGAGAACTTCTCGTTGGGGTCGTTGGGGTTGGTCTTACCGAGGTTGATGAACTGATCCCAGGTGATACCCAATACGTCGGGGTAGTGCGACATATACTGACGAATCATCGACTCGGGGAATGCATCGTGACCTGCGGGCACGGGGGTATGTGTAGTAAAGAGTGACGATGAGCGGATAACCTCCATAGCCTCCGAGAACGAGAGGTGCTTCTTAGCGATAAGGTTGCGGATACGCTCCACGCCGATGAAGGCTGCGTGACCCTCGTTGCAGTGGTATACCTCCTGCTTGATGCCCATCTTCACGAGGGCACGGATACCACCCACGCCGAGCAAGATCTCCTGCTTGAGACGGTTTTCCCAGTCACCACCATAGAGGTAGTATGTCACCTGACGATCCTCCTCGAGGTTAGCCTCATAGTCGGCATCCAACAAGAAGAGGTCGGTACGACCCACCTGGCACTTCCATACGCGTGCTGAGAGCGTACGGCCAGGCAGAGCCACCTGTGTTGTCACCCAGTTGCCGAACTCGTCACGCACGGGCGAGATGGGGAGCTTGAAGAAGTTCTGTGCCTCGTAAGTAGCCTCCTGAGCACCCTGTGCCGAGAGACGCTGTGTGAAGTAGCCGTAGCGGTACAAGAGACCTACAGCGACCATAGGTACGTTGCGGTCTGATGCCTCCTTGAGGTAGTCACCAGCCAAGATACCGAGACCACCCGAGTAGATCTTCAACGATGAGTGCAAACCATACTCCATAGAGAAGTAAGCCACCTTTGCGTGCTCGGGCGATGGTTTCTCTGCCATATACTCGGTAAACTCCTTATATACAGCATCCATGCGCTTAAGGAAGTCCTTATCTGCGCAGAGCTCCTCGCAGCGCGATGCTGAGAGCTTGTCGAGAAGTGCGATAGGGTTGCGGTCAACCTTTACCCAGAGCTCCTCATCTACCGACTCGAACAAGTCGCGAGCAGCCACCGTCCAGCACCACCACAAGTTGCGTGAGAGCTCCTCGAGGGGCTTTAAGCGCTCGGGAATACCCTTCTCTACCATCAAACGGTGCCATGAAGGACGGTTTGAGGTGAGCTGCTGACGTACGAAGTTGATCTGCTCAGCACGGCCACCACCGTCGATAAGTACACGGTTTGTACGCGATACCGAGTTGTCGATAGCCTCCTCGTATGCCTGCTTGTACTCCTTGAAGAGACGCTTCCAGAGAGCTGTTGCTGAGATCTCGGCTGCAGCCTTACGTGCCTCAGCCAAGGCCTCGTCGCTCATATCCATGTAGCGCTTGATGATGTCCGTAATCTGGAGTACCACCTCGCGTGTGTTGTAGTCGTCACGACGTACGATATCCACGCCGTTGTGGTTTGCCTGCTTTGCAACCCACATGCCGAAACCTGCAAGTGTGGTAGTCACCGTAGGTACACCGTATGCTACCGACTCGAGAGGAGTGTAACCCCATGGCTCGTAGTATGATGCGAAGATGGTGAGGTCAACACCTGCCAACATGTCGTAGTAGGGGAGGTTGAAGATGCCGTCGTTGCCATTGAGGTAGGTGGGCACGAAGAGAACCTTCACGCGTGATGCTGTGGTAGAGAGGATGCTACCCTCGATGCTCTGCGATACCTGGTCCCATGCTGGAGACTCGAGGTAGTGAGTGAGGTAGCGCTTCTCAGCGGGGTCGATGGCGTTGTTAGCATCAGCGAGGTGCTGAGCCAAGTCCTCACGAGCGCCAAGGTTGCCTGCGGGCACAGCGATTACAGCCAACACATCGCGGTCGATGTTGCTTGTGGCGAGCTGCTTGAGTGACTCGAGGAATACGTCGATACCCTTATTGTGGAACTCATAGCGGCCGCTTGTGCCTACGATGAGTGTGTTCTCTGCGAAGTTGTAGCCCCAAGTGGCGCGTGCTACGTCGAGCATCTTGCGACGAGATGTCTCACGTACCTTGGCGAGCTTATCCTCAGCGGGCACGAAGCCATTCTCGAAGCCATTAGGGGTGATGCGTGTTACCTCACGGCCGAGAAGGTAGCGGCACTCGTTTGCGGTGATGTCGCTAACGGTGAGGAAGGCATCAGCGTATGTTGCTGCCGACTTCTCCAAAGAGTGCTTAGCCATTACGTTGAACTGGCGTGCAAGCTCGTCGGCGTTGAACTTGTGAAGGTCGTTGTAGAGGGGTAGACGATTACCCGCGATGCAACGGCCCATAACTGTTGCGTGTGTTGAGAATACGGTTGCTACGTAGGGGGCATTGTCGCGAAGATAGAGCGAACCTGCAGCCGCCATCCACTCGTGGAAGTGTGCCACAATCTTATCAGAGTGCTGGCAGAAGGTCTCAGCGAACGATGCGATTACCACACCTGCAGCGTGACCGAACAATACGGGCTCAACATAGTCCCACTGACCCGACAACGAGTCTACGTGGTATGACTCCCATAGCTGCTTAAGGATGTTATCCTTCTCGCGGATGAACGACTTGAAGTCGATAAGGATGGCGATAGGGCTGCCGTCGATAGCCCAGCGGCCGATACGTACACGTACGCCCTGGTTGTATAGCGTCTCGCGCCATGCAGCGAGAAGTGTCTGGTCCTCGTTAAACTCGGGATTAGCAGCGTCGAACGAGAAGTCGGGGCCGATAGTGATGTACTTATCGCCCATCTCGCTTTTTACGGTGTGCGCCTTCGAGGCGATAACGGTATGGATACCGCCCACCTTGTTACACACCTCCCAACTAACCTCAAACAAATAGTCGGGTGTCAAATTTACATTACTCATATTCGTTTTTTATTACAAAAATTATTTCATCTCGATCACCCTTTATGCGGGTCGTTATTGTCGGTTGTTAGCCGATATTAAACCTGCTTAATATCCAAAAAGTTACGGATAGTTTAGGGTATGGTAAATCAACGTGCAAATATACGACAAATATTTGAGATGGGGAAATCTTTTTAAAGTTTTTTAATAAATAGTAGTTTTCCCCTGCTGAATGGTCGTATTCGAGGACTGAATGGTAGAATTGGGGCTACATTTAGCGCGACAATCACTAAAGTGATAGGGTGGATGCTCGCTTTACTCGCCAGTGTAGGCGTAGTGCTGTCATCGCCGCGGCGCTGGTTAGTCCCACAATAAGGCCTACGACTAAGCCGTGACACCCCATGTCGAACATAAAGGCGAGGGCTACGCCTATCGGAATGTTGAGTAGAAGGTAGCTTGAGAGCACTATGGGCATGATAATTTTTACATCCTGCAAGCCTCGCATCATGCTGATAGATAGTCCCTGCACGGCATCTGAGAACTGGTATATGGCAATAAGCAACATCAGCTCTGCCGTGAGGGTTATAACCTCCACATTATCAGTAAATACGGAGGCTATAGGTGTGCGGAACACGACAAAGATGATGGCCATAACCGTAGCCCACAGCAGACCTAAGTGGTACGTTGCAGTCACTGTGGGACGCAGCTTATGCATCTCACCACTGCCGTAGATGTGCGATACGAGGATGGTTGCTGCCGAGCCTACGGCGACGGTAATCATCCAGGCTATGTTGGCGATGCTGAATGCCACCTGCATCGAGCCCGCTGCCACCTCGCCAAACTTTAGAGCGAGGATTGAAGTGAGAATAAAGGCTGCCGACTCCAGTACCATCTGGAACGAGATAGGACAACCAATCCTCATTAGCGCCACTATATGGCTGTATTTTAGGGCTTTGCGGTCGAAGAATGTGCGATAGATACGTAGTCGTGGCCATAGGAAGAATAGTGCAATTATCGCCGCCATCTGCCCCACGCGCGATAGGAGCGTGGCTAAGCCCGCACCCTCGGCACCCATAGCCTCGGCACCACACTTGCCAAAGATGAAGATGTAGTTTAGAGCAATGTTTGCCACGTTGCCGCCGAGCGTTATCCACATCGCTATCTTGGTGTTGCCTATGCCCTCAAGGAACTGCTTCACGGCGAGGAATATCATCAGCGGGATGATGCTCCACACGAGCATATCGTAGTAGGGTAGTGCCATCTCAGCAACCGCCTTGACACTCTGCCCGGGACTCGACATCCACTCGCCCAATACGCCGATAAAGGGGCGCAGTGCCACCGCCATAATGGTGCCGATAACGCCTATGGCGAGTGAGTAGACTATGCCGTTTTGGAATAAGTGGCCCACCATACGTCTGTCGCCACGTGCGTAGTGCTCGCCAACAAGGGGTGTAATGGCGAGAGCCAAGCCTAACGCGGCGAGGTATATCAGCAGAAAGAGTGAGCTGCCGAGCGATACGGCAGCTAAAGGCACAGCATCATCACCCCCGTAGTTACCCACCATTGCCGTATCGGCAAACTGCGTGGTCAGCTGCCCTGCCTGTGCTACGACAACGGGTAGAGCAAGCTTCAGTAGGCGCTTGTAGTAGGGGGTATATTGGTGCAGTCTCATAATCGAGCCGCAAAGATAATAAAAAGTTGTATACCAAGGCTACTTTGGCGTTTTGCTCGCTCTCAAAATGCTCATTTACGCTTTAGTAAACTCCGCTTTTTCGAGCTTCGCATGCCTAAAATTAGCTCTTGCTATACAACTTTTAAGACCGAAGGGTAGTACGTTTTAGCAGAGCCCATCGTCTCGAATTTTGCCGAGCGTTGTATCTACGCTATTCTGACAACAAAGTGGCTCTGCAGACCATAATATCCGCAAAGCCACTTTAGCTGAATAATTTAAGTTTGGGTTAGTAGTTTTTACAGAATTTGTTTCTGGAAGGCGAGCGGCAGTCGTGAGACTCCCGCTCGTTCTTTTTTATTTCTGTAAAAACTATGACGATTCGGTGGCGGCTCGGATGACTTGTCTTGTGTATTGTGTGGGCAGATGCTTCGCATCCAATGTGTCTGCTTTGCCACCAAGCACCTCATATAAATATGGCTGACTTGTTGCCAAATCAGCCACACATCTACGATGTCGCGCCACACAACACCCTGCGGTCACCCCTCGCCTGCTGCGAACGTTAGTAGTTTATAAAAGGTGTTTTGCTGCGCTCCACAAAAGTATTAATGAATTTGTTTCTGGAGAATAGGCGGCAGTTGGGAAACTTCGGTTCAACTGTATTTACTTCCCCATTTTTGTCTCTTAAGTGTTAACAACCCGTTAAAAGTAGTATAAATAATGTAAGAAAACCAACAACCACAAATGTACCAGGGATAACATCTTTCTTGTCTTCTTTACCTATAAGCATAAATACTCCAAATACACCAGCTGTAACCACAAATGCTACGATAGCAGCGATGATAATGCAAAAAAATAAGAACTCAAATCCGAATTCATTGCCCAGCACCCCAAAAGTTCGTATAAAATTACCCATAATTGCTAAATTTTAATATAAATGTTAAGTAGTTGATAACGTTGATATCTTTGTTGAATAAACATATCAACTACTTATATAATGCTTTTACATTAAAAGCAAGAATATAACATTAAAGAAAAAGCCTAATGCTGCGCAACCGAAGTAGATTCGCACATCCTCCTCTTCTTTTCTCGCAAAGCCAACAATTACACCAATGATAGGAATAAAAAATGATAGTATGGCTAATAGTGTTCTCATAACAAAAACGTTTTTAAATTAAACATAACTTTAATTTATCGAACCTCTTGTGAAGATTAGACTCTATTCTACTTATAAACCTCGAAATATTCTGAAGATGATACAGCTAATGTCCCGTACATAGAGTGTGATATTTGAGCGGCACATTGATATGACCCAGAATAAGGGAATGTTCCATATGGGATATATAGTACACAATCTTCCCAATATGCTGATTCATAGGCTACGCGCACATTTACACCTACGCACAATTGTCCATTTGAACTTCTAAATTGAGCTGGCGCACCATAAGGTGCTTTAATAGCATTGTCATCATCATCGAAAAAATACGCGGCGATGTTCACCGTTTTCCCTTGCATATCCTCTACTGAACATTCGAGATGAATTGCTATACAATTAAAGCCAGAATACATAACATTATGCTCTAACCAAATGTCACTAATATCTGCAGACTGAGCACTTGATATTGTATGTAATCCAAAAACTGCTGCAAAAATTAAAAATAACTTTTTCATAGTTAGTGTGTGTTATTAATCATTAACCCATCCAGAACCTCCACACTCTGAACATTTTCCACTAGTCCCACAACTATGACAGAATGAGTTTTCCCATTCCCCTGTAATGTTGTTACCAACTGTAAAAATACCGTCTCCGTCACATGCTTGACATATGCCAGTTCCATGGCATCTATCGCATATTTTTTTTGTGTTTGAACCGCATGACACAGCACAAATACAAATAGCCAATAATAATAAGATCTTTTTCATAATTCAAAAAGTGTTTAATGTGTTTTATATTATTAGAATATGTCCGCCCCAATATGGTGTTTGCTATGTGAAAGTGGGAAAACAAAAAAAGTGCGGACTAAATTACCCTATATTGGAAATTGAGGTCTTCGACTACCTGTGCACCCATATATACGGAATAAAGCCCACACCATAGAATGATGTGAGCGTCAAACTTTATTCCTTGGGTGCAATGTTGAAAGTGTCGAAGTTTCAATTTCCCGAAATATAAGCTAACGCTTTTTATGTTTATATGTCCCTATTGTCTGTTATTTAACCATAGGCATTAATCTGTTTTGTTGTTAATACTCACACAAAAGTAAAAAATATTTTTTTTACAAACAACTCTCACGAAGGTTTTGTTTGATAAGATACAAAAAAAATCAGGCGGCAGTCCTTCGAAATAAAGACTGCCGCCAGATATGCTATTATGCATAACAACTATAAGTATAGCTTCACGCCGAAGAAGTAGGTGCGGGGGAGCGAGGGGCCATAGATATATGCCGAGTCGCGACCTGCGCCCATATCGATATCCTTCTGGTAAGAGTCGAAGATATTTTTGACACCTGCGTTAATCTCCAAGTTCACCACATTCGAGAGGCGGAACGTATAGCCCACCTTCAAGCCGAAGTCCCAGAACGAGGGGGTCACTACCTCCGAGTCGGGGTGCTCCACGCCCTGGATGTCGGTGTAGGCAGCGTGCTGCACAAGCATAGGGCCTGTGAATGTGCCGAAGAGCGAGGCGTTAAGCTGCTTGGTGATATAGAAATTAGAGTTGAGGTAGCCGTAGTGGTCGGGTGAGCGGAACATTGTGCGCTGTGCCACGACATCCTCGCTCCACTGCTCGGGCTCCACGTACTTGCTCTTCTGGAAGGTGTAGCCGAGCTGCACATCAAAGATGTGAGGTATGCCGAGCTTCACTTCGGCGGTGATGCCTCCGATGCGTGCTCCCGCAGCATTACGGCGCTGCTTGTAGATGAAGTTGTTGCCCTCCGAGTCGGTCTCCTCGCGGATATTCTCGAGCGTGAAGACATCGTCGAGCATGGTATAGAAACCCTCGACGAGGATGTTGGTCTGTAGGCGACCAAACGTATGGTAGTAGTCGGCCGAGGCGCTGAACGAGTGCGAGAACTCGGGACGTAGGTTGGGGTCGATCTCGATAATCGACACCGAGTGGTTGAGGGCGTCGATATGTAGGTCCTCGTTGTAGGCCTGAGGCGCGCGGTAACCGCTTGAGTATGATATGCGTAGGCCGAGGTTCTCGATGGGGCTATAACGCACATTGGCACGGGGTGCGAAGATAGGTCTATCGATCATATTGTGCTTATCGAGGCGGAAGCCGATGAGGATGTTAATCTTGTCGCTCTTCCACTCGTTCTGCGCGAAGATGCCGTATGTCGAGGTCGTCTGCTTCAGGTGACGCTCCGTGGCGTGGTAGATGTCGTCGAGGTGGTTGTAGTTGTACTCGGCACCCACGGTGAGCTCCGAGGGTAGTCCCGCCTTGTAGCCGAGCGTATACTGTGCGCCACCTACGAGCGTGAGGTCTGAGGTTGTGCCATAGGCATCGGGGTTCATATCGGTGCCGAAGTAGCTCGAGCGGCCGATGCCCTGTGCCGAGGCGTATACCGAGAGGCGGTGCTTGACGTTGGGGAAGAAGTCGAACTTTAGGCCACCACCGTCGATGTTATGGTCGAGCTGCTCGCAGATCATAGCCATGTGTGGTGCCTCGTCGAGGTTGTCGCCACCACGGCGGAACTCGTGAATATGGTGATACTCAGCCGTTAGGCGCGAGTGTGCCGAGGTTTTGTAGTAGGCGCGGAAGCCTATTGTCTGTGAGTTGAGTTTGGTGAGGTCCGAGAAGCCGTCGTCGTTACGGTCGTAGGCACCGCGGTTCTTCACCTGACCAAAGACATAAGCACCGAGTTTATAGTCGTCCGAGACGAAGGCGCCACCGAGCGAGGTGTTGATGTCCGGCGTGCCATCCTCCATAAAGTTGGTGGTGTTCGAGAGCGAGAGGGTGTTACGCACGGGGTCCTTGGTGATGATGTTTACCACGCCGCCAATGGCGCTCGAACCGAAGAGTGCCGAGCCGCCACCGCGTATTACCTCCACGCGCTCAACCATAGCCACAGGCATAAGGTCGAGGCCGTAGACACCGGCGAGAGAGGAGAATATGGCGCGGCTATCGAGCAGAATCTGCGAGTACTGACCCTCCAAGCCGTTGATGCGTAGCTGTGGAGCACCGCAGTTGCCACAGGTGTTCTCCACGCGCAGACCCGACTGGAAGCTCATAGCCTCGGAGAGGTTTGCTGCAGCCGTACCCTCGAAGAGCTTCGATGATGCCACGTTTACGATGGTCGAGGTCTTACGACGGTTGGTCTCGTTGCGTGTTGCCGAGACAACCACCTCATCGACGAGTGTCTGCGACTCGTATAGCACGATGTTTACCTCGATGGATGTCTCGCGCTCGATGGTGAAATCCAACTCTACAGTCTCGTAGCCTATGGCCGATACAACTATTGTCTGCTCGCCTATGGGGAGGTTGTTTAGGATGTAGTGGCCCGTGCCGTTGGCAGCACAGCCTATGGTTGTGCCCTTAAGGGCCACGGTAGCGTAGGGGATATGCTCCTTGGTGCGGGCGTCGAGCACGTGACCAAAGATGTTAGAGTCGGAGTTTGTGTTAGGCTTGCGGTTTACAATCTCGACGTTGGGAGATGTGGGGGTGTCGGTTGTGGTCTGCGCCATCGCCACGATGGGCATGAAAATGAGTAGTAGTGTATATAAAAGTCTCATGGATTAAAAGTCTGGTTTGTGTGTTAAAGTTTCACTGTAAATAACCGCGCCACGTATCGACGATACATGGTGATTAATAGTAAGTTGTGCTGGGAATATTATGCCACGGCAGGTGGCGCACGCAGTGAAACTACAACACAATCAGGCTCTGTAACCTCTGTGAGTAGGGGCTTGTAATCTATGATGTGGGCGATGGTTGTGACATTGTCGCAACGCACAACCTCCGCAAGTATCGCATCGCACTGTAGCGAGTCGTCGAGGTAGAGAATATGACTCTTTGAGTGGGAGTGCTCTGCCGCTGGGCCGGCATAGAAGTGCGAGTGAGTGACCTTCTGACCATCGACATAGTGGCTATGTATAAAGAGGGTGGTTGCTGTTAGATTCAACAGCAACACCATCAACATCACAAAGCTCGATATGATACCCTTCTTACCCACTATAAATGTCAGATTATCAGACGTTATACCTCAGACGTAAACTTGAAACGTATATCCTTGAAGTTCTCCTGAGCCAAGGCCAAGGCATAGCTTGTGTCGGCAAGGAACACATCGCGACCATGCTTATCCACGGCCATATTAGTATGCTTACGGCGCTTGAAGTCGGCGAGCTGTGCCTCGTTGTCAGACTCTATCCAGCAGGCCTTGTGTATCGAGATGGGCTCCCAGCGGCACTTGGCGCCATACTCGTGCTCTAAGCGGTACTGGATAACCTCGAACTGCAGTGCACCCACCGTGCCGATAATCTTGCGGCCGTTGAGCGACGAGGTGAAGAGCTGAGCCACACCCTCATCCATAAGCTGGTCGATACCCTTGGCCAACTGCTTGAATTTCATGGGGTCGGCATTCTCGATATAGCGGAAGTGCTCGGGCGAGAACGATGGTATGCCCGTAAACTTAAGCTTCTCGCCCTCGGTGAACGTGTCGCCAATCATGAATGTTCCCGTGTCGTGCAGACCCACAATGTCGCCAGGGAAGGCCTCGTCGATAACCGACTTCTTCTCAGCCATAAAGGCTGTGGGTGACGAGAACTTAAGCTGCTTGCCGCTACGCACATGTAGGTAGTTCTTGTTACGCTCGAAGCGTCCCGAACATATCTTCATAAAGGCGATACGGTCGCGGTGGTTGGGGTCCATGTTGGCGTGTATCTTGAAGATAAAGCCCGTAAGCTTGGCCTCCGATGGCTCCACTAAGCGTGTCTCGGTCGTGGCATTACGTGGCGATGGCGCAATGCGTATGAAGCACTCGAGCAACTCCCTGACACCGAAGTTGTTAACCGCCGAGCCGAAGAATACGGGAGCAAGCTCACCACGTAGGTAGTCCTCGCGGCTGAACTCATCGTAGACGCCCTCCACAAGGTCGATATTCTCGCGAAGCTGCGTAGCAAACTTTTCACCGATGTAGGTCTCAATCTCCTTTGATGCGAGGTCGTTGATGTCTACGGTTGAGGCGTCGGCTGTCTGTCGCTCGTCCGAGGTAAATAGCGAGAGGTTCTTCTCGTAAATGTTGTATACGCCCTTGAACGTGTCGCCCGAAGAGATGGGGAAGGCCAAGGGGCGCACCTTGATTTTGAGCTCGCGCTCCACCTCGTCCAAGAGGTCGAATGGATCCTTCGAGGGGCGGTCGAGCTTGTTGACAAAGACGATTACGGGAGTCTTACGCATGCGACACACGTCCATGAGGCGGCGTGTCTGAGTCTCGACACCCTTCGCTCCGTCGATAACGATGATTACCGAGTCTACGGCCGTTAGTGTGCGGTAGGTATCCTCGGCAAAGTCCTCATGACCAGGGGTGTCGAGGATGTTAATCTTGACATCCTTGTACTCGAAGCCCATCACCGATGTTGCCACCGAGATACCACGCTGACGCTCGATCTCCATAAAGTCCGACGTAGCGCCCTTCTTAATCTTGTTGCTCTTCACGGCACCAGCCACGTGGATAGCACCACCGAACAAGAGTAGCTTCTCGGTAAGTGTTGTCTTACCGGCATCGGGGTGTGCGATAACGGCAAATGTGCGTCGTTTTGTAATCTCGTCAATAAGCGCCATAGTGGTAAACGTATAAAATTCAGGCGGCAAAGGTAGTAATAACTTTTGTTATATGCAACGCACCCATAAAAAGAAAGGGGCACAAATGCCCCATTTTCTCTATTTATATGTTCATGCTAATCTCTCCGTTAGTCCAACGGATAGGCCGCTACGAAGCAGTTTGGCGTGCGTAGCTCCTCCTGGTGTGCCTTGAGGTTGGCGATAGATACATCGCCAATGATGTAGCTAAACTCCTCCGAGGTGTACTGCTCGCGGATGTTCTCGAACTTTAGCAGGTTGCGCTCCTCGGCCGTCTTATAGCGGAAGTAGATGCGGAACGCGTGGTCGGTAGAGTAGCATGGTAGCACCGAGTCGTTACGCTTCTTATACTCGTAGCGGTAGTTGTAGCCACAAGCGGTGATGTCGCTAAGCACGGCTGAGCCTGTGGGGTGACCACCAGCACCGCGACCAAACATAAACTGTTTGTCGTAGAATAAGCCCTTGATTACCACGCCGTTGAACTCGTCCTCCACGCTGTAGATGTACTTGTTGCGCGAGATAAGCTGCGGCAACACGCACATGATTAGCTTGCTGTCATCGACCTTCTCGACATGTGCTACGAGCTTAATGCGGCGCTCCTTCTCGTGAGCAAAGCGGATGTCCGAGTCGTTCATTGTCGAGATGCCGTAGGTGAGTATCTCCTCGGGTGCTACATATACGCCAAAGGCGTGAATGGTGACGATAATCAGCTTGTAAAGTGAATCCCAGCCGTCGATGTCGAGTGTGGGGTTGCTCTCGGCAAAGCCGAGGTCCTGCGCCAGCTTAAGTGCCTCCTTATAGCCCATCTTCTCGTTGAAAATCTTCGAGAGGATGAAGTTCGACGAGCCGTTGAGGATACCCTTTACCGATGTGAGCAGGTCGTTGTCGTAGTACTCCTCGAGGTTGCGGATTACGGGGATTGAGCCACATGCCGAGGCATCGTACAGAAGGGCTGTGTTGTACTGCTCCTGAAGGTCGATAAGCTCGGGCAGATGGTGGCCAAGCATCTTCTTGTTGCCTGAAACCACGGGTATGCGCATCTTGAGCGCACGCTTCACAATCTCGTATGCAGCCTCGGCGTCGTCAATAACTTCGACGATGAGGTTGATGTCGCGGTCGTTGAAGATGTCGTCGGGGTTTGATGTGAACTTGGCGTCTACTCCGCGCTCCTTATTTATGTCGCGCACGCAGATGTGGCGGATGGTTACACTCTTTGAGTCGATACGCTTAAGCACGTCGTAGAGTCCGTGTCCCACATTACCGAAGCCAAAAAGGCCTATATTAAGCTGTTTCATAGGTTATTACTGGTTTAAGAAGTTTTGTATTATCGTGTTTAGTTTTTCGTGTTCTACAAGGAAGCCGTCGTGGCCAAACTCCGACTCGATGAGGTGGTACTCGTTGCGCGCGATGTGCTGCCTAAGTGGCGTGTGTGCCTCGGGCGGGAAGAGTATATCCGACGATATGGCGACAATGAGCGTGCGTGCCTCGATGCGATGCAGAGCCTCGGCGATGCCTCCCCTGCCACGCGCAATGTTGTGCGAGTCGACAGCCTCGGATAGGCGGTAGTACGACATGGCATTGAACCTGCGACGTAGCTTCTCTCCCTGATACTGCTGATATGTGTGCGCTCGGCGCTCAAACGATGCCTCCGTGGGGTTTGCCTCCTGCTGTGTGGCGTTGTAGGCAGCACCTCCACGATAGCTTATGAGGGCTATGGAGCGTGCTACGGCCATGCCGTCGAGTCCTGCATCGTCGCGCTCCTCGCCCCACGTGGGGTCGAGGCGAATGGCCATACGCTGCGACTCGTTAAAGGCCGCAGCCCATGGCTCGGAACAAGTAGTGGTGGCAATGAGAGCCAACGACTCCATAAACTCCGGCTCCATTATCGCCCACTCCATACACTGGAAGCCGCCTATCGAGCTGCCAATGAGCAGCTTAACGCGCTCAATGCCGAGAGCATCGGCCAGCAGTTGGTGGGCACGTACCATGTCGCGCACCGTAATCTGCGGAAAGTCGTAGTACCACTTTTTGCCCGTTGCAGGGTTTTCGGTAAGTGGCGATGTCGTGCCGTAGTGCGAGCCGAGGAAGTTGGCGCAGACGACGAAGTAGCGTTCGGGGTCGAGAAACTTGCCCTGCTCCACCGTATGTGGCCACCAGTCGGCAACATCGGAGTTTGCCGTTAGGGCGTGACATACCCAGATGACATTATCCTTTGCCTCGTTAAGTGTGCCAAAGGTGTCGTAGGCAATCTCCAACTCTGGGAGTGTCGCTCCCGACTCCAACTCGAAGGGCTCGCTATGTCGATATAGTTTGCTCATCGTTGGCTGTCGTTAGATGTTGCTGAGCGCCTCCTCATAGTCGGCGATGATATCCTCGACATTCTCCAAACCGAGTGATATGCGTAGCAGCGTGGGTGTGATGCCCGCGGCACGCTTAGCCTCGTCCGAGAGCTGCTTGTGTGTTGTAGATGCGGGGTGTGTAACAACGGTGATGGAGTCGCCAATCATCGTCATATTGCCAGATAGCTTGAGGCTCTCGACGAACTTCACGGTCGACTCTAAGTCGCCCTCAAGCTCGATGGTCATCACGGCACCTGCACCAAAGCGGAAGTACTTCTTGGCAAGCTCGTGGCTGGGGTGGTCCTCGAAGCCTACGAAGCTGACACTCTTAACCTTGGGGTGGTTGCGGCAGTACTCGGCGAGCTTGTACGTAGACTCCACCTCGTGCTTAACACGCAACGATAGGGTCTCCAAGCCGAGTAACATCAGGTAGGCGTCGAATGCCGAGGGGCAGCAGCCGAAGTCACGCATGCCATCCACACGACACTTTACGATAAAGGCTTGATTGCCAAATGCATCGCATAGGTTGAGACCATGGTAACCCTCCGAGGGGCCATCTATCTGTGGAAACTTACCCGATGCGCGCCAGTCGAAATTACCGCTATCGACGATGATGCCACCCATGGCTGTGCCGTGGCCGTTGATCCACTTTGTCGCCGAGTCGGTGATGATGTCGGCGCCCCACTCGAAGGGGTTGCATAGGTAGCCACCCGCGCCAAACGTATTGTCGACGATGAGAGGTATGCGGTTGCTGTGTGCCACGTGGGCAAGTGCCTCAATGTCAATCACTCGGCATGTGGGATTACCCATAGACTCGGCAAATAGCGCACGTGTCTTATCATCGACTAGTGCCGCCATATCCTCCGCCGCATCGCTCTTAGCCAAGCGGCACTCGATGCCGAGGTTGCGAAGCGAGATGACGAACTGGTTGTGTGTACCACCGTAGAGGTAGGGCGAGGCAACGATGTTATCTCCCGCCTTAGCTAAGGCCGTGACGGTGAGCAATATCGCCGACATTCCAGATGCTGTGGAGAGGGCTCCCACACCGCCATAGAGTGCCGCGATGCGCTCCTCGTATGCCGCAGTGGTGGGGTTGTGCAGGCGTGTGTAGATATAGCCTGGCTCGCTCAGTGTAAATAGGTTGGCGGCATATTCACACGTGGGGAAGTGATATGCTGCGGTGGGGTGGATAGCGATGCCGCGCGACTGCGATGCATCTACATGGTAACCACCGTGTATCTGAATGGTCTCGAAATGTAACTTCTTGTCCTTCATGGCATTATATCTCTATTACAATTAACAAAATATGGAGTATTCCTTGTGGAATACATCTTAAAAATGGTATGGTTTGGAGAAGTGTGCGACCGTGGTTGCACAAAAGGTATCGTAGTGCCTAACGGCACATTCGCATAGAACAACGCTTTGAGGCACACACCATCGCCTCAATTGTCATAACTCGTATGTCGTTGCTCCTTTGCATACAGGTAGTAGTAAGTAGTAGTTGGTTTTGCAAAGATAATAAAAATTTTCTAAAACTCCAAATATACTCTTTGTTGCTCGGTTTTTCATAATTTTTCATAATTTTTGATTATATTTGCAGACTGAACCTATATTTATATATATATCGCGTATGAAACGTACCCTTGACATAAGCTATGAGCACTACGACTCCATTGCGGAGCTTACGGAGTGTGATCGTAAACTTGTTGCCGAGGCTGAGGCTGCTACCGCCACGGCAAATGCCCCCTATTCGCACTTTCATGTAGGTGCTGCTGTGCGCCTTAAGAGTGGCCGCACGCTCCATGCCTCGAACTTCGAGAGTGAGGTCTACCCCGCGGGTCTATGTGCCGAGCGTTCGTTACTCTTCTACGTTGAGGCAAACTTCGCAGACGATGCCATTGAGGCGCTTGCCATAGCATCAAACCCCTCGGAGCGTGAGTGCTACCCATGTGGCCAGTGCCGCCAGGTCATTGTCGACGTGGAGCGCAGGCAGCAGAGCCCCATACGTGTCATTATGTCGGGTGCACGTACGGCCACTGTTGTAGACAGCGCCGAGAAGTTGTTGCCCTTTACCTTTAAGTTGTAATATGTTTACTATCAACGACATACTCTACGAGGATAACCACATTATCGTAGTGAATAAGCATGTTGGCGACCTCGTGCAGAGCGATCCCGATGGCACCGAAGCTATCGAGGACCAGATAAAGGCGATGATTAAGATTCGCGACCATAAGCCTGGTGCTGTATTCCTCGGCGTGGTACACCGCATCGACCGCCCCGTGAGTGGCGCTGTGGTCTTCGCCAAGACATCGAAGGCGCTGGCTCGTCTCAACGAGATGATACGCTCGAAGCAGATACGTAAGACCTACTGGGCAATAACCGAGAATCGCCCCGCAGAGGAGGAGGGCTCGCTACGCCACTGGATTGTGCGCAATGCCAAGACTAACCGTTCGCACGCACACCTCAAGCCCAAGGGCGATGGTAAGGAGGCGCTTCTCGACTACAAGGTACTCGGCGCCTCGACTAACTACACGCTTGTAGAGGTAGACCTTAAGACGGGTCGTCACCACCAGATACGTGCACAGCTCTCGGCAATAGGTTGTTCGATTAAGGGCGATTTGAAGTATGGCGCCAAGCGCTCGAATAAGGATGGTGGCATTTCGCTGCACTCGCGCCGTGTGGAGTTTCTACACCCCGTGGGTGGTAAGCCCATCTCGGTAACAGCACCCACGCCCAAGGGCGACAGTCTGTGGTCATTCTTCGAGGAGGCACAGCAATGAGACTACTGATTCAGAGGGTCACCCAGGCGAGGTGTCGCATCGAGGGCGAGGTATTTAGTGAGATAGGTCGCGGTCTTGTAGTGCTTGTGGGCGTAGGCCACGACGAGACTAAGGAGGACTTGGAGTGGCTAACGAAGAAGCTCGTGCAGCTACGCATCTTCGACGACGAGGCGGGCGTTATGAACCGCTCGGTGGAGGATGTTGCGGGCGAGGTGATGATCGTGAGCCAGTTTACGCTCCATGCCATGACCAAGAAGGGTAACCGCCCCTCGTGGATTAAGGCTGCTCCCGAGGCTATATCAAAGCCCCTCTATGAGGAGTTTGTGACGATGGTGGAGGCGACACTCGGTCGCAATGTGGCAACGGGTAGTTTCGGCGCTGATATGCAGATAGAGCTCACGAACGATGGGCCCGTTACTATTTGGATTGATTCAAAAAATAGAGAATAACAATGAGAAAGCTACTAACTCTCCTTATCGTTGCGCTTATAGGCGTGGCGTGTGACAAGGAGGAGGATTTTGTTTGTCGCGTCGTCGATAGCGAAGCAACAAACATTACTACCACGGCGGTAACCTTGGAGGCTACCATCAACGCCTCGGACTTTAGTAAGGTTGAGCGCGTGGGCTTTATGGTTGAGAATGAGTTCCATAGGGCTGAGCTTGGCCGCGTATTCTCGGTAGATATTGATGGCTTGAAGCCCAACCGAACATACGAATATCGCGTTGTGGTGTACGCCGTGGGTGATGTGTGGAATGTTGTGGGTGGCACATTTAAGACTCTTGCTGAGGGCGAGGAGCCCGAGCCCGAGCCCGAGCCAGAACCCGAGCCAGAACCCGAACCGGAACCGGAGCCAGAGCCCGAACCAACCCCTGACCCCACGGGAGGTAAGACCTATCGCATGGGATGGTATGAGCTACCTATCGAGTTTGATGCTAATGGTGATGGTCGCGACGACAAGAACACGACCTACTACTATGCTCACCACCTCTGTGGCGGCTCGGAGCAGAATGCCCAGCGCAGTGGCCGTGCGCGTAACTACACTGTATGCTTCTCGTCGGAGCACCACTGCCCCGTATGGGTAGCGGCACCACGTCACTCGATGTACGAGGGCTCGGCAAACCGCACAGATGCCTATACGCAGGATCCGCAGATACCTTCAAACATCCAGTATGTGCGTAAGGATGCCAACAGCGGCTGCAACAATGGTCATATGCTCGGCTCGGCGGAGCGCACCTCGTCGACAGAGACCAATAAGCAGGTATTTTACTTCTCGAACATAGCTCCCCAGTACTCCGACACGTTCAACACGGGTGGTGGCGCGTGGAACAACCTCGAGGACCATATCGACGGCCTTGTTTGTCGCGATACGCTCTACACCGTAATCGGCTGCTACTTCGATAACTACACCGACAAGTATGGCAACACGGGCACGCCCCAGAAGATCTCGTTTGGTGGTCGCTCGGATGTGTCGCGCCCAACGATGTTCTACTACGCCCTGCTTCGCACCAAGAGCGGCTCGACCGGCAAGAGCGTGAAGGATTGCTCGGCATCGGAGTTGCAGTGTGCCGCCTTTGTCATCTCGCACGAGCAGGACAAGGGACACACGCCACAGGCAAAGGATATTATCTCTATCGAGGAGCTTGAGCGCATCACTGGCTTCACATATTTTGAGAATGTGCCCAACGCACCCAAGAGTACGTTTAATGCTAACGACTGGTTATAATAGTTATGGGAAGGTTCTATAAATTAGGTCGAGACGATTTTGAAAATTATTGTAAGGAGATTTCTAATTTCTTCCGAATGGCGCAATGCAAGCATTGTAACTGAGGAAAAATTAGAAATATACCACAATAAATTCAAAAGCGACCGAAACAGGAATCTCTCAGAACGCAAATATAAATACTAATTTATAGAACATCCCCTATGCTTATAGCACTACAAAAACGCCGCGAGAATATCGCCGAGTATATCCTCTACCTTTGGCAGGTGGAGGACCTGCTGCGCGCCCTGCAATTTAGCCCCGAGGCTATATACACGACCCTTGTCTCGCGCATCGAGGGGGCAGATGAGCAGCAGAAGGAGAATATATTTAATTGGTATATGCAGATTGTGGAGCTGCTGCAAAAGGAGGGCAAACAAGAGCAGGGGCATATCGACCATACGCTACACCTCGTTGCCGACCTACATAATCTCCACTTGCAGCTTATGAAGTTACCCGTGGGTGAGCACTATCGTGTGACCTACTCGCGCTTGGCACTGGAGCTACCACGCCTGCGTAACATTATGGACAACAGCGATATTAGCGATACGGAGCTATGCTTCCGAGCACTCTATGCCGCTATGCTCTACCGTATTAAGGGAGGTGGCGAGAGAGCTATCGAGGATACGTTGGCGGTGATTTCGCCCGCCATTGGTGAGCTGGCAGCCCTCTATGGCAAGGTCGAGCGCGGCGAAATAAACCTCTTCGAGGATTAAGGATAATAACTTCAATATAAGATTTGAATTATGAATAAGCTGTAATAACGCCCTGTATTTAGGTGAAAAACAAATTATTTTTTCAGAAATATTTGCATTTCAAAAAAAAGGTTGTACCTTTGCACCTCGCATAAGAAGCGTTATTTGGAGCTAAAGTCATTATTGATACGAACAAAACAATAAAAAACAGATAGTACTATGGCAATGAAAAGAACTTATCAGCCTTCTCGCCGTAAGCGCATCAACAAGCACGGTTTCCGTCAGAGAATGGCTACTGCCAATGGCCGCAAGGTGTTGGCTGCACGTCGCGCAAAGGGTCGCAAGAAGTTGACTGTATCAGACGAGGCAACATTTAAGTACAACTAATCTCACCGTAGGGTAGGGGCTAAGTAGTCCACCCAGATGGTGTAGATTATGTAGAATGTATCTACAAAATAATGAGACCGACTAAAAGCAATTTTGGTCGGTCTCGTTATTTTATTTATATCTGCATTTATATCTGCGTTATATCACTCCCACAAGTCGGTCTATCTCGGCTGCTTTAGCTCCTCGATGAGCGTTGTGCAGCCATCTTCCAACAGGTCGAGTACAAGCTCGAAGCCCTCATGCCCCTCGTAGTAGGGGTCGGGGATATATGACCAGTTGGGGTGGTGGCGCAAAAAGTCGCGAAAACGATATATCTTCTGGTGAGCATCGCGGTTGGGTGCGAGGCGGAAGAGTGCCTCGTAGTTGTTATCGTCCATGGCGATGATCATGTCGAAGCGGTCGAAGTCCTCCTCTTTAACCTGGCGTGCACGGTGTGTCATGGGTATGCCACGCGCCTCGGCAGCACGGCGCATGCGTGGGTCGGAGCGCTCACCGCTATGTCCTCCGTAGGTTCCCGCCGAGTCTAATATCACACTGTCGGTGAGTCCGTAGCGCTCGACGAGTAGTTGCATCATAGCCTCTGCCGCAGGTGAGCGACAGATGTTTCCGAGGCAGACAAATAGTATACGTTGCTTCATGTCACTTTGGTATTTGTTTTGCAAATATAACATTTTTTGGGAAACATGCAGCGCTGTTTCATTTAAGAAATATGCTATTTGGTTGAATAGTTGCGTGATTAGGACAACATTTGTTCGTTTTGTAGCATTAATGCAGTAACCATATAACGATATTTTACTTACCTTTGTCACACATAAGTGGCACAAACAATATCTCTTAGTAAAACGTTTAATAGTATAAAATAACAATGAAAACTAAAGCATTACTTCTATTCCTTGCTGCCTCGATGCTCTTTTCGTTCAGCGCTGAGGCTCAGTCACTGCCTCGCCGTGTGCGTAACGTTGAGGTGCAGGATCTCGATGCAGAGAAGGCTCGTCTACCATGGTGGGGCGAGAAGAACCTTCTTATCTTCTATGTGGACCCCGATGTCCCCAAGCAGAACGATGCTTTCATCAGCGAGATTGAGCGCACCAAGCGCCTTGCAGGCCCCAATATCGAGGGCTTTGGTATCATCAACCTTAAGGATTCGTGGTACCCTGTGCCCAACTCAGTAATCCGTCAGCTTGCGGCGTCGCGTACGGCGAAGAATGGCGCTACCATCCTCTGCGACCCCGACCACTGGGTGTCGAGCGCATGGCGTCTGGGCGACTGTAACGATAAGTTTGTTATCTTGCTGGTAAACAAGGCTGGTGAGCTTGTCTACATCAGCAAGGGCGAGATGTCGAAGGAGGAGCAGCAGCGCTTCCTTGAGGCTGCCGATAAATTGCGCTAAGCGAGTAGATGTTACGCGGCACGCTCACGGCCATAGCACTGCTACTATGTGTCACACTCTCGGCACAGGTTACCGAGCATGCTATTATAGAGGCTGATACTGTCGCATACACCTATACCCCTATAGACCAAGCCACTGATGCCCAGATGGGTAGTCAGGGGCTTGGTCTTCGTCTTAATAGATACCTCACACTCTCGGCGGATGACCCGCGCAGGGTTAAGTTCTCGGTTGTGGGAGCTCCTGCCTACTCCGAAAATACAGGATGGCGCCTCTCGGCGGTGGCTACCATGCACTACCGCACGCCTCGCGTTACGACGTCACACTCGCTGTCGTTGCGTGCCATGGCCTCGCTCAAGGGGTGCTATACGCTTATGCTCGACGGTGTAAACCAACTCGATGATGGACGCCATAGGTTTACTTATGGTGGCTCGTTTGGCTTCGAGCCAACCTATATCTACGGTCTCGATTTTGCTACGTCGCTGGAGAATCGGCGCGGTGAGTACACATCGCAACGATTTAGTGGTTATTTTAGCTATAACTATCGGCTAACCAATAACTTAACCATTGGTGTCAGTGCTGACTATCTGCACGATGATATAAGGCGAATGGATGAGCGTGCTGAGGCTATTATTGGCACCCTCGAAAGCCGCTATTCGGGCGCTGGCGTCGGGGTAAATCTGAGCTACTCGACATGCCGTACGGAGGATGTCAACAAGAGGCGTGGTCTATATCTCCACATCGCCTATATGATGCGTCCTAAGATGCTGGGTACCTACGGTCATACGCTGCACACTGTGAGCATCACCTTCGACTACTATCAGCCCCTGTGGCGTGGGGGACTCCTGGCGCTGGATATTTATGGCGAGCACCACTCCGACAATACCCCCTGGATGTTGCGTGGAGAGCTCGGTGGCGAAAACCGCATGCGTGGCTACTATCGTGGACGCTTCAATGGTAATAGCTTGGTTGCGGTGCAGTTAGAGCTACGCCAGCGCGTATGGGAGGGGCTTGTTGTGGCTGGCTGGGGAGGCTGCGGCACGGCACTCTCTAAGGGTGATATTGCGGCGTGGAGTAAGCTGCTGCCTACTTACGGCGTGGGTCTAAGGTGGTACTTCTCGCCCACCTCGTTGGTGCGTGTCGACTATGGCATGGGTAAGGGATGTAGTGCCTTTGTAGTGGGGTACACCGAGGCCTTTTAGTTTGATAAGTTATAATAAAATAAGACCGATATGTGTCGGTCTTATTTTACTTATTGTCAGCGTGTTAATGTTAAAATTTATGGAATGCACGCACGCAACAACTCATATCCTTACTCATCGAGTAATAGTTCCATTGATTGAAGTCGTAGAGATACATATTCATCTTGTCCTTCTCGGTCGACGAAGCGTACCAGCCTCTCTTAAGTGCGGTGCCACCATGCTCTGAGAGGCCTCTATTTACGGCGTCGAAGTTCTCGGCAACTCTCTCAAGCTCGAATATGGCAGGTAGATACCAGCCGTCGCCACGAGCTATCGCCCACTCGAAGGCATAGTAGCCATCAAGGTCACTACGGTTGCGCATCTTGTCGGTATTCTCCTGGCCGTTAGATTTGCTCGTTGTACCCACTGGCGCAAGGTCGAACGAGTTCCATACTGCTGAGCTACACCATGATGCATCTGTCTCGTGCATGCTGATTACAGTGCCCGATGTGCCGTCTGTCTCTATCACAATGCCCTTAATTCCGCCTGCGTTGTAGTAGTCTCCAACAGAGAAGCTTGCGGGTTCTGCCACCGATTTATCACTGAACTCACTTACCTCAATTGCTTCACTAACTTCGTTGACTATTGCAGGCTCTGCGGGTGGTGGTGTTGAGGGTGTCGTGCTATCGTCGCCACTTAGCGAGACGTATGCGCCAAGTCCTGCACCAACGATAAAGAGCAACGCAAAGAGTATTAGGCGCAGGCTGCCTCCTCTCTTTGTATCGTTATCACCCGCGGGTTGGGGCTTGGGCTGGGGTCTTGGCTGTGGCTTAGGTTGTGGTCGTGGCTCTTCGCGCACGGTATCGTCCGAACTCTTTACGATGCCTGGAGCAAACGCCTTAAGTCCCACCATCGCCAAGCAATCCTCGGCATGCTGCACACGTCGTATGTTATCCACCTGGAGGCAGCTACGTATTATCCCTCGCCATGGCTCGGGAATATGCTCAATGCCCTTTGGCAGAGTGCCCGATGTCATCTGTCGGAAGTGCTCCTGGCGACCCTCCTCGCTGGAGGGCGAGAAGGCTCCACTATTAAATGGTAGCGCCCCTGTAAACATCTGATATGCAATGATGCCGAAGCTCCAAAGGTCGGTATTTTTGCGTATTGAGTGCTCTGCCATCTGCTCGGGTGAGGCGTATGCTCGGGTGCCTCCAAGGATTGAGTTGTTTACGGCCGAACTCTCGTTCTCGGCTAACTGTTTCGATATGCCGAAGTCGGTGATAAGCGGGGTGTAGTGTCCGTCGTGCTCGACAATAAGTATGTTTTGAGGCTTAAGGTCGCGGTGGATGATGCCCTGGCTGTGTAGAAAGGCTATGCCCTCGAGAATTTCGACGAGCAGACCATGACGCACCTCCATCGGGAGGTTATGCTTGGCGATAAGCTTGTCGAGGCTGCCATCGTTGTAGAACTTCATGATGGCAACATCGGTCTCGCCACGATAGTCGCTAAAGGTGTACCACGCCTTGTAGCGCGAGATATTCTTGTGTACGTATTGTTGTACTTTTTGCACCTCGTTACGAAGTCGAATCTCTGGACATTTGGGGTCAACTGGCTGTATTTTGATTGCTACGTATTCGTGCTCGTAGTTGTCGTAGGCGCGAAAGACACGCCCAAAACCACCCTCGCCGAGTAGGTCGTTTACGGGGTCGTAGGTGTAGCGTTTGATGAATTCTTCTTGGGTCATGATTGTAATTTGTTTGCCACTCTACAGCAAAGATAATAAAAAAACGGATATGTGGTACAATTTCCATATTTTTTTACTACCTTTGCCGCCGAGTTACTATACCTATGGTATAGGAGCCAATATTTTAAGCGCGATTTTTTTAGAAAACCAAATATGAAGATTGCATTAGCACAGCTCAATTTCACCGTTGGCGACATCAAGTCCAACACCAACAAAATCATTGATGCTATTGAACGTGCCAAGAGCCTCGGCGCCGACCTCGTAGTGTTTGCAGAGTTTGCGGTGTCGGGTACACCTGCCTATGGTCTGCTTACCAAGACTACCTTCCTCACGTTGTGCGAGGAGGCTGTGGAAAATATTGCAAACCACTGCCGTGGCATTGCAGCCATCGTAGGTAGCCCCTACCTTACGGCCGAGGGCCCCATTAGTGCTGCTGCTTATATCGATGCTAACGGTAACATCGAGTATATAGGCAAGCGCTATGTTACGGCACGTCGCGAGATGGGCTACATCGTAGGCTCATCGATTGGTAGCCAGACCCTCCACATCAAGGATAATAACCTCAAGGTGGTTGTTGGTGACGACCTCAGTCGCATGGACGAAATCGACGAGGATATCGATGCTATCATCTCTATCAACGCACGCCGCTATGGTAAGGGCATCATGACACGTCGTTTCGACAAGATGAGCCGCTTGGCATTCACCGAGGGTACCAACCTTATCCTTATGAACCAGGTGGGTGGCTCGGGCGATATTGTCTACGATGGTACGTCGGGTATCCTTAACCGCGAGGGTCGCTTGGTTATGTTGCTCGATAGCTTTAAGGAGGATATACGCATCTTCGATACCGAAGCGGAGAATAAGCCCTTCGATGTCCCCTTTACCACCTACAACGACCGCACACGTATGGTCTACGAGGCGGCATGTCTCGGTACGCGCGACTACTTCCACAAGAATGGCTACACTAAGGCCTGTGTGGGTCTCTCGGGCGGTATCGACTCGGCTGTAGTTGCCTGCATCGCTGTGGGTGCCTTGGGTAGGAAGAATGTGCGCGTGCTGCTAATGCCCTCGCCCTTTACGCCTAACGACAGTGTGGAGGATGCAAAGCGTCTGGCTGAAAACCTCGGCGTGGAGTATAGCGTATTGCCCATTATCGAGGCATACAACGCAATGGTAGGCACTCTGCAGCCCGTAATCGGCGGCACGGAGTTCGATGCCACGGAGGAGAACATTCAGACACGTATCCGTACCACGATGCTTATGGCCCTACAAAACAAGACCGGCTATATGCTTCTGAACTCGTCGAATAAGAGCGAGAATGCCCTCGGCTGGTGTACACTCTATGGCGATACGGCGGGTACGTTTAGCCCTACGGGTGACCTCTACAAGGGTGAAATCTACGACCTTGCACGCTATATCAATGCCACCTATGGCGATGTTATCCCCGATGCTATCATCGACAAGGAGCCATCGTCGGAGTTGCGTCCCAACCAGAAGGATAGCGACTTCTTACCTCACTACGAGGTTATCGACGCCATCCTATTCCGTATGATTGAGAAGAAGCAGCACCGCGAGGAGATAATCAACGCGGGCTTCGACTCAGCCGTTGTGGAGAAGATACATAAGATGGTGATGGAGAACGAGAAGAAGCGCTATCAGTTCCCTCCAGTGTTGCGCCTATCGCCATGCGCCTTTGGTCACGAGTGGCTAATGCCATTGGTTAACCACTATTGCGACTAACCATGCACCCTACGTTGCAACATAAGGGTGTTGTTGAGCGCATCGAGCAAGGAAAGGTTGTCGTTGCGGTAAAACCCGAGAGCGCTTGTGCAGGCTGCCATGCAAAGGGCATCTGCGGCGAGCGTGGCGAGAAGCGCGAGATTGTGGTAGAGACGGCCTATGCCGAGGATTATACAGTGGGTGAGCGCGTTATTGTGGCCCTGGAGCATAGTCGTATGGGAGTTATCTCGGTTGTTTGGAGCTACGTTGTGCCTCTGGTTGTCCTCCTGGCCGTGCTCTTTGGCGTTAATGCACTTGGTTACGAGGATATAGTCGCTGCCATTAGCTCTATGGCGGCTATCGTGCTCTACTACGTTGGGCTATACCTTGCGCGACGTATGTTTGACAGAAAAATAAAATTTACAATTATAAAAGAGTTATGAACACTTTAGTATTTACAGTGCTGACACTCAGTGTTTTGGGTGTGTTGTTGGCTGTAATCCTCTATTTCGTAGCGCAGAAGTTTAAGGTCGAAGAGGACCCACGCATCGACGAGGTGGAGAAGATGCTTCCTGGTGCTAACTGCGGTGGCTGTGGCTTCGCGGGCTGCCGTGCTATGTCGGAGGCCTTGGTTACGCGCGATAACATCAGCTCGTTGTTCTGCCCCGTGGCTGGTGGCGAGGTGATGAAGTCTATCGCCGGGTATTTGGGTAAGGCTGCTGCCGAGAAGTCACCTATGGTGGCTACGATGCGTTGCGGTGGCACCTGCGAGAAGCGACCCAAGGTCAACCACTACGACGGTGCGCTGAGTTGTGCTGTGGTAAACACGTTCTATGTCGGTGAGTCGGCATGTGCCTTTGGCTGTATTGGCTATGGCGACTGCGTGCATGCTTGTAAGTTTGGCGCGTTGCACATTAACGAGGAGACAGGTCTTGTTGAGGTAGACCCAGACAAGTGTACGGCGTGTGGCGCCTGTGTTAAGGCCTGCCCTAAGGGACTGTTCGAGTTGCGTAAGAAGTGGCCTAAAAACCGCGCTATATATGTCGCTTGCCGCTCGAAGAACCGTGGCTCGGTGGTTATGAAGGCATGTAAGGCGGGATGTATAGGCTGTGGTAAGTGTGCTAAGGTGTGTCCCTTCGGAGCCATCACTGTGGATAACTACTTGGCATATATCGACCCTGAGAAGTGTAAATTGTGCCGCAAGTGTGTTAACGAGTGCCCAACAGGCGCTATACATATCGTCAACATGGAGCGTTTGGCCCTCGAGCCTAAGGCTGCCCCCGCAGCACCCAAGACCGAGACAGTAGCAGAGCCTAAAACCGCTAAAACAGAGTAGAGAGTATGAGAACATTCCCAATAGGCGGTATTCATCCGCACGACAATAAAGAGTGGAGCAAGGATAAGGCTATCGAGGTGTTGGAGCTTCCCGACGAGGCGAAGATTGCCATGATACAGCATATAGGAGCACCCTCAACACCTGTGGTTCAGAAGGGTGACAAGGTACTTACGGGTCAGCTTATAGGTCAGGCCGTGGGCTTCGTGTCGGCAAACATTCACTCACCCATCTCGGGTACGGTGACTGCTGTTGATGCCTACCCCAACGGTCAGGGACAACGACGGATGATGGTTGTCATCAAGCGCGAGGGCGACGAGTGGGTGGATACCATCGACCGCACACCGGAGCATAAGCGCGAGTGCACGCTAACACCCCAGGAGATCGTAGCAAAGATTAAGGATGCGGGTATTGTGGGCCTTGGCGGTGCGCAGTTCCCCACACATGTCAAGCTCTCGATTCCCGATGGTCAGAAGGCCGAGGTAGTCATTATCAACGGCGTGGAGTGCGAGCCCTACCTTACGTCGGACTACCGTACGATGCTCGAGCGCACGGAGATGATGCTCACAGGCGTGGAGATAGTAATGCGCGCCGTGGGTGTTAAGCGTGCGGTTATCGGCGTGGAGAACAACAAGCCCGACGCTATAGCTCACATCCGTGAGGTCATCAAGCGCGACAACTACGTTGGCATCGAGGTCATGCCTCTAAAGATGCGCTACCCACAGGGTGGTGAGAAGCAGCTCATCGCTGCCGTGACGGGTCGTCAGGTGGCACCCCCACCAGCACTGCCTATATCGGTGGGTGCTGTGGTATGTAACGTATCTACAGCGGTGGCTATCTACGAGGCAGTGCAGAAGAATAAGCCCCTTATCGAGCGCGTTGTGACGGTAACGGGTAAGCACCTCAAAACCACGCATAATTACTTGGCTCGCTTTGGTACTCCCGTAAGCCGTCTGTTCGAGCTCGCGGGCATCCCCGAGGGTGATGTTAAGCTACTAAATGGTGGTCCTATGATGGGTCGCGCCGTGGTAGACATCACAGCACCACTCATCAAGGGTTGCTCGGGTCTTACCGTACTCTCGGGCAAGGAGGCAGCACGTGGCAAGGAGTTGCAGTGCATCAAGTGTGGTAAGTGCGTCGAGGCGTGTCCTATGGGTCTTGAGCCCTACATCCTCTCGAAGTTGGCTAAGTTGCAGAAGTGGGATATGGCCGAGGAGCATAACACGGTGGACTGCATCGAGTGTGGCTGCTGCTCGTACACATGCCCCTCGTACCTTCCTCTGTTGGACTACATACGGATTGGTAAGCAGACGGTGATGACCAACATACGCGCACGCGCGGCCGCTAATAACAATAAGAAGTAATAAAATAAAAAGCATACTATAATGGCAACCAGACTTTTTGCAGCGCCCTCACCACATATCCATGGTGGCGAGACTACGCGTCGAATAATGCTCGACGTCATCCTGGCGCTTATGCCCGCCCTCGCAGTGTCGGCCTATGTTATGGGCTGGAGGGTGCTCTTCATCACCGCTGTGGCTGTGGCTGGCTGCGTGGTGTTCGAGTATCTCATTTCACGCTTTCTGCTTAAGCGAGGCTCAACAATTGGCGACCTTTCGGCTATCGTTACGGGCCTCCTTCTTGCATTCAACCTCCCCGTGGGTATTCCATGGTGGATTGTGCTCATCGGTGCACTCATCGCTATTGGCGTGGGTAAGATGACCTTCGGCGGCTTGGGCTGCAACCCCTTCAACCCCGCACTTACAGGTCGTATCTTCCTGCTTATAGCCTACCCCGTGCAGATGACCGACTGGACGACGCATGCGCCCGATGCCCTCTCTGGCTCGACAATGTTGGCAGAGGTTAAGGGCTCAACCTACGACGCTGCGGGTAACATCGTTCTTGGCAACATGAATCTCACCAACGTAAACTTCATGGATATGTTCAGTGGCTACATGAATGGCTCTATGGGTGAGATTGCAGCGTTGGCACTCATCCTCGGTGGTCTCTATCTCTTGTGGCGCAGGGTTATATCATGGCATATACCCGTTGCGGTGCTTGGCACCATGGCTATCTTTGCCGTGTGCGTAGCCTTGAGCATAGGTGGTGGTGAGTTATGCTACCAGCTGCCACTATTCCACATCTTGGCGGGTGGTGCTCTTTTGGGTGCAATCTTCATGGCTACGGACTACTCTACGTCGCCCATGACGCATAAGGGCATGTTAATCTATGGCGTGGGCATAGGTCTTATCACCATGATTATCCGCCTCTGGGGTGCCTATCCCGAGGGTATGTCGTTTGCGATATTCATCATGAATGCCGCTACGCCACTGATCAACAAGTATTGTCGTCCCAAGCGCTTTGGTACGGGTCAAACAGCTAAAAAGTAGGAGGTGCGAGATATGAAAAGTTCATTAAAAAATATGGTTTTGGTGCTCTTTGTCATCACATTTGTCTCAGCACTCCTGGTTGGTCTTGTTAACGACATCACCAAGGATACTATCGCAGAGACTGAGCTTAAGGCAAAGAACGAGGCTAAGTTCGCTGTGCTTAATACCACGGCTGATAAGGCTATAGTGCTTGCTGATAGCGTATACACAGCAGGTGACTTCGAGGTGGTGGTTAGCAGGGTGGTCGATAAGACCGATAATACAAAGGTCGTGGGCTACGCTGTGGAGGCTCCCAGCATCACAAAGACGGGTTATGGCGGCTACATAACGCTTATGGTAGGCTTTGTCGAGCAGAATGGCGAAGCTGTGATTAACGGTGTGCAGGTGTTGAAGCAGAACGAGACCCCAGGTCTTGGTGCCAACATGACCAAGGAGGGTAACTCGCTCGAGAAGAGTGCTCTTGGTGCTAAGCCTGCCGAGCTTAACTTTGCTGTAACGAAGGAGGGTGGCTCGTTTGATGCCCTTACGGGCTCGACAATATCGTCGCGTGCCTATGCCAACGCTATGGAGACTGCCTATGCGGGCTATCTGCGTGCTACAGGTCAGCTTGACGAGACTAAGATTAAGGGTGCTGCAACTCCATCAGGTGCTTCCAACACCACCATGGAGATGCCAACCAACGAACAAGAGACTACAGCAGTTAGTGAACCAGTAGAAGTAGAGGAGTCTGAGGCTCAGGAAGGAGATGTAAGCAATGAGTAAGCTACAACTTATAACTAAGGGTATTCTTAAGGAGAACCCCACCTTTGTCCTTGTGCTGGGTATGTGTCCCACCCTTGGTGTGACCTCGTCGGCAATAAACGGCATGGGTATGGGTGTCGCTACGATGGCGGTGCTTATCATGTCCAACATGGCTATATCGCTCATCAAGAACTTTATCCCCGACAAGGTGCGTATCCCCGCATTTATCGTGGTCATCGCCTCGTTTGTGACCATCATCCAGATGCTTATGCAGGCATACTTGCCCTCGCTCTACGCGTCGCTCGGTGTCTTCATCCCACTTATCGTGGTTAACTGCATCATCCTTGGTCGTGCTGAGGCCTTCGCATCGAAGAATGACCTTGTCGACTCGGCATTGGATGGCGTGGGCATAGGTCTTGGCTTTACGCTCTCGCTCACCGCTATAGGTGCTGTGCGTGAGGTGCTTGGCTCGGGTGCTATCTTCGGCTATAGCTTCGCCGCAGATGTTATGCCTCTTCTGTTCATCCTTGCACCTGGTGGCTTCCTCGTGCTCGGCTATCTGATGGTACTCTTCAACAAGGTTGCTAAACGATAACGTCTAAACAATTACGACTATGAGTATTTTGACATTTATACTTGAGGGAAATATATCGCAGGAGGTGTTCGACGCAGTTGGTACGGGCGTGCTCAGCGTCAAGGAGATAAGCCTTATCGCCGTTGTTATCGGTGCAATCTTCGTAAATAACGTGGTGCTCTCGCAGTTCCTCGGCATCTGCCCCTTCTTGGGCGTGTCGTCTAAGGTGAACACCTCGCTCGGTATGGGTATGGCCGTAACCTTCGTTATGGCACTCTCGGCCGTAGTAACTTGGTGCTTGCAGCAGTATGTGCTCGTCCCCTTTGGCATCGAGTATATGCAGACCATCGTCTTTATCCTCGTCATCGCAGCCCTTGTGCAGATGGTAGAAATCGTGCTTAAGAAGGTGTCGCCAGCACTATATCAGGCTCTTGGTATCTTCCTGCCACTTATTACGACTAACTGCGCCGTGCTCGGTATCGCTATCCTAATGATTCAGAAGGATATGGGACTACTCACCGGTGTTATCTACTCTGTAGCTACCGCTCTTGGCTTCGCCTTGGCATTGGTGCTCTTTGCAGGTATCCGCGAGCGTCTCGAGATTGAGGATGTGCCCCAGTCGTTCCGCGGTGTGCCCATCGCACTGGTAACGGCAGGACTTCTCGCGATGGCGTTTATGGGGTTTGCTAATGTAGTTCCCCTCCCATAATTTGTTGTGAAATTTCTTGTGATAGCGGCGCATTAGCGACGTATCCCAAAAGATCAAACCACCATAGGCTGTACTACTTGTACTATCCTATGGTGGTTTCTTTTGTGATACGCCACTACTGCACCACTCTTACAAGAAATCAGGTCTCGGGGCTAATCTATTCAATTACTAATTTCTCCTGTCTACATCTCTATTGTGCCGAAGATGATAGGCATAATGCCCTGGCAGGCGACAGCCTTGCCGTTGAGCATAGCGGGAGACCAGCGTGGCGACTTATTCATCACGCGGTTGACCTCCTCATGGAAGAGCGGGTGCGCAGTGCCCTTGATAGTCGAGATGTCGGTAACCTCCACGTAGCCCTGGCTGTTGACCACGAACTTAACAACGAGGTGCGCCGAAACACCCTTCTCAGCAAGCTCCATGGGGTAGCGTATGTTCTGCATAAGCCACTGGTGGAAGGTATTCCAGTCTCCCCCCATAAACGATGGCTGCGAGTCGGGCTTGTCCACAACCTCCTCATCGCTCGACTTGGTGTGGATGATAACCACGCCATTCGACACATCGCCGAAATCTTTGTAGTAGGCCAACATCTCCTCGTCGTCCAATAGTGCCACACGTAGAATCTGCTCCGAGGGTAGTGCTTTTACCTCCTCGGTGGTTGCTGGCAGGCCATCTATGATATATATAGGCGTATTGTTGCCGAAGTAGTGCTTGTCGGTCGAGTTGCGCACCTGAACTACCACCTTATCACCCTCGATGAAGAGCTTGCCGTTGGGGTTGCCACTACCTCCCTCCGACTCGGGAATCTGGAAGCTTATGGGCAGCGTGAACGCCACCGACACGGTCTTGCCCGCCTGGATACCTGGCGACCAGCGGGGCGAGAGCGACATCATACGTATAACCTCCTCGCTCAATAGCTGATGATCAGACTGTAATACCTTGACACCATCAGCCGCGATATATCCCTCGCGGTTAACCACGAACTGCACGATAACATTACCCTCGATTCTCCTCTCTAACGCCTCAGCAGGGTAGCGCACATTCTGCATCACCCAGTTGCGGAAGGTCAGCAAATCGCCACCCATAAACGTGGGCATAACGTCGGCCTCCAGGAAGGGAAGCTCATCTTCGGCCTCGCGCGAGGCCTTGAGGGTGATGACAACAACGCCATTCGACACGTCGCCAAGGTGCATAAACTCCTTGGTCTGCGCGGCTTGCTTAAGCACCGTCATCGACTCAATATCGGTGGCAGCGATACGTTGCACCTCATCGACGGTCATAGCCTTGCCGTCTACGACATATAGTGGCTTCTGCTGCTCGGGAGCATCCGTCGCCGATGCCACGGTAGCCGAAACAACCATGGCAACCATAATGGTAAGTAAACGTCTCATAATCTTTACACTTTAATAGTTTAACTTAAATTTTAGGTAAAGAGCTCTTCTGTTTTCCTACTGCAAAGATAGTAGCATATTCCTATGTAGCATAATTTTTTAGGTTAAGGAGTGTTAACGGAAATGTTAAATAGTGTTAAATAGGGCGGTGAGCGGTAGGAGAAGAGTATATTTTCGTTATCTTTGTAGTGAGGCTAATTGCAAGGCTATGAAAGAGTGGAACTTTAGAGCGATATCAATAGGTGTGGTTCTCGCGCTGGCACTACTTGTGGCTGTGGAGGCTATGTGGAGTGTGCGCACCTATCGCGACATGCGTGCAGGCTACGAGCAGCAGATAGAGAGCATCTTGGAGGAGGCCGTATGGAGGTATGCTACGCCCTCGATGGGTGGAGATGCTACCATAAACATAGGCAACATCTCGCGCTTTCACGCCTTTGTGGGCGAGGGTCTGCGCACTACGGGTCTCGACACCGAGTACCGCGTGGAGGTGCTCTCGACGACAGATGCCGACCCTATAGTCATTATGGCTATGGGCGAAGTGCTCGATGACAAGGAGGTCATCTCGGTAGACAGAAGCTTCACACCTCTTATCCTACGCCTCAAGGTCGAAGACCCGCACGCCACCATCCTTCAGAATATGCAGCGCATGCTCATATTGCAGCTTATCTCGGTGCTTGTGCTCATCGTCACCTTCGTATACCTCCTACGTACGCTCTTTAAGGCCAAGGAGGTAGACCGCATACGTCGTGACCTTACGCACAACATAACGCACGAACTAAAGACCCCCATCGCTGCGGCATACGCTGCAAACGAGGCGTTGCGTAGTCGCCCCGCCATTGCCGAGGATAGCGTGGCACGTAACGACTACCTCGACATGTCGATGGGAGAGCTGCGGCGACTTAATAATATGGTCGAGGAGATACTGCGCAGCGCTACGGAGGAGTTTGCCACAACGGAGCTACGCCTCGAGGAGTGCGCTGTGGATGAGATAGTTGCCGAGATAGGCTCTACGCTCGATGTAACCTACGCCTCGCGCAATGTAGAGTGGCAGGTGCAGGTAGAGGATGGATGCGCGGTTGTTGCCGATAGGTTTCACCTTAAGGGCGCGCTAATGGCCATCGTGGATAATGCCATAAAATACTCCTCGGAGCACCCAGTGGTTATCATAAAGGCTTCGGTGGAGAGGGGCTATACGACCATTACGATAGAGGATAATGGCATAGGCATATCGCGCCACGACCAGCGCCACATATTCAAGAAGTTCTACCGCGCAAAGAGTACCGAAGGCTATGCTACCTCGGGCTACGGCATAGGTCTCTACTACGCGAGGGGTGTCGTTAAGCGCCATGGTGGCACCATCGACCTCTCGTCAGCACCCGGCCGAGGTACACGTTTTACAGTAAGAGTTCCGCGTTATGGCAAATAGAGATATTCTGATAGTTGAGGATGAGGCCGTGTTGGGTCGCGTCTTAAGCGATGCCCTCAGGGATGCGGGCTACAATGTCACACTTGCCGTGGATGGCGTTGCTGGTATAGAGGCATTTAAGGCAGAGCACCCCGATTTGGTCATTGCTGATATTATGATGCCCCGTATGGATGGTATGACTATGGTGGAGGAGATACGTCGTCTGGATAGTGGGGTAGAGGTCCTCTTCCTCTCGGCACGTAGTGGAGCGGAGGATGTCGTCGAGGGCTTCCGCCGTGGTGGCAATGACTATCTGCGTAAGCCATTCTCGTTGGAAGAGCTTATGGCGCGCATCGAGGCACTCCTTGCCCGCCATGCCGATAGTGTGGAGGGCGATACTATCTCCATTGGTAACTACCGCTTCGATGCCAATCGCTGGACACTCACCCTCGATGGCACGACGCGCCGTCTTACAGCACGCGAGTCGGCGGTGTTGGCCGTGCTTGCCCGAAAGGTGGGCGATGTCGTCGACTCGAGCACGCTACTGCGCGATATCTGGGGCGATGACAGCTACTATAACCTGCGCTCGTTGAATGTCTTTGTCTCGCGTCTGCGTGGCTACCTCTCGGGGGATAAACGCATAGAGATTCAGTCGGTACGAGGCGAGGGCTATAGGCTTGTCGTTAACTAAAAGTTTATCTCGATATTCTCGCCCGACCACTGGTTTACCTCCGCGTGGCGGCGTAGCAGAGACTCCTTGCCATGTTTAACCTCCACCTCGAGCTCGAAGGGCTTGGCCTCTGCGACATCCGTAGTGCGAGGTAGGGTGTGGGGGATAACATATATATATAGGGTAAGCGCATCCCCCGCCTTGGTCTGTAGCTCTATGCGGCGATTGGGACTATAGCCCTTGGGGACTTCGGTTAGTTCACTGCCCACGGGGGCAACCTCCGAGGTGTGCTTCAGAAACTCAACCTCCTTGCCGCCACTACGCACGCTCGCCATAACGGCAATGTTATAACGCCACAGCTCCTCAAAATCGCTATTTAGTATTATGGTATAGGGTTGCATCGCCAAAAAAAATTAAGTGTTTTGCATAAAACTTTGCTACAAAAATAGTAATAATTTGCAGATTTTAGTTTTTTATCGTAAATTTGCAGACTATTTGTGCTGAAATGGAGCAAATTAGATTGTATACAATACCCTATAAGGGCTTGAAAACTGGCGAGCATAGCTTTGATTTTCAGGTAGATAACGCGCTTTTTGAGGCGTTTGAGACCGAGGAAATCAAGGGCGGTGAGTGTCAGGTGCGTGTAGGTCTTGTGCGCAGCGAGTCGATGCTGGAGTTTCACATCGAGATCGAGGGCGAGGTAATTTGCGAGTGTGACCGCTGTTTGGAGGATTGCCCTATTGCCATAGATTATGAGGGCGACCTTGTGGTTAAGTTCTCGGACGAGACCGACTACTACGATGGTGAGGTGATGTGGGTATCGCCTGCCGACGATGTGGTTGACCTCACGCAGTACATCTACGAGAGCATTGTTCTCTCGCTCCCTTACAGCCGAGTGCACGAGGAGGGTGAGTGTAACCCCGAGATGTTAGCGTCGTTTACTGAGATTACCGAGGAGGAGCTCGAGGCGATGGAGGCTAAGGCCCAGGAGAGCGATGTGGTGGGTCTCGACGACTACAATAAGAGCATCCTTGAGGCGCTTAAGTCGAGCATGACTGACGAGAAATAGAGATTGAGGCGTGTGGCGCGGTTTATCCGTCAAGCAGCGGCACAGGCAAAAGAAACATAAAACTTAAAAAATTATATTGTAAAATGGCACATCCTAAACACAAAGTCTCTTCAACACGTCGAGACAAGAGAAGAACTCACTACAAGGCTGTAGTTCCCACTGTAGTAACTTGCTCGAACTGCGGTTCAGCAGTACTCTACCACCGCGTATGCCCCGAGTGCGGCTTCTACCGCGGTAAGCTCGCTATCGAGAAGAAGGCAGCTGAGTAGTCTTCACAATTATTAAAGAGCACACCGCGCGAGTGGTCGTGCTCTTTTTCTATAGGTATCTATAGTTTGTATCACCATTTTCGGGGATTCCCTCCCTCGGAAACAACAACTTACAAAGTATGATTAAAATTGGTATCGACGCCATGGGTGGCGACTTTGCTCCTGAGGTAGCCATCGAGGGTGCAGTGATGTCGCTTAAGTTTTTGAATAAGGAGAGCCGTATCGTGCTCTATGGTGACGACGTGCGCATCCGCGAGCTTATCAAGAAGCATGGCGCTAAGGAGGAGGACTTCGATATAGTTGCTACCACACAGGTTATCGAGATGGGAGACCACCCCGCTAAGGCCTTTGTTGCAAAGCGAGACTCGAGCATCACTGTAGGTTTCCGCGACCTCTCGGAGGGTAAAATTGACGGCTTTGCCAGTGCAGGCTCTACGGGTGCTATGATGGTCGGCTCGATGCAGGTTATCAAGCCTATCGAGGGTGTTATCCGTCCGGTGCTTGCTACGCTTATCCCCACGGTTTCAGCAGAGACGGGCATACAGCGTGCTGTGCTTATGGACGTAGGTCTAAATGTGGATGCTAAGCCCGATGTATTGGCGCAGTATGGTCTCTTGGGCTCTATCTATGCCAAGTCGGCACTCGGTATGGAGAATCCACGTGTGGCGCTACTTAACATCGGAGAGGAGGAGGGTAAGGGTAATGCCCAGGCTAAGGCTACCTACGACCTTATGAAGGCTGATGGTCGCTACAACTTCGTGGGTAACGTCGAGGCGTCGTACATCTTTACAGGTAAGATTGGTGATGTGGTTGTTGCCGATGCCTTTGTGGGTAATAGCCTCTTGAAGATGGCTGAGGCGCTGTATCGTATCAACTTCCGCCTTGGTGGTGGTAAGCCACGTTTCAAGAACTTCATGCGTCCGCTGTTGGGTCGCATCGTTCCTAAGCTCTACTGGCAGCAGGACTTCTGGGATGCTATGAATGCTGAGAGTGTTGGTGGTCTGCAGGTTATGGGTGTAAATGCCCCTGTTATGATTGGCCACGGCAGCTCTTCAGCACGCGCTATTTGCAGCATGGTGTTGGCCATGGAGCGTGACATTAAGAGTAACTTCCCCGCGAAGCTCCGCGAGGCGCTTAAGGAGTCGAATACGGCGGAGGCTAAGGCGTAAGGTATCTTAATAGCTTAAATGAAAGAGGAGCATCCTGACGAGGATGCTCCTCTTTACTATTTATGAGTATGTAAGCTACTCGGTTACTGGCTCTGCGGTCTCGGAGAGAGTACCCTTTTCTGCCCCATTCTCGGTAACTACACCTACATCCTGAAGAACTAACTGCGCAGGGTCTGCCGTCTTAAGCTCCTCGTTGGCTACAACCTCGCTCTTAGTCTCCTCCTTGGTGGGCCATACAGCGGGCTTAACCACGCCGAACATCAACCACGCGATAAGCATCGTGACGACAATGTTGAATGACTGAGCGCCAAGGAATGCCCAGAGAGCGTTACGGTTCTCCTTAGAGATAATATCCTTAAGGCGTGTATCCATACCGATACATACGAACGACAACGAGAAGAAGAACGTAGAGAAGGTCTTAGCGAGCGATGTCTCCATAGGCTTGCCCTTCTCGTTGAGCGTAAGCATATCCTCTGCCTGCAGAAGGCTAAATACGGCCGATGCGATGACGAAGCCAAGGATAAACTTGGGGAACTTCTCCCATACGATGCCGAGCGATGGAGCACCCTTCTTGCCCTCGCCGCGCGATGAGAGGTAAAGTGCGATAAAGAATGCCACAACGCCGATAAGTACGTTCTGTGTGGCCTTAACCACAATTGCAGTCTTCTGTGCAGCCTCACCAGCCATCTCCGACGATGCGCCTACGCCCGATGTAGTGTCGATGGTACCACCAATCCACGCACCTGTAATCTCCTGCTGAATGGCGGGGTCGTCGGTGAATAGAGGTACAATCATCTCTGCCAACCATGGCATAAGGTAGATCATAGGCACCACGATGATAAGCACAAGCGAGATGATGTACGACAACGACTTCTTATCGGTGCCAGCAACACCTGCCGCGGTGATACATGCCGACACACCGCATATAGAGCAGCCGCTGGCCAAGGTCATGGCCGTAGCACGCTCCACCTTAAAGCGGCGGGCAAGCCAATATGCGAAGAACCATACGATGCCCACTACTAACACTGCCTGGATAAGACCCGCAGCACCCGACTTCATAACGTCAGAGAAGAGTACGGTAGCACCGAGGCATACAACACCAATCTTGATGAAGAACTCACCCTGAATTGCGGGCTTGAGCCAGTCGGGCACGTGGAAGACATTGCGGATGATAAGACCGAAGATAACAGAGAAGAATACAGCCTCGAAGCCATAATACTTCACCGCCTCAATCTTGGCAATCCACTGCGCCAATACGGCTATCGCGAAGATGACTATAAACGACAATAAGAGTCCCTTCATAGGGCGCTTAAGGAGTAGGTTGCCGATATAGAGTAGGACGAGCGCGATAACGAAGAATATGCCGATATTCATCCACGCCTCACCTGTGGTGAGCACCTCAGGGATCTTGGGGCCTCCACCGAGCTCCGATGCGAAAAATGCGATGATAAGAAGTGGGATGCTAAGGAACGTTACAACCCAGTCCTCGGTCAAAAACTTTTTCATAGTATCTTAAATTAATAGTATTCCGTAGGTTAGAAGATTGCTGACACCATAAGGTTTGTGCCGAGTGAGTTGCGGTAGGCGTCGGGTACATTGTCGCGCATAGTGTACGAGAGGTTGAGCTGCAGGCGCAAGAACTTGAAGGGCTTATATACGCCACCAAGGGTTATGCGGTTCTCGTCCAGCGTAGCAAACTCATCATCGATAAGCTCGTAGCGGACAACTACCGACCATGGCTTCTCGAAGTGGTAGCCTGCCAAGGCATAGAAGGCATCGGTGCGGTTGCCACCAAAGTTAGCGTGGGCATACTCCGCACGAGCAATCCAGTGGCGCACGTCGTAGATAGCACCTACACTCCAGCGGGGAGCCTTCATATACTCAGCACCATCGTACTGTGTCTCAGAGTACATATATGAGCCCGAGATTGATAGGCCCTTGATGGGCTTAACGATAAGGCGTGCGATAAAGTCCTTCGACGAGTTGTGGTCCTTGCTGTTGATGCCCGAGCCGTTGAACACACCTACGTTGTAGTTGATGATGCTGTAGCCATCGCGCTCGATAAAGCCACCATAGAGCTGAAGACCCATATCGCGACCTGTTGCCGCGATGCCGTCGTAGTGGTTGTTGTTGCGTACGATGTAGGTGGTGAGGTATGAGTACTCTATAAACTCGAACTTAGTGGGGCCGTATAGCTCATTCTCCAACGAGAAGGGGAGCTTGAACTGTCCGAGCTGCACGTTAAGCTCGTTCATAGGCTTGTAGCGAACATATAGGTCGCAGATTTTGGGGCCACCAGCCATATCTACCTGTAGACGGTAGTCGAACTTCTCCTTGGCAAAGTCGCCCGAGAGGCTTACACGAGCACGACGCAGATAGAATGTTGTAGATGGGTCGTTGGTCTCCTCCCACTGGAAGCCACCCTGGAGGTAACCCGAGAGTCGCAAATGCTTGTCTGCGAACTCCTTAATCTTCTCTCCTGTGGTCTGTGCCTGGGCTGCTGTGCCGATGCATACGGCCGCTAAAACGAGTAGTAGATGTCTAATTTTCATAGCTTCTTCATTAAATTTTGGTGCAAAAGTATGAAAATTTCACTGAATCGGAGGTAGTATAAATACCTAATTCGCGCACGCGCGCATCGCGCAGCTGTCAAGGATGTGTTGCTACTATGTGGGGTGTTGGTGTGGTTGATACCTAAGTTAGAAGTCGATGGATAGCTGCTCCTTGGGGTAGAGATTGATGATGCGGCAGCCGAGCTTTTTGGCCTTTTTCACGGTGTAGGCGGTGCCCCCCGTTGCCCCGCTCCACCATGCTACAACCACATCGGCACCATCCACAAGCATGTCGTTGCGGTGGCGGAAGATGGCGGGGTGGTAGTTATTGTCGGAGTATCGCACGACGGTGGCGTGGCTAAGGATATTGTTATAGGCGCTACGCTCCTCAGCCGTAAAGTGTGCCGCGAACGTAGGCCATGGTATGCATGCCTCAAGGACTATATCGCTGTGGCTGAGCATCATGCCCACGATGGCTTGCCCTGCTGCGAGGTCGAAGCCCTCGGCCATGCCCACACGAAAGTGGCGGGCACCCTCGGCGTAGAGGTCGCGTATGGTTATGGCAAGAAGTTCGTCCTCAGAGCCACTATAGGCACGATGACCCGTAAATGCTACTATGTAAGGCGCGGTTTTCACAATGCAAATATACAAAAAATGTCGTCAATTGATTCCCTACTGGCCTAAGGTTTGCTCATAATCGAAGTGCATAACATTAAAAATTTACGTCTATGAAAAATTCAACACTTTGTCTCCTTTCGGCACTCGGAGGTGCTGTTGTGGGGGCTGCTGTGGCTATGCTTGTTACGCCACAGTCGGGTAAGGAGTTGCGTGTGAAGATTCACAACGCTATCGACGAAAGGGCTGCACGTATCCGTGAGGAGCTATGCCGTCGCAATAATCCGAGCGAAGCGGATGAGTAGTAGGACGCTATGGTAGTTGTAGTAGTCTTTATTCTTGCTGCGCTGCTTGGGGCTATGCTCCTCAGCGCAGCTGTCGTTGTGTGGTTGGGTAATGAGGTGATGTCCACGCACTTAGCACTCTTTGTGGTGGGCTGTGTCTATGTGGTTATTGCCGCTGTGGTTTATCACTGCTACATAAAGCGGATGATAGAGCGGTGGCGTGGACGGCTCGATGTTGTGTATAAGGTTAGTGCCATGTTCGACACTCTCTATTTGAAAGCTATGGCTATTATAAAGAGGTTTGTGGGCGACATATAATGCCACCCACAAATCGCTTAATTTTATACTATCTCACTTGATATCTCACTTGATATTTCACTTGAGCCGAAAGATTAGCACACTCCGGCCTCTGTTAATAAAAATCTTTGGCGAGGCCGCCTTCGCCTGTCTCCTTGTATATTGATGGTAGGTCGTGACCTGTCTGCTTCATTACCTCCACCACGCGGTCGAACGATACGCGGTGGTGACCATCGGTGTACATCGAGTAGAGGTTGGCATCGAGTGCTCGCGCTGCGGCATAGGCATTACGCTCGATGCAGGGTATCTGCACCAGGCCGCATATCGGGTCGCAGGTCATGCCGAGGTGGTGCTCAAGACCCATCTCTGCGGCATACTCTATCTGTGCTGGTGTGCCGCCAAATAGCTGATTAGCAGCGGCTGCGGCCATTGCGCAGGCTACGCCCACCTCACCCTGGCAGCCTACCTCGGCTCCCGAGATTGAGGCGTTGTGCTTGACGACATTGCCTATAAGTCCTGCCGTTGCCAAGGCGCGACATATACGCTGCTCCGAGAACTCGCGCGACTTCCAGAGGTGGTACAATACGGCGGGCAGCACGCCTGACGAGCCGCAGGTGGGTGCTGTTACGATGCGACCTCCCGAGGCATTCTCCTCGCTCACGGCCAGTGCGTAGGAGAAGATAAGGCCTCGCGACTTAAGACTCTGCGTATATCCCGAGGCGCGCACGTTGTAGCGCATGGCACGACGTGATAGGTTCAGTGGACCAGGTATGACGCCGTCGGTCTCAATGCCACGCTCCACAGCCTCGCGCATCACACGCCACACCTTCGAGAGGAATACCCAGAGGTCGGGGCCCTCGTGCATCTCGACATACTCCCAGAAGGTGCGGCCGTTGTCGGTGCACCACTTGAGGATGTCGTTGAGCTTGGTCAGGGGGTATATGTCGGCGCTCTCTATGGGTGTGCTTCCCTCCTCGGCAAGTGCACCGCCACCTACGCTAAATACTGTCCAGTCATCCACAACCTTGTCGCCATCGAGTGCCTCGAAGCGCATGCCGTTGGGGTGAAAGCTGAGGAATATGGATGGCTCCCATATCAGCTCCACCTCGCCGTGGGGCTTTAGTGTCTCGAGTATCGCCTGGTCAGTCAAGTGGCCCTTGCCCGTGGCTGCGAGGCTTCCGTATAGTGTCACGCGGAACATTCGGCAGTCGGGGTTGCGATGCTGGAACATCTCGGCAGCACGGCGTGGCGCCATGGTGTGGCTGCTTGAGGGGCCTGTGCCTATGCGATATAGCTCTTTGATTGTCTTCATACGCTATAAATTTTATCTCCTTCTAAGGTGCAAAGATAGTATTTTAGGTGGTTACGAGGTGCTGAAATGAGAAAAAATTTGTATATTTGTTACCCGTATGGCAACTCTCTATTTTCATATCCCATTCTGCAAACGCATCTGCTCCTACTGCGATTTCTATAAGGTCGGGGCATTGGCGCTTATGCCCTCGGTTGTGGAGGGTATGCACCGTGAGCTGGATGAGCGCTGTGGCTACACCTCGGAGCGCAGCTTGTCGTCGATATATTTCGGTGGTGGCACGCCATCACTCCTGCACCCATCTGATATTGAGCAATTTATATGCCACGCCGAGCGACTCTTCGATGTGTCGGCCGTGAAGGAGATTACGCTCGAGGCTAACCCTGACGACATCACTGCGGAGTATGCCGAGGCTCTGGCTAAGACGAGGGTTAATCGCGTGAGCCTCGGTATTCAGTCGTTTGACGATGAGGTGCTTAAGCTGATGAATAGACGCCATACGGCTGAGGTTGCCCGCACGGCGGTTCGCACCCTAAGGCGTGCAGGTATCGAAAACATTTCGGTGGATGTGATTTTCGGTATTGCGGGCTATGGTGGTGCGTCGCTTGAGCATACACTCGAGGAGGCCGTGAATCTCGATGTGGAGCACATCTCGGCATATCACCTTACGATAGAGGAGCGCACGCGACTGGGCTTGATGACACGCAAGGGTGAGTATATCCCCGTTTCGGATGATGTCTCCGAGGCGGAGTATATGGCTGTGCATAATGCTTTTACGGCGGCAGGCTACGAGCATTACGAAGTGTCGAACTATGCCAAGACGGGGTGTCGTGCTCGCCATAACTCGGCCTATTGGCAGGGTGTGGAGTACCTCGGCATAGGCCCTGGTGCTCACTCCTTCTCGGGTGATAATCGTATGTGGTGCACTAGCTCGGCAAAGGAGTATTCGGAGGGTGTAGTGTTGTACGAGGGCGAGGAGCTCACACCGACGGATCATCTCAACGAGTATGTTATGACCTCGCTTCGTAGGGTAGAGGGCATTGATTTGGACTTTATCGCCCAGCAGTGGGGTGGGCAACATGCTGAGCGAATAGCAGTTGCAGCAAAAGGGTGGGTCGAGAGCGGTGTGGTTGTCGCCGATGGAAAAACGTTGTCCATACGCCCCGAACGATTTTTGGTGTCAGATGCTGTAATTGAGTCATTTTTCGAATAAAAAGTTTGGTAATAAGGGAATATTTTACTATCTTTACTCTGCCAAATTATAGTTTTTAGCAAACAGTGCCATATTTCACCTTTCATCTCATTGAATGACAGCGTGTTATGGCTGTATCGTCGTATGTAAATATATAACTAATAAATATATAGATTCTATGTCAGGATTAAAGTTCGACAAGCGTGAGTTGGGCAACCTTGAGTATGCTCTTGATAGAGAGGTGCTTGCTACGGATCGTCGTGGTGGTTATATGAGCACCACTATCGTAGGTTGCAACACACGTAAGTATCACGGTTTGATGGTTGCACCTATCGACGAAAGCGACCGCACGTATGTTTTGTTGTCGTCGCTCGACGAGACCATCGTTCAGCACGACCAGTCGTTTAACCTCGCTCTACACCGCTACAATGGTACGTATGAGCCTCGTGGTCATAAGTATATCACCGACTTCGAGTACACCCCAACACCCACGCTTACGTATCGCGTAGGTGGCGTGATTCTTAAGAAGGAGTTGCTATGGATTCACAAGCGCACACAGCTTATGATTCGCTATACGTTGGTGGATGCTCATTCCGACACCACACTTCGTCTTCGCCCCTTGTTGGCCTTCCGCGACAAGCACGCGCTGTCGAAGGCCAATATGGATGCCGATGGTCGTGCATATCCCATACCCTATGGTGTTAAGTGCCGCTTGTACGATGGCTTCCCCTGGCTCAATATGCAGCTCGACAAGGAGGAGGCTGAGTTTGTGGCAGCCCCCGACTGGTACTACAACTTCGAGTATCGCAAGGAGCTTGCTCGTGGCTACGATGGCTATGAGGATCTGCTCACACCTGGCTATTTCGAGTTTAACATCAAGAAGGGCGAGAGCGTAATCTTCTCGGCAGCTACCGACCTTATGGCGTCGCCCGAGACTATCTCGGCAGTATACGAGGCATCATTGGCGCGCCGCACACATAAGATTGACTTTGTGAGCTGTCTTGAGCACTCGGCACGTCAGTTCGTCATCCGCCGCCCCGAGAACCGCACAGAGGTTATCGCCGGCTACCCATGGTTTGGTCCATTTATGGAGGATACCTTTATGGCGCTACCTGGTCTCACCCTGTCGCAGGGACACAAGGAGGACTGCATCGATGTTCTCGACACCTCTGTTCGCGACTTTAAGGCAAGCGGCCTGCTTGATGGCAGAGTGACACCCGCTACGGCAGATGCTCCGCTGTGGTTCTTCTTCACGCTTCAGGAGCTTGAGGGTCACATCGCGCAGAAGGAGATTTGGGCAAAGTATGGCGAGGCAATGAAGGGCATCCTTGAGGCCTATCGTCGTGGCTTTGGCGAGGAGGTTAAGATGCACGACAACGGCCTTATCTGGGCATCGGCCGAGCGCCCATTGACATGGATGGGTACCATGATAGATGGCCAGCCTCTCACCCCACGTCGTGGCTACCCCGTGGAGCTTCAGGCTCTCTGGTATAACGCCGTGGAGTACACCTTGGCTGTGGCTAAGAAGCAGGGCGACAAGGCCTTCGTTGCAGAGTGGAAAGAGCTTCCAGAGCGCATAAAGGCTGCCTTTATAGAAAAATTCTGGCTTGAGGAGGAGGGCTACATCGCCGACTATGTTAACTACGACGAGGTGAATAAGTTCATCCGCTGCAATATGGTTGTGGCTGCGGGCTTGAACTACACGATGCTCGACGAGGAGAAGCGTGTACGCGTGCTTCAGACCATCCACGAGCACCTGCTCACACCTCGTGGCATCCGCACCCTTTCGCCACGCAATATGCTCTACAAGTCGAACTACAACGAGGATCAGCGTTCGCAGGACCTCGCATCGCGTAACGGCTCGGCTTGGATATGGCCATTGATGCTCTACGTCAAGGCCTGCTTCGCCATTGGTGGTGAGCGCTACGTGGCAGATGCTACGGCACTGCTTGACGCCTTCGATGATGAGCTTCAGACAAAGTGCGTAGGCTCAATCTCGGAGCGCTTCGAGGGTGATCCTCCACACAACCCACGTGGTGGCGTGTCGCACGCAACATCGGTTGGTGGCTTGCTCTTTATCAAGATGCTCATCGACAAGCACACGCCTAAGCGCACCAAGAGCAAGAAGAGTGCTACAAAGGTCGAGGCAGCTACCGAGGAGAAGCCCAAGCGTAAGTGTGTAAAGAAGAGTGCAACTAAGAAATAATTAAAAAAGATAGATATATGAGAGTCTTAATGTTCGGCTGGGAGTTTCCTCCCCATATCGCTGGTGGTTTGGGTACCGCCTGCTACGGTATGACACAGGGTCTGGCTCGCAACGATGTGGAGGTCATCTTCGTGATGCCCAAGGCGTCGGGCGATGAGGACCAGAGCTTTGTTAAGGTTGTCAATGCCAGCGACATCGAGGCGCACTACTGCGACTCGAGCATCGAGGGTGCTGACGATATTATGCGTAAGATTTCGTTCATCCATATCGACTCGAATATGGTCCCCTACATCTCTCCTGAGGAGTGGGCTACATATCGCGAGGGCTACGAGCGCACCGGTAAGAAGTTCTGGGAGCGTAAGGGTGATAGCTGGACTCAGCGCTACACCTTCTCGGGTAAGTATGGTGCCAACATCATGGAGGAGGTTGCACGCTACGCTGTCGTTGCTGCCGAGGTGGCACGCCAGCTTGAGGGTCAGTTCGATGTAATCCACGCCCACGACTGGTTGACATATTTCGCTGGTATCGCTGCCAAGCGCGTCTCGGGCAAGCCACTGGTTGTACATATGCACGCCACGTCGTTCGACCGCTCGTCGAGCGACAACATCGACACACGCGTCTACGAAATCGAGCGCGCGGGTATGGCTGCGGCTGATATGGTCATCGCCGTGTCGAACCTCACGCGTAATATCGTTATCAACAAGTATAACATCGAGCCTGAGAAGGTTGTTGCAGTACACAATGCCGTGCAGTTTGCCGAGAACGACAACCCGCTGCCCAAGCGTGGTGTGGAGGATAAGATTGTCACGTTCCTCGGTCGTATCACCTTCCAGAAGGGTCCCGACTACTTTATCGAGGCGGCAGCCAAGGTCTTGGCACGCGTTCCCAACGTGCGCTTCGTGATGGCGGGCTCGGGCGATATGATGAACCACTGTATCCGTCGTGCTGCTCAGCTCGGCATCTCGGATCGCTTCCACTTCACGGGCTTCCTCAAGGGTGACGATGTGCAGAAGATGTTCCAACTCTCGGACGTATACATCATGCCTTCGGTATCGGAGCCCTTTGGTATCTCGCCTCTGGAGGCTATGCGCTCGAATGTGCCCACGATCATCTCGCACCAGAGTGGTGTAGCCGAGGTCTTAGACTATGCCATCAAGGTCAACTACTGGGATGTAGACGCTATGGCTGATGCCATCTATGGCCTTATCACCTACCCGGCTCTTGCCAAGATGTTCTCGGAGAAGGGTATGGAGGAGGTTAACAACCTCAAGTGGTTCAATGCTGCTGTGAAGATTAAGGATGTTTACCAGCAGGCTATCGACAAGAGTAATAAATAAAAAAGAGTAAATATATGAAGACTGTTTGTTTCTATTTTCAGGTGCACCAGCCCTGGCGTTTGAAGACCTATCGTTTCTTCCAGATGGGCAACGACCACAACTACCTCGATGACTTCACCAATCGCGCTATTATGCAGAAGGTCGCTCGCGAGTGCTACCTCCCTATGAATGCCCTCTTGTTGAGCCTTATCGAGGAGAATAAGGGCGCTTTCAAGTGCTCATTCTCAATTACTGGCTCGGCTATTGAGCAGTTTAAGGCCTATGCTCCCGAGGTGTTGGAGTCGTTCAAGAAGCTTGCCGAGACTGGCTGCGTTGAGTTCCTTGGCGAGACCTACTCGCACTCACTCTCGTCGCTCTACGCTGTTGACGAGTTCAAGCAGGAGGTGAAGCTTCACACTCAGATGCTTAAGGCAGAGTTTGGAGTTAAGCCCACCGCCTTCCGTAATACAGAGCTTATCTACTCTGACGACATCGCTAAGGCTGTCGAGGGTATGGGCTTCAAAACTATGTTGGCTGAGGGTGCTAAGCATATCCTCGGTTGGAAGTCGCCCAACTTCGTATACACCGACGCTGTAGACAATAAGCTCCGTCTGTTGTTGCGCAACTATAAGCTCTCGGACGATATCGCCTTCCGTTTCTCGAACGAGGGTTGGCCCGAGTGGCCCCTCACGGCAGATAAGTATGCTGGCTGGGTAGCCCAGGAGAATGGCGATGTCATCAACCTATTTATGGACTACGAGACCTTCGGTGAGCACCAGAAGGCATCTACCGGCATCTTCGACTTTATGAAGACGCTGCCTAAGGCTCTGTTGGCTACTGGCGAGGTGGAGTTCGCTACCGTTAGCGAGGCGGCGAAGACGTTGCAGCCTGTGGCAGTGTTGCATAGCCCACACGCTATGTCGTGGGCCGATGAGGAGCGCGATGTTACCGCATGGTTGGGTAACGACCTCCAGAACGAGGCCTTTGCTAAGCTATATGCCCTTGCTCCCAAGGTTAAGAAGGCGAAGAATAAGGACTTCGAGTATGTATGGCACTTTATGCAGAACTCTGACCACTTCTACTATATGGCAACTAAGTGGTTCTCAGATGGCGATGTGCACTCATACTTCAACCCCTATGGCTCGGCATACGAGGCCTTCATCAACTATATGAATGTCTTGGCCGACTTCGATATCGAGCTTACCAAGGCTGCTAAAGAGTAATCGTGTCTATGAAGAGAGTACTTTATATGCTGCTTGCCACAACAATGCTTGTGGCATGCAGCGAGGATAAGTCGGCTGCCGAGAAGCAGATGCTCGACTATAAGGCGGAGTGGGTGGAGATCACCTCGCTGGTGGATGCCGAGGCTGTTGAGGAGATGGGCTTCGATGCTTGGTATAACACCCTGACTAATATTGTAGTGCGTGACCTTGATGCCGCTAAGGAGGCTTTTGACGCTTCGTACGAGGAGGTTGAGCACTGGTATAAGAGCCTCTCGGATGGCGAGCAGGAGGCGGCACGTGCTGCTGGCGAGAAGTGGGAGAAGGATAACCCCGCGTTGCAGAAGCAGATCGAGCTATTTGAGGTGTATATCGTTGGCAACGAGGATGTTGCCACTCGCGAGCTTGTTAAGTTATGCCTCTCTGCGGAGACCGTAACTGTCGAGGAGGTCGAGCAGCTTGAGGAGGTAACAGAGACTTCGGAGGTGGAGGTTGCAGAGGAGGAGTCTGATGCTACTTCCGAGCCTGTAGAGGAGTAGGTCTATTGCCTATAAATTGATTAGAGGAGCACCCTGTGGGATGCTCCTCTAATTGTTTGTAGAGAACCTATGCCTACCTATGGGAGGTAGTAGTATACGTTGTCGTAGTTCTCCACATCTACCGCCGTGCGCAGCAGCGTGCCATCCTCCGCGTAGTCGAGGTAGATGTCTGTTAGGTAGCCATTTACCACCAACGTTGCCTCGATGAAGTAGATGGTGCCGCCTGTGTTACGCTCCAAGCGCTCCACATCATCTACGGGGGTCTGTGCACCATACTCTGTCTCGAAGGCTGTGCGTACGGCCTGTGGTAGCTCACTGTAGGTGATGTCGAACTTGGTCATCACCCACTCGCCACTCTTTGTGTACCACGCCTCGCACTCGCCACGCTGGCCAGGGATGTGGAACTCGGCCACAGCATAGCCGCGCTTCCTCTCCCACTCTACATCCACTGCATTGGGGTAGCGCTCGTTGAAGGCGCTGCGTGTCGAGGTGGGGGCGTTGTAGTCGTCGCACGCCACAAAACCGAGCGCTGCGACAAGCATAATAGTTGCAAACAAAAGCTTTCTCATAATCCTATATCCTTTCTTATATACTGTTAATCAATGTTTTATATCGGTTATTAGTCGTCAATGTCGATAAGGTTTAGGGCGCTGTCGAACGTAAGCTCTAAGCCTCCCGTAATCTTTACCTCCCACTCGTTGCGCTCTTTTGTTATTTCGAATATTTTGCTGGTGGGGTAGTTCGCCTTGACATAGTCGGCAATCTTCTTGGGCACAATCGCCTCGGGCACCTTGGTGTAGCGGCAGTCTACCTCTGTCCACTTGCCATCGCCGTCAAATTCAATCTTCACGCCACTGGCCATCACCACCTTGTACTCGGTGTGTGTAAACTCGCGGTCCTCGATTGTGTACGATGGCTGCTCGTTGGGGAAGTGCTTCGCTATGAAGCTACGTGCCTCGGCCGGTAGCTCCTCATACTTTATAGCACGCTCGTCGTTGTCGATCATTGCCATAGCACCCATCGCTGTGAGGATGATGCTCATTGCAGTCAAAAAAAGTCGTCTCATAATTCTCAATTTTTTATACTTTTATACAAATTCTTTCATAGGGCCTAATAGGCCTTTTCTGCCTATTGCTACTGCAAAGGTCGTACACAAATATGAAATGAATGTGAAATTTTCGCCTCCGCAGCTAAAATTTTATTTTTTTTTGCCTGCGATGCGGGTAAAGGGGGGCCACAATGTGTTTGCGGGTACTATTTTTAATACCCGCAAAGGTCTGAGGGTTTTTGTCATCCTGAGCGTAGCGCAGCGAAGTCGAAGGATCTGGCGAGAGCAAAGATGAAAGAGCAAAGATATACTGATTACCAGATTCTTCGCTATGCTCAGAATGACAAAGAGAGCAAAGAGAAGACAGAGAGGGAGCAGGGAGAAATCAGAGAGCGGTCAGCGAGAAAGAAGTACGATGTCAACAACAACGCACCAAACGCACACTGTCCTCCCCACGATGCGGGTATACTTTTACCTACCCACATCGTGGTTGGAAGTGGATTAAACCACAGACTGCGTCATTGTGAGGGCTTTGCCCGTGGCAATCTAAAGAGATCCCCACGTCGCTTCGCTCCTCGGGATGACGGTTTATATTATGGTCTTCACCCCCCGCCTTGCGGGTATTAAAAATAATACCCGTGCAGTGGTGGGGAATGCCGTGGGTGGAGAGTATAGCCTCTCGGTTTGCGGGTATTAAAAATAATACCCGCGAGGTTGAAGAGTATGCGACGGTGGTGGAGTATTCCCCCCCTCTCTGTTTGCGGGTATACTTTTTCCTACCCACATCGTCGTGGGGTGTATCATAGACTGCGTCATTGCGAGGGCTATGCCCGTGGCAATCTAAAGAGATCCCCACGTCGCTTCGCTCCTCGGGATGACGGTTTATATTATGGTCTTCACCCCCCCGCCTTGCGGGTATTAAAAATAATACCCGCGAGGTTGAAGAGTATGCGGTGGTGGTGGAGTATCCCCCCCTCTCTGTTTGCGGGTATACTTTTACCTACCCGCATCGTGGGGGCGGGTGTTGCGGGTAGTGGTCGGCGACAGAATAATTTGTGCTCCAGCGGTATAATATCACTAATTTATTAGACAATGTCCCTGCGGAGTGTTGTTCGTTTCGGAAATTATTCTTAATTTTGTAGTGCTATTGCATAAATAGCAGACATATAGAAAGTGTTTTTCGCAGTTCTTGTTAGAAAATGTGGAAGTTTTCAAGGAAGAGGACAGACGAACAGCACTCATTTCTTGTATAGCTATGTGGCTATGCACGCTTCTTGTGCATACTCCCCATACTATCCAAGTGTGGGGCATTGTATCGTTTATTCTTCCTTAGGTCTTTCCACAACCTTCTAACAGATAAACGGGAATCAACTCCACACTTTCTTTTTTATAATCACCGCCATAGGAGTTGAGACGGATAAAGACCAAACAAACACCATGAAAAAACTTTTATTATTGCTTGTTGTATCGTTGGCTGTGTGTTCTTGTGCAACATTGAAGAATACATCAACCCATCGTGTAGTTAGTGTTAATCAGCCTGTTACATCTCCTGTTATTGCTGATTTAGAAATCTCTGATGAGAAGATTGTATATGCTATGACACCAAGTATTGCTGTTAGAAATGGAGGAGAACAGAATGTTATTAATACAGCTGTTAAAGAGGCGTTGTATGCTAATGGTAATGCTGATGTAATGGTTGGTTTGGAGTATCAGATTAAGTATAGTCCATTGAAAAAAATTATGTCAATCGTTATTACAGGTTACCCTGCTAAATACAAGAATTTTAGGAATCTTGAAGAATCTCAGTGGCTTGACAATGATAAATTCGTTATCGTAGAGCCAGTACGTCGTGGTAAGTTTGGAAAACGCTAATGTGCCTACGTTAGTTAGGCTAATTGAATAATAGTCAAGTATGAGATATTATTTATTAACTATTTTATTTTCAGCTATCTCATTTTGCTCTTTTGGGCAAAACGTACAGCTAATACATGGACAGGTATTCGATAATAAAAAACATCCACTTGAAGGGGCTGTTATCTCAAATTATACAGGTGATCAGATGGGTGTAACGGATGCTAATGGTCAGTTTAGTATAAACTCTGCTGTTTATTGCCATACCATAGCAGTCTCATGTGAGGGGTTCTATTCCGAAGTTGTAAAGGTGGATGGCTCATATCTCACCATCAAATTGCGACCTTCGACGGTGGTAATAGGCGACAAACGAATGACCATAGATGAGTGGGATGAGCTTAAATCCCAAAGAAGAGAAGAGCGGAAGACCGCACGACAGCGCTACGTTGATAGCATGGCAGTGGTAAGAGCAGAGCAATCGGCTGCACGACAGCGCTACGTTGATAGTATGGCAGTGGTAAGAGCAGAGCAGTCTGCAAGAATTGAGCGCGAAGCGGTTAACAGCGCAGGAAGTGCGGTAAACATGCCACTTAATAACGATGTACAGCAAATAAAAGAATATGAGTGGGTAGACTTAGGTCTAAGTGTAAAGTGGGCTACGTGCAATGTTGGAGCTAATAGTCCTGAGGATTATGGTAATTACTATGCTTGGGGCGAGACTACCACTAAGAGTAGCTATACCGAAGATAATAGCAAGACATATGATAAGAGTCTGGTAGAAATAGGTGGAAATATTCTCTATGACGTGGCGACTGTAAATCGAGGTACAGGCTGGCGCTTACCAACACAAGAAGAGTTTAATGAGTTAATAGATAATTGTAAATGGAGGTGGGCCACGCGCAATGGAGTAAAAGGCTACGAAGTTAAAAGTAAGAAGAATGGCAATAGTATCTTCCTCCCCGTTGCGGGCTATTGCACCGGTGATACTCCCAGCAATCAGGGGTCAAGCGGTTGCTACTGGAGTTCTACGCCTTATGGTATTGACGGCGCGTACAGACTCAACCTCAGTTTTTACGGTCGCAGAACTGATTGGATCTACCGCGACATCGGCCATAGTGTGCGTCCTGTTGCAGAATAAAAGCGAAGCAGTTTTATCTAATTTATAGGATATCACTTAATTCTCTCTCCTCGCGTTTTGCGCGAGGAGATTTTTTTGTCATTGCGAGGAGGGCATCGTCTGACGTGGCAATCTCATAGCCCGTGGCAATCTAAAAGAACCGCGCCTCGCACTTGTGTTTATGGGTACTATTTTTAACACCCCATAATCCCTTTTTTCCTGGTGGGTTGACCTCCCTTCAACGCATCCTTTAGTCATACGACGGAATCTCTTGTCAGAGGTGGCTTATAACAAAAGAAACCACCGCAGGATGGTACTAAAGCGTACAGTCTGCGGTGGTTCGATTTTTTTTGTGATAGGGTAGATAGTAGCCCTGTTCACATGAGATTAATTACCACACAATCTCAACCTCCTTGTCGTTGGTAGGATCCCAAGCAAATGGCTCATGGAAGTTGCCATCCTCACCTACCCATGTAACATAGATAAGGTGCTCGTTCTTGGTACCATAGAAGAATGAGTTGTATACACCAGGAAGATTATCCTCCGAGTACTCTACCAACTCGTCGAACTCGATACGGCCATCACCATTGAGGTCCTCCATCTCTGTCCAAGTACGAGAGTAGCCATCTGCCGAGTACTCGCACTTATGACCGCAGTCACGCTTACCATTGTCGCAACCAGCTACGATGTAGGCGATAAGCTTCTCGGGAGTATTGATATTGGTGTTGTAATAGTCGCTAATAAGATTCTCGGGGTGATCAACCATAGAGTAGGCAACATAACCCTCCTGAGGCGTGGTGTACCATGAGAAGTTGAAGAACTCGCCATCGAAGGTGTCGCGCATAATAATCTCAGGCTTACCCTCTGCCCAATTAGGATCGGTACGCTTAACCATATTACCGATGTTGGCAATAGGCTCGAAGTAGCAAGTTGCAGGGTGTGAAGCAACGCCGTTAGCATCGATAGCTACGCATACGAGCACATACTCCGTCTCGGTGTTAAGACCATTAAGGAAGATATTGCCATCAACGAGGGCGTTATCGGCATCCGCGGTGTCGTACACGTCAGAGGCATCGTAATACTGGATGATATACTCACCAGCGCGCTTTGCAGTGCCACCATACTGCTCCTTCCACTTGCTGTCATCGAGTGCGCAGTAGATGTAGCGGTAGCTTACAGCACCATCGCACGATACAGCGATAAGAGTGTTATCCACCTTGTAGTCTACAAGAGTAAGAGCTACCTCGAGGTTGTTGTACTCGAAGTTCTTTGTAGTGTACTCCTGCTTGAAAGGCTTACCGATCTTACCATTAGCATCTACGGCTACAGCGAAGAATGTAACCTTCTCGCCAGGCTCAGTGCCCTTATAGTAGGCGGTGATAGCCTCAGAGGTAATCTCCTGTGTGCCCTCCGAGAGAAGCATCTCGATTATGTAGCTGTCGTCGGGATATGCAGTAGCCATATACGAAGGCATAGCGTTGTAGAACATCATGATGTGCTCGCCATCTGTATCGAGCTGCAAATCGATAGACTTGTACTCGATGACAGGCTCGCCAACGCTATTAACCACAAGGTTGCCACCCTCGGTGAAGCCCTGGGTTGAGAATGTCCAGTTCAAGACGTTATCCTCGAGGATTACGCGCGAGTCGGTCTTTGCAATATACCATAGAACATACTCTGTGCCGTAGTTCAACGCCTGTGATGAGCCCAAGAGTCCAAGCAACGAACCAGAATAGTTCACATCATTGCCAGTGGCATTGAGATAGCTGTAGTTGTCGGTGTAGTACGTTGCAAGCTCTGCTGCATTAAACTCATCTGCCTTGGTAACGCCAAGCATATAGCCCTCCGAACCCTTAACCTCGAATGTAACATCTACATCGAAGAATGAGGGCTTAACCACAGCAAACTCTACTGAGCTGTGAGTGTACGAAATAGCAGTAAGCTCGTTGCTATCTACATATAAGTCGCCATTCTCATCGGTGCGTGGTGCGACATACCAGAAAGTATACTCGGTGCCTGCCACCATACTCTGCTTACGCATCTCGCTGTATGCTACAAACTCGGTATATGTCTCCATAAATGAGATCTGGTATACATACTCCGAAGTGCTACCACCAAGTACGTTGTTGCACCAGGTAATCGTAGAATCGAGCTTGAAGCTTGAAGTTGGGATGATGCCACAAAGCAGATAGTTAGTACCGTAGCCAGCCTCGACATATACGCCCTCCTGTGTGAAGTATACGTTAGCAGGGTTAGTCGAGAGCTTTATGCTTGCGATAGCCGACGAGCCATTGTTGAACACAACCATAAGCTTAGCTACGCCGCTCGACTTAGCCTCGCCCGATACGATATCCTCATACTCGGGTGCAGCAAAGTTAAGGGTCATACGACCGTTCTTAGCGTCGAACTCAACGTCGCACTCCCAACCCTTAGGTGTGGTAGTCATAAAGTCTGCCACGTCCTGTACATCGAGTGTGAAGGGCATCTCTGAACCATAAGGCACGAACATAGAGTCGAAGGGCAATACGAGCTTACCATTCTGCATGCCGAGCTTCATTGTAGAGCCATCAGCAAAGGTGATTGTGCAGTACAATGGGAGTGGGTTACCCTCGCTGTCGGTCTGCCAGTCAGAGTAGGTTACGTCGATATCCTTGATGATGCTGTCGGCTGCCGACTGCTCATAGCCAGTCTTTACCCATGTGCTGCCACCGTCGAACGATACCTCAATAGCGCCATCTACCACCTGAGTCTTAGGTGCTACGTCAGATACGGGCACCATCTTGCCGTTAACCATGATAGGCTGAGCAGTGCCAAGGCCGTCGTACATAGCCCAGTAGAGCACACCACCCTCGGTGTATACGGTAACGAGGTTTGCGGGAACAGAGTCAGCCTTGGGATATACCGAGATCTTGGTGCCATCCGACAAGATGATCTGCTTGCTGCCGTCAGCCTGCTGCTGAACGTCGGTAACTGTCACCTGGCCATTAACAAGCTCCTTGATAGCGTTGAGCTCCGACTCGATGGTTGCACGCAAATCGGCAAGCTCCTGTTTGATGCTGTCGATCTCCTTCCAGATATCCTCGTCGTTGTAGCACGAGGTCACCGATGAGCCGACAACAGCCATCATTGCCACTGTGGCAACAACTGACCTAAGGTTAATAAATAGTCTTTTCATAGTGTTGTTATTAAATTGTTGTTATATATAGTTTTTTATGGAACTTACTGATACATAGTAGTGGACAAATATATGTATAATATTTGGTTTATCCAAATATCGTCATTTTTTTTCTTCACTGGCGCGGTTAATGCGGTGCTGGTTGTATATGTCGTTAAACATTGAAAATTATGAATAGAATTATGAAAACATTGTTAGTGGGCGTTGCTGCGATGATTGGTGACATCCACACCTCGGTTGCCTGTACGGGCATATCGCTTACGGCTACAGATGGTAGCTATATCCAGGCACGTACCATCGAGTGGGCATACGGACCACTTAAGAGTGAGTATGTGATTATACCACGCGGCCAGGAGCTTCAGTCCTACACCCCTACGGGCATGAATGGCCTTCGTTTCAAGGCTCGCTATGGCGTCGTAGGACTCGCGGTCGTAGAGCGTGAGTTTATCGCCGAGGGTATTAACGAGGCGGGACTCTCTGCGGGGTTGTTTTTCTTTCCGCGCTATGGTAGCTACGAGGGCTACGACTCGGCACACAACGACCATACGCTTGCCGACCTGCAGCTGGTGCAGTGGATGCTCACGCAGTGTGCCACGATAGATGAGGTTAAGACCGCGGTGGAGCATGTCTGCATCGTGGGCTTAGAGAAGAGTGCTGTGGTGCACTGGCGCATAGGTGAGCCCTCAGGACGTCAGGTAGTTATGGAGATTGTCGGTGGCGAGGTGCACTTCTACGAAAATGAGGTGGGTGTGCTCACTAATGCCCCAGGCTATGAGTGGCAGGTAGCCAACCTCGAGAATTATGTCAACCTACGACCAGGTAGTGCCGAGAACTATACGTTAGGAGGTGTTACGCTTGAGCCTCTGGGGGGTAGTTCGGCGATGCTTGGCCTGCCTGGTGACTTCACCCCTCCATCGCGTTTTGTGCGCGCCGCCTTCTTTCGAAATACGGCGCCTAAGCGTGCCACGGGGCTCGATACGGTACTTGAGGCGTTTCACCTACTCAATAACTTCGATGTGCCTATAGCCATAGAGAATCCCTCGGAGCACACGCTGCCGAGTGCCACGCAGTGGACATCTGCCATAGACCTAACCTCACGCACGGTATATTACAAGACGGCGTATAATTCGCAGATACGCTCTATCTCGTTGGCTAATATCGACTTTGATAGGATAGAGTACGCCTCATATCCCCTCGACAAGGTAGCTGAGGAGCAGATAGAGGAGGTTTATTAGTTATCGTTGTAGCTTCATATCGCCCTCTACGACCCAGCCTAAGCGCTTCATTACGAAATGGATGGCGAGGCTGAGGAGTGCGGGGGCGATAAAGTACATGCCCACAATCTCGGCAATAAGCAGTGCATGGTCGGTAGTTGCTGCCATGGTGTCCCAGCAGCCGATGGGGCCTACCAATCCCGAGGTACCCATACCGGCACCTGCGGCGTTATTCTCCATGCCAAGTAGGCAGGTAGATATAGGTCCAAGTATCGCTGAGGCGAGCGTTGGTGCAAGCCATATAATCGGTTTGCGTGCAATGTTACCAATCTGAAGCATCGAGGTGCCCAAGCCCTGCGAGATAAGACCACCAAAGCCATTCTCCTTAAAGCTAATTACGGCAAATCCCACCATCTGAGCACAGCAGCCCGCTGTAGCAGCGCCTGCGGCTAATCCGCTGATACCTATCGATATACATAGCGCTGCGGAGCTAATCGGTAGCGTCAGCACACAGCCCACCGACACCGAGACGATAATACCCATAATAAATGGGTTGAGCTGCGTGGCACGGTTAATTACGTCACCCAACGACATCACCCACTCGCCAATAGGCACGCAGCAGTATTGCGCCACAAGGCCACCCACGACAACCGTAACAAGCGGTGTGAGAATTATATCGATAGGTGTGCGCTTCGATACTAACGATGCCACCTCTATGGCTACAATAGTGGCAAGGTATGCACCTATGGGATTGCCTCCAACATCGCCAGCAGGGCCTCCGAGAGTATAGCCTAATGCACCCACAGCCACAGCAGATATTGTTACCAGCGGGTCACGCTTAAGACCGAGAGCTATGGCAAGACCAATAGCACCACCCACTACAAGGTCGAGCTGAGCTATAGTGGCAATAGGTGCCAGAAAGTCTAAGCCAGGAATGAGGGCTATCTGCTTGATGATAAGGCCGATGATAAGTGACGAGAAGAGACCCATGGCCATATAGCTTAGGGCATCCACCACGTAGGTCTTAAACCAGCTATTTGCTCTGCTGTTATTGCCATTGTCATTGGCTGTATTTTTATTGCGAGACATACTAAATAGGTTTTTATTAACACAAAAGTAATATTTTTATGCTTATGTTGTATTGTAGTCAATCGGTTTTTTGAAAAAAAATCGTATATTTGTACGTTACTAATTTAGATGTCACAACTCGACGATGATTAAATATACTAAACGAGTGTTAAAGAATGGGTTAACTATTCTGGTTAACCGCGATAAGGCTTCGAAGCTCGCTGCGGTGAACATACTATATAAGGTGGGTGCCCGCAACGAAGCAGATGATAAGACGGGCTTTGCTCATCTGTTCGAGCATCTGATGTTTCGCGGCACGGAGAGCGTCCCCGACTTCGACTATCCTGTAGTCATGGCCTCGGGCGAGAATAATGCCTTCACGAACAACGACTATACGGACTTCTACATAACACTCCCTAAGGAAAACCTATCGACAGCGCTATGGCTCGAGAGCGACCGTATGCGTAATCTAAACATCACGGCCGAGGTCTACGAGACCGAAAAGAGGGTTGTTATTGAAGAGTTTAAGCAGCGCTATCTGAACCAGCCCTATGGCGACGAGCAGCTACTGCTGCGCGACATGTGCTACAAGGTGCATCCCTATCGTTGGTCAGCAATAGGCATATCGCCCGACCATATCGAGCGTGCCACCATAGATGATGTTCGTGCCTTCTACGATATGCACTATCGCCCCTCACAGGCAATACTATCCATCTCGGCAGACCTGCCCGAAGAGGAGATGTTGGATATGGCTGAGCGCTACTTCGCAGATATAGAGGATGTAGGGGGGTGCATCCCGCCAGTAGCTAAAGAGCCTGTCCAGAGAGAACCACGACGCTTGGAGGTGGAGCGCGAGGTGCCCGCTACGGATATAACCATCGCCTTTCACATGGGTGACCGCCTCTCACGAGACTTCTTCCTCGGCGACTTGGCGTCGGACCTCTTGGCTGGAGGTGAGTCGTCGCGACTTATCAACCGCTTGGTCAAGGAGAAGGGGCTATTCTCAACCGCCAATGCCTACATCACTGGTAGTCTCGATGCGGGACTATTTGTCATCAAGGGTCGCTTGATGCCCTCGACTACGGAGGCTGATGCCGAGGAGGCGCTATGGCGAGAACTTAAGGAGCTACAGCACGGCAATGTCTCGGACTACGAGATGGAGAAGGTCAAGAATAAGTTTGAGGTAAATATGCTTATGGGTGAGATTAATGTCATGAATAAGGCTATGAATCTCGGCTTCTACGCGATGATTGGCGACCTCGAACTGCTTAATACCGAGGCTGACATCTATCGCTCCATCACCCGCGAGGAGCTTATGTCGTTTGCCGAGCGCGTATTTACACCCAATAACTCATCCACACTAATCTACCGAGCACGATGATACAGCAACCCGATATAGTAATGCCCCGTAGCGTAGATATGCCACACGCCCTGTGTCGCACTACGGAGAATGGGGTCAAGATATACTCGCTGCCTACCGACGACTTCGAGGTGGTGCGCTTCACGTTAGTCTTCCGCGCAGGAACATCGGTGCAATTGAAACCCTTTGTTGCCTCCTCTACACTCAATATGCTTGGTGAGGGGAGCTCTACCATGACCGCGCAGCAGATTGCCGACGAGTTGGATTTCTACGGCTCCTACTTCGATGTCAACATCGACCGCGACTATACCTATATATCTTTTTGCTCGCTCTCGAAGTTCTTTGCCCCGACCATCAAGGTTGCACGCGAGATAGTGCTTCATCCGATATTCCCCGAACGAGAGTTGAAGACCTACTGCGAGAAGCGTAAGCAGAGCCTCAAAATCGAGCGTCGCAAGATTGAGGTGCAGTCGCGTGAGCTGTTTGCCAAGGCTCTCTTTGGTGCTGAGCACCCCTATGGTATCTCAGCCTCGGAGGAGTGCTACGACGATGTGGCGAGAGAGGATGTGGTGGCTATGTATGAGCGTTGCTACACGGCAGATAACTGCTTTGTAGTGATGAGTGGTCGCATCGACGATGAGGTGATGAGTGCCGTAGAGGAGCTTGTCGCGGGCCTGTCGCGAGGTGAGATATGCCATGTTAAGGAGGCTCCCACGGAGACTACCTACTGCCTACACAGAGAGGTAAACGAGGCCCTGCAGTCATCCATACGCATCGGTCGCCTGCTCTTCCCACGCACACATCCCGACTTTGTGGGCATGCAGGTGGTGGCTTCGATTCTGGGTGGCTACTTTGGCTCGCGACTTATGTCTAACCTCCGCGAGGAGCATGGCTACACCTATGGTGTCTCGGCTGCGATGATTAACTTCGACCGCGAGGGTTATTTTGCCTTAGCTACGCAGGTGGCACGCGAGCATAGGGACGATGCCCTAAGGGAGATATACTCTGAGATTGAGCGCCTACGTGTGGAGCTTGTTTCGGAGGAGGAGTTGGAGATGGTCAAGAATGTGATGATTGGCGAGATACTGCGTATTCTCGATGGCCCATTTGGTATTGCCGATGTCACAATCGAAAATATCATGTGTGGCATGGATAACGAGGCCACGGAGCGTAGCGTTGAGGCCATCGCGGCGATTACGGCCGAGGAGATTCGTGACCTTGCATACCGCTATTTGGAGCGTGATAAACTTGTTGAGGTGGTAGTGGGGTAGCGATGATACGTAGCGAGATTGTAGAGTACGTTGAGCGTGAGATTATACCACGCTACGATGGCTTCGATAGGGCGCATCAGCGCGACCACGCCTATACGGTTGTGGAGCGTAGCTTGGAGCTTGCCGAAAGACTTGGCGCCAACTGCGAGATGGCATACGTCGTTGCCGCCTACCACGATATGGGTTTAGCCGTAGGGCGTGATGTGCACCACATCGAGTCGCGACGTATCCTCTTGGAGGATAGAAGGCTAAGAGAGTGGTTCACCGAGGAGGAGATAGCCACAATGGGCGATGCTGTGGAGGATCACCGCGCCTCGTCGAAACGTCCGCCACGCAGCGTATACGGTCGCATCGTAGCCGAGGCCGACCGCCTCATAGAGCCACGCACCATCCTTAAGCGCACGGTGCAGTTTACGCTGGCCAACCACCCCGAGCTCGACCGCGAGGAGGGCTACCTGCGACTTGTGGAGCACATGCGCGAGAAGTACGACTATGGTGGCTACATGAGGCTATGGATTGAGGAGAGTGATAATGCCCGCCGACTGGAGGAGCTACGTAGAATAATTGCCGATAAGGCAGAGCTTCGCAGGCTCTACGACGAGATATACGACTATGAGACTGCAAATAATAACGCAAATAACTAACTAAAACAATAGAATTATGAAGGCTGTAAAACTGTTGATGTGTGCTGCGATGATGGTGGCGACATCTGTTGCATCGGCACAGTATAGCAATCCCGCCATTGAGCGCGATGCTAAGGTGGAACGTAAGGTGGAGAAGATATTGAAGGGTATGACCCTCGAGCAGAAGGTGGGTCAGATGGCCGAGTTGGGCATCGATATGTTCGGTAATAGCGTTACGGGTGTTGCCGACGACAAGGCCTTCATCCTAAAGGAGGATGTTTTGGATGCTGTGGCTAAGGAGTATATGTTTGGCTCGGTGCTTAACGCCCCAGGTAAGGCGCTCACAGCGCAGGAGTGGAACGAGCTTATCGAGAAGATTAACGAGGTGTCGATAAAATATACCGGCATCCCCACGTTGTATGGTATCGACGCCATCCACGGTGCTACCTACACCTGGGCATCGCCCCTCTTCCCGCAGGAGGTGAACGCTGCGGCATCGTTTAATCGCGAATTGGTACGCAATATGGCCGAGATGACCGCCTACGAGGTGCGCGCAAGCAATATCCCTTGGACCTACTCTCCAACACTCGACCTTGGTCGTAAGTCGTCGTGGCCCCGCCAGTGGGAGAGCTTCTCGGAGGATGCCTACCTCACCGCAGAGATGGCACGCGAGATGGTGCTCGGCTATCAGGGTGACGACCCCAACCACATCGATAAGTATCATATCGCCTCGTGCCCCAAGCACTATATGGCCTACGGTATGACCAACTCGGGTCAGGATCGCACGCCAGCCTATGTATCTGTCGCAGAGCTTCGCGAGAAACATTTTGCTCCATTCAAGGCGGCCATCGAAGCTGGTGCGCTCTCGATTATGGTTAACTCCGCTTCGGTAAACGGTATCCCCACCCACGCTGACTATGAGCTGCTCACCGTATGGCTCAAGGAGGGCTTGCAGTGGGATGGTATGATTGTCACCGACTGGGCAGACATCGCCAACCTCTACACTCGCGAGAAGATAGCCGTGGACTACAAGGATGCTATCCGCATCTCGATTAATGCGGGTGTCGATATGTCGATGATTCCCTACGACGTGAACTTCTGCCCGCTGCTTATCGAGCTTGTCAAGGAGGGCAAAGTATCGGAGGAGCGTATCGACGACGCTGCACGCCGTATCATCCGTATGAAGGTGCGTCTTGGTCTTATCGACGAGCCGAATACCTACCTTGAGGACTATCCTAAGTTCCAGGGTGAGGAGATTCGCCAGGCTTGCTACGAGGCGGCAGCAGAGTCTATTACGCTGCTTAAGAACGAGGATGCAATACTCCCACTTAAGCCCGAAACGCGTATTCTTGTTGCGGGACCTAATGCCGACCGTATGCGCCCCTTGTGTGGTGGCTGGAGCTACTCTTGGCAGGGCGACATCGTAGATAAGGTGCTACCTAATGGCACTACCTTTGTAGACGCTATCCGTGCCATTGGTGGTGAGAATGTAACCTACGTGGCAGGTGTTGAGTATGCCGAAAATGGTCACTTCGAGGGTGAGTGCAACATCGACATCGAGGCAGCTGTGCGTGCTGCAGAGGGTGTAGAGGTGATTGTGCTCTGCATTGGTGAGAACTCATACTGCGAGACCCCTGGTAATATCAACGAGATGGCACTATCGCAGAATCAGCAGCAGCTTGCTAAGGCTCTCATTGCTACGGGTAAGCCCGTGGTGCTTGTACTAAATGAGGGTCGTGGCCGCATAATCTCGTCGTTTGTGGACGACACAAAGGCTGTTGTTCACACCTATCTTCCTGGTACGGAGGGAGCACGTGCCCTTGCCGACATCCTCTATGGTAATGTTAACCCCTCGGGTAAGCTGCCATACACCTATCAGAAGTACTCTAATGCCATGACTACCTACGACCATAAGGTCTCGGAGAGCGTGGGTACTATGGAGGGTGCCTACGACTACAACGCAGTTGTTTCGGCGCAGTGGGCATTTGGCTATGGCCTGTCATATACCGACTTCGAGTATAGCAATCTTCGCGTGGTTAGTGGCTCGGAGTTCCGTGCGGGTAACACCATCCGCATATCGGTGGATGTTAAGAATGTGGGTGAGCGTGTAGGCAAGGAGAGCGTCTTGCTCTTTATCAACGACGATGTAGCCTCTATCGTGCCCGATGCACGCCGTCTGCGCGACTTCCAGAAGGTTCAAATTGAGCCAGGCCAGACCGTAACCGTAGAGTTTGAGATTGAGGCCGAGGAGCTCGCCTTTGCTGCCAACGATGGTAAGTGGCACTTGGAGGAGGGTACGTTTACTGTTCAGTGCGGTAACCTTACCGAAAAGCTTACCTGCACTGAGACCATGCACTTCGGCTATAATATCCGTTAATTGCAGTATAGTATGTTGAATATTAAGCAAACGACTACGATATGTGCACTCCTGCCGGTGTTGCTCCTTTGGGGTTGTCATAGCCTTGATGAGTCGCGCAGCGAGGAGTGTCTAAATGGTGATTGGCGCTTTATTGAGGGCTATGCTGCTGAGTATGTAACCGAGGAGTGTGATGATAGCGAGTGGGGTAGTGTCGACCTCGCACACACATGGTCTTCGGCATGCGATAGCGTCCCTGTGTGCGGTGCTTGCTATCGTAAGCACTTCACCTCGCCGGTACACCATAATAGGGTTGTAAACCTCGAGTTTGAGTCACTATCGGCGGGTAGCACCATCTATGTTAATGGCCTTGAGGTGGGTAACAATGCTGATGGTAAGGAGTCTCTATCGTTGGATATTACACCCTATGTGCGTGTAGCGGGTCAGAGCAATCTTCTGGCCGTATGTGGCGATAGCACTGCTACGGAGGGAGGTATCGGTGGTGTGCGCATGGTTGTTACCTCGAGTGTCTATATCGAGCATGCAGCCACAACCGTAACCACGGTGGAGGCCAACGACCACTCGGCTGTGGTCAATACCGTGGTGAGGATTGCGAATAAGGGTGCGAATAAACAGAATATAAACTTCGTTAATACCATACACGATGCTGAAGGTAAGCGTGAGCGTAAGAGCGAGCTAAAGATGACCATTGCCGCTGGTGAGAGTTTCGATGTGGAGATGACCATGCAGATACCCAACCCCGTAATCTCGTACGACGATTCGCACTACGAGTATAAGCTGCGTAGCGCCATCGAAGTGAAAAACTACGAGGTGGATGTATGTAGCGTACCATTCATCATAACCCCTGTGATTGATATTGCTGAGACCGAGGAGGAGCTATGAAGCCTTATAGAATAGATATGTCCGCAGATACCGAGTTTGATATGCTTGGTGAGGTTAGGGCGGGATTTCCCTCGCCTGCCGATGAGGAGCCTACAGAGAAGCTCGACTTGGTGCGTCTCGTTGTGCGCCATCCAGCCTCCACTTTCTTCTTTCGTGTCGGTGGCACCTCCATGGTCGATGCCGAGATGGATGAGGGTGATATAATCATCGTGGACCGTAGCATCGAACCATATAACGGCTGCTCGGCAGTCTGTTTTATCGATGGAGAGTTTACGGTGAAGCGTATCGAGCAACATGCTGACCATACGCTACTTGTGGCTGCTAATCCTAAGTTTAAGCCTCTGCGCATCACCCCCGATAACGACTTTACAATATGGGGCGTGGTGACCTATGTCATTAAGAAGATGTAGCGATGTTCGCCCTTGCCGACTGTAACAACTTCTTTGTCTCGTGTGAGCGTGTCTTTCGTCCCGATTTGGAGGGGCGTCCTGTTGTTGTGCTCTCGCACAACGATGGCTGTGCTATAGCTCGCTCGAATGAGGCTAAGGCGCTCGGAATAAAGATGGGCGACCCGCTATTTAAAATACGTGATGTCGTTGAGCGACACGATGTTACGGTCTTCTCTACAAATATGTCGCTCTATGCCGACTTTTCGCGTAGGGTGCGTGCCGTATTGCGCGATTCTGCTCCATGCATCGAGGTCTACTCAATAGATGAGGCCTTTCTCGACCTCCGTGGGGTGGATAACCCCGACTTCGATGGCTTTGCCAAGGCGCTATCTAAGCGTTGCCGTAGGCTTACGGGCATCCCCATGTCGGTGGGCGTAGCTCCCACTAAGACACTGGCTAAGATTGCTGCCGAGCTATGCAAGAGCTACCCGAAACTCGCGGGAGGTTGCTTTATGTACCGCCCCCAGGACATCGAAAAGGTGCTGCGACGCTGGCCTATAGAGGATGTGTGGGGCATAGGTCGTCGTAGTGCACCACGTCTGAAGGCTATGGGTATCAAGAGCGCCTACGACTTTAGGTCGCTTAAGGAGGACTATGTGCGCAGAATGATGGGAATTACGGGTGTGCGCACATGGCAAGAGCTTCACGGTATCCCTGCTATAGGCTTCGAGGCAAAGAGCGATGCTAAGCAGTCGATATGCAACTCGCGCAGCTTCTCCACGGAGATATACGACTTTGGCGAGCTTATGGAGCAGGTGGCTAAGTTCGCCTCCATGACGGCAGAAAAGCTGCGTAGTCAGGGCTCCGTCTGCTCCTCTCTCACCGTATTTGCCGCCACCAACCGCTTTCATGAGGGTGAGGTACAGCAGTATGGCCATATATGTGTTCCTCTGTCCGAGCCCACCGATAGTACAATAGATATAGTACGTATTGTACGTGAGGCACTTAGGGAGATATATGTGCGTGGTACGGGGTATAAGAAGGCGGGTGTTATAGCCTCTGGTATCATGCCTCGTGAGGGTATTGCCGTGTCGATGTTCGATGGCGAACACCAGGACCGCCACCGCCGTCTTATGAGCGCCATTGATGATATACGTCGCCGTGCTGGTGATGGTTCCGTTATAGTTGCCTCCGAGGGACTTGCCGAGGTTAAGGCCAACAGCGCCCACCGCTCACCCGCCTATACCACTCGTTGGAGTGATCTGCCCATAGTATCGCTATAATTGTCAAATCAACTCTATTGCAAACGGCTACTCTGTAGCTACGATGGATGTCTCCTCCGAGAGGGGTGCTATCTTTCGTAGCATCTGCAACATGCCGCAGTATTTGTTGTGTGCAAGATTTACCGCGCGGCTAATATCTAACTGCTCCTTAAGCGTGTGACACTCAATGTTATATACGACGTTGAAATGGGCGTATGTGCTCTCTGCTACTACCGTAGGTGTCGATAGTCTGCCCTCGAGCGATAGCTCCATGCTCTTAACCGTCGAGATGCGCTCTTTAAGTAGACCTGTGATGGTGTGCGCGAGGCAGTCGAGCGAGGCATATAGGAGCATCTCTTTGGGGTTTAGGCTCTCTAACGAACGGCCATCCGACATCGAAAATGAGTGGTCGGGATTCATGCGAAGTGTGATTTTCTGTGTCATAATAGGTTCAATTGTGGTATAAAACAAAAATATTTCGTTTATATACCAAAATCGAAGCAATAATCGTTCCTATATGTTGTGCAGTTTTGCGAAAATTGTGTATCTTTGCCCTATATTATATGAATGAGTATGCGTAGACAAATTATATCGTTTTTAGCCCTATTCATCTTGGCAGCAACGTCTGTCGATGCTATGGCGCAAGGCCCCGATATTGCGGGTCGTAAGGCAGAAATTGAGGATATGCTGACCCGCGGACGCTGGGGTGAGGCGCATGAGGCACTTGTTGCTTTGGAGCGCGACATCAATCCCATCGACAATCGTCTCGACGTGGAGTGGGTGAGGTTTGAAAAGGTACACACCTCGGTGGAGCTCGGCGTGGCTGATGCTGAGGCCATGATGAAGAACTTCATTGAGAACCATCCATCGAGCATCTATCGCAACGATATGCTCTTTATGCTCGCCTCGTACTACACCGATAACGGCATGATGGCTGATGGTGAGCGCATATTTGCCGAGGTCGACTACAAGGCTCTCGATGCTCGTGAGCGTGAGCGCTACGACATGCGTATGGGCTACATTCGCTTCACCGAGGCGGACTATCCACGCGCTAAGACACACCTTAAGCGCGTGTCGAAAATCTCGGACTACTATCCCCATGCGCAGTACTACCTCGCATATATGCACTACCTCGATGGTGAGTTTATCTCTGCCGAGGAGATCTTCCGTACGCTTGCCTCAACCGAGGAGTATAGCTCTCTTGCCCCCTTCTATCTCTTGCAGATAGAGTATCGTAGAGCTAACTACGACTATGTCATTACCGAGGGCGAGAAACTTCTAAACCAGGCTATGCCTGCAACACGTGACGACCTAATACGCATCATCGCTGAGAGCTACTTCATTAAGGGCGACTATGCACAGGCGGCACGCTATATTGTTAATCTATCGAGTGAGGCTATGGGTCGCCAGGAGAACTACATCCTCGGCTATTCACTCTACCGTATGGCACGTTATAGCGATGCTGTGGCTCCGCTTAAGGCTGTGTGTGGCTATGAGGATGCACTCACACAGAATGCGGCATACCACCTTGGTGACTGTTACGTGAAGCTCGGCAATAAGCCTTCGGCTGCCGACGCCTTTGCTATGGCTACGGCCGAGGGTGAGGGTTACGATGTTGATATTGCACGTGAGTCGTTGTTGAACTATGGCCGCTTAAAGTATGAGCTTGGTGGAGGCCTGTTTAACGAGGCTACGGCGGTATTGCAACAGTACTTAGAGCGTTACCCAGGCTCACCCCGTGAGTCGGAGGTTAAGCAGCTGCTTATTGCCAGCTACTACAACTCGGAGGATTACGATGCAGCCTATATCGCACTTCGCGAGTATCCCAATCCCGATAATGAGATTAAGTCGGTGTTGCAGCGTGTGGCTCTCTTCAGAGCTGTTAGCGCCATCGAGAAGCGCGATTGGGACCTTGCTGAGCGACTGCTTAAAGAGTCGGAGGAGATAGGCTTGCAGCCTAAGTATAACGCTTTGGTTCTCTATTGGCAAGGTGAGGTAGCCTTTGCTAAGGGAGATATGGCTCTGGCTCGCGAAAAGTATGAGGCCTATGTGCGTCGTGCTCCTAAGAGCGCTGTGGAGTATCAGTTTGCTCACTATGGCATAGGCTACAGCTACTTCAACGAGGGCGATATGGCAAATGCTGCCGAGGCATTCGATGAGTTTGTGCGCGACTACACCAAGCGTGATGACTACCTCTTTGATGCGCAGAACCGTTTGGGTGACTCTCACTTTACGGCACGTGAGTTTACCGAGGCACGTAATGCCTACAAGATCTCTATAAACTCCTCTTCGGAGCACCGTCACTATGCGCGCTACCAGTTGGCACTGCTCGAGGGTATCGACAAGAAGCCCACGCTTAAGAGCGATATGCTTCGTGGTATCATCAACGATGGCGAGGGCGACTATGTGGATGACGCATGGTATGAGCTGGGTCGCAGCTATATCGCACAGGAGCGCTATGCTGATGGCGCTACCACCCTCCAGGACTTTGTCGATAGTGACACCACCTCTCCCTACTACGTTGCCGCTATGTCGGACTTGGCATTGGCATACTACAACCTTGGTAAGCAGCAGGAGGCTATTGCCTGCTACGAGAGGGTTGTTGAGTTCGATCCACAGTCAGCATCGGCACTTGAGGCTATACGTAGCCTTCGCGATATTTACGTCAAGGAGGATAAGGTAGATGAGTATCTCGACTACGCCGAGCGCAATGGCGTGCAGAGCGACTTAGGCACCGTTGCCCGCGACTCGCTCACCTTCGCTGCGGCGAAGAATATCTACCTCGCAGGAGAGATGGGTGAGGCTCGCGAGAAGCTAACCAACTACTTACGTGAGTTTGAGAATGGCTATAACCGCACCGAGGCACTCTTCTACCTGAGTGACTGCCATATGTACCTCGATGATAACATCTCGGCAATGCAGACCATGGACGAGTTGTTGCAGCAGGGCCGTAACCAGTACACCGAGCGCGTGCTCGATGTCTACTCGCGCATGTCGTTCGATATGGAGCTCTACGACAAGTCGGCTTGGGCTTACCGCTCGCTCTACGATGAGGCAAGCTCTAAGGATAGGCGTGCCGAGGCTTCGGAGGGATATGTCGACGCTGCAGCACTTACTGAGGATAGCGCGGCTATCAAGCAGATGTATGCAGATATTGCCAATATGGAGGATGCCACTCTGTGGGCTCGTAACTATGCCAAGTTAGTCATGGCCGATGTGCTTCGTGAGGAGGGCGACGCTCAGGCTTATGAGCTATATGCCTCACTTGCTGAAAACCCAATGACCGAGGAGGGTGCCGAGGCATACTACCGCATGGTCGAGCAGCTATATCTTGCTGGCGACTATGAGGGTGCTCAGCAGAGGGTCTTCGATATGGGTGAGTGCGGCTCATCATACTGGCAGGCCAAGATATTCATATTGCTAGGAGAGACGTTTGCCAAGACTGGTAATACGTTCCAGGCACGCGCTACGTTCCAGAGCATCGTCGATGGTTACATGCCTAAGGATGATGGCATTGTAGACGAGGCTAAGCAGCACATCGCTAACCTCCCTAAGTAATCACCATAACTGATAAACCTACTGAATATGCGATACATACCCATAATATTGACGCTATCTCTCATCGTTGCTGCACACGAATCGCTACAGGCTCAGGAGCACAAACGTGTGGAGGTTACCAAGAACTACACACACGAGGCCTCTGCCGCAAAGAAGATGATTGCTCCCACGGAGATTAGCGACGCTCCAGAGGTGGAGCCCACTATTGTCTACTCGGTTAGTCCTGAGACATGGCAGGTGGAACTCGAGGACCACAACTTCAAACCCGCACGTGCCAACTATTGGGACTACAACCGTGCTGAGCACTTCTATGCGCAGTTGGGTGTGGGCTACCCGTTAGTTAGTGATGCAACGTTGCGCTATACCACATATAACACACGTATAGGCTACCTCGGTGTAGGTGTCGAGCACGATGGTAACTTTGCTCAGAAGCTAAATGTTGATGGCGTTAAGCGCTCCTCGGCCGAGAGCTATACTATGTCGAATCGTCTCAACGTAAATGGTGGTGTTGTTGCTGGCAAGCAGATGTTCACAGCGAGTGCCGACTACGACTACTCAATATTCAACCGTTATGCCATGATTAGTGATCCCTCGAGGCTACACTTCCACGATGCAGAGCTCAGCCTGCGCTATGGCGACGACTTTGTCGATCTCTCAAGAATTAACTTCGCTGTAAGTGCCGATGGTGGCTATTGGAGCCACGCTGTGCCCCCCATCACCGATGAGGAGGGCGCTGTTGCCGAGATTCGTGCAGGCATCGCGGGCGATATGGCACGCGATTTTCAGGGTAATGTCATAGGCATCCGTGCAGGCTTCGACCTTTGGCGTGGTGCCGGTATCTGTGGCTATCAAGACCTATCGTTCAACATCGCGGCACGCTATGCCCGTAATTTCGGCTTTGTGAATATCACGGCAGAGTTGCAGTATAAGTACGACAAGGTGTCGGGTCGCAATAAGGCGTCGCACTTCTTCATGCCCGCAGCTACTGTAGCCTTTGATCTGGGCAAGGTGGGCATCGTGCCCTTTATCGAGCTTGAGACTAATGTCAAGCACAATGGCATAGAAGCTCTCTACGAGGATAATCCCTTCATTGCCTACTATCCTATGCAGCGCAACTTCGCCACAATAGCCCCAACGCGCAGCTACGACCTGCACTTCGGTATATCGGGCTCGGATCGCAGCTCGAAGGTGGCATATCGAGTATATCTCGGTGGTAGTTTCATGCGCGACCAGATGTTCTGGTATGTTAATGAGATTGGCACGTTTGGCTTTACGCAGGACAACAACAACCGTCTCTTCGTAGGTGCTGAGGTTGAGTATCACCCCATCGGTGGCTTGACGCTGGCTGCTTCGGTACGTGCTCATGCCGATAATACGGATGCTATCTACTCGGTTGCTGAGCCTAAGATTGTTGCCGATGTTATGGCAGAGTATAAGCATAAGCGCTGGAAGTTCAACCTATCGGGTGACTTTATGAGTAAGCGCATGTGGTCTATGCAGATTAACGATATGGGTGGTGTCGCTCGAGCACTTGAGGCTCCTGCCGTGTTCGACCTTAAGGCTGGTATTGCTTTCCGCGCTACGGATGCTGTGGAGCTATATGCTAATGGCTATAACCTGCTCAATCAGAAGATATACGACTATGCCTACTACTATCGCAATGGTATAGGCTTTATGGTTGGTGTAAAGATCGATTTTTAACATATAAGTATTATGGCAAGACGAGCATCTTCGGGATCGCACAGTGGCTCATTTATATCGCGAATGATAAATCGCCCCGCTACAAACTCGCGTAATAACGCTCTGTTGTGGGGAATAGCTTGGTTGATTATTGGCGCCATCGTGTCGTGGTACTTCCAGTTTGTTCCCACGTCGATGGTAGGCTACACCACGGCGGGATATATTCCGCTTATTTGGCATGTTGCTATCGCTCTAACGGTGTGGGTGTCGTATGGCGTTGTGTACTTTGCCTTTGGCGTTATGCGTAATCGCCGTACGGGTGTTGTCGAGGCCTTTGGTCGTATGCTCTTTGCGCACTGGCCTATCACACTGTTGCTGGTGCCTGGCATCTTCGTTGACCGCATGGCCTACGCTCAGTTTATGTACGACCCAGGTGTGGCTTACGAGCTCTATCGTGCCGAGACTATCATCATGGCTGTGGTTGCGGTGGTTGTTGGTCTTTGGACTATCTACTGGGGGTATCAGGCATTTCGTCGTGCCACGCAGAGTCCAGGTTTTGTGACGTTACTGTGCTATTTGGTGGCAACACCTCTGGCATACTACCTGTCGAAGTTGTTGCTTGCAGCCTTGTATGAGGGGATGACGTGGTAGGGTAGTTACGTTGATGGCGAATGTAGCACAAAAAAAAGAGGGTAAGCTACTTATATCGCACCGCTACAACCACATACCCTTGCTCGATTCCTCGCCTGGGGGAGTTCTGTAGGAGCTGGTCGTATAAGACTTACCCGGGTGCAAATGTACAAAAAAAAAGTATCTTTGCAAAAAAATATTATAAAATGAGAAAGAAAATTTTGTATGTAGTCGTGGTACTCATTGTCGTAGTGGGAGTTGCGGGAATGTGGGCGTATCATAACTTTTTTAACCCCGCCGTTGGTGAACGCTTTAATTTAGTGTTACGCAGCGATGAGAGCTACGATGAGATGACCGAAAAGGTTAAGCGATATATCGACTATGACACAGCGTTTGATATCTATGCTTGGCATATCGACCTTGACGAGGGCATAGAGCCTGGCACCTACACTTTTGAGGAGGGTATGACCGTAATCGAGGTGGCACGCACGCTTAAGTTCGGTAGCGACAATAGCGTGAACCTTGTCATAAATAATGCCCGTACACCCGAGGCGTTGGCTGGTAAGATTGCCATGCAGATAGATGCCGACTCTGTCTCGATGCTTGCAGCGCTGCGTAGCGAGACGCTTATGGAGGAGTTTGGCTTCGATTCAGCTGAGGCAATGTTCTCTATATTTCTACCCAATACCTATGAGGTGTATGCCGATGTTGAGCCCGAGGCTTTGGTGCGTCGCCTGAAGAGTGAGTCGGATAAGTTTTGGTCTGATGAGGCACGCGTTGCAGCTCTCGAGCGCTCTGGTTTAACCCCATACGAGGCTATGGTGTTGGCCTCTATCGTGCATGAGGAGACCAATGCAAAGGATGAGATGGCGCGTGTTGCGGGCGTCTATATCAACCGTTTGGAGTGCGGTATGCTACTTCAGGCCGATCCCACATTGAAGTATGCTGCGGGAGACCCAACCATCAAGCGTGTACTCGACAAGCATAAGAGTATCGATTCTCCATATAATACATATATGTATCTGGGTCTGCCTCCCACGCCAATTGCTATGCCCGACATGGCGGCTATCGAGGGTGTTATCAACTACGAGGAGCACAACTACCTCTACTTCTGCGCTCGTCCCGAGATGGATGGACGTCACAACTTTGCTCGTACCCTTTCGGAGCATAACCGTAATGCCGCGGCATACCACCGTGCGCTCGATAGAATGAATATTAAGTAATCAATTAGATAGAAAATGAGCATTAAGAATTTCTGGATGGATGTGCTTCGCTCAGCAGCGATATTGGGTGTTGTCATGGCACTATCACACATCTTCGAGCAGTATATGTTGTTGTTTAGTAGTGTCGATGTGCTTACAGCGTCGCTCATTATATGCTTTGAGTATATCGCTATTATTGTGGTATTTGTGTGGCTTGTCTACCGCTTTACTCGAAGTGTGGCAAGAAACTGGATTGACCAGGTGACGCTGCCCGATGGTAACATTGTTGAGGTTAAGTTCACCTATGGTCGAGCACTTAGCTATATCCTTATGGTCTCTATGCTTGCGGGTGTCATCGTAGGCTTGTCTAATACCATCTTCATTGACATCATGGGCTACGACCTCTTCATTGAGGGTAATCTCAATCGCATCAATGAGGTGAAGTTAATGCTTGATGGCATGGCCGGAGCTGAGGGTAGCCAGGCGCTGATTGCCGATTACAACAAGATGTTTGACGACTATCGCGAGCTGATATTGACAGCAGAGCGTCCATCAATGTTTAGCAACATCATCTCGTACATGTCCAACTATATGTTCTCGGGAGGTATCGTGGGTCTTGCTATCGCCTACTTTGCACGCCGTAATGTCAAGAAAAACGTGATGTAACTATGAGTAAGCGATTGGATATATCGGTCGTTGTGCCACTTTATAATGAGGAGGAGTCGCTCCCCGAGCTTGTCGCATGGATTGATAGGGTAGCCAAAGAGAATAGTCTTAGCTACGAGATTATCATGGTCGATGATGGCTCTACGGATGGCTCATGGGGTGTTGTCAAGAGCCTCAAGGAGCGCTATCCAGCGGTTAAGGGCATCAGCTTCATGCGCAACTATGGCAAGTCGGCAGCTTTGTATTCGGGTTTTGAGATGGCAAGTGGCGAGGTGGTATTCACCATGGATGCCGACTTGCAGGACTCTCCCGACGAGATTCCCGAGATGCGTCGCATGATTTTAGAGGATGGCTACGACCTTGTCTCGGGCTGGAAGCGTAAGCGCTATGACCCCATTGGCAAGCGTTGGCCGAGCAAGTTCTTCAACCTCACGGCACGCATAATGTCGGGCATCAAACTGCACGACTTCAACTGCGGATTGAAGGCCTATCGCCTGAAGGTTGTCAAGAGCATCGAGGTCTATGGCGAGATGCACCGCTATATGCCTATCTTGTCGAAGCATGCGGGCTTCAAGCGTATTGGCGAGAAGGTTGTCGAGCACCACGAGCGTAAGTATGGCCACTCGAAGTTTGGCCTTGAGCGCATGGTTAAGGGCTACCTCGACCTTATCTCTGTGACCTTTATGTCGCATTTTGGCCGCTCTCCCATGTATATCTTCGGAGGTCTCGGCACGCTTATGTTCCTCTTGGGCTTTGTGGCTATCGTGTGGATTATTGTCGAGAAATTTGCCTATGCCTATCCCATCACCAATCAGCCGCTTTTCTATCTGAGTCTCACTGCCATTGTTATTGGCGTGCAGCTCTTCCTTGCCGGCTTTATCGGTGAGTTGGTCAATCGCCGTTCGAGCGACCGCAACCACTATCTCGTCGACGAACAAATTGAGTAACAATTAAACGTATAAATAGCTATGATTCAGCGTATTCAAACACTCTACCTGTTGGTAGTTACTGCCATGATGGCATGCACTTTATTTCTCCCCATTGCCTACTTCACTACCACCGATGGTGTGACATTTACCCTTGAGGCTTTTGCTATTGAGGGCATGAAGGGTCCCGTATGGCTCATGGGCATATTGCTATCTATTGCAACGCTTCTTCCCTTGGTTACCATCTTCCTATTTAAGAATCGCAAGATGCAGATTGGCCTCTGTGCTGCGGAGGTTGTGTTGCAGTTGGGCGCACTCGTTGTATTTGCTATCTTCTACTGGGTGTTGTTGCCACAGACATTTGCCGAGTTCTCACTCGAGGTGGCACATACGAGCTTCGGCTGGTCTGCTATCTTCCCCATCGTCTCTATTCCGTTGACCTACTTGGCTGGTCGCGCCATCTTCAAGGATGAGGTGTTGGTCAAGTCGCTCGACCGTATTCGTTAACGTAAACATCTGTTTATGAAGAGTTTTGAAACTAAGATACGTGTGGAGTACCACCATACCGACCAGATGGGTATCGTGCACCACTCCAACTACGTTAAGTTCTTTGAGGTGGCACGCACGGAGTGGTTGCGTGCCATTGGTCTAACGTATGCCGAGATGGAGCGTCGCGGCGTTATGATGCCTATTGTCGACGTAGCGGTCAAGTATCGCAACCCCGCTGTGTATGACGAGCTTATCTCGGTTACGGCATTTGTCGACGAGCTGCCTATGGCGCGCATGTCGTTTAGATATGAGGTACGTGGCGAGGATGGTCGCGAGATTGCCACTGGTTCTACGACGCTCGGCTTCATCGACAAGGATACACGCCGCCCACAGCGTGCCCCAAAGTGGCTTTTGGAGGTTTTGGAAAAGGAGTATAACGCGTGATTATGAGTAAGATAGCCGATTATCTACGATTAGTTAAGTTCTCGCATACGATCTTTGCTATGCCCTTTGCGCTGCTGTCGTTCACCTATGCGTGGACGACTGCCGAGCACGATGCAGTGCTTTGGGTTGTGCTTCTGCAGGTCGTGGCGTGTATGGTCTTTGCCCGCAATGTGGCTATGGGCTTCAACCGCTGGACCGACCGCAAGATAGATGCCGAGAACCCACGTACCGCCTCGCGTGAGATTCCTGCGGGTAAGATTTCATCGCGTGGCGCTGTGGTCTTTGTCATCGTCAATGCGATACTTTTCATCGCTACCACCATCACCATCAACCCCTTGTGTGCCTACCTGTCGCCCGTGGCACTTGCCGTGATTATGTTCTATAGCTACTGCAAGCGCTTCACCTCGTTGGCACATATCGTCTTGGGTATCTCACTCGGTATCGCCCCTGTGGGTGCCTATATCGCCGTTACGGGCACTACCGTGTTGGAGTGCTGGTTGCTTGCCCTTGTGGTTATGACCTGGTGCGCAGGCTTCGATATTATCTACGCACTGCAGGATGCTGAGTTCGACCGCCAGCGTGGCTTACACTCTATACCCTCGCGCTTCTCGGTACGCACATCGCTTATAATCAGCGCCTTGCTCCACGTTATGAGCATCGCCATCCTTATATGGTTTGCCACCTACCAGCCCGCCTCGTGGCTTCTCTATGTTGGCTGTGGGCTCTTTGCTGCGATACTTGCCTCGGAGCACTATATCGTCACCCCCACCAAGCAGCGCAATATAGGCATCGCCTTTGGCACGTTCAACGCTCTGGCGAGTACCTCTCTGGCCGTCTGCCTTATCGCTAACTTGCTAATCTGGGGTTAGTATGTGGGTTGGCGCGGCATTTCTCTCGGCACTGCTTCTCGGCCTCTACGATGTTGCCAAGAAGCGCTCGCTTGCGGGTAATGCCGTTGTGCCCGTGCTGCTGCTCAATACGCTCTTCTCGTCGCTGCTGCTTCTGCCCTATATCCTCGATGCCCACCTCGACTTGGGGTTGTTTGGCGCAAAGTTCCTGCAGGAGGACTACGGCTACGATAATGGCCTTCGCGAACATCTGCTTGTGGCACTCAAGGCCTCCATTACGCTCTCGTCGTGGCTGTGTGGTTATTACGCCATTAAACACCTGCCCCTTACCATCGTAGGGCCTGTCAATGCCACACGCCCCGTTGTTGTGCTTCTGGGTGCTATTCTGCTCTTTGGCGAGCAGCTAAACCTGTGGCAGTGGGGTGGTGTGCTTGTCACCATTGTGTCGCTCTATCTCCTAAGCCGTGCGGGACGCAAGGAGAGCATCGACTTCCGCCGTAACCGCTACGTCTGGGCACTCTTTGCCGCTATGCTCCTCGGTGCCGTTAGTGGCCTCTACGACAAATTTCTTGTTTCGCAGTGCGATATCGGCCCCATCTTCGTGCAGAGCTGGTTTGGCATCTATCAGTTCGCCATGATGCTCGTTATCCTCACCGTGATATGGCTACCACGCCGCAAGGCCGAGCCCTTTAGTTGGCGCTGGACAATACCGCTTATCTCGCTATTTGTCACGGTTGCGGACTTCTGCTACTACCACGCCCTCGATGCTGATGGCTCTATGATTGCCGTGGTGTCGATGATACGCCGCTCGTCGGTCATTGTCACCTTCCTTGCCGGTGCCCTCTTCTTTGGTGAGCGCAATCTCCGCGCCAAGGCTATCGACCTGGTGCTGATACTCTTCGGTATGGTGTTGCTTGCCGTCGGCTCCTTGTAGCGCGAAACATTTTGCCGATTACGTAATTAAAGCTATCTTTGCATTAAACTATACTACCCACAACCTTATATGGATACCACAGTTCGATATACCGCAAGCGACGACCTACGCTCTGGTGTGGAGCTTCAGGGCGGTCGCTATCGCATTATTAGCACCCTTGGTCGTGGTGGCTTCGGCATCACCTACCTTGCCGAGCAGGTGAATGTCAGACGCAAGGTCTGCATCAAGGAGTTCTTCCCCAAGGCCTACTATAGGCGCGATGGCGATAGCGGTGCTATCACCCTCTCGTCGGATGGCTTTGCGGAGCTTATGTCGAAGTTTAAGGATAAGTTTATCAAGGAGGCATATACCATCGCCGAACTTGACCACCCAAATATTATCCGCATCCACGATGTCTTCGAGGAGAACTCCACAGCCTACTACGTTATGGAGTATATCGATGGCGAGTCGTCGCAGAGCAAGGTGAACTCTTCGGGTGCTATGGCCGAGTCTGCCGCGCACGAATATATCAAGCAGGTTGCTGCGGCACTCGACCACGTTCACTCCCAGCAGATTATGCACCTCGACGTTAAGCCTGGCAATGTTATGGTGCGTGCTAAGGATAACCGCGCCATACTTATCGACTTTGGCCTTTCCAAGCACTACGACGCCGAGAGTGGCGATGCTACCTCCACTACGATTGTGGGCGTCAGCCACGGCTATGCACCCATGGAGCAGTATAAGGAGGGTGGCATTAGCTCATTCTCGCCCTCTACCGACATCTACTCGCTGGGCGCTACGCTCTACTTCCTTGTTGTCGGCAAGACCCCACCCTCGGCCGATGTTGTTGGCGAGGATGGCATCGGTGCGCTCCCCTCGGGTCTCTCGCGTGGCACTCGCTCGGCCATCGAGTGCGCTATGCAACATCGCCGTAAGGACCGCCCGCAGAGCATTGCCGACTTCCTCGCGCTACTTGGCGGCAAGGGCAAACCTGTTACCCCTGTGCCCTCTACCCACAAGAAGCGTAGCAATTGGTGGCTATGGCTACTATTGCTCCTCCTTATTGCTGTTGGTGGCTTTGTGGGCTATATGATGTCTGGTGGCGACGAGCCAGTGCCAACCCCCACTCCCGAACCAATACCTGAAACGGTTGTGGAAGCAGAACCCGTTATTGAAGAACAATCAGAGGAGTCTACTGCTTCTGCTGAAACAGTAGTAGTTGAACCAGCCCCCGCTCCCAACCCAATCTTTACCCTCGCAAAGAGTAGCCTGACTGTTGATAGTAGCGGTGGGTCACACTCTGTTGGTTACACCATTGAGCACCCTATTGATGGTGCGAGTGTAAGTGTTAGCGACAACCAGTCGTGGATTACTAATCTTTCGGCTTCGGGAGGTAAGATTACATTTAAGATCGCCGATAACACCTCTGCCGAGTCTCGCACTGGCACTATCACCGCTACTTACAATGGTATAACACGCCAAATTTCTATTACGCAAGAGAAAGGCGTGCGCACTTACTCTATTGGCGACTACTATAACGAGAATGGTAAACGAGGTGTTGTATTCCAAGTGTGGGATGGTGGCCGTCACGGTAAGATTATTAGCCTCGATGAAACCCGAGCAGCTTGGGACTCGCGAGTGAAATATGATAGTGATAAATATGAATTTGTAGAGGGTACTGGTACTCGCACCTATGCTGATAGCGAGAGTAATGGCAAGGCTAATACCGATAAGATTATGGCGCGCTCCGATAGCGAGTATTTCGATGCTTTTAAGTGGTGCCGAGCCAAGGGTAGTAGTTGGTATCTGCCTGCAAGGGATGAGTTAATGCAGATATACAACAATATGGACAAGTTAAATTCTACACTAAGCCAGTATGGCACTGCTTTAAGTGATAGTTATTATTGGTCATCAACAGAATATGTTGACTATAAACCAGAGTTTTGCGCGTGGCGTGTCAATATGTACGGTGGCTACACCCGCGACTCCAATATGTACAACCACCTCTATGTGCGCGCTGTCTCCGCTTTTTAGGAATTTAGGCTTGTTGGCAGATGCCGCAGTTTAATGCTTTCTCCTCGCGTTTTCTCGCGAGGAGATTTTTATTTAACCCACGTCATTCCGCGTCGTCACCCCCTCCCTCACCCCTCTCCGAGTCCTCTCCGTAATGCGGGTATTATTTTTAATACCCGTGAACGTGGTAGTGTTTGTCATCCTGAGCGGAGCGCAGTCGTGGCATTTTTATCCGTCATTGCGAGAGCCGTTAGGCTCGTGGCAATCTCACCCTCACGCTCCCTCCGAGTCCCTTTCCCTATGCGGGTATTATTTTTAATACCCGCATTGTATGAGCGTGGCAGCATGATGTTGTGGGTATACTTTTGTATACCCGCATAGTGTGGAGTGTCGGGATGTGTTGCGGGAACGTCATCCCGAGGAGCGAAGCGACGTGGCAATCTCACCAACCCCTCATGTTGCCCCTCCATAACACGGGTATTAAAAATAATACCCACATTGTATGGGTGTAGCTATAGGATGTTGTGGGTATACTTTTGTATACCCGCATAGTGTGGAGTATCGGGATGTGTTGCGGGAGCGTCATCTCGAGGAGCGAAGCGACGTGGGGAGCTCATTAGATTGCCACGGGCAAAGCCCTCGCAATGACGCGTTTATATAAGTATACCCCACCATCGACGCGGGTATTAAAAATAATACCCGCGCCCATCCACTGCGCCCCACACCCATCCACCGCGTTCCACCGTAATGTGGGGTAGGTAAAAACCTACCCGTGAACATAGGGGTGACGTGTGTTCGTCACTCCGAGCATTCCCTGTCATCCTGAGCTAAGCGCAGCGGAGTCGAAGGATCTGGCAATAGCAAAGATACTATCGCCCAGATTACCAGATTCTTCGCTACGCTCAGAATGACAAGGTTGGTGTGCGGAATGACAAAGTGGGTGTGCGGAATGACAAAGTGGGTGTGCGGAATGACAAAGAGGGAATGACATAAACCGTTATTCCGAGGAGGGGCAAGCATACGCCTCCCAAAAAAAATCCTCACAGCGGCAGAAAAAGATGCCCTCACTCCGCGCTATTTCACCCCCATATTTGGTCGGTTCACCCTCGGTGGTTATGCTGTAAAAAGCTCAATAAAATGGCGTAACTCGCTAATTGGCACGCGGTTTGCATCCGAAATAGCCAGATTTTCAGAAGTAGGTGACAAACGATGGCGATGGCTAAATATTTTGCAGTTCGAAAAATTATTTGTATCTTGCAATCGAAAACAAAGATTATTAACTAAAAAAACTATAGTGCCTATCGAAGAATTTCTGCTCTTGAACCAATAAATAGAAGAGTATGAACGTGACATCATTAAGCGATCGTGTATTGCTTAACAACTACATTTCGGGAGATAGGAGTGCTATATCTGAACTTATCGAGCGTCATTCAGTGCGCGTACGTAGCTACATCGGCATGATGGTTAAGGACGACGACGTGGCGAATGACATCTTCCAGGAGACATTCATTAAGGCCGTGAAGGTCATCGACGAGGGTCGCTACACCGACTCTGGCAAGTTCTTGTCGTGGGTGCTGCGCATTGCGCACAACCGCGTACTTGACCACTTCCGTCGCCAGAAGTCGAGCCGCCAGATCAACGAGGCGGAGGCGGGCTACGACGTCATCGGCACCATGCGCTTCTCGGAGCCTACCACCGAGGACGAGATGGTACATGGCGAGATGGAGCAGACCATCCGCGACCTTATCGCCCTACTGCCCGACGAGCAGCAGGAGGTGGTGCGCTTGCGCTACTACTCTAAGCTCTCGTTCCAGGAGATTGCCGAGCAGACCGAGGTGAGCATCAACACCGCCTTGGGACGTATGCGCTACGCGCTAATCAACCTGCGTAGGATGATCAAGGAGAAGAATATCGTGCTTAGTTAACCTTGTTGCAACAAAATATTTGCTCGCGCACAATAAAGGCGTAGGTATGGCGTTCTATTTGCAAACAATCACAAATAAACGCTTTGCCTATGAGTGAAATCGACCCACGAACACTAAAACTCTACAGTGAGGAGCACTTGTTATTAAACGATGTGGTGCAGGACGATGCCGATCTACTCTTCTTGGACACCTACCTCACCGACATCTTCAAGTGCAACACCGAATGCCGATAGCCCAGCTACCGGCATTTGTTGTATATAGACACAAAAAAAAGAGAGCAACTCTCGTTACTCTCTCTTCAGTACCCAGAGCCGGGGTCGAAGGTTGCAATAAAGTTGCAAGCTCGCGCGGATACCACATAGCGCAGACCTCTTGAGGTCGAGCACTAAACCAATCTCCTATCCGCGCAACCGCCAATTAAGGTGAGTACTGCGGGTTGGGTATTGGATTAAAGTTGGCGAGAATGCCGCAGGCAATCGTTGTTGTGATTAGGGCACTGCGAGCTTGCACGCATAGTGTTCTAATCTCAACAACGTAGGGACTCGTTCCCTCGCCAACGGACTGACAGCACAAAAAAAAAGAGAGCAACTCTCGTTACTCTCTCTTCAGTACCCAGAGCCGGGGTCGAACCGGCACAGGGGTGAGCCTACTGGTGTTTGAGACCAGCGCGTCTACCGATTCCGCCATCTGGGCATCAGATTTCTCTGATTTGGTGTGCAAATGTAGACATTATTTTCAAACCTGCAAAATTTTTAGCAACTTTTTTTCTTTAGGTGTGTGGTATTTGTTACAATATATATTGATAATTTGTTGTAAGTCAATGATATAATTGAAGTGTGTTGTAAATATCCTACGAGCGCTTCTTGTAGGTAATTGCCGCGAGGGTGTTAAACACCACGGCAAAGCCGCCAAGTGCCGCGTAGTTGATCCAAAGCTCCGAGAGGGTAGTGCCCTTTAGATATACCGCGCGCAGAATCTCGACATAGTAGCGTGGAGGAAGTATCAGCGTAAAGCGCTGTGCCCACTCGGGCATAGAGTCTACGGGCGTAAGCAGGCCGCTCATCAGCATAAATATCATGATGAAGAAGAACATCACGAACATCGTCTGTTGCATGGTGTCGGAGAAGTTGGCGATGGTGAGGCTGAAGCCCGAGATTGTAAGGATAAAGAGCACAGCACCAAGGTATATGGCCCACACCGAGCCCACAGGCGCAAGACCGTAGACTAACCGCGCTATGAGCATCGCCACCGTCACGACAAAGAGCCCGATAATCCAGTAGGGGACGAGCTTAGCCAGCGTAAATGTAAAGCGCGATATGGGTGTGACGTTTATCTGCTCTATAGAGCCACTCTCCTTCTCGCCCACGATGCTTAGTGCGGGCAGGAAGCCGCAGATAAGGATGAAGAGGATGATCATCAGCGCGGGTATCATGTAGTGGCGGTAGTTGAGAGTGGGGTTGTAGCGGTTCTCCACCGTGATAAGCTCCGAGACCTTCACGGGGGCCCTCTCGCCGCCTATCTCGCCCAATGTTCGGACGATGGTCTGCACCACATACTGCATGCCAATGCCTCCCTTCGTAGCGTTTACGGCATTTGCCGTGATGCTAATATGCTCGGGCGTAGATACAGCCATGTCGCGCTCAAAATCGGCGGGTATCTGCACTATTACATCCACATCGCCCTGCTCCAAGGCCTCCAGTGCGAGGGGGTATTCCGCGGTTGTCTGCGCGAGTGTAAGGTACTCCGATGCCTCCACGTGTGAGGCGATGCGACGAGAGGTTGTCGAGCGGTCGAGGTCTACGATAGCCACGTTCACGTTGCGCACATCCATGGTCATAATCAAGGGCATGATAAGCATGACCATGATGGGAAATGCGATGATTAGCTTTGGCAGAAACGAGTTGCGTCGAATCTGTAGGAACTCCTTCTGTAACAGTACTAAAAACGTACGCATAGCCTATTCGAGTTTATCGTTAAACTTCTTGAGTGATACGCCGAGTATCGCCACCGTCATGCCTCCGAGTATCGCCACATCTTTCCATATGGCAGCGATGGGTAGACCCTGAATCATCATCTTACGTACTGCGTCGATATACCATCGTGCGGGGACTATGTGCGACACCCACTGGAAGAACTTTGGCAGGTTCTCTATAGGGAATAGCAGTCCCGAGAGCATAAGTATGGGCATCATCATCACCATGGCGGATATTAGCAGTGCTGCCATCTGTGTCTCGGCTATTGTCGATACGAGTAGTCCGAGCGATAGCGACAGCATGAGGTATATCAGCGATACGGAGAATATGCCCCATACGCCACCTGTCATCGGCACATCGAGCAGAAAACGAGCAAGAAGGAGTATCATTATGAGCACGATACACGAGATGGCAAAGTAGGGTATCATCTTAGCAAAGATAATCTTCACGGGGCGCACGGGCGATACGAGCAGCACCTCCATGGTGCCCATCTCCTTCTCGCGCACGATAGACACTGATGTCATCATCGCACACACAAGAATGAAGATTAGTCCCATAATTCCGGGCACGAAGTTGTATGCCGACTTCATCTCGGGGTTAAACATCATGCGTGTCTCGAACATCGACTGCTCAGAGGCTGTGCCGAGAAGTATAGTCTGCAGGTAGGCGGTTGCGGAGCTTGCCGTATTGACATTCGAGGCATCTACGATAAGCTGTATAAGTGGGGTAGTCTCAATACCCTGTGCAGCGAGTGCTCCGCGACGGTCGTAGTCCGACTTAAAGACAACCACGGCACTCACCTCGCCCGAACGTAGCTTCGCATCTATCTCATCCTGCGAGATATAACCGCAAAAGGTAAAATATTCGTTAGCCGCGAGGCGTTCGACCGACTCCTCTACGCCATCAGTACGCTCGGGGGCAACGACGGCTACGTTTATGTTATTCACCTCGGTGGATATGGCGAAGCCGAAGAGCGTCATCAGCACAATGGGGATGCACATCACGATGAGCATCGTGCGCTTGTCGCGAAGTATGTGCAGCGACTCCTTTTTTACGAAAGATCCAAAGTTGTGTTTCATTATGTCACTCTCCTCTCTGTGCGCCACGAGCCAACGTACGGAATACCTCGTCCATCGACTCTGCCGCAAATTGTTGTTTTAGGCGTGCGGGGGTGTCGAGGGCTCGCACCTCGCCATCTACCATGATTGATACGCGCGAGCAGTACTCCGCCTCGTCCATGTAGTGTGTTGTCACGAAGATGGTCGTACCCTCGCTTGCCGCCTCGTATATAAGCTCCCAGAATTGGCGGCGCGTTACGGGGTCGACACCACCTGTTGGCTCGTCCAGAAATACCACCTCGGGGCGGTGAATGGTGGCAATGGCGAAGGATAACTTCTGCTTCCAGCCCAGAGGTAGTGAGCCTACGAGCGTGTCGCGCTCCGCCTCGAAGTTAAGGCGCTTTAGCAGTGCCGAGGCGCGCTCCTCGGTCTCACGCCTATTTAGACCATATATGCCCGCAAACAGACGCATATTCTCCCACACCGTGAGGTCGTTGTAGAGTGAGAATCGCTGGCTCATGTAGCCTATGTGTCGCTTTATCTTCTCGCCCTCGCGCATGACATCGAATCCCGCAACCGAACCACTTCCCGCAGTGGGGTAGCTCAGTCCGCAGAGCATGCGCATAGCTGTGGTCTTACCTGCACCATTGGCCCCAAGAAAACCGAATATCTCGCCACGATGTACGTCGAACGATATGCGGTCGACGGCTGTAAAGTCACCAAAGCGCTTGGTGAGTTCGCGTACGGATATAACTATCTCGCTATTCATCGCTTCATAAGTTTTATAAACATATCCTCAATCGTGGGCTCTGCGCTTGCTATCTCCAGCCCCTCTATATCAGATAGTTGCCTTGTGAATTGCTCTACGCTGAAGCTGTCATCCGCTACCAGATGATGCCTCTGGCCAAAGGGGTAACACTCCACTACTCCCTCCATTGCGCGTGCACGCTCTAATAGTGTAAACATATTCTTGGCGCTGATACCGTAGAGCCTATTGTCGAAGCCGCGTACTATGTCATGGGGTGTGTCGATGCCGAGTATGCGTCCCTCGTTGCATAGGGCTATGCGGTCGCAGCGCGATGCCTCATCCATGTAGGGGGTAGAGACGAGTATGGTTATGCCTCGCTCCTTAAGTCCTGCGAGCATATCCCAAAACTCACTGCGTGACACGGCATCCACACCTGTCGTAGGCTCATCCAAAAAGAGTATGCTTGGGCGGTGAATCAGTGCACACGATAGGGCTAACTTCTGCTTCATTCCGCCCGATAGCTTACCTGCACGGCGTGTGCGGAATGGCTCTATCTGCTTGTATATGGGCGCTATAAGGTCGTACGACTCCTCTACGTTCACGCCAAATAGCGCAGCGAAGAATTGCAGGTTCTCCTCTACCGAGAGGTCGGGGTATAGCGAGAAGCGACCAGGCATGTAGCCTACACGTGAGCGTATGGCGTGGTACTCCTTCACGATGTCGTAGCCGTCGACCGTGGCTCTACCCGCGTCGGGACTAAGCAGTGTGGTGAGCAGTCGAAAGAGCGTAGTCTTACCCGCGCCATCGGGACCTATAAGCCCGAAAAGCTCGCCACGCTCCACCTCGAACGATACGCTGCTTAGAGCCTGCACCTTACCCTTGTTGTAGCTCTTCGAGAGGTTATCTATCTCTATGGCTTTCATCTTACAAAATCACTTCGCCCGCAAGGCCAATCTTTAGGCGTCCGTCATTCTTTACGGCAATCTTCACGGCGTAGACGAGGTTCGAGCGTGAGTCGTTCGTCTGTATGTTCTTTGGCGTAAACTCGCTCTCGGAAGCAATCCACACAATCTCACCCTCGTAGTCGTATCGCTCGTCGCCTCCGAAGTTGGCAACAATCTTGACCTTGTCGCCCAACGTTATGTTGGCTAACTGTTCTGATGTGAAGTAGGCACGTAGGTAGATATTGTTGAGGTCGGCAACCTTCATGAGGGGCTTACCCACTGTGGCAAGCTCTCCCGCCTCGGCATACTTTACGAGTACTGTGCCGCTGATGGGAGACACGATGCGACACTTTGCAATAAGGTCGTCGAGAGAGGCAATCTGCGCCTCAAGAGCGGCTGCATTGTTGTTGATGGTAGCGGTGTTTTTGTCGAGCGTAGATAGTGTGGCATTTAACTGACCCTCAAGCACCTTAATTTGTGCTTCGATGTCGTCGTACTGCTTCTGTGTGGCTGCGCCATCCTTGAGCATGCTCTCGACACGACGGAGCTCACTGCGCTGCTTTGCTATCTGCTCGCGTAGCGACGATACCTGCATGTTAACGTCGGGGCGCGATGCGAGAAGTGCCGCTTGCTGTGCCATAAGCTGCTCGCGTTGGAGGTGTAGCTGCATGCTGTCGATGGTGCCTAAGCACTCGCCGCCAGCAATATCCATGCCCTCCTCAATTACGAAATCCATGATTCGGCCGTTAGCCTCGGATGATACAATCACTTCGGTTGCTTCGAACGTGCCCTGGGCGTCGTATTCTGGTTCGCTGCCACACGATAGTGTGAACAACGCTAACGTAATATATGCAATTTGTTTCATAACCTATTGATTTAGTGTTCTTTTAAGTCTGTATGTTGCTTGTAGTAGCTCAATCTCGTGCGTGCTACGGTTGAGCATTGCGTTTGTCTCGTCTGTAATCTTGCGTAGTAGGTCGGTGGCATCAATCACGTCGTGCTCGAGTTGTGACTCTGCCGCTATGCGCACTCTTCGGCGTAGCTCTACGATGCGGTCGTCATCCTCCAAGGCCTTACGTAGACGGATAATCTCGCCATCCTCCTGCGTTGTCTGCATCTCGGTGTTGAAGAGGAATATGTCGCGCTCTACAGCAATCTGACTCTCAGCCACCTGGAGCTTTGCGAGGTTGTTCTTCTTGGTGTAGAAGGCACCGATGTTCCACGACATGCGTACGCCAACAATGGCATTTGGTGTCCACTGTGTGCTCATCATGCTCTTAAATATATCCATGCCAGGGTAACCGTAGTAACCCTGTGCAAATGCTGCAAAACGGGGCATTACTGAGGTGTTTATTGCATCGCGCTGTGCTGCGAGCTTGTCTCTCTGTGCGTCGAACATGTCGAGTTCGGGGCGTGCTGAGGTGCGTGATGCCAACTCACGCATTGCTGGGCGCTCCAGTGCCTCGGTTTGCAGCGGCTGGCCTATGAACACCTCAAGCATACGGCGGTAGCTTGCACGTGCCGACTCCACCTGCCCAAGCGTCTGCTTGGCTGTGAGCAGCTCTGCCTCAATGGCGTCGACATCTGCTTGCGTAGCCACGCCATTGTCGTAATAGGACTGCATCCGCTTAAGGTTGCTGTCCAGAGTGACAATGAGTGCTTCACTCTGCGCCATGCGCTCGTCGAGGAGCAGTATTCCGAAGTATAGGTCATCCACTCTTGATTGCAGGTCGTAGAGCGATACATCCAGGCGGCTACGCTGTTCTTTGGTCTCAGCCTCGGCAATGGCGCGGTTGGCTTTCGACTGACCGCCATCCCAGATGTTTTGCGATATGTCTATTGCCACCTTGTACTGGTCGTTGCGTATTCCCGCCATCTCTATGCCGTTGGCTTGAAGTATTGAGCTGAATGCCTCGGGGTAGGTGGGTGTTGCCGATTGGTATGTAGCCTGTGCCGTGAGGCTAACCTGTGGTATCCATGCGCGTGCAGCGTTGGATAGGTTGTACTGCTCGGTCTGGTTGATAAGGTCGTACTGCCTGATTGCGGGGTAGTGCTCCCGCGCCAATCTTCGACATTCGTCGAGCGACTGGGCATGCGAATATAACGTGCACGTAATCGCTAACAGCGTGATTAATAGTCTTTTCATTGCCTCTATCGTTTTTCGATTCTCTTCAATATTGTTGCAATGTTTTCAGCCTTGCGAGCCTCTATGAATCGCTCGCGATTGGCCATCAGTTCGCCCATCAATGGCTCCATGAAGGGGTATGCCAAGAAGGTGAATATGTTAAGCGACATGATGCTGATTAGTAGCATCCTGACATCCACTCTCTCAATCTCTCCGCGCGCTGCCGCACGGTCGATGTCTGCTTGTAGACCATTGTAGACATTATCCACCACCGAGCCTACGCGCTTGTACAGTACATCGTAGCGTTCGGGACGCGACACAATCTCGTTTATCACGAATCGCGGAAGCTGTGGGTTTTCTGCCACAAAGTCGAAGTGGGCCCCGATGCCCACTTTTAAGCGCTCGACGATGGGAAGCGTTGGGTCTCCGAGTATCGCAATCAGCGACTGCGACATTGTCGAAAACTTGCTCTCTACTATGCGGTCGAATAGCTGCTCTTTGGTGCGGAAATAGTAGTGTAGCATGGCGTGCGTAACGCCAGCCGCTTGGGCGATAGATGTTGTGCGGGCACCATCATATCCCTTGGTGAGAAACTCCTGCTCAGCAGCCTTAAGTATCTCTTGCTCTTTGGTTTGCTTATCGTTGCTTTTCATGATTATTGCTATAAACAATATTGTTTAACAGAATTGTTAATGCAAATGTATGAAATAAATTCACTAAAGCAAAACTTATTTGCTGATTTTTTTTTGCTGAGGCTATATTGGAGTATTACGATTTTTAATATACCTTTGCGCCTGATAGTTAGGATAAACCAATAACATAAATAATTATGAAGAGAATTTTTTCAATTTTGGCTATTGGCCTGGTTATGCTCTTTGCTTCGTGCGATAAGGAGCAGCAGGCCGTGCAGCACCTCTTTGTTACGGACACTGTTCTTGAGGCTGGTGCTAATGGCGAGACCGTGACGGTGTCGTATAACCTTGTATCGCCTGTCGATGGCGAGGTTGTCAAGACTAAGGTTGTTAGTGGCGAGGATATGCTTGGCAATATCACACAGCCTGCCACTGGCGTTATCCGCATTGAGGTTAAGGCTAATAGCGGTGCTAAGCGTGAGGCTATCATCGAGGTAAGCTACATTAACGAGACCACATCAGTCATCATCGAGCAGGCCGCTGGCAATGGTGGCAACAACTCTGGCGAGGAGGTGAAATTCACAGCTTTGTGCCTTGATGGCTACTACTATGGCGAGAAGTATGGCGAGGGTGCCGACCGCTACGCCTTCTTCCTCTCAGACCAGGGTCTTAACAATTCAGGTCAGGCCTATACAAACGGCACATACTACTATATTGATGCCTTTGCACCTGTTACAGGCAGCACAACGCTTCCTAACGGCATCTACTACTTCGATAGCAAGAACACCGGTGCGCCTAACACCATCAATAGCGAGAATAGCCAGCTTATTCTCACTGCCGATAGCGTTGAGGACATACAGATTAAGTACCTCGACAACGCCACAATGGTGGTTTCGGATAACAAGATTGTACTTGAAGTTGTTATCGACGGCACTACCCATAAGGTGACTTACACTGGTGGTCTTGAGCTTGAGGATGCTACCGAGGAGAATGGCGGTGGCAACGACGACCCCGTAGGCGGTCAGGATGGCGAGGCCCAGTCTACGCTTGAGCAGGACCACCACGTTACGTTCGAGGGTGAGCATCGTGCAAAGTGGCTATACGAGGGCGACTACTGGCAGACTGGCTACTCGAACTACACAATCTATATTATGAATAAGGCGGGAGGTGTTGTTTATGGCGACACCCTGCAGTTCGACATCATCACAGATAACACCTCTAAAGATGGCAAGTTTGCAGGTAAGTACAAGATTTCGAACACCCCAGGCAAGATGGTTATGGTTGCTGGATTCACCAACAACTATGCGCAGGCCGTAGGTAGCTGGTACTATGAGTATGGTGGTGGCAGCGCAAGTGGTTACAAGAACTATGCGATGATAAAGAGTGGCGAGGCCGAGTTTATCGACAATGGCGACGGCACCCACACCGTTACGCTCGACGCCTACGACTTCAAGGGTAACAACATCACATGCAACTGGACTGGCGTAATCGAGGAGGACTAACCACTAACCTATACTTAAAACGAAGGAGAGACCGCTATTTACGGCCTCTCCTTTATTGTTTTTTTTTATTCTACATGATAGGGTCGATAATTAATGGTTTCTTGATATTGTATGTAAGTTCATTATCGGAAAGAAAGTTCTTATTTCTACTATTGTTAACCCACAGAATTACTCAAACCACATCACCATCTAACACCAAGTTGCAGATATATGGAGTTTCCTTGATTCATCTTATCCATATTAATCGACATATATTTGGCTAATGCCCCTCTATATCCAGCCATAATGCTGAAGCGTTTAATGT
>JAGATC010000018.1 GCA_017621455.1 Alistipes sp. | reverse complement strand
TATCGAAAGCTCTTTATAGACGAGTATTTCAAACTCAAATACAAGTAGAAAATGCGGGCAAATACCCGCATTTATCTACTAATTTTGACCAATAAATAAAAATTGCCCCGATTTTATCTACTATTTTGACCAATAAGCCCAGAGTTGCCTATCTCGGTGCTATTTCAAAAAGTGATGCTGTTGCAATTTCTCACAACAGCATCGCGATTACCTGTTAATTTTCTTTTCTTATACCGCTACAAAAGTACAATAAAATTTTCTAATCTCCAAACTTTTTCTTACCTTTGTAATCGGAATTGCGAGATACGCAGTTTGTTTGATGGCATTTAGGCTATTGCGTTCACGGTAAAACGACCAAAATTACACTACGAACAAGCAATAGGCACACTAAATGCTCACGCCCTATGGCGTGGGTTGTGCTTATGTTCGTACAGGTGCTTGGTCGTACCTTCCGTGAGTAAGCTATACCCACGCTTCTCTTTTTGAGTTAAACGGTTGCCGTCTTTGGCTTGACACTTATTGTTTAACTTAAAATCAAAGTATTATGAGTAGTTTGAACTCTCTTTTGAAAAAAGTGAAAACCCGAAAGGGTTTAGTGATTACAGGGATGTCCTTAACTATACTAATTACGGGTATTGTCGTAGGCGTAAATGTTCACAATCGCAACTTGGAGAAAAAAGAACAAGAAAGAATTAAAAGGGAAGAACAACAACGTCATCAAGAATTGGTAGATTTAACATTTGAAACAATAGACCAATTATATAACTTGCGTATTGCGGAGTATAATTCCATAGTGCGGTCTATAAAGAATTGGAACTATTCAGATAATTTTAGATATTCCCAAATTATAAAATTAGATGACCTTATAGGTTATGACAAATACGCAAGAGAGTATCGCAAAAATAACGAATTTTATGATGTTATAGATAAAATTGAAAGTGAAGAGACAAACGACAGACAGTGGATTTATCAACAAACGATTTTAGAGGTTGCTGAATGGCTCGAAAATATGTAAGTTATGAGGGATTTTTTTCAAGCATTTGGTAGTTGTCTCGGAATATTATTGTGCTATTCATTGATTGCGTTGTTTTTTATTTGGATATTCTCTGGGACGATAGGTGATTGGATAACGTATGCTATTGGATTTGTATTGGTAGGGATGTATGTATTAAAAGAGGTGTTTAGGTGAGCAAGTTGGTGTCGTCATTATGAGATAACAAAATTTTTAAGTGTAAATTTGTATATAAATACCTTTATAAAAACAGTAATATTATCTAAATCAGTATTTTACAAAACACTGAAATAGATAATATTCAATAACCACTCAAAACCGCTGTTTTTGAAATAGAGTTTGGCACTACTTTGCAATTAGAGTTCACTACCTTCCCATTAATATAATGTAGAGTAAAATCCAATTAATTTCAATTTTTGCACAACGATACTAACTCACTAATTTTGAGGTGGTACACAAAAAGTAAATATACACCCTAGGAATACACCCTATAACATAATAACACTATATATCATATTGATATACAAATATATAATGCTACGGAGTGGGAGTAGTCGTTTGATGTGATAAGGGGTCATTCTCGACCTCTCGATCATTAGCCCGAATGGGAAATACGTCAAGTATGTCCCATCCAGGCTAATTTCATGTCGAGGCCAAGCCTAACCCCTTCTGACATCAAACGCACCCTCCACTATCCCCTCTAAGGCCTCATCTTTGTTCTTTGCGACAAAATTTGTTTGCCATTTGTGAATTATTTTGTAACTTTGTCGGTTGCAATGTCGTTCGTAGTAAACGAAGGCCTGTTTTCGATGAAAACTAATGCTATTTGTCAACAACGATAAGTATGGGATACCTTAAAATCATATTCTACGGCATGCTCGCTCTCTTCGAGCGACGCCCACTTTTTTGCATCATCTGGCTCGCGATATTAATCGTGCCACCAATCATCTGGCCCGTAGTTAGATGGATTATGCTCGGCATATTCCTATTCATCGGTCTGATTATCTTCTTGGCATGGTGGAAGATACGCCGCCTAAAGCGTAAGTTCGAGAAGGAGTACAGCGAGATGATGCGCAACAACGGAGCCTCAGGTGCTGGATTCTCGGGATTCTCAAGCACAGGCGCGGGATTCTCGGCATACGGCTTCCAGCAGGGGATGACCCTCGAGGACTTTGTGCGACAGATGCAGGCACAGGCAGATGCTCGACAGGGCGCAGCACAGCAGCAGAGCACGCCCGAGAAGCAGGTGGAGCAGAGCCCAAAGCAGAGCGACGACGAGTATGTCGACTTCGAGGAGATTAAATAACAACGCATAAGATGCAGTAACACAACATAATAGTAACACGATGATAAAGCTATTAGAAAGCATAGGACGCTACGTGCTACTTCTGGGCAAGGTATTCTCTCGCCCCGAAAAGATGCGCATATACCTCCGACGCATAGCCTTTGAGATTGAGGCCCTCGGCTTCAACTCAATATCACTCACAGCCATTATCTCGGCATTTATCGGTGCCGTAGTAGCATTGCAGATGGCCATCACGCTCGAGTCGCCATTCATTCCTCAGTTCATGATTGGCTACGCAACGCGTGAGGTGATGGTGTTGGAGTTCTCATCAACCGTGGTGGCGCTGATTCTTGCAGGTAAGGTCGGCTCTAACATCGCATCCGAGATTGGCACAATGCGTATCACCGAGCAGATTGACGCCCTTGAGATCATGGGCGTAAACTCAGCATCGTACCTCATCCTGCCGAAGATTGTGGCTACCGTGGTATTCTTCCCCTTGCTCACACTCTTTAGTATCTTCGTGGGTATCGTGGGTGGCTACGTCATAGCTGCATTCACGGGCATCATGCTCCCTGGCGACTACATCGAGGGTTTGTTCTACTGCTTCGAGCCATTCTCCATAACCTACGCATTGGTTAAGGGTGCTGTCTTCGCCTTTATCATCACCTCTATCTCGGCATACTGTGGCTACTACGCCAAGGGCAACTCCTTGGAGGTGGGTCGCGCCTCGACACGTGCCGTGGTATCGAGCTCGGTGACAATCATGATTTTCGACCTTATCCTAACACAAATTATGCGCGTATGATACGAGCAGACCACATATCTAAGGCCTTTGAAGGCCGCACCGTACTCGACGACATCACCGTAGAGTTCGACACTGGCAAGACAAACCTAATCATCGGTCGTAGTGGCTCGGGTAAGACCGTGCTACTAAAGTCGCTCGTGGGACTACACGACGTCGATAGCGGCAAGATATTCTTCGACGACGTATGCTACACCGACCTCAACTTCCGCCAGCGTAAGGATATACGCAAGGATATAGGCATGATCTTTCAGGGCGGCGCCCTGTTAGACTCCTCAACCGTGCGCGAGAATGTACGTCTACCGCTCGACCTCTTCACCACAATGAGTGAGGGCGAGAAGCGCGACCGTGTGTCGTTCTGCTTGGAGCGCGTACGCCTCACGGGTGCCGACCACCTCTACCCCTCGGAGCTTAGTGGTGGTATGGTGAAGCGTGTGGCCATAGCCCGCGCCATCGTGCTCAACCCCCGCTATCTCTTCTGCGACGAGCCCAACTCGGGCCTCGACCCACAGACATCGGTAATCATCGACAACCTCATCCACGACATTACCAAGGAGTTCAACATCACGACCATCATCAACACCCACGATATGAACTCGGTAATGGAGATTGGCGAGAAAATTGTCTACATCCACGAGGGCCACAAATGGTGGGAGGGAACCAAGGACGACATCCTCCATGCCGACAACCCCGAGCTTAACGACTTCGTATTCGCCTCGGCGATGGCTAAGCGCGCTAAGAGCGTGGCAAAGTAGCATTTTACTACGAGAATAGCGATTATATTAAAAATTTTTAATATTTTATTTGTTTCTTCAATGCAAATTGAGTAATTTTGCAGAGTTATCTCTCAACAAGAAGAATTATTAACTATTAATTATAAACATTTTATATTATGTCACAGATTAAGATTGGTATCAACGGTTTCGGACGTATCGGCCGTATGGTGTTCCGCGCAGCTTGCTCACAGGCTGACAAGTATCAGGTTGTAGGTATCAACGACCTTTGCCCCGTAGACTACTTGGCATACATGCTCAAGTACGACACTATGCACGGCAAGTTCGAGGGTACTGTAGACTACTGCTTGGAGTCTAACACACTCATCGTTAACGGCAACAAGATTCGCGTCACCGCAGAGAAGGATCCCGCAAATTTGAAGTGGAATGAGGTTGAGGCAGAGTATGTTGTTGAGTCAACAGGTTTGTTCCTCACAGCTGAGAAGGCTGAGGCTCACATCGCTGCAGGTGCTAAGTATGTAGTAATGTCAGCTCCTTCGAAGGACGACACCCCTATGTTCGTATGCGGCGTAAACACCTCGGAGTATGCAGGTCAGAAGATCGTATCTAACGCTTCTTGTACTACAAACTGCTTGGCTCCTATCGCTAAGGTTCTTAACGACAACTTCGGCCTTGTAAACGGTCTTATGACTACCGTTCACTCTGTAACTGCTACACAGAAGACTGTTGACGGTCCATCGTTGAAGGACTGGCGTGGTGGCCGTGCTGCTTGCGGCAACATCATCCCCTCATCTACAGGTGCTGCTAAGGCTGTAGGTAAGGTTATCCCCGAGCTTAAGGGTAAGCTTACTGGTATGTCTATGCGTGTTCCTACCCTCGACGTATCGGTTGTTGACCTCACAGTTAACCTCGCTAAGCCCACTACTTACGAGGAGGTATGTGCTGCAATGAAGAAGGCTTCTGAGAACGAGTTCAAGGGCATCCTTGGCTACACCGACGAGGCTGTTGTTTCTTCAGACTTCCTTGGCGACGCTCGCACATCTATCTTCGACGCAACTGCTGGTATCGCTATCAACGAGACCTTCATGAAGGTGGTTTCTTGGTACGACAACGAGTGGGGTTACTCGAACAAGGTGTTGGATCTTATCTCAGTGATGAAGGCCTACAACAAGTAATTTATCTTTTCGATTTGTATTGGGCATCTTTAGCCCATCCCAAACAAAATCCCGAAGGCTGTACGCTAAGTACTATCCTTCGGGATTTCTTATTGCGATAGACTAAATCTGCTCCACTAAAATCAAAAAATATCATCAGCCCTGCGACCTTCTAATCAAAAATAAGGTCTTGCAACCTTAGAGTCCTTAATCTCTCTGGTAGTTGGTGCGAATATAGTCCATAGCCTTAAAGCGCGTGGGGCGTTTTACACCGTCCAACGACTCCACTTCGGTGCGTATGCGTAGGGGCTTACCCGCAATCACAAAATCCCTGATAAACTGCATGATAAGGTCGCACTGGTCGACAAGTGGCGTGCCCGCCAAAGAGTGGTCTACATACTCAGCCGAATAGAACCAGTATGGGGCATCCATCTTATCCAGCTGACACGCAATATAGGCGGAGCCGAAGAAGCCTATGCCAAACATCGAGGCCTTATCGTAGGGCACATTGCTATCCGACGTGCCATGGAAGAGCAACATAGGTGCTGGTTGCGACTCGAACTTAGGCTTACCCACCGAGAAGATGGCTCCCGCGCACGACACCACACCAGCATAGCGGAAACCCTCGGGCAACACCTCTGCATGCCAGTCGCCATTGGCTCGCATCCACTCGGCCTGAACGGCGGTGATAGCACCTGCACTCGAGCCACTAAGCATTATCTTCGACACATCCACACCCCACTCCTCAGCATTGGCTACGACGAAGTTTGTGGCGCAGTATATATCCTCCACAGCGATGGTTACAGCATTATCTAAGGCGCCAACCATAGCCACAACACCACCCTCGGCATTGAAGTTACGAAGGCCCAGACGGTAATCTATAGAGACAACCACTATGCCCTCGCGTGCCAAGCGCTCAAAATAGCCTTTATAAAAGTCCACATCGCGTGAGCCCTGCACAAAGCCACCACCAAAGGCAAAAATCATACATGGTCGCATCTCATCAGTCTCATCATCAACGACATACCTATCGAGATAGAGTTGTTGTTCTTGATGTGTAGCATAATGGTACGTAGTCTTAACCACATCCTGAGCATAGAGCACAACGCCACCAAGCAGCGCCATAGCTAATAGTATAAACCTCTTCATTGTCAACTATTTATTCCATTCACCAATCTCCATATTTTTAATCTCACCAGCCTCTATATCGAACCTTATGGCCGTACGCACGCGGTGTATGCCATAGATGCCCGCGGCGCCAGGGTTGATATGTAACAGGTCGTAGACAGGGTCATAGATGACCTTAAGTATATGCGAGTGCCCCGCAACAAAGATTTTGGGACGTGCTCCATGAATAAGTTGTCGCGCCTTAGGCGAGTAGTTGCGCGGGTAGCCACCGATGTGCATCATAAGCACACGCACGCCATCCGCCTCGAAGCAGTTGGTCTCGTGGTAGATACGTCGCATGACGCCACCATCGATATTGCCATAGACAGCTCTCAGCGGCTTAAACGCAGCAATGGCATCAGCCGTCTCCACCGAACCAAAGTCGCCAGCGTGCCACACCTCATCGCAGGGTGCAAGAAACTCCTTTAGCACCTCGTCGAAGAGGCCGTGTGTATCTGAAATTACTCCTATCTTCATATTTAACTCTTCTATCGCGTAGACAAAGATAACGAAAAAAGGGCATACAACAAAGTTTAGTGCGTGACTCTTAACATTAAGAGTATCAAAAAAGGGTCAAATTAATTAAAAATTACTACCTTTGTTACCTGATAATTGCTACACACAATGACTATCGCCCAGACCGAACAAACAATCATCCCCAGCAAGCGCATCGGCTATATTGATGCCTTGAGAGGATTAACCATGATATTGGTGGTATTTAGCCACATATATATCCCCAACAGCACACCTTTAAATCAGTTCTTTATACTCTTTCGCATGCCGTTGTTCTTCTTCATCAGCGGCTTCATATCGTTTAGACGTGAGCAGTCGTGGACAGGCCAAGAGACACTTTCACGCTTAGGCAGCAAGGTGCGTACCATGATTGTCCCAGCACTCACCATTGGACTGCTATACACTATGATGTGCAACGAGACACCCATCTGGGTATTCTTCAACCGCACGATGAAGATGGGTTACTGGTTCACGTTTGCACTGTTTAACATGCTAATAATCTACTACGTATCGCGCTACATACATGCACGCCGTGGCCGCACATCCATCGAGTGCTTCTCGAAGCGATTCTTCGTAGTGTGTCTATTGATCTTCCTACTTTTGTCGGACCTCTCGGCACTCGGCGACGTAGATAAGGTGCTCACCCTCAGCAAGTCGTTCGACTACATACAGTTCTTCGCCTTTGGTGCGCTATGCAGCTGCAACCGCGAGGCCTTCGAGCGCACGTTAGACAATGGCAAGAAGATGGCTCTCGTAGTGATTGGCTTCTTCGCCATAGCGTGGTGGCTTATCGACCCCGACACAACGGTGATGCTCGAGAACAATGGCCTACTGGGTCACCCCCTAATGAAGGCATTCGAGAGCATCCTACGTTGCATGGCAGGATTCTTGGGCATCCTCACAGTATATGGTCTCTTCCGCCGCTTCGGCACCTTCTTCTCGGAGAATAAACTCGTGGGCAAGCCCTTGCAGTTTGTCGGACGTAACACGCTCGATGTCTATCTATTACACTACTTCGTGCTACTAAACTTCCCCCTATATCTCTACCCATATATCGTGGGCACCGACAACATTGCATGTGCCTTGGTTGTGGGCGTAAGCACAGCCATAGTGGTGGTAGCCATCTCGCTGCTTATATCACGCATCTTACGTCTTAGCGACCATGTGGCATACTACCTCTTGGGTGCACGCGACGTCAAGCTCGACAAGAAGTAAACAAAAACAAGCATCATACCATGAAAAGAGCTCTAACACTTATCGCCGCCTTCATGCTATTAGGTAGCATCGCCGAGATTCAGGCGCAGCAGAACTTATGGCAGGCAGAGCGACTCGTATCGCCCGAGATTCACGACGACAATAGCGTAACGATACGTCTCTACGCACCTAATGCTGAGAAGGTTACGCTTATTACAGACTTTACCGATAATGGCAACGCCATGCCTCTAAGCATGACCCGCAACGACAAGGGCGTGTGGGAGTATAGGTCGGAGGTGTTACCCTCAGAGCTATACTACTACTGGTTCAATGTCGACGGCATAGACCATGTCAACGACCCTGCTAATAGCTATGTTATGCGCGACGTGGGCTCGCAGATGAACTACTTCATCGTGCCAGGTGAACGTGGCGACCTATACGCAGCTCAGGAGGTGCCTCACGGCACTATGTCCAAGGTGTGGGCTCAGGTTGCTGATGGTCGCGAGCGCCGCATGACCATCTACACCCCTGCAGGCTACGAAGAGGGCAAGGGACGCTATCCTGTTCTCTACCTCTTGCACGGCATGGGTGGCGATGAGGATGCTTGGTCGGCAACAGGCCGCGTAGCAGAAATCATGGACAACCTTATCGCCACGGGCAAGGCCGAGCCTATGATTGTGGTTATGACAAATGGCTGCACTAAGCACGTTGCGGCGCCAGGTCTCTCGCACGAGGGCATGTGGAGGCCCTACATGTCGGGCTCGATGGATGGCACGTTCGAGGCGATGTTTCCATCTATCGTGGAGTGGGTAGATGATCACTATCGTACCATTGCCAAGAAGCACTCACGCGCCATTGCAGGCCTCTCGATGGGTGGCTTCCACTCTATGCAGATATCGAAGGAGTACCCCTCGATGTTCGATTACGTTGGTCTCTTCTCAGCGGCCATCTTCCGTGGCGACGAGAGCGTAGCCATCTACAACGACCTTGAGGCGAAGCTCACACGTCAGTTCGACAAGGCTCCCGCGCTCTACTGGATAGCCATAGGCGAGGAGGATTTTCTCTATGAGGACAACGTTCGCTACCGTGGGCTATTAGACAAGGCGGGCTACGACTATATCTACCGCGAGAGCACGGGTGGTCACATCTGGCGCAACTGGCGCATATACCTTGCGGAGTATGCACAGCTAATTTTCAAATAATCAAGGACAACTAACTCAACAACAAACGAGATGAAGAGAGCTATAAACACGCTGTACACGCTATTGATGATTCTCATTTTTGCCACTATCACCCCTGCGTGCAACAACTCGGTAGAGAGCAGCAACAACACTGAGGTCGAGGATGAGACTGAGGATAATACGGAAGATGATAACGTCAATAATGAGGAGAATGAGGAGGGCAATGATGGCAACGAGAATGATGGCAACAAAGATGATGGCAACGAGGGCAACGAGGGCAATGAGGGCAACGAGGGCAACGAAGATAATGGCAATACCGATATTGAGGCCGAGGGTTGCATCTTTCGCCGTGTAGAGGAGGTGACCTCGGGCAGGGCATACCTTATCGCCGCGGAGGGTTACATCGCCACGCCTATACTTGACGCCAACTACGACTATCTACAGGTTGCACAGGGCGATAGCGACGACGATGGTGTCATCATCCTTGAGAACTGCAACAACGCCTTCATTATAGAGGCTGCAGATGGCGGCTACACCATCCGTCAGGCTAAAGATGAGCGCTACCTCTATCAATACAATAACTATAACAGCTTCAATGTTAATGTCGCGCCCACCGATGGCGAGGTGTGGTCTATTAATGCCAATGGCGACTACACCTTCACCATCACCAACGTGGCCAAAAGCAAGTTCGTGCAGTACCGCAGTGGCTACACCTCGTTTGGCAGCTACTCATCAGCGCAAGGCGACGGCACGCTACCCATGCTCTACGAGCTTGAGGGCGACATTGTCTTAGGCGAGGATAGCGAGGAGGAGATACCCGAGGGCATGCCCGCAGGCGAGTGGCTGGAGCTCCCCGCTGAGCGCACCGATGGCGCCTACCCCAATGCCGTTACGGTAACCGTATCGGTAGACGACGAGCGCAACTACACCCACTTCTACGACAAGGCAACATACACATCCATGTGGGTGGCATATCCACTCTCAGCGCACCACATGGGCTCGTATGGACGTCCCGACAGCTGGGACTGGAACCCATACATCAGCACCTCGGACCAGGTGAACCTATGTTCGCGAAGCTACGCTGGTGACTACTCGCGTGGTCACCTTATCCCCAACGCCTCGCGTAACGGCAACAGAGAGATGCAGCTACAGACATTCTACGTAACTAACTCTGTGCCACAGATTCAGGGTGGCTTCAACGGAGGCATCTGGCAGAAGCTCGAGGCGGCATTGCAGTCGATTGGCGAGCAAGAGACCATCTATATTGTTACGGGTGTAGCCTTCAATAAGGTGGGCGAGTCGAAGAGTGTCAGCTACACCCAGGCCAAGGACGACACAAAGGACGTTCCCGTCCCCAACTACTTCTACAAGGTGGTGCTCAAGGTTAAGACCAACTCCAACGGTGAGGTCACCGACGCTGAGACCGTAGGCTTCTGGTTTGAGAACAAGTATCACGACAACAGCCTCTACGCCAACTATACCGTGACGACCGACCAGGTGGAGGCGTGGACAGGCTTCGACTTCTTCACGAAGCTCCCCGACACACTCGAGGAGGCTGCCGAGAAGAATAGTTCATGGAGCACGTTCCAGCAATTTTAGTGCATCACACACATATATAAATATATATAGCGCTACTCATGGTAGCGCTATATATATTTAAGCCTATACAATCTCTATTTTCCTCTTTTAAACTTCGGCGTTATAGATAAGAATATCTCGAAGTTGATGCCAGGCATCGGGCGTGAGAGCACCGAGAGGTACTCCTCGTCGAAGAGGTTGTTGATGGTGCCCTTAACCGAGAGGTCAGCCCACGAGAACGATAGCGACTTCTCCAAAGATATGTTCGACATAAAGTAGTCGGGCAGACGTCCCGAGAGCGTGTAGTCGTTCGACGACATAGTGTATCGCTCGGAGTAGTAGCACCACTTGTAGCTGAAAGCCCAGCCACGCCACGCGAGGCGGCCATTGATATTGGCGGTATGGAGTGGCACGTAGGGGAGCTGTTTACCCACCGAGCGGTCGGCATCCGACAGCTTCTCACCGCAGTTTATCGAGGGTGTCCACGAGTAGTTAGCATCGAGCGATAGTGTCCACTCGCGTGCGAACTGCACCGATGTAGATGCCTTTAGCTCAACGCCATAGGCGTGCACATCCTTCACATTGCGTGGCGAGAAGAAACCCTTGGTCGTGGGGAGCCACAGTATCCAATCGTGTATGTAGGAGTCGAACCACGTGGCCGAGCCACTGAGGCTATATAGTCCCTCCTTACCCACCTTGAACGATAGGCCAGCATCGTATGTCCAGCCACTCTCGCTTCGCAGGTTGGGGTTGCCACCAGGCAGGAAGTAGAGGTCGTTAAGCGACGGGAAGCGGTAGTTGCGCGAGAGCGATGCCTTTGCCGTAATGTTACCACGCCTCGACACCACGCCATCGATAAAGAGCGCAGGGATTATGGGCGAGAGCTGCGTGCCAAATAGCTCCTCGCGGAGCACCGCAGAAATGCCAAAGCGGTCAATAGGTTGCCACTTGGCCGAGACAACGCCCGAGAGCTCGACACGTGCCTGATTGTATCCCACGATAGCCTTGTTACCCTCCTGAAGGATGATATTCTTGTCGCGACTCTCCACAAAGTGCTGATGCATAGCGAGATTGGCGGTAAACAGCCACCTGTTACCTATAAAATACTTACCCTCGGCTTTTGCGTAGATGGTGTTTATCTTGGAGCGAGAGCGGGTCATCGGCGTCATCGTGCCATTACCTGGGTCACGCACATAGTCGTAGGCCATCGAGGTGTATACATAACCACCGTTGGCGCTAATACTCCACACATCGCGCAGGTGATCCCACGACACCACGCCACGGAAGGTCTGCTCACGCTGGCGGTTGTCGAACTTGGTGTCGTCTGCATAGTCTGTGGTGAGCATCGCAAGCTCACGGTTGGAGTTTACGTACCAGGCATTTAGGCCAATACGGTCACCCCTGCCAGTGTTGTAGTACACCTCTTGCAATATGTGTAGGTCGCGATAGGCACCGCTCTTATTACGCTCCACGGGGTAGTATTGGTCGATGATGTTCATCTGCTCGTCGTAGACGTTAATCTTCTTATCGCGGTTTACGTATTTGAAGTCGTTGGGCGATGTGGAGAGCGACACGCGCGTAGATGTCTGCCAGTGGGCATTGCCCCACCCTATGCGCAGAAACTCGTCGAACGTGCGGAACGAGCCTATGCCTTGCACATACTGCAGACGCAAGCCATCGTAGTTGGCGGGCGTGGTAGATAGCTTAATAGCACCACCAAGACCTCCTCCCGTCTCGTTTACCGACGATGTGCCATGTAGCAGCGTGGCGTCGTCGATGAAGTAGGAGGGGATTGTCGAGAAGTCGGTCATACCGAGCATAGGGTTGTTTAGCTTCATGCCGTTCCACGTCACCTGCGTATGCGAGGGTGAAGTGCCTCGGAACGAGACTGTTGAGAGCGTAGCACGGCCGTAGCTCTTGACAAATATAGGGGTGTTGAAGGCTAAGACGTCGGCCATAGATAGCGATATGGTCTCCTTGAGTACCAGCGAGTCGAGCTTGGTCTGCTGCACGCCAATGTCGCCAATTGGACGCACGCCATAGACCGCCACCTCGTCAATATCGTAGTGACGCTCCTGCGCCGTGGCTACCGATATGGTTGCCACAACCCAACATAGCATTATTATCGCGACTCTCTTAAACATAGTACCCTCGGTTATTTCCAGCAGAACGAGCCAGGGATTATGCCCACGTAGAACTCGTCTATAAGCTCCGCGGAGGCGGAGTAGCGGTATATCTTACCCTGCTGCGTGTAGTCGACAGCATCGGCGATGTAGACATCGCCCGACTTGGGGTCGATAGTGAGGCCATAGTATATGGTGCCACGGCTATCGAGGAATGGGCGCACAGGCACACGCTCTGCCGTAACGTCCATCGCCCAGATGTCGTCGTTAATCCAGTATAGGGTATCTCCCGCGCCATTGAGCTGCAGCTCGGAGGGGGCATCGCCCTTCTGGAACTCGAACTTTGCCTCGATGGTGAAGCTGTCGGGGTCGATGCGGTAGAGCGCAGGGGCTTCGTAGCCATAAGGGGAGCCATCGTAGCCACCATCGGTCACGGTCCAGAGCTTGCCGGTGCAGTCCAACGCCAGCGATGTGGGCTGGATGCCTACCTCGAGTTCGCCTACGATGGTGTCGCTCTCCGTATCAATTTTGAGTATTCGGTTTTGGTACGACCAGCAGTTGACATAGAGATACTTGCCGAGCTGTACCATCTGCTCCGTAGAGCCCTGCTCCATGGTCATATTGGGCACCTCGATGTAGCCCGTAACCTCGTAGCACTTGGGGTTGACAATGAATATGCGGTTGTCCCAAATCTGCGTCACATAGGCCTTCTCGTCCGAGACAAAGTGCATATAGCGTGGCGATGTAAGCCCCGTGATGCGACCCACCTCCTTAAATGTGTCGAGGTCTATGGCGAAGATGACGTGCGAGTTGTTTACCACCACCCAGCCACGGCCGTTGTGTATGGTCATCGACTGCGCCACATCGCCGAGTTTCATAGCGTTGGCGCGGTAGAATACCTCGTTTTCGACCTTACGCGTCTCGGGGTCGTAATACGATAGTGTGGCGTTGCCATACTGGAAGTTACCCTCGTTGCAAATAAAGAGTCCACGCGCCGAGGCCTCGATGTCGAAATCCTCCTCCAAGCCGTAGTCCCACTCCATACAGCCGACAGCAAACAGCGCCAATATTAGCAACAGTCTTCTCATAACCAAGCGATTACATTATCTCAACAAAGTTGCATACCTCGGGCGAGAGCTCACCCAACCAGCCACTCTTCGACTGCACGGCCGACTGAACCTTAACAAAGTCGACATACTCCAACTCTACGGGCTTGCCAAGGATGTCTATGGCGTTGTCAATATCGAGGCTATTTACGGCATCTGCGCAGTCACGCTCCGAGGCGTTATCGGCGTAGCCCCAGTCGTAGGCAGGCTGTACCCACATCGAGCCGTTGCCCGACTTGTCGTAGTTACGAGCCTCAAGGCGAGTGCCACGCAGGGTGTAGCTATCGGCCGTAATCCACGTTGGGTAGTACAATGGCTGGTCGTGGAACGAGGCGAGGTAGTCAACCGTGCCACTCGCACCCCTATTATCGGTCCAACCCACAGGCATACCCGACGATGTTGGACGGTAGTAGGTCACCTCATAATCCTGATAGGTAGTATCTAAGCCTGTCTCCGAGCCCTTTAGCTCATACCAGGTGTCGTCGGCAATGCCGTTGCCATTCTCATCCTGCATAACCCACACTACGCCAGGCTCCGACGAACCATCAAACGAGTTGCCCGTGATGGCGATGTCAGCTCCCGAGATGTTCTCGATGCTGTGGTCGAACGCCACAACGATGTAGCCACCAAAGGCTCCGAGTGACACCCACTTATTCTGGCGTAGGCGCTCCTCAGCATAGAGGCGTGCATCCTCTGCGGTAAGCTCCTCGCCCGTAAATCCCGCAGTCTTCATATCGCCGATAAACTGGCCAGGAGCGGGCATATACTCCACCACTGTGCTAAATACGCTTGCCGACGAGGCGGTGCGCTCACGGCGGTATTTGCCCTCCTCGATAACCTCGATGGTGAAGGTGTGGCTAACCTCTATTGGCTCATTTATATAGGTCGTGGCCTTAACCTCAAGGGTGTGCGTGCCAACCTCCTCGGAGTTAAAGAGGTAGTGGGCACGATTGGTCTCCGCACCCTGCTCCTCGCCATCAAGCGTCCACGTATAAGTGACACCCTCGCTCTTATTTACGTGCGATGGGCGGACGAGCAGCGTGCGACCAGCAACTACATGATATTCAAGCAAATCGAACTCATAGACGAGGTTTAGATCCTCGGCATTTACCGCCTTTATGGTGACGCTATCGCTCGCCTCACCGTGGGGGTTCGATGCCGTGGCTACGATGCGGTAGGTGCCCACCTCCGTGGCCTCGAACTCATACGATGTAACATCCTTGGCAACCTCCTCGTCGTTCACACTCCACGTTATCTCGCACTCGTGGTCGGTCTGGCGCACGGTGGCCATAATTGTCTGCTTGAAGCCCACAGCCACGGTGATATCCTCCATAAGGATATCTATCGCGGGGGTATCATGCGCCGTAACGTCGATACGCATCTCCTCACTGTCGCTACCCGCATCGGTAGTCACAGTCAGGGTAACGTAGTACTCGCCAACCTCCTCGCCGATAAAGACATAGGCGCGATCGGTGCAGACAACCTCCTCGTCTACAACCCACTCGAACTTTGCCCCCTCGGCATTGCAGTAGTCGGGTGCTAAGCGCACCTCCTCGCCAACCATCACACTATATACGCCATCGCCCTCGAGCACAATCTCGGGCAATTGGGTGGTAATCACCTCGTCGCGATTACACGACGAGGCAATAACCAGCACCACACTTAAAAACAAAAATCTAAATCTTTTCATATATCTCTGTTTGAGGCGCTTTGTCGCCTCAAAAAAATCTCTACTCCCAGCGCACAGCTACATCGTCGTAGGCGAAGTATGCGGGGCAGTTCATGCCGTAGCTGCCAATCTGATCCTCAGATGCCGAGAAGTTAAAGGCAATCTTCGTAACCTTACCCAGCGACGACAAATCCCACTTCGTCCACTCCGTTACAGGCACACCATTCTCGCATAGCGCAAACTCCACCGAGCCAGTCTCCTCATCATTGGCGTTGTAGCCGTATGCAACAACCTTGATATAGGTGCTCTCCGTTGCGGGGCTGTTGAAGCCATCGCCATAGGTAAGCGAGTTAAGCACGTAGCATGTATTGGTAACGTACATGTGGTCAATCACGCGCTCCACGCCATCGGCAAACTCGAGGGTCTGCAACGACGAGTCGTAGATCTGCGAGTTGAAGAAGTCGCTATAACCATTATGCACCGCAAAATTTGCCGAGCCGTTGTGGCCACCGATGGGGTTAGCCATCTGCAACTCATACCAGCCGTTGTGTCCCTCGGGGAGTGTCTCGAAGTCCTCGATAACGTAGTTCGATACCACATGACCTCCACCCCAGTAAGGCGTTGTAAACGAGTGATATAGCTCGGTATTACCCTCGTCGTACCAGTAGTAGACATCTGTTGCATAGTCGGTGTAGGTCAACGAGCCACCATACTGCATATCATCAATAAGGTCGCTCCAGGTGTTAATCGCCGCTCCGCCATAGAGCGTGTAACCTGCAAACTTAGCGTCGGCATCCTCAAACGATAGGGTGCGCAGGGTGTAAGTCTCACCCTCGTTACCACCCTCGTTACCAGTGTTATCACCAGCCTTTGGTAGTCGGATTACGCGGCCATCTGTAAGGGTAATGATTACCTCGGTATCGGTCTCCTCTACCGACTCAAACATTGAGTCGCCGTCCTTGCCGTCCTTGCCATCCTTGCCATCCTTGCCGTCGGTGCCGTCAGTACCATCCTTACCATCCTCGCCATTGCGAATGGTCACCTTCGAGCCATCGCTAAATGTCAGCACCACGCCCTCGTCAGTGGTCTCGGTAGCAACGATAACCTTACCGCCACTAAGGGCATCCATCAAGGCTGTAAGTGTCTCGATGTCGGAACGATTCTGGTCAATCTCGCCCTCCATCTCATTAATCTTGTTCCACAGTGGCTCGTCGTCGAACGAACAAGCTGTCATTGCCGTGAGCATAGCTACTACGCCCAGAGCCAAGCATACTACTTTTCTCATAATAATGTTGTTAAAAGGTCATTCGCCGTAAACTTTAACTATTACGAGCATTCACCTCGGGCGTATGTATAAGGGTGGACTAAATACGATATTCAGGCTTCAGTGGCTTTAAGACAAATGGCGAGACTATAAACTACCTACACCAAGTGCTTTTACCTTAACTAATATAATATACCTGAAAAACTCCAGTCGCAGACCAGCCCATTCGCCGCAGGCTTCAATCTCGTTAAACACGCTTGGCAGGTCTTCTGACTTATCTCGCTCTACGATGCCTTCCCAGGGTCTACCCCAGTGACAATAGATGTCGCAGAGCTCTATGAGACTCACAGCAGCGGGAACTGTTCGGGATTTGCACCCGATTCCCTTTTAATCTTTGTGGACTTAACCAGCCCACTCGAACCAATGCAGGGGCAAAGGTAAGAAAAATTTCGATACGGTGTGCCGCATCTGGAGTTTTTTTTGGAGAAGAGTGGAGATTATGGGGCGGCTACAGCCAGCAGAGGCGCTGCCAGCCTACAGATGCAGAGGTTACCTCCCTCTCGACAATGCCCGTGATTACGTCGGCAGCGTCGTCGTGGCTGTTGGCGCGAAAGAGGCGGCGGAAGGTGGTTAGGTGGGTGTAGAACTCGGGCCAGCGCTGCGCCCAGTCGTGGGGCATACGTATGGTGTGAAGCACGGTGGATGAGTTAGAGAGGATGCGTGCCTCCTTATTGTAGCTCTGGTGAAACCACTCTACACGCACCTTCGGGGCCAGACGCTGCAAGGAGCGGGCAAAGCCTCGGCCACCATTATTGCTCTCAACCACAGCAAGGCGTGTGTCGTTGGCGGCAAACATAGCGGCAACAAGACGCTCGGTGTGCTCCATAGGCTCACGCGAGTAGACCACATCCGTGACGTAGATGATGCCATCAGTGTCGACAACATACGCCACAGAGCATAGGTAGTCGTCACCCGCATCGGCGGTATCGGTGTAGCTGGCACGGCGTACCACATCGCGCGGCAGCAGCTCATACTCACGGAAGTTATCGCCATAGAGCAGTCCCTCCCTCGACGAGGGGTGTCCCTGATACATAGACTCGAAACGTATGGGGTCGAGACGGCGCTTGGCCATGAGCAACTCGCGGCTCTGCTGCTCAGGCCATAGAGCCTCACCCTCTGCGCGAGGGTCTATATCGGTGGGAGCAGAGGCTTTTAACGCCTCAAAGTTAAGCATGAGCCAGGTGTCGGGCTCTATCGCCTCTATATCCTTGAGCGAGCGTAGCTCACGGCAAGGCTCCGTGCGCGAGAGTGTTCCAATAAGGTCCTCTTCGTGCCAGCGCGTAAAGACTATAAGTTCGCGCGAGGTGTTGTGCATACGTGTGCGCACCACAGAGGTGTACCACTCCCAGCAGTTCTCTCTAACCACGGGCGACTGCGCCTCCATGGCATCTTTATATAGGTCGTCGAGAATAAAGCAGTCGACACGGTTACCCGTGAGCGACCCCTCGCGACCTACGGATATAAGCTCACCCTTGTGGTCGATAATCTCCACCTCGTCCGAGGTGCGAATATATGCTGCGGGCTTCGTGCCCCGCTTGATGGTGGTGTCGGGGAATATCTCACCATACTCCCTCGACTCCAAAATGCGCTGTACGCGGCGGTTAAACTTCGAGGCAAGCGTACCCGAATAGGAGGCTATGGCTATACGCATATCGGGGTCAAGACCGAGCATATAGGCGGGGAGCAACGTTGTGGCACCCACACTCTTGCCATGCTGCGGCGGCACCGACACTATTAACTTAGGTATGCGCCCGCGCGCGAAGGCATCGAGGATGGTGTAGTAGGTGCGGTGAAATGGCGTAAACTCCAAGAAGGGATATACCGCCTTTGCAAAGTCGATAAACGACTCGCGGGGGGTCTCTTTAATCTTTTTCTTCATAGATTTTCGGCAGATTAGTTTAACCCTATTGTGCCAAGCATCTCGTTGAACGAGAAGTCGTTGCACAGCCTCTTCTGGCCAATGGTGGAGTGCAAATCCCACCACACTGGCGCTATCCCCACAATGGCGCGAGGATTATGCTTGCTACGCCTTACTACCACGGTGCATACCAGTCGGCACTCTACCTCGCCATCGTAGCACGTTACCGCTCCCGAAAAGAAGTCGCTCAAGCCTATCTCGTCGATTAGCATCTTGGCTAACCTCCGATAAATCGATTCTGAAATTTCATACATAGCTGATAATTTAGGGGTTAATTTAGGTTTATTAATTAAATTTCTTCGAAGAAAATTTGGACAGGAAAAATAAATTGATTAACTTTGCACTGCAAAGATAAGTTCAAAAACTGATTTTGTCAAGCATTTGATTCAATTATTTAATATCAATATTTCTTATATGGAGACCGTAGGTGAACGCGTAAGACTTATGCGTAAGCAGCTAAACATGACGCAAGAGCAGATGGCTCAGCGTTTTGGCATTGGCAAGGCAGCACTATCGATGATTGAGACAGGCAAGGCTCGCCTATCGACGCGCAACAAGAATATCTTAGTTCAAGATTTTAATGCCAACCCCGAGTGGTTAGATTCAGGCAAGGGTAAGATGTTTAACTCGGAGCCCGACCTTACGGCATTCAACCACCGCACCGACAAGTCGCTACCACTGCAGAGCGTGCCTCTCTACTCGATTGAGGGCACTGCGGGACTTATTCCCCTCTTTGCCGAGGAGAAGACATTTGAGCCTGTGAACTACATCCACATCCCCAACCTACCTAAGTGTGACGGTGCTATATATGTCGTTGGCGACTCAATGTACCCCCTCCTAAAGAGTGGCGATATTATTCTGTATAAGCAGCTTAGCGACGTGCGCGACGTATTTTGGGGAGATATGTATCTGCTCTCGATAGACATCGACGGCGAGGAGTACATCACGGTTAAGTATGTGCAGAAGTCGGAGCATGAGGGCTACGTACGCCTTGTGAGCCAGAACCAGCACCATGCCGACAAGGAGGTGGAGATTAGCCGCATACGCGCCATAGCTCTTATCAAGGCCTCGGTACGCATGCACACCATAGGATAGCACACTTACGCTACCCCACTAACAAATATAGGCAGGCCACACTGGCCTGCCTATATCAATTAATATCACTAGCCCAACTATATCAACCCTCTCTCTTTGAGCCACTTAATTTGGTCGCGCAGAGTCTCCTCTATGGGTCGCGTCTTGTAGCCGAGTTCTCGCTCCGCCTTGCTATAGTCGAACTGATTGTTTCGCTTGAGGTTGTAGACAGAGAATGTGGTCATCATGGGCATCTGACCCGTCTTTGCCGCCCTCTTCTCCATGCGCTTAGCTATCATCTCGGCAAGCTTTATGGGCAAGAAGAACTTGATAGGCTTGCATCCCGCCTCCTTAACCAAGATTTTATTCAGCGTCTTGAAGCGTATGACGTCGTTACCGAGGATATAGCCCTCGCCAATGCGACCCTTATCTGCCGCAGCGATACATCCTGCCGCCAGGTCGCGCACGTCGACCATATTAAACGAGCCATCAATGCCCACAGGCATCTCGCCCTTAATAATCTTAATCACCGTGGCTGTGGTCTCGCTTATGGCGTAGTCGTTGGGGCCCATAATGCCCGTGGGATATACCACGCATGCCTTCAAGCCGCGCTCTTGAATAGCCGTGAAGACATTGTTCGTAGCCATGGCCTTACTCTTGCTATACCACCCCTCCACTTCATCGAGGTTGACGTTAGTCACCTCCTTAATCTTCTGACCGCGAGGAAGTTCGGGAATACCTCCAGTAGAGCCCACATAGACGAGCTTGTCGCACTCCTTATGCTCGAGGCACATGTCGACGATATTCTCCGTGCCACCCACATTAACATCGAGCACCAGCTTGCGATAATATGGATTTACGGTGACCATGCTTGCCACGTGTACACATATCGTATGCACACCCTCCTCCACCGTAAAGAATGGCTCCAACGAAGCCTTATTGCAGAGGTTACCATAGAATAACTCCACCTCTTTAGGCAGATATTGTGCAGCCTTATCGCCCTCGAGCACAAAGGCTCTGACTCGCTCGCCACGCTCGAGCAGCTGAGCGCAGATGTTCGAGCCCAAGAAGCCTGCCGCTCCCGTCACAAGATATACCCTATTCTCCATATTCGTCTATATATAAGTATGTTACTTCGACTGCTTCTTGTTGTCGTCTCTCTTCTGGCGGTCGTACTCCTCGACGAGGCTGTGACCAAACTCCACGGCCTTATTCTCGATAGCCTTATAGCCACCCACCGCAGCATTCTCGATAGCCTTATAGCCACCAACTGCTGCATTCTCGATAGCCTTATAACTGCCAACTACTGCGTTCTCAACATTTACATAGGCCTTAACCACGCCCTCCTTAACCTTCGATACCTTCTTTGTCATAATCACTCGTTTTTATCGGTTTATACTATTAATTTCAATTTCCGAGTGCAAAGGTATGGGGCAAACGAGTACGAATAAAGCGCCACGAGTCGGATTGAGTGGACGATTATTCCAGTGGAGTGAATAGTTGTCGCCGATTATTCCTATATTTGTGGACGATTAGTCGCATTAACAAGATAGAATAGGAATAATATGACACTCGCAGAAGTAATCGAAAAGTATCTTGATAGGGGTAATCGCGGCACGGCATATAGCCTTGGTGACGAGCTCTCGGTCATCGTCAACCCCTCGTTCGCCATCCTCCCAAGCCAGCCGCACCACTCACCCTTTGTGGTGGCTGCCTACTGCCAGCGTGGCCATGGCACTGGGCGCATCAATACTCGCACCTACAACCTCGAGGAGGGAGGACTATTCATAGTGCTTCCAGGTCAGATTACAGAGTTTGTGGAGCTTAGCGACGACTTTGAGGCAACATACCTGCTGATGACCGACAGCTTCACCGAGAGCCTGAGCATAGGTAACACCTTTAACCTGCGCAACATCATTCAGTCGCACCCCTATAAGCTACTATCAGCACCCGCACGCGAGGCACTGGAAGACTATCTGCGCATGGTGCGTAACACCATCACCATTGAGGCAAACCCCAACAGACTGGAGATTGTGCAGCTCATAACGCGCGCCTTCTTCCTCGGCTTGGGCTACTTTCTGCACGAGAAGGATGGCGCGAACGAGTCAGATAGTCGCCAGACAAAACTCACGTCGGAGTTCCTGGAGCTTATCGAGGCGAACTACCGCGAGCACCGCGACCTTAAGTTCTATGCCGAGCGTATGGGGCTCACACCCAAGTATATATCTACCGTGGTCAAAGCCTCGAGCGAGCGTAGTGCCACGGAGTGGATTGAGCGCTATGTTACACTTGACGCCATAGCGCAGCTCACCTCTACAGACCGTTCAATTAAGCATATCGCCTACGACCTTAACTTCCCCTCGCTGTCGTTCTTCGGCAAGTATTTTACACGCGTTGTAGGCATCTCGCCCGCGGCATATCGCGCCGAGCATAAAAAGTAGGGGCCGGCTAAGCACTCCTTAGCCAGCCCCATCTATGTGGTACAGTCTTAACGAATGTTACTCCTCGGCAATTGGAGCATATACCGCTCGTAGATAGCACTCATTGATACGCTCTGAGGTGACAGTGCTACCCTTATAGCAGAACCTGTCAGAAACGCCGTGACGCTCCTTTTCAACATACATACAATATGCTCTCTCAGCATTAGCCTCGCTCGAGGTACCGCAATTCTCTTTAGACCAGTAGTTTATAACAGGTACTCCCTCCTTATCTGTCTCTAACAGAGGGATGAAGATATAGTTGCCATTAGGCCCTGTAACCTTGAATCCTTCGACGCCATTGCGCTTAGCCAACTGCCACTTACACCTCTCGCAGAGCTCATACATCTCATCTCGTGTAGGTGTGCGGAAGCCATCGCCCATAGCGATATGCGCTGCATCATACTCCAAAGGTAGATATACCTCAGTGCCTGTATAGGTTTTGGTGCCAGTGCTTCCCCAGCAATATTTATCGCCACCCTCCTCGGGTAGTGAGGCGCCAACATTGCACGTTGCCCATTGCACCGAGAGTCCCAAGTCGACATACTCGGGGATGTTATTGTTGCTTTCGTCTACATCGGTATAGAACGTTACTATTCCACTATACAGTATATAGAGTACACCTACCACTATTAGTGTCGCAACATTCAGTGGCTCAGCAAGTTTATTCATAGTAGTAATTACAGTTATGTCATTAATCAATTACACCTAATCCCAGCCTCCGTTGGAATTCTTCTCAAGCTCAATGCCGCTAACGGTTTTAACCTTGCCATTGCCGAGCTGCTCGTGAACCTGGTGTACTACGCCATTTGAGTCGATAACAGAGTCGATGGCCTCTTGTGAAGTCTCAGCAACGTTGCTGCCGAAGCGACATCCCCAGAATCCACCCATACAGCCTATCATTGCAAAGAGGCCTAAGATGGACATGTGGTCGCCATAGCCTTCGAACAAGAGGGCAAATAGAAACTCGCCAAAGCCCCAAGTTGTTGATATAAACAGTAATAGGAATACGAAGCAGAGGAATATGTCGCCATCAAATAGTAGGCGCACCGATGCCCACAGCGACAAGAACATTAAGAAGGTGTAGACGATACATATCAATGTGAGCAGTAGCAACAGACATATCCATCCCGCCTGTGGTGACTGCGTATCGTACCTAATAACCCAGTCGCCAAGTCCTATGCCAATAGACTGAAAGATACCCAGCAGAGAGCCTACGCCCGTGATGATAGAGACGTATCGCAGTTTGCCCCATGGTATTATACATAGCAAGGCGCAAAATGCAGTGCAGCACAATGCCACCACCACCCTCATCCATGGCTCAGTTACGTAGAAGGTGAAAGGCGCATCGAAACATAGACCTACCAACCATGTCGTACACATGCCGACAACGGCGATGAGGGATAGTCCCAGATGACCCAACCAATTCAAAAAAGTTTTCATAACCTAATTTGCTTAATTAGTGTATCAGTCAGAGTTTTAAGAACCGATTAGTAATATTAGTAATTTCTAATTGCCCTCCCCTTAGTATTGCTCCTTCTCGTTGGGGAAGTCGCGGCTCTTCACGTCGTCGACATAGTGGCCTACAGCCTCCGAAATGATGGTGCCAAGGTCGGCATAACGACGCAAGAAGCGGGGAGAGAATGCCTGGGTGATGCCAAGCATATCGTGCGCAACGAGCACCTGACCATCCGTATCGCCACCAGCACCAATGCCGATAGTGGGGATGTGCAACTCACGCGACACACGCGCGCCAAGCTCAGCGGGAATCTTCTCCAGAACGAGGGCAAAACAACCCGCCTCCTCCAATAGATGTGCATCGCGAACGAGCTTCTCGGCCTCTGCCTCATCCTTAGCGCGCACGTTATACGTGCCGAACTTATGTATCGACTGGGGCATAAGTCCGAGATGGCCCATAACGGGGATACCTGCCGAGAGGATGCGGTTTACCGACTCCAAGACCTCCTCGCCACCCTCGAGCTTCACGGCATCGGCCTCGGTCTCCTTCATAATGCGGACAGCCGAGTCGAGCGCCAACTTTGAGTTACCCTGATAGGTACCGAAGGGAAGGTCTACAACGACCAACGCACGCTTGGTGGCACGCACCACCGACTTGGCGTGGTAGATCATCATATCGAGGGTAATGGGTAGCGTGGTCTCGAAACCCGCCATAACATTTGCTGCCGAGTCGCCAACGAGGATGACATCAACACCCGCCTGGTCGACAATCTTGGCCATTGAGTAATCATACGAAGTGAGCATCGCGATCTTCTCGCCACGCTGTTTCATCTCTGTAAGGCGCAGTGTGGTAACGGCTCTTACATTGCTTTCTACTGACATATATGGGATGTTCTATAAATTAGTAAAAAAGTTTGCGCTCTGAGAAATTTCTGGGTTAAATCTAATACAAAGATAACGATTAAAATGAAATGAGCAAATATTTTGTATCTAATAAAGTATATGTACGGCTAAAGATAAAATCCCGTAAAAGATATATATACCTATTGCACAACCAAAAAAAATATACTAAATTTGTAACAGATAACCTAATTTTAATAGTTAGAACCCGAAAACTATGAGAAAACTTTTAACACTTATGATGTTGGCAACTACGCTACTGGTGGCGTGCGAGCCAAGCAACGAGGAGCAACCCAGGGCTACTCTTAAGATTACATCCGAAGTCGAGATGTTGTTTACGGTAGATGGCGGCGAGGGCGTAATACTCTATCAAATAGACAACTACAGCGGCACGGCTCCCGTATCGGTGGAGTGCGAGGCAGAGTGGATTGATCTACTTGGCGTAGAGGCGGAGAGTGTGAAGTTTGAGGTAAAGAGGAGTGTTGTGGAGGAGCCACGCCAGGCTATCATCACACTCTCGATAGAGGGTTCGGCAGAGAGCGTAACGATTAAGCAGGCGGCAGCCGAGCCTTTGAAGGCCGATGTGGTGTTTGAGGCAAAAGAGCTTAATGGTAGCTACTACGGCACTGCCTACACCCCAGAAATAGGCTCGCTGTTCTATCAGGTTATCCTCTCGGATAATGGCACACGCGCCGAGTTGGAGTTCAAGCCCAACAGCATATACTACTATTTCGGCATCTTCTCCGACCAGCCTGCCGACGAGAGCAACCCCAAGGTGCCCAATGGCGTATACACCTTTGACAATACTTATAGCTTCCAGCCGGGCGTTTTCGACGATTCGTTTAGCGCCTACTACATAAGTAACGACACCGAGTGCAACTGGCAGCCCTTTATAGATGGCCGTATCGAGGTGTCGGACAACCATATTGATGCTATGGTTACGCTTGCCGATGGCACGGTACACCATATAACCTACGATGGCGATCTGACGCTTACATATCCCAAGAACAGCTCGCTGAGTGGCGACTACAACTTCAGTATGACAGATGCCTACATCGATGCGTGTAACTATGGCGACTACTACGCTGCAGGTGGCAACAACTGGCTCGTATATGTATACCCCGACTACGAGGTTGGCACAGGCGAGGGCTTCTGGCTCGACATCATTGCCCACGACTACAACGAGCAGAGCATAGCTGGCGAATATATCTGCAAGGAGACCTTCGAGACTGGCGTATTCTTCCCCGGTTTCACAGCAGCAGGCATATACTATGGCTCGTGGTATATTGATTACGAGAACTTCCAGCCCAAAGGCGAAAAGTTGGCGCCAATAATCTCTGGTAGCATCAAGATAACCGAGGGCACGGATGGCACTGCGACACTCTCTATTGAGGGTGTTGACGACTGTGACAACAAGATTACCTGTCAGATTACGGGCAATACATACTACTACAATTTCTCTGATTTTGAGTAGATTAGCCTTAATTAACTATGTGTACTATGAGAACCTTAATACTTAAACTATCCGTTGTGCTATCGGCCGTGGTTGTCTTGGCTTGCCAGAGTGAGCCAGCGCCAACACTCAACAGCACGATAGAGATAGAGAACAATATTATCAACTTTGAATATGCTGGTGGTAAGGCGAATATCAACTTCCAGATTGTCAACCCCGCCGTGGGTGGTAAGATTGAGGCGACCACCACTGCCGAGTGGCTCAGCATTGAGAGCATCGGCGAGAGTAGCATAACTATCGCTGCCACGCCGAACGATGATAATGAGGAGCGCACGACGATGGTAATAATAAGCTACTCGAACTCGAAAGATGGCCACCCTGTAAAGGTTACGCAGTCGGTAGCGGGCTTTAGGTTTGAGAACTTGCAGGTCGAGCCTACCAGCTTCACGATTGATATTCTGCCCGAAAATAAGCAGGGCATCTACATTCTCTACCTCACAACCGAGGCATACCTCAATCAATCGGATCTGCACGATGACGAGAGCCTATATACCGATGATATAGAGTATTTTCAGCTTCAGGCTTCGCTGCAGAACATATCGTTGGAGGAGTATCTCAACAATGGTGTCGCTTCGCGTGGCGATGTTATGGGCTACCACCGCGAGTATCTCAGTCCCAACAACAAATTTATGCTCTATGCATACTACATCGACATAAAGAGTGGCGAGAGACTTAGCCCCATATCGCGATACTGGTTTACGCTCGAAGAGGTGGAACTTATAGATGTAGCGTTGGATGTGACGCTCGAAAACGATGCTCCGGATGTATATATCACGGTCGACACCCACGGCTACGAAGGTGCCTACTATATGAACTTCGTAGATATGGACAACTACTTGGCATACTATGGCGACGACAGCAACATAGAGCACTATGTGTTGAGCGACTGGTGGACAGTGCTCAATGTGTTTAGTAGCCGAGGCGAGAACCCCGCAACGATTGTCGAGGATTGGTGCTACTACGGAGGTAGCACATACCGAGCAGAGCACCTAAAAGCCGACACGCCGTATGCTATATATCTCTTTGCTATTGAGGAGAGTACGGGCTATATCATCAGCGAGCCCTTCATCACCGAGTTCCGCACCGACCCTGTGCCGATGTCCGACCTCGAAATCGACTTTACGGTCAACGAGCTGACACCCACCACAGCATCTGTAACCATAACTCCCTCGATTGAGGATTACACCTATGGATTTATCCTTGTATCGCTAAAAGATTGGGAGTATTTCGGCTCGACTGACGAGGAGCGTTTCGAGAACTATATTGAGTGGTATGTAGTAGAGACAAGAGAGGGCGAGCAAACTTTGGAGATTTCGGATCTCGAGCCTCGAACCGATTACCTAATGCTTGCTTTTGGCTACTCAGGACAGACCCGCACCACACAATTCTTCCGACAAGGTTTCCAGACTCGTCCGGCACAATAGCCAGCGATAGGATTTCGAAGGATTGTCAGGTTAAGTGTATTATTTTTACCTATATTTATTGCGCGAAAGAAAATTTTGTCGTATATTTGCACCGTAATAGAGCGAGAGTAAGGGGACGGGAGTCCCCTTATTTCGTAGATATAACCGAGGGGTGAGATAATTAACAATACGATATATGATTGATACAAAGAGAGTTATAGAGATTGCTGAGCGTGAGCTTGAGGGCACCGACATGTTCGTTGTCGAGTGCAAGGCGTCGCCTATGGGCGAGATTGAGCTACTCATCGACAGCGACACGGCGGTAAAATTGGAGGATTGCGCCGCACTAAACCGTGCCATAGAGGCTGAGCTCGACCGCGATGTTGAGGACTACGCACTTATGGTTGCCTCGGCTGGCATAGGCTCGGAGCTTAAGCTCTTGCGCCAGTACCGCAAGATTCTCGGCTCATCGGTAGAGGTACTCCTCAAGGATGGCATCAAGATCTTAGCCAAGCTCGACGATGCCAACGACGAGGGCATAGCCATCTCGTACGAGGAGAAGCAGGCCGTAGAGGGCAAGAAGCGCAAGGTAACGGTGGAGGTTACCAAAGAGTACAAGTGGGAGGAGATAAAGTACGTAAAAGAGTATCTCGACTTCAAGTAATTTGTATAATTTGTTGTGATAAGGGGGTATCTGCGGCACCAAGCCCATTGCCCCGAATGGGAAATACGTCGAGTATGTCCCATCCGTGTCAATCTCACTTGGCACCACATCTACCGCCATTCTGACAACAAATTAGTGAGTGGGGGGGGCAATAAAGTGCAAGTAAAGTAAAAATCTCTACAACCCACGATAAAACATAGCAAAAACAAACAAAAACAAAATATAGCACAAAAATGAAGTACATTAATCTTATCAGCAACTTTGCAGAGTTCAAGGAGCTCAAGAGCATCGACAACGCTACGCTCATCGGCGTATTGGAGGATGTCTTCCGCCATGCGCTACAGAAGCAGTTCGAGAGCGACGAAAACTTCGACGTCATCATCAACCCCGAGAAGGGAGACCTCGAGATCTGGCGCAACCGCACAGTAGTCGAGGATGGCGCAGTGGAGAATCCCAACACCGAGATTGCCGTGTCGGAGGTGAAGGCCATCGACGCCTCATACGAGATTGGCGACGAGTATGTAGACCAGATCGACATGACTAAGTTTGGCCGTCGTGCCGTATTGTCGTTGCGTCAGAACCTCGCATCGCGCATCCTCGACTTGGAGAAGGCCGCACTATTCGAGAAGTACTCGGAGAAGGTGGGCGAGATAATCTCAGGTGAGGTTTACCAGGTATGGAAGAAGGAGGTACTTGTTCGCGACGACGAGGATAACGACCTCGTACTACCCAAGAGCGAGCAGATTCCCAACGACTTCTACCGCAAGGGCGACACCATCAAGGCTATCGTTAAGTCGGTGGAGATGAACAACAACCAGCCACGCATCATCCTCTCGCGTACCGACAACCAGTTCCTCGAGCGTTTGTTCGAGCAGGAGGTGCCCGAGATCTACGATGGTCTTATCACCATCAAGCGCATTGCCCGCATCCCTGGTGAGCGTGCTAAGGTAGCGGTAGAGTCTTACGACGACCGCATCGACCCCGTAGGTGCATGTGTCGGCATGAAGGGCTCACGTATCTACACCGTGGTTAAGGAGCTACGCAACGAGAACATCGACGTGGTTAACTACACGGCTAACACCTCGCTTATGATTCAGCGCTCGTTGAACCCCGCAAAGATCTCATCTATCACCATCGACGAGGAGCGTAAGACAGCATCTGTATACCTTAAGCCCGAGGAGGTATCGTTGGCTATCGGTAAGGGTGGCTTGAACATACGTCTGTCGAAGATCCTCACAGGCTACGACATCGACGTATACCGCGAGATTGAGGAGGAGGATGTAGCACTTTCGGAGTTCGCCGACGAGATTGAGGGCTGGATTATCGACGCCCTTAAGAGCGCTGGTTGCGACACCGCAAAGAGCGTATTGGAGCTCCCCGTGGAGGAGATTGCACAGCGTGCCGACCTCGAGGTAGAGCAGGCAGAGCAGGTGGTAGCTATCCTCCGTGCCGAGTTCGAGTAGAGATTACGACAACACTTCGTAGTCAGCCATATTGATAACCGATTAATGAAAGGATTTTGAATGGATAATAGCAAAAAGATAAGACTTATACAGGTAGCGAAGGAGTTTAAGGTAGGTTTCAACACACTTGCTGACTATCTCCAGCGCAAGGGCCTGCAGAGCGACTGCTCGCCATCGTCGCCCGTATCTGCAGAGGTATATGCGGCACTTGAGAAGGAGTTTGGCCGTAACCGCCAGTCGGGCAACGAGCGTAACGCCGTGCGTGAGCGCATCCAGCCCAAGGGCTCGGTGAGCATCAACTCGACTAACGCAAAGGAGGAGGACGAGGAGGTCGTTGTCAAGAGCAACGTCATCAGCGTCAAGGATGAGGTACGTGGTCCCAAGATTTTGGGCAAGATTGACCTCGACGGCAAGAAGAAGGAGGAGCCCGCTCCCGTTGAGCCTAAAGTTGAGCCTAAGCGCGAGGAGCCCAAGCCTGTGGTTGTTGAGCCTAAGGCAGAGCCTAAGCACGAGGAGGTAAAGGTGGAGCCTAAGCCAGCACCTGCACCCGCTGAGCCCGTCGTAGAGGAGCCTAAGCGCGACTCTGTGTTCCGTCCCCAGGTATCGCAGCTCGACGGCCCCAAGATTCTCGGCACGATGGACGTATCTAACATGGTGCCCGGTGGCAAGCATAAGCGTAAGCGTCTCGAGAAGGAGAAGGTCAACGTAGCCAAGGAGGGCAAGAGCGTAGGTAAGCCCGAGAAGGGGGGCAATAAGGGTGGCAACAATAACCAGCCACAGAACAACAACCAGCAGGCGCAGCAGCAGTCGAAGAAGAATAAGAAGCAGAAGCAGCAGCCCAAGCCCGTAGTACGCCCCGAGGTATCGGACGAGGAGGTACAGAAGCAGATTAAGGACACCTTAGCACGTCTTACGGCCAAGGGTACCAAGTCGAAGGGTGCAAAATATCGTAAGGAGAAGCGCGAGGAGGTTCGTGAGCGCATGAACGAGGAGATCGAGCGCGAGGAGATGGAGCGCAGCGTGCTCAAGGTTACGGAGTTCGTAACCGTAAGCGAGCTCGCTACGATGATGAACGTCTCGCCCATGGAGGTAATCTCGGCATGTATGAACCTCGGTCTTATGGTATCAATCAACCAGCGTCTCGATGCCGAGGCCTTGGTGGTTGTTGCTGAGGAGTTCGGCTTCAAGGTGGAGTTCGTGTCGGTAGAGATTCAGGAGGCTATCGAGACCGATGCCGACAGCGAGGATGACCTCGTGGCACGTCCACCTATCGTTACTGTTATGGGTCACGTAGACCACGGTAAGACGTCGCTCTTGGATAACATACGTAAGACAAACGTTACAGCGGGCGAGGCCGGCGGTATCACCCAGCACATCGGTGCATACTCCGTGGAGCTCAATGGCCAGAAGATCACCTTCCTCGATACCCCTGGTCACGAGGCATTTACCGCGATGCGTGCGCGTGGTGCTAAGATGACCGACGTTGCCATCATCATCGTGGCTGCCGACGATAGCGTCATGCCACAGACCGTCGAGGCTATCAACCACGCCTCGGCAGCAGGTGTGCCTATGGTATTTGCCATCAACAAGATGGATAAGCCTCAGGCAAATGCCGACCATATCCGCGAGCAGCTCTCGCAAATGAACTACCTCGTAGAGGACTGGGGTGGTAAGTATCAGTGTCAGGAGGTCTCGGCAAAGAAGGGTATGAACCTCGACAAGCTCTTGGAGAAGGTGCTCCTTGAGGCCGAGATGCTCGAGCTTAAGGCCAACCCCAACCGTAAGGCTACGGGTGCCGTCATTGAGTCGATGTTGGACAAGGGTCGTGGCTATGTTGCCACCATCATGGTGCAGAACGGTACGCTCCGCGTGGGCGATGTATTGCTCTCGGGTACTTACACCGGCCGTGTGAAGGCTATGTTCGACGAGAATGGTAAGAAGGTAACGGAGGCAGGTCCTTCTACTCCCGTACAGGTGCTCGGTCTTAACGGTGCGCCTCAGGCGGGTGATACCTTCAACGTCATGGACGACGACCGCTCGGCACGCGAGATTGCCAACAAGCGTGAGCAGTTGCAGCGTATGCAGGGCATCATGACACAGAAGCACGTGACACTCGACGAGATTGGTCGCCGTATCGCCATCGGCTCGTTCAAGGAGCTTAACATCATCGTCAAGGGTGATGTGGATGGCTCGGTGGAGGCTATGTCAGGCTCACTCATCAAGCTCTCGAAGGAGACCGTACAGGTGAACGTCATCCACTCGGCCGTAGGTCAGATTTCGGAGTCGGACGTATTGCTCGCTGCGGCATCTAATGCCATCATCGTGGGCTTCCAGGTGCGTCCCTCGGCTGCCGCACGTAAGGCTGCCGAGAAGGAGCAGATCGATATCCGCCTCTACTCTATCATCTACGATGCCATCAACGAGATTAAGGATGCTATCGAGGGTATGTTGGAGCCTGTGATGAAGGAGGAGATCGTATGCTCGACAGAGGTATTGGAGACCTTCAAGATCTCGAAGGTGGGCACCGTTGCAGGATGTATCGTGCGCGAGGGTCGCATGCAGCGTAATACGCCTATCCGTGTCATCCGCGATGGTATCGTTATCTACACTGGTAAGCTCGGCTCGTTGCGTCGCTTCAAGGATGACGTCAAGGAGGTAACCGTAGGTCAGGATTGCGGTCTTAACATCGAGTCGTACAACGATATTAAGATTGGTGATATAATCGAGGGCTACGAGCAGGTTGAAGTAAAACGCAAATAATTTTCCGTGATAAAGGGTCATCTACTGCCGCTAACGAAATATGCCGTCAATGGGCAGTACGCTAAGTACAGCCCATCGACGCCAATTTCGCCGAGCGTTGTATCTAACCCTTTCTAACGAAAAATTCTACCGCTAATGATACTTAAACAAAATGGACTTGGGGACTTTATCCCCATTGCCCATACACTAACTCACATAGATACAACTAAAAGTTTAACCTACCATAAAAACTTAAAGACATGAACAACATTAAGTTTACAACAGCTGCAGAGGCTGTTAAGTGCATCAAGTCGGGTGATCACATTCACCTTAGCTCGGTGGCATCTGCTCCCCAGTGCCTCATCAAGGCTATGTGCGACCGTGGCCGCGCAGGTGAGCTCAAGGATGTACACATCCACCACCTCCACACCGAGGGTCCTGCACCCTATGCTGATCCCGAGTTCGAGGGCGTATTCCAGCTCGACTCATTCTTCGTGGGTGGCAACGTACGTAAGGTGACACAGAGCGGCTATGCTGACTATATTCCAATCTTCTTGAGCGAGACACAGAAGCTCTATCGCTCGGGTGCTGTGCCCTGCAACGTGGCTATGATTCAGGTATCGCGCCCCGACAAGCACGGCTATGTATCGCTCGGTACCTCGGTAGATGCTACCTTGGCAGCCGTTGAGTGCGCTGACTATGTTATCGCTGTTGTAAATAAGTATGTTCCCCGCTCGTTTGGTGACGCCATGATTCACTCGTCGAAGATTAACTTCTTCGTAGAGGACGACCAGCCACTCGAGGAGGCGCACTTCACTACTCCCAACGAGGTGGAGACCAAGATTGGCAACCTCTGTGCTGGCCTTATCGAGGATGGCGCTACACTCCAGATGGGTATCGGTGCTATCCCTAACGCCGTTCTTGCACAGCTCGGCAACCACAAGAACCTCGGTGTTCACACCGAGATGTTTGCCGATGGCGTATTGCCACTCGTTGAGAAGGGCGTAATCAACGGCGCATTGAAGAACATCGACAAGGGTAAGATGGTATCTACCTTCTTGATGGGTTCGCAGAAGGTTTACGACTTCATCGACGACAACCCAGGCGTATTGATGATGGACGTAGGCTACACCAACGACCCATTCGTTATCGCTAAGAACGACAAGGTTACAGCTATCAACTCTGCTTTGCAGGTAGATATCACTGGTCAGGTATGTGCTGACTCTCTCGGCCGTAAGTTCTACTCGGGCGTAGGTGGTCAGATCGACTTCATCTATGGTGCATCGCTCTCGAAGGGCGGTAAGGCTATCATCGCTATGCCATCTATCACCAACAAGGGTGTGTCGAAGATTTCGGACGTATTGACCGAGGGTGCAGGTGTTGTTACCACACGTAACCACATCCACTGGTTCGTAACCGAGAATGGTGCTGTAGACCTCTATGGCAAGAGCCTTCAGGAGCGTGCGCGCTTGATTATCTCTGTTGCTCACCCCTCAGCACAGGAGGCTTTGGACGAGGCAGCATTCAACCGCTACGGCTCACACCACCACTATATTAAGGGGTATATGGCAAAGTAATCTGGTTGCCGAAACTTATCCTATATGTAAAGCCTTCCCGCCTGGGAGGGCTTTCTTTTTCCCCTTAATATAGCGGTGGTGTATCACCACCTTTCATATATACAATCCCCCTAAATCCCCCTTTGAGAAGGGGAACTTGGGTGCATTGTCGCTATCAGATTGTAAGGATTTTAGTGAATATAGTGCTAAACTTTAATTTCCTTAACCTCCTTAAATTCATTAAACTCTCTATTTCTTTGCTCAATCAAAAATAATTTCCTAAATTTGTAGTGCAGTTCTCGGATTGCAGACATATTTATTAGTGAAAGTGTTTCGCTAATCCTTATAGATAAAATTTGGCGATTTTACAACGAAAGGATAACGAATGCTTGCATCACTTGTATTGGTATGCTATGTCGGCACGTTCTGTGCCTACTCCACATACTGTACAGGTGTGGAGTATTGTTTATTTTCGTTGGGGCCACGCCAAATGCCTATCTATAGATAAACGAACATCTCCACACTTTCTTTTTTATTATAATTGACCGCATAGGAGATGCTACGGCACAAAAAAATTATTATGAAGAAACTTTTTCTTTTATTCGCAGTGGCAGGAATGATGATGACTGCCTGCGGACCTGTCGATGACGGCACGGAAAACGAGAATGGCAACAGCGACCAGACCGAACAACCGGGTGGTGGCAATACAGACAAACCAGATGAACCCGAGAAGCCTGACGACAAAACTCAGTCCATCAAGTTCCAAGACGAAAACACCAAACTAATCTGCATCCTGCATTGGGACGAGGACGAAGATGGTGAGTTGTCGTATGAGGAGGCGGCTGCGGTTACCAACCTCGGCACCGCATTCAAGGATTCTCGAATTTTGTCATTTACTGAGTTAAAGTACTTTACAAGCCTTACAAACATCGCCAATGATGAGTTCGAAGGTTGTGCCAGCCTTGTAAAAATCTCTCTGCCCGAGCAAATCACCACTATTGGCGAAAATGCATTTTCGGGCTGTACAAATCTCCAAAAGATTGTTATTCCAGACAGCGTTACTTCGATTGGAAAATATGCATTCAATGGTTGCAGCGGTTTGACAAGTGTAACTATCGGCAATAGCGTTACTTCGATTGGAAAATATGCATTTTACGGTTGTACGGGCGAACTGATTGTTAATTGTAATATACCAAGTTGTAATTATTCTGATGACGGTGCATTTTGTGATTCAGAATTTACTAAAGCCACTATTGGTGATGGCGTAACCACGATTGGAAAATGGGCATTCTATAGTTGCAGTAGTTTGACAAGTATAACCATTCCCGATAGTGTTACTTCGATTGAAGATTGTGCATTCTATAGTTGCGATAGGTTGGCAAGTATAACCATTCCCGATAGTGTTACTTCAATTGGAGATAGCACATTCTATGATTGCAGTAGTTTGGCAAGTATAACCATTCCCGATAGCGTCACCAAGATAGGACAGGACGCGTTCCATAGTTGCGAAAGTTTGACTGCTTTTTATGGCAAATTTGCCACAGCAGATAATCGTTGTTTAATAATAGATGGCGAATTAAACTCGTTTGCACCAGCAGGATTAACTGAATATACAATTCCTGACAGCGTTACCGCGATTTCAGGTGAGGTGTTCGCTTGGTTAGATTGTTTGACAAGTGTAACAATTCCAAATAGCGTCACTGAGATTGGAGGTGGTGCATTCAATGGCTGTATTTAGAAACCCCAAACAACCAAAATCAACCAGAAATAACCATTTGTAAACCTTTAATTATCAATACATTCTAAAATTTAACACTTCCAGACTGCTTTTTGATGGTTCCCAAATTTCCACATATTTTTGATACATATTTCTGACGTGGAGAATTTGCGGAGCTTATTTTTTGTTATTTCGTGTAGATAGTTGACAAGGGTTTACATCCGTTTACAACGAGAGACAAATTCCGCCCCGATATGTGATGATAGTCACATCGTGTAGAAAGGCGACAACGGTTTACTACTGTTTACCTCCGTTCACCACTTCAGATACATGAGAATGAAGAAGTGAAATTAGTAAACGATAAGCAGTATGAAAGTAACCAAGAAATGTGCTTTTTGTGGTCAGTCCTTTGAGACCCGAAGCGGAATGCAACGCTATTGCAGTGAGGATTGTCAGGTAGAAGCCAAACGAGCTAGAGCAATGCAGAAGAACAACCTCTTCAAGCTGGCTCAGCCACTCATGGAGATACAACATCAGGAGTATCTCACCTTTTCCAAAGCAGCCATCCTCATGGGCTGTTCCCGTCAATACATCTATAAACTTGTAGCCATTGGTAAACTGAACGCCTCCCGTATCAGCAACCGAATGGCATTCATTCGCAGAGCCGACATCGAGCAGATGCTGGCATCCAATCCCTATCATCGTATCCTACCCGGCAGTACCTCTGCACCGAAAAAGTCCGCATCGTCTTCCACATCCCCCCAAAAGAAAATGAGGGAAGAGAAAAACGATGAAGTGTTGGACTTCTATTCGGGTGAAGAGGTCATGACCCTTTATAAGGTCAAGCAATCGTGGCTTTATACCTCTGCCAAACGCAACAAGATACCCATTTGCCGTATCGCTGGAAAGAACTATTACAGTAAGAAACACATTGATGAGTTCTTCGGTGTGTCCGTTGACATCAGCAAAATCACCCAATGGTTGACAGCCGAGCAAGTGGAAGAGCTCTTCAACATGAAGCCCACAGCCCTCCGTGCATACACCTATCGCCATAAGATACCTACCAAAAGAGAATACGGTCGTACCTATTACTCCCAATCCCATTTGGCGAAACTTCGCAGGACTGACCTTATGAGTGATGAAAACTACTACACCGTAGAACAGGTACAGCAGATTTATGGACTCACCTCTGCCAATATTTGCCATATCGTCAAGGTTAAGCACATCGGAAAGGTCAAAGTAGGACGAAAGAACCTGCTTTTGCGTGCTGATGTAGAGCGTGTTATGGCTGAAAGAAACGAACAACCATAAGCAACCGCCATTATTCAGCAATTATTTCAAAATGATTATCGTGATTGTTCTCACGGTTATTTCATTGTATTCCTTTGCACCGACAAAATCAGTATTAACAAATAAAATCGAAAAAAATGAAGTGTAAGACTGTAACGCTACGAAAGCGTAAGATTAAGAATGGAACCCAGTATTCACTCTGCTTGGATTACTATCCCGGCTATCGGGACAATGCTACCATGAAGGTAATCACACGCGAGGCATTGGGCATCTACATCTTTGCCAAGCCAGCCAACCAGCAGGAGAAGGACTTCAACGCACGCATGATGAAGAAAGCAACCATCTTGCGTAACCAACGCTATGAAGCCATCTTCAACGAGAATCATGGATTCTTTGACAAGAACAGGATGAAAGGTGATTTTCTTGCCTACTTCAAAGACCTGGCAAACAGGAAGAACATCAAGTGGCAACACGTTTACAAGCACTTTGAACGCTTTGTAGACGGTAAATGCACCTTTGATGAAGTGGATGTCGATTTGTGTCGTAAGTTCATGGAGTATCTGCTTGATGCCCCTCAGTCCATTCACACCAATCGGAAACTGCATATCAACTCCGCAGCCGGCTATTGGTCAACTTTCCGTGCCGTTCTCCACACCGCCTACCGTGACAGGAAAATCAAGGAGAATCCCAACCCCTTCTTGGATCGTATTGAATGTATCCCTACCATCAAGGAACATTTGAGCGAGGATGAGTTGATACGACTTGCAGAAACACCTTGTGAGGAGGATGTTCTAAGACGGGTCTTTCTTTTCGGATGCCTTACAGGAATAAGAAAGAGCGACATTACACAGCTCACATGGCAACAAGTCCAACCCTATACCAATGGTAGGATGTATGTTACCACCCGTATGCAGAAGACACAGCAGATTATACACAACCCCATCAGCCAAGAAGCCCTTGAACTTCTTGGAGAACATTGTGAAGGACTAATCTTCAAGGGATTTAAGGAAAAAATGTTGCAAGGGCCACTGCAACGATGGTTGGCAGCTGCCGGAATCACCAAAAAGATAACCTTCCACTGCTCACGCCATACCATGGGTTCGCTACATGTGGAAAAGGGAACCGATATGGCAGAGATTCAGGCTTTGATGGGACACAAGAACATTACCACCACACAGATTTATTCAAAGTTGGCATCAGACCAGCTCTGCAAGGTCGTGGATAAAATAACATTGAAGCGTAAGGCTGAACAGTAATACTGCATCAACTCAAAATATCCATCAAGGGGTGTCATCAGCTGACATCCCTTTTTGTGTATAAAAAGCCGTTTCTATGGAATTTTGAGTATGATTTTAGAGTATGATATTGCGTCAATAGTTAACAAATGTAGACAAATGATGCAACAACAGGCAATAATGAGTGATATTTGAAAAAACTCCATTACTTTTGCAGAAGAAACCAATGAAAATTAAGTAATAACCGCAAAAAAACATGAATAATATGGAGTCATCTATCAAAGAAAAATATCTTATCTGGACGGCTGTCGGCTTGGCGATTTGTGTCATTTCTCTCGGAGTTACCATTATTATAGGAAGCGACTTCGGTCATGACAACTTTATCAGGTTGATTGTCTTTGTTTGCAGCAATGTGTTCGGATGGTTAGTCTATCTCGTCTTCCAGTCGTTCATCTTTGATGCCTACCATATTTATAAATTGAAATTCGACAAAAAGGAGAAACCATTGGAGGTAGAGGCTGTTGCTCCACAAGAGGTTATTGCTTTGGTGGCTGAGGAAACCGCAGTTGCTGAAGAAACATCCGATAAAGAGCCAGTCCAAGAAAGTCAGCCTATTGAAATTCATATCACCTCTCAATATCATCAGGAGAGAAAGACTTCTTATGAGGAGATGCAGAAACAAAAAATGGAACAGCGTGCCCGCATGATAATGGAGTACATTCATTACATAATGCCCCGTATAGCAGATGAAGAGACCATTAACCATATCTGCACCGAGGCACATAATTGGATGTACAATCCAAACTATAAACCGAAACCTATCAAGAGAAGACTGGCCAAGCAGATTACGAGTGTTCCACTCCGCCATTTGGTGTGGAACATCACTGCCCGTTTCATGAATCCCAAACTTTACAGTGGCGATAATAAGGCCAACTTCATCAAAGCCTTGTTCCCGAAAGAGTTTGCCGACACCGAGATTGATACCATCAAGAACTTCAAGGTAGATGCCCGAAAGAGTGAAATACCTATTGATGAACCCGAAAACGGCAAATTAGATTTCCATTATCCTCATAAGTCTTAAATATGATTGCGTATTATTAAATCATCATTTACTTAAAATATTTACAATATGCCAATTTAGATAATTTTCTTATTAAAAAGTTGGAACTTAATTGGAGTAGTGACAGCTTTTCTTCCCAATATGCATGTTTGATATTTTTAAGATTCTTTCTGATAGCTGTTCTTCTCATCTCTACACTTTGCTCTGCAATTTCAGTGCTATCAAGCCATTTAACTTTTGCCTTTGGGTCTTGTTTCATCACAAAAGCTGCAAATTCTGCACGCATTTTTTCTTCTCCCGTAATTATATAATCGGGCTTTGTAATACACTTGTTTGTGAAACGTTCGTATTGATCGTAAACAAAATATATTATAGGAAGTGAAACTATAAATGGGTCATGAGTGAAGTTATTACACCATGCATTTAGCCTTTCCAAAGTTTTAATTGGCATATTAAGCTCTATATTCCATCCATCACCAGAAATAGTACGACCGTCTGTTTTTTGTGTATTACGATAACTAGATAAGAATTTAGCACCAATTTGAGTGAATTTCTTATTTCGGCTTCCATTTATATTAACTATATCAACATACCCGATAATTTGTTTAAATAGCATTTCTATAGCTTGCCTAATCATTATTTGGATATGTGGACGAATGTCTCGAAATGATAATTTTTCTATAGAAGGAGTCCATTCTATCCAAAACATAGAACGTATTACCTCCCTTCGATCATTTAGGTCTAACGATGCGCGCCGACCAGCTTTAATAGGAAATGGGGAAAAATTACTCCTATCACATTTATCCCAATGAGTACTACAATATAAATTAAATATATCAGTCATATCAATGACTAATTCTAAAGCAATGGTTTGATACCTATTTGCATTTTGTATTTTAATTGAAGAATTCATTTCTTCGCACATTTTCCCCATCACATACATCAAAGAAGAAGATAACAGTTTAGCTGTACCTAAATCCATATCAGTTTGATTACAATTAAAAATATAATTAGCAGCGATGTCATCATTCATTTGAGACACATCGTTCATTTGAGAAATCAACTGAACATATTCTTTCATTACGTTGATTAGTCGTCGTAGCATTTCATCATAATCTTTGTTTTGAAGATTATTGATAGGTTCAAGTATTTTATTTGCTTCTGCCAATAATGATGTTATTGATTTGTATAGTTTGGTAGATTTATTCATATGACTTACGTAAAAAAATAATTTATATTTCAATATGCAAGATATGTCACAAAGGTAGCCATAATAAAGAACTTGGGATACAATTTTCAATAAATTTATAAGCTATCATTGTTGAAATTTCCAAGACTAGGAATTTATATTGTACATTTCTTGATAAGGATGATACTAACCATAAGCAGCCAGTAAAGCGTAACTGCCTGTATCACATCGTTTCCCGAATAACTTTGCCCGTCATTTATGGTCGGTCATCGTTATTCGGGAATTATTTTGCAATTATCATTCGTGGAGGTATTCACGGCTGTATCATTCAAGTCCTTTGCAGCAAGTCCCACTAAAGGGGCGAGTTGTAAAATGGAAAATAATATGATTACCTTCAACGACCTTCCTATGGTCGTAGCTCAGCTTCGGGATGAAGTGATGAGCCTGAAAAGCCTGCTCACCGAGCAGAGCAGTGTGAACAACGCAAAGGCAGTGGACACCCACGTCCCCATGTCTGTGGATGAAGCAGCGGAATACTTGGGCATTCCCAAAGGAACGCTTTACATGAAGCTCTCCGATGGAACCATCCCTGCCACCAAGCCCGGCAAACGCTACTGCCTCTATCGTGATGAACTGGACAAGTGGCTGGAATCTTCCCGTAAGAATCCCGTTCCTCTATCCGATGAGGAGCTTAGCGAGTCCATATCCTCTTCCCACCGTCGCAAACCAAACAAACGTAACTGGTAATGGCTATGGAAGAGGATAAGAATTACATCAACATGATCCATGGCGACCTCGCACGAGCAAGCCAGGTACAGAGCGGTATGCCCGAGAATGTCGGTGTGATGAATATCAAGACTGCCAACCGTACCATACTCGAAGCGTCCCAAAAGCCAACGCCACGTTCGCTATGGGATTGCTTCTGGTATGAAGGGGAACTCTCCTGCCTCTTTGCCGACTCCAATGTA